>NZ_JAXCHH010000009.1:0-171887 GCF_034043975.1 Tenacibaculum sp. IB213877 | reverse complement strand
AATTTACCCAGATAAAAAATATGTCATGAAATACACAACAGTAGGTGGTGTAGAAGGTTTTGACGGAACAAAAAAAGAAGCACCAAAAGCAGTTGTTAAAGCTATTGAATAAAGAGTTTACTAATGGAACAAGATATTACCTTAAAAATAACAGATAGAGAAGGAGTAACTCATGAAGTGCAAGCGCCAACTGATATGGCAATGAACTTGATGGAAGTTGTTAGGTCTTATGAGTTAGCTCCAGAGGGAACCATCGGTATTTGTGGTGGAATGGCTATGTGTGCATCTTGTCAGTGCTATGTGCTATCAGATCATGAGTTACCTGAAATGGGTGATGAAGAAGAAGCAATGCTAGCAGAAGCATTTTATGTTGAAGATAATAGTAGGTTAGGTTGTCAAATTCCCATTACTCCAGACTTAGATGGTTTGGAAGTTGAATTAGCACCAGAAAGCTAATTTTTATTTATTCTAAATAAATTTGTATGTTTGCACACCATAAAAACACACAATTTTGGATATAGTTAGTTTACAAGAGGTAACGTTTTGTAAATACAGGTTAACAACAATAAATAAAGAAATTTTATTAAGTTTTCCTCAGTTGCTTCAGCTAAGAAATAGCATTCAGAAATTATCAACACATTGGTCTATTCAAGAAATTATTGATACAGATAATTTTGTTTTGTTGTTTGTTGCAGATAAAAAACATCTTATTTATTTAGATATTCCTCAGCTTTTACATTTAAAACAAACAGTAGATTCCTTTTTTGCCCCTATCAAAAGAGTTTTAGTATAAGCTATGCTTATTTAGACTTTTTTCAAATTTCTACAACTAGTTTTTTACACGCTTGTATTGTGGTACTTTTGTTATAAATAAAGTACTATTATGAAAACAGCAGTAAGAAAACAAATGACAATAAATCCTGTTATTATGGATTTGTTAAACCATCAGATTGCATTAGAAATGAAAGCTTCGGCATCTTACCTAGCTATGGCTTCATGGTGCGATCAAAGAGAATTATTAAACAGCAAATCATTTTTTTATAAACAAGCAGAAGAAGAAAGAGAGCATGCTATGAAAATATTCACTTTTATCAATGATAATGGTGGATCAGCAATTTCTCCGAACGTTGAAAACGTAACTAATGATTTTGAAAGCTTAAGAGATATTTATGAAAGATCATTAGATCAGGAAATAAATGTAACAGAATCAATATTTAAAATATTTAAATCAGCAAGAAAAGAAGATGATTTTGTAACAGAAGTATTTTTACAATGGTTTATTACAGAGCAATCTGAAGAAGAAGATACATTTAGAAGCATTATTGATGTGTTTGATTTAATGGAAGGAATGCCGCTTAAAATGATTGATGAGCGCTTACCAAAAGAATAAAATTTACAAGTTAATTTTAGAATCCGAAGTTTTTACGCTTCGGATTTTTTGTTTTAACCTAACGATACATACCAGTATTCTTTTTACTTTTCTGTATATTTGTAAGACAAGCAACTACAACTAAAATGTATAAAGACTTACTTATATATTTAAAGTTTTTGATAAAACGTAACCCTGAGTGAACGTTTAATGTGTAAGTTTTTCAATGTAAAAATGTAGCAATCTTTCGCTAACGCTAATTGTTACATTGTTTTATTAACTCATTAATACATTAACAAAATGCCTTTTTATCATAAACTAGGAAAAATACCTCCTAAACGTCATACACAGTTCCGTAAAGAAGACGGAAGCTTATACTATGAGCAATTATTTGGTACCATTGGTTTTGACGGAATGTCATCGAATTTATATCATGAGCAGCGTCCGACTATGGTAAAAGCAATCAAACAACAATACAGTATTGCACCTAAAGTTGCCAAATCAAATAATATTCAATCGTACCGCTTTCGCGGATTTCAAGTACCACAAGTGGAAGATTATTTGGAAAGTAGAAAAGTGGTGTTAACTAATTCTGATTGTAACATCATTTTAGCAGCACCAAAACAATCAACCAAAGATTATTTTTATAAAAATACTGATGCAGATGAGGTAATTTTCGTTCATAAAGGAACAGGTAAGTTACGTACACACATGGGTAATCTCGATTTTAAATATGGAGATTATATAGTAATTCCTCGCGGAATGATCTATAAAATGGATTTTGATACTGAAGATAACCGTTTGTTCATAGTTGAGAGTTATCGTCCGGTTTACACGCCAAAACGCTATCGAAACTGGTTTGGTCAGTTGTTAGAACATGCTCCTTTTTGTGAGCGTGATATTCGTCAGCCACAAGAACTAGAAACACATAATGAAAAAGGAGACTTTTTGATGAAAATTAAAAAGCAAGATGAAATCATTGAAATGATCTATGCATCACATCCGTTTGATGTAGTTGGGTACGATGGTTATAACTATCCGTATGCTTTTTCAATTCATGATTTTGAACCGATAACAGGTAGAATTCATCAACCGCCTCCAGTACATCAAACATTTGAAACAGATGCATTTGTTATTTGTAGTTTTGTGCCACGTTTGTATGATTACCATCCAAATTCAATTCCAGCACCATACAACCACAGTAATATTGATTCTGATGAAGTGTTGTATTACGTAGATGGTGATTTTATGAGTAGAAATGATATTGAAGCGGGTCATATTTCATTGCATCCTGCAGGTATTCCTCATGGACCGCACCCAGGAGCAACAGAAAGAAGTATTGGGCAAACAGAAACAGAAGAATTAGCGGTAATGGTAGATACCTTTAAACCGTTAAAAGTAACTGAAGAAGCAATGAAAATTGCCGATGAAGATTATTATAAATCGTGGTTGGAGTAAAGCCCATCCCAACCTTCCCAAAGGGAAGGAGTTTAAAAAGGTTTTTATAATTAAATATAACGTATAATTAAAAGAACTCTTATGTTTTCCCGGTTAAGAGTCTCTCCCCTCAGGGGAGATTAAGAGGGGCTTATTATGAGTAAAGAAGTAAAATCAGTAAACTACGGTTTAGAAAAAATATTTGAAGGAGCGCAAGATTTCCTTCCACTTTTAGGAACAGATTATGTAGAGTTTTATGTAGGGAATGCAAAGCAAGCTGCGCATTATTATAAAACAGCATTCGGATTTGAATCGTATGCCTACAAAGGATTAGAAACAGGCTCAAAAGAAGAAGTGAGTTATGTGTTAAAACAAGATAAAATCCGATTAGTGTTAACAACTCCGTTAAACAGTAAATCACCAATCAATGATCATATTGTAAAGCATGGAGACGGAGTAAAAGTAGTAGCACTTTGGGTAGAAGATGCACGTTCGGCTTGGGAAGAAACCACAAAGCGCGGAGCAAAATCTTTCATGGAACCTAAAGTAGAGAAAGACGAACACGGAGAAGTAGTTCGTGCAGGAATTTATACCTACGGAGAAACGGTTCACATGTTTGTTGAGCGTAAAAACTACAACGGAATATTTTTACCAGGTTTCCAAGAATGGAAATCAAATTACAATCCGCCATCAGCAGGATTAAAATATATCGACCATATGGTTGGTAATGTGGGTTGGGGGCAAATGAATAAATGGGTAAAATGGTACGAAGATGTGATGGGATTCGTAAACTTTTTATCGTTTGATGATAAGCAAATCCATACCGAATACTCAGCATTAATGAGTAAAGTAATGAGTAATGGTAACGGACGTATTAAATTTCCAATTAATGAACCAGCAGAAGCAGCAAAAAGATCACAAATTGAAGAATATTTAGATTTTTACGAAGGTGAAGGAGTACAACACATTGCTGTAGCAACTGATGATATTGTAAAAACCGTAACACGTTTGCGTGATTACGGAGTGGAGTTTTTACCACCACCACCGCAAGCGTACTACGATATGATTCCTGAGCGGTTAGGAAATCATATGGAAATGATGAAAGAAGACATTTCTAAGTTGCAAGAATTGTCTATTTTAGTAGATGCAGACGAAGAAGGATATTTATTACAAATCTTTACCAAACCTGTTGAAGATCGCCCAACCTTGTTCTTTGAAATTATTCAACGTATGGGGGCCAAAGGTTTTGGTGCAGGAAACTTCAAAGCCTTGTTTGAATCAATAGAAAGAGAACAAGAAAAAAGAGGAACATTATAATTCTCAATTTATATTAAAAGTGAAAAGAACCAAGCCACAAGATTTTCTTGAAACTTGGTTCTTTTAGTCTTAAACAAATATGGAAAAAGACAAAATTTTAAAAGCCATTGAAGAAAAGTATGACGAACTTGGAGTTCCATTAAATTCAATGTTAGAAGGTTTGTTGTGGAGCAAACCCATTACGTATTGGGATTATATCCAAACCGATGCCTTATTAGGACTGCAAATTCCGCGTACCACACAACCCGATGAAATGGTATTTATCATGTACCATCAGGTAAATGAGTTATTGTTCAAAATGATTTTGTGGGAAATAGATCAAGTAGCAAAATCATCAGAAATTTCTGCAGAAAAATTCTCAAAACATTTAATGCGAATTAGTCGTTACTTTGATATGCTATGTAGTTCATTTACAGTAATGGCAGATGGTATGGATACAGAACAATATTTAAAATTTAGAAATACATTAACGCCCGCAAGTGGTTTTCAAAGTGCACAATATCGAAAAATTGAATTTGCATCCACAGAGCTAATCAATTTGATTGATGCTCGTTATAGAGAAACTATTGACAGGAATTCATCCTTTAAAAATGCCTATGATCATTTGTATTGGCAAGCAGCAGGAAAAAACTACAATACAGGTCAAAAATCCACGCTTTTAAACTTATTTGAAAAGAAGTACATGGGTGAATTTATTGACTTTATGGAAGATTATAATGATATAAACTTATCTAAAAAATTTAAGCAGCTTCCAAAAGAAATTCAGCAAGATCAAACTTTAATTAAAGCAATGCGTCATTATGATTATACAGTAAACGTAAAATGGGTAATGGCACATTATAATGCTGCAGGTAAATATTTAGGAGGAAGTGAAAAAGATATAGAAGCTACTGGAGGAAGCAACTGGAGAAAATATTTGCATCCAAAATATCAACGTAGAATATTCTTTCCCTATTTATGGTCTAAAGAAGAATTAGACAATTGGGGTGAATTTTAATAAGATGTTAAAACATTGTAAAAAAGCAGTTTAAATTAGTGAAGAAACTGCTTTTTTTATTTTTGGAACGGTAATTGTCATGCTTTTTTTATAAGTTTGATATCGTGAAAAAATTACTATACATTTTTACAATTGCAATGACAATTGCAAGTTATGGACAAGAAAAAGCGCAAGCCTTTAAAAGTGGCGAATGGCTTAGATACAGGATGAGCTATAGCGGGTTCTTTAAAGCAGGAACTGCAGAGCTTAGTTTAAAAGAAACCACTTTAGATGGTAAAAAAGTGCTGCATGCCAAAGGAGAAGGAAAAACCTCTGATGTAGTAGGGTGGTTTTTTAAAGTAGATGATACTTATGAAAGTTACTTTGATACAGAAACCGTAAAACCTTACTATTTTAAAAGAAAAATAGACGAAGGAGGCTATAAAAAACATAAACATATAAAATTTAACCATGAAAAAAACACAGCCATGGTACAAGATTTTATAAAGCAAGAAGATACAGTTATATCTGTTAACGGAGTTCAAGATATGATTTCTACCTTTTACTTTTTAAGGGCTTATGATACTCAAAGCTTAACAAAAGGAGAACAGATTGATGTTGATATGTTTTTTGACAATAAAACCTATCCTTTTAAATTAAAGTTTTTAGGAAATGAAATGGTAGAAACAAAATTTGGTAAAGTAAAAACTCAAAAATTTAGACCTTTAGTACAAGCAGGTAGAGTTTTTAAAGCTGAAGAAAGTGTTACCATTTGGATTACTGCAGATGACAATAAAATTCCCATAAAAATGAAAGCTTCACTAGCTGTAGGATCATTAAGAGCAGAACTTGAAGCGTATAAAGGTTTGGCAAATCCGTTTGAAATTGTTTTTG
The DNA here is from genome assembly GCF_034043975.1 of Tenacibaculum sp. IB213877. Taxonomy (NCBI): domain Bacteria; kingdom Pseudomonadati; phylum Bacteroidota; class Flavobacteriia; order Flavobacteriales; family Flavobacteriaceae; genus Tenacibaculum; species Tenacibaculum sp. IB213877. The sequence goes on along the minus strand of NZ_JAXCHH010000009.1, from coordinate 165,894 downwards.
ACCAAAACTAAAAGGCCTGCACTTTACAAACTGTTAAATAATTACATTGAACTACATTAATTTGTATTTTTGCTCTTGGAAGAAAAAATACAGGTACTTGAAACTAAAAAACATAATCCCATTTATTGTATTGTTTTTCTTTTTTTCATGTAAAAAAGAAGAAAAACAGAAAGTAATTGAACAAGTGGTTGAGGTTGAAAAACCAAAGCCAGTTATAAAATATGGCTTTAATTTTGATAACTATAAAGTAGTTAATGATACGATTAAAAATGGAGAGAGTTTTGGAATTATAATGGATAGACACCATGTAATGTACCCTAAAATTAATGCAATTGCTACAGCTATAAAAGATACATTTGATGTAAGAAGAGTAAGAACCAATAAAGCCTATACTATTTTAGCATCAAAAGATTCAACACAAACCGCACAAGTTTTTATTTACAAACACAATAAGGTTACCTCTACAATTATTGATTTTAAAGACTCAATTATAAAAGCATACACCTATAAAAAGCCTATAAAAATAATTGATAGAGAGGTTTCTGGTAAAATTACTTCAAACTTTTCTGTAGCTATTGACACGCTGGGGTTAAGACCAACATTAGCAAACACAATAGCGGATATTTACTCATGGACGTTGGATTTTTATCGTTTACAAAAAGATGATACTTTCAAACTTATTTTTGAAGAAAAGTTTATTAATGATACAGTATCTGTAGGCTATGGTAGGGTAAAAGCAGCTGTATTTAACCATAAAGGAAAAGACTTATATGCTTATAGATTCATAGCGGATACCATTCGTCAAATCCCGGAATATTTTGATGATGAAGCATCGTTACTAAGAAGACAGTTTTTAAAATCACCAATCAAATTCCAATACAGAATATCTTCAAGATATAACTTAAGAAGAAGGATTCGTTTGTATGGAAATAGAATAAGAGCACATAAAGGAACCGATTTTGCAGCTAAAATTAATACGCCAATTATGGCAACTGCAAGTGGTACTGTAGTAGAATCTGCACGAAGAGGAGGAAACGGTAATTATGTAAAAATAAGACATAACGGTACATATAGCACTCAATATTTACACATGAAACGAAGAAAGGTAAGAGTAGGAGAATATGTGCAACAAGGAGATATTATTGGTTGGGTAGGAATGACAGGTAACACTAGTGGACCTCATGTTTGCTATCGTTTTTGGAAAAATGGACGTCAAGTAGACCCGTTTAGAGAAAAATTACCTTCAGCCAAACCAATGGAAGAAAGTTTAAAGCCTAAATATTTTGAATTTATAAAACCTTTGAAAGAACAATTAGATAGTATATCTTTACCCGTTGAGGAAAAAGAGATAATACCAGAACAAATTGTAGCAAACAACTAATCAATGGCTTTACAAAATATTAACCCAACACAAACCAATGCTTGGAAGCAATTATCAAAGCATTTTTCTGATAATGAGCAAGTAACAATAAAGGAGTTATTCAATCAAAATTCTAATAGAAAATCTGATTTTACTATTCAATTAGATCAACTAGAGGTTGATTTTTCAAAGAATAGAATAACAAAAGAAACGCTAGATTTATTAGTGAAGCTTGCTAACGAAGTTGAGTTAAAAGATGCTATTCAAAAATATTTTTCTGGAGATATTATTAATGTAACTGAAGAAAGAGCGGTATTGCATACGGCTTTACGTAGCTCTTCTGAAGAACCTATTTTAATAAATGGGAAAGATATAAAGCCTAAAATTCAATCTACTCTTAAAAAAATAAGAGCTTTTAGCAATAAAGTTGTTTCAGGTAAATGGAAAGGATATACAGGTAAATCTATTACCGATATTGTAAATATAGGAATTGGAGGTTCAGATCTTGGGCCAGATATGGTGGTTGAAGCACTTCAATTTTATAAAAATAAATTAAACACACATTTTGTTTCTAATGTAGATGGAGATCATGTTCAAGAAATCTTGAAAAAAGTAAATCCTGAAACTACATTATTTGTTATAGTATCAAAAACCTTTACTACTCAAGAAACCATAACCAATGCGAATACAATTAAAGATTGGTTTATGCGCTCAGCTTCTGTATTTGATGTGGCTAAACATTTTGTGGCGGTTTCAACTAATTTAGAGGCAGTTTATAATTTTGGAATTGATAAAAACAATGTGTTCCCAATGTGGGATTGGGTAGGTGGACGCTTTTCGTTATGGTCGGCTGTAGGTTTATCAATTTCATTAGCTGTTGGATTTGATAATTTTAAAGAATTATTAGAGGGCGCAGAAAAAATGGATAATCATTTTAAATCTGCTGATTTTGATAAAAATATTCCAGTTGTTTTAGCGCTGTTGAGTGTTTGGTATAATAATTTTTATAAAGCAGAAACAGAAGCTGTTTTACCGTACACTCAATATTTATCTAAACTACCAGATTATTTGCAGCAAGCTATTATGGAAAGTAATGGTAAAAGTGTAGATAGAGATGGAAACCCTATAGATTATCAAACTGGAACTATAGTTTGGGGTAGCACAGGTACAAATATGCAACATGCATTTATGCAATTGGTGCATCAAGGAACCAAATTAATTCCTGCTGATTTTATTGGATTTAAAAAATCTTTATATGGTTTAACAGATCATCATAAAAAATTAATGGCCAATTTTGAAGCGCAAATGGAAGCCTTGGCTTTTGGTAAAACAAAAGAAGAAGTTCATCTAGAGCTTAAAACTGCGGGTCAATCAGATAAGATCAATCAATTATTACCTTTCAAAGTTTTTGAAGGGAATAGACCAAATAATGCTATTTTGTTTGACAAACTAACTCCTTTAACTCTAGGAATGCTAATAGCTTTGTACGAGCATAAGATTTTTACACAAGGAATTATTTGGAACATCTTTTCATACGACCAATTTGGTGTCGAATTAGGTAAAGAATTAGCCAAAAAAATCTTACAATCTTCCTAAAAAATTAAATTTTCTTAAAAGTTAAAATGGTGTATAGTATTTATTAATCTGTGTTAATAAAGCTGTTAACATTTAATTGGTTGCTAATCAATTACTAAAAAGGTTTAGTTGTATCTTTCAGGAGTCTTAAGGAGGTGTTAAAACTTAACATTGCCTTAACATTCGTACTGTGTAAAAGCAGGATTTTTGCAACGCATTTAATAACAATTAAATTTAACAATGAGAAAATTTAAAAATTTATTACTAGTAGCATTATTCTTTGTGACTGCTACGGTTTTAGGGCAAACTAAAATTTCAGGTAAAGTAGTTGACGAAACTGGTGAGCCATTACCTGGAGCAAGTGTAGTAGAGAAGGGTACTGGCAATGGTACATCTACAGATTTTGATGGAAAGTTTATGTTAAACACAAAATCTAATAATGGAACAGTAGTAGTTTCTTTTGTAGGGTACACAAACAAACAAGTAGCTTTTGCTAAGGGAGGAGATTTAGGCACTATTCAATTAACTGAGGATGGTCAAGTTCTTGACGAAATCGTTATTACAACAACATCTTTTGCAATTGATAGAAAGACTCCAATAGCGGTTTCAACTATAAAAGCTGCAGATATTGAGATGAAATTAGGTACTCAAGAATTTCCTGAAATATTAAAATCTACACCTGGGGTGTATGCAACTAAATCTGGTGGAGGTTATGGAGATGGTAGAATCAATTTACGTGGATTTAACTCTGAAAATGTAGCAGTAATGATTAACGGTGTTCCAGTAAATGATATGGAAAACGGTAGAGTTTATTGGTCTAACTGGGCAGGCTTAGGAGATGTAACAAGTGCTATGCAGGTTCAAAGAGGTTTAGGAGCCTCTAAGGTTGCAGTACCTTCAGTTGGGGGAACAATAAATGTTATTTCTAAAACTACAGATGTTAAACAAGGAGGGAATGTAATGTTTAGCTTCGGTAATGATGGATATCAAAAATTTGGCTTTACTTATTCAACCGGATTAAATGATAATGGTGTTGCAGCGACAGTTTCTGCAGCTCAAACAAATGGAGAGGGTTACGTTGACGGAACTCCATTTTCAGGATTTAATTATTTTGTAAATGTTTCTAAACAGTTTAACGAATCGCATAAATTATCGTTAACAGCTTTTGGAGCAAAACAACGTCATGGACAAAGACAAAATATGCACTCTATTAAAACTTTCAGAGATAGTGAAAGAGGTAGAAGATTTAATTCAGATTGGGGTTATAAACAAGGACAGTTAACTAGTTCTGAGGATAATTTTTATCATAAACCACAAATTTCATTAAACCATAACTGGACATTGAGTGATAAAACTTTTATATCAACAGCAGCGTACTATTCGTTTGGTACTGGTGGTGGTGGTGGTACAGGTGGTGCCAATAAGTTTAGATTTAATGACTCAGATTACAGGATTGGACCTTTAGGAACTATCAATTTTGATAAAATTGTAGAAGAAAATATAGCTAATGGAGTTAATGGTTCTGAAACTATTTTAAGAGCGTCAAGAAATGATCATAAATGGTATGGTATTTTATCTACATTAAAAACAGACCTTACAGATGAACTAACATTCTTGACAGGTATAGATTACAGGAATTATAAAGGAATTCACTTTACTGAAGTAACAGATTTATTAGGAGGAAGTTATTTTGCTGATGACTCAAATGTTAACAATTTAGGGAACCAAGCTCAGGTTGGAGACAAAATCTGGTATGATAATGATGGAAAAGTAGGATGGTTAGGTGGTTTTGGTCAGTTAGAATATTCTAAAGATAAAATATCTTCTTTCTTTTCATTTTCTTTATCAAACACTTCTTATCAAAGAATAGACCGTTTTCAATATTTAGATTCAGATCCTTTACAAGAGTCTGATAAGTATAATTTCTTAGGGTTTGGTACTAAAGGAGGAGTGAATTATAATATAGATGATACTCATGGGGTTTTTGTAAACTTAGGTTATTTCGAAAAAGCTCCATATTTTAATTCTGTTTTTGCAGAAAATAATAACGTTGATGTTAACTCAGACGCAGAAAATCAAAAGATTACGAGTTACGAAGTTGGTTATACGTTAAGAGGCGAAAAATTATCAGCTAACATAAACCTTTATAGAACAAAGTGGGATGATAGAACAGAAGTTGCACGTTTTGAGTTACAAGATGAATCAATAGCGTTTGCTAACATTTTAGGTGTAGGAGCACTTCATCAGGGTGTCGAGGTTGATTTTAGTTATAAACCAATTGACAAATTAACAATTACAGGAATGCTTTCGTTAGGAGATTGGAGATGGTTAAACAATGTGGAAAATGTTCAAATTTTTAATGAAGCAAATGAATTAGTAGACACTGTTGATATTTTTATAGAAGATTTACATGTTGGTGATGCTGCACAAACAACAGCATCATTAGGTTTAAATTATAAATTAACTCCAGAAACGACTTTTACTCTAGACTATAACCACTACTCAGATTTATATGCAGAGTTTGATCCTAGTGATAGAGGAACAGAAGGTGCTCCTGAGGCATGGAAAGTTCCTGCTTATAATTTATTTGATACAGCATTAAGGCATAAGTTTAAATTAGGTAATTTCGATACGACCTTAACTGCAAGACTCAATAATGTATTTGATGTAGAATATATTTCAGATGCAAGAGATGGAGGTAATTCTACAGCTACCGATGCGCAAGTATACTATGGTTTAGGAAGAACATTCAGCTTCGGAGCCAAAATTAATTTTTAAAAATTTATAAAATGAAAAAAATAATTTATTTATTAACAGTGATTACATTATTTTCTAATTGTAATCCGCTAGAAGATGTAAATGAAATTGTTGATGCTATTCCAGAAGAACCTAATGTTGGAAGCTTTGAGTATAAACTAACAGATGACGATTATGAAGCATTAGAGTTAAATTATGGTAATTTTAATTCTGAAGATGATGCTAAAGAAATATTACCAGAATTTTTATTAGAAAAGTATAGTTTATACGGTGAGGGTTCTGATGCTACAATTACATTTAATATTTATGAACCAAAGTTTACTGAAAGAAGTTTAAAGGTATATGAAGTAACAGACCAAGATTATACTGACAATGGTCATACTTATGGAAACTTTGATAGTTTTACAGATATTTCAAGTTTTTTAGATGTAAAGTACCCTGATGCACCTCATAGGATGTTAGTTTCGTTGACATATAAATATTATGATGGATCTGTATCTACTTTAGAAAACGGTTTTATTAAAATTAATGATACTTGGGAAATGGTTTCAGGTATAACTGATGATGAGTATTTTGCTATGGGTGAAAGCTACACTAACTTTTCTGATGAAGATGAAGCTTTGGTAAAAATACCTGTTTATCTAAACGACAAGTTTAAATATGAACCAAAAGAAGATGGAGATATTGAAGGTGTAATGTATAAATTATATGTAAAAGACACTGAAGATATTGATGAAGATGGTAGTGTAGATGATAATGCTGTTTATAGTTTTATAGCTTATTTCGTTTATGATGGAATGAATTGGTCTCAATACACAAATGAAGTTGAAGGTGCAGTTAAATTTGCGCACAACGGTACTACTTGGGTGCCTGATAATACAATTAGACACACTTTATCAGGAGCAGATTTTGCATTTATTGGTGATGCTTTTGCTAATGAATCAGGTTATGAAGATGCAGCATCAAGTGCAGCTAGATATGGTAATTTTGATAGAAGAGATGGTGAAGCAGCTTATTGGAGTGATGAAATGATTTTAAATGCGATTAGTAAATTGATTGATGAATCATTAAATCCATCAGCTGAAGAAGGTCAAAAGTATGTTATTACTTATGCTATCTATGATGGAAATAGTGGAGAAGAAGTAATAAGTATTATAAAAGAAAATGGTTTATGGATATACAATGAAGAATAAAATCATTGTGTGTTTTAAATTTATAACCACCTCATTTGAGGTGGTTTTTTTATGCGCAAAAATCAGTACATTTACGGTATCAAAAATTAACAAATCATGATGAAGACAGTGCATTCTTATTGGGCATATATATTATTAGCTGTATTAATTTTTACGGTTGTAAATGCAGCAGTAGGATTAATACAAAAAAAAGAATTTACTCATAAAGATTTTCGTTTAGGGTTATTCACGCTTATAGCCACACATATTCAATTATTAATTGGTTTAGGATGGTATTTTATGTCGCCTTGGTATAAAATCCTTAAAGCTGATGCAAGTACTGCTATGGGAGAACCTGCAGTTCGTTTATTAGCTGTTGAACATCCTTTAATGATGATTGTTGCTATCGTGTTAATAACAATGGGATGGTCTAAACATAAAAAAGTAGTTAAAAGCGAATCAAAATTTAAAACCTTTGCTATTTTTTACGGTCTAGGATTAGTTATAATTCTATCAAGAATACCGTGGTCAAATTGGTTTCAAAATTTATAATTAATACAAATTCCCGCGAAAGCGGGAATCTTATTTTATAATAAACATGAAAATTATTAGTTATATACTCTCAGCACTATTCGGATTAGTATTTTTTGTAATACTATTAATATTCCACCCTATTCAATGGGTGTGTTTTAATGTGTTTGGTTATAAAGCGCATAAGTTATCGGTTGATGTCTTAAACTGGTTTCTAGTAAAATCATTACTTATTCTGGGTGTACCTGTTAGGTTTAACAAAAATTATGAATTGCCAGAGAATGAAACCATTATTTTTGTTTCCAATCATCAAAGTATGTTTGATATACCTCCAATTATTTGGTATTTAAGAAAACATCATCCTAAGTTTGTGTCTAAAATAGAGTTAGGAAAAGGAATACCGAGTATTTCATACAATTTACGTCAAGGAGGAGCTGCATTAATTGATAGAAAAGATAGAGTTCAAGCAATAAAAGAGCTAAATGCTTTTGCTAAAAGAATTCATGATAACAAATGGTCGGCAGTAATTTTTCCCGAAGGAACTAGAAGTAGAAATGGTGAGCCTAAACCTTTTTCAACAGGAGGCCTAAAAACCATTATAACTCATAATCCTGAAGCCTATGTTGTGCCAATTACAGTGAATAATTCATGGAAAATCTTCAAATACGGTAAGTTTCCGTTAGGAATTTTCAGCCCGTTAACTTTAGAAGTACACGAACCAATTCATTTAAAAAATAAAAATGTTGACCAAGTGTTAACAACAGTAGAAGAACAAATAAAAAGTAAGATTAATGTCAATACAAAACATTAGAAGAGAAGTGATGCAAACTTTGGAAAAAAAGATCCATAGTTTTGTTGATGAGTTTTTAATTCCCGTTGAAAAAATTTGGCAGCCCACTGATTTTTTACCGAATTCTCAAGAAGATTCTTTTTTAGAAGAAGTAAAGGAAATCAGAGAGATCTCAAAAGAATTAGACGATGATTTTTGGGTGGTGTTAGTAGGAGATACTATTACCGAAGAAGCCTTACCAACCTACGAATCTTGGTTGATGGAATTAGACGGAGTTAAACAAGACCCTGACAATGGTTGGGCAAAATGGGTGCGTGCGTGGACCGCTGAAGAAAACCGTCATGGAGATGTGTTAAATAAATACTTGTATTTATCAGGAAGAGTAAATATGCGCGAGGTAGAAATTACCACTCAGCATTTAATTTCTGACGGATTTGACATCGGTACATCAACAGATCCGTATAAAAACTTTGTGTATACCAGTTTTCAAGAGTTAGCAACGTATATTTCACATAATAACGTTGCTAAAATTGCTCGTAAAAGCGGACATAAAGCATTGGCTAAAATGTCAAGAATTATTGCCGGAGATGAAATGCGTCATCATAAAGCATACACAGCATTTGTTAAGGAGATTTTTAAGATAGATCCAAGCGAAATGATGTTAGCATTTGAAAAAATGATGAAGCACAAAATTGTAATGCCTGCAATGCACTTACGTGAATCGTTTGGAGCAAAAGGAAGTTTATTTGATGATTTTTCAACAGTAGCACAAAGAATCGGTGTTTACACAGGTTTTGATTACGTTGATATTTTGAAAAAATTAAATGATACTTGGGAAATTGATAAAATTACAGGCTTAACTGAGGAAGCAGAAAAGGCACGTGATTATTTAATGAAATTACCAGATAGAATGTATAGAATTACAGAACGAATTGTAGTTCCAGATACAAAATTCAATTTTAAATGGATGATACCAGCATAAAAAAAGAGCCAATTAAGGCTCTTTTTTATTTTCGTCATTACGAGGAAGAATGACGAAGTAATCTCTTTATAAAACAATAACTTCACTTTGCTTATAAAATATTCTTATTTTAAAATAAAATCATCTTTATCGTTTAAAAAACCGAGTTTTTTTCGGGTATTTTGTTGCGTGACTTTATCAATTTCAAGATAAATAATATCTTCTTTTTTGTTGTTTTCTTCAGAAAGAGAGTTTCCTAAATAATCATAAACAGCAGAATGACCCACGTATTCGTAATCATTCGCGTCTGTACCAATTCTGTTTACACCAATGGTGTAACTCATATTTTCAATAGCACGAGCTTTTAATAAGGCATCCCAAGCAGCAATTCTAACTTTGGGCCAACTAGCTACATATATAAGTAAATCATAGTTTTCAATGTTTCTTGACCATACTGGAAAACGTAAATCATAACAAATCAACGGACAAATTTTCCAGCCTTTATAATCGACTATTAATTTATTTTCTCCTGCGGAATACACTTCGTTCTCTTTAGCCAAAGTAAAAGTGTGACGTTTATCGTAAAACTCGATTTTACCAGAAGGATGTAAAAATAACAAACGGTTGTAGTAATTGTCATCTTGAGTGGAGCTAAAAGGTCTTTCAGAAATAATGACGCTTCCAACAATTGCACAGCTTTTTTCAGATGCCATTTTTTGCATCCATAGTATGGTTTCACCTTCCATGGTTTCAGCTAATGCTGAAGCGTTCATGGAAAAGCCAGTTGAAAACATTTCAGGCAACACAATCAAATCAACATCATTAGTAATTGTGTTGATTTTTGCTTCAAACAGCTTTCTGTTAGCTTCAGGATTTTCCCAAACTAAATCTGATTGAATAAGCGCGATGTTTAATTTTTCAGAAGAATTCATCAATAAAAATTAGCAAATCTCTACTCTCAAAAATAAGATAAATATTGTACTTTCGGAGTATGCAAACTTTTATTTCTGAAACCATTCAAGATATTTTAAAAACTACAAAATCGTTTGAAAATGTGGTTTTTGTGTTGCCTTCTCAACGTGCAGGAGTTTTTGTAAAACAAACGCTAAAAAATGAAATTTCAGCTGGGTTTTTACCGGAAATCATCAATATTGAGCAATTTGTTGAACAAGTTTCAGAAATTAAAAAAGTAGATTCTGTTCAGTTACTATTTCATTTTTACACCATTTATAAATCTTTAGAGCCTGAACCAGATTCTTTTGATGTTTTTTCTTCATGGGCGTTTACAGTGTTGCAAGATTTTAATGAAATTGATCAGCATTTGGTAGATACTCGTGAAATTTTTGTGTACATACGAGACGTACAACGACTAAGAAAATGGTCGGTAAAAGGAACATTTCAAGAAACTGAATTGATGAAAGATCATTATGCGTTTACCGAAAAGTTGAATGATTTTTATGATGTTTTTTATCAATTTTTAATTGAAAATAAAATCGGTTATCAAGGAGTTTTGTATCGTGAAGCCACCAAAAAAATAGATGATTATCTAGCAAAAAACGCTAACAAAAAGATATTTTTTATCGGATTCAATGCATTAAACGCAGCTGAAGAAACCATTTTCCAAAAAGTACTTACCACAGGAAACGGAGATGCTTATTGGGATATGGATGCTGAATTTTTGAATTCAAATCATTCTGCAGGAAATTATGTTAGAAGGTATAAAAGCGAATGGAAACATTACCAAAACAATGAGATAAAAATCATAGGGAATTGGTTTTCGCAACCTAAAAATATTGAGTTGGTAGGAGCTTCCAAAAACATATCTCAGGTTAAATACGCGGGAGAAGTATTGTCAAAGATGCCAAATTATAACAATACTGCGCTAGTTTTAGCAGATGAAAGTTTATTGCCAATTACGCTAAACTCGTTACCGCAAAATGTTGACGCTATCAACATAACCATGGGATATCCGCTTAAAGATATGCCAACGACGAGTTTGATTTTGTCGGTTTTTTACCTGTTTTTATCTCAAGAAAAATTACAGAAGTCAAATCAAAATGTGTTTTACTATAAAGACGTAATTCGTTTCATCAAACAACCTTTAATTTATCAGTTGTTATTGGTAGATGATTTTTCGGTTTCTGATGAAATTTCTCAGCATATTTCCAAAGAAAATAATACGTTTATTTCTCAAGTTTATATCACATCTTTTTTAGAAAAAACTTCATCAGAAGTTCAAAAAACAATAATCTCTGTATTTGAAAAATACACGGATATTAATGAATTTATAGAGCGAATTTTACAATTAATCAATTCATTGAAAGATGATGTTGAAGGTTTAGAAAAAGAGTTTTTATTCCGATTTCATACAGCTTTTACACAACTTCAAAACTTACAATTAGCGTATGAATATTTCACTGATTTAAAAACGTTACATCAGTTTTTCAGGCAATTAATTTCTTCGGAAAGTTTGTCGTTTCAAGGAGAACCATTACAAGGTTTACAGTTGATGGGAATGCTAGAAACCCGTGTGTTGGACTTTGAAAATGTGATTTTAACTTCGGTGAATGAAGGAATTTTACCAGCAAGCACGCAACAAACTTCTTTTGTTCCGTTTGATGCGAAAGTGCAATTTAACTTGCCTACGTATCGAGAAAAAGATGCGATTTTCTCGTATCACTTTTTCAGATTGATTCAACGAGCAAAAAATGTGGTGTTAATCTACAATACAGAAAGCGATACGTTTGGAGGTGGTGAAAAAAGCCGTTTTGTGACGCAATTGGAATTGATGAAAGACGGAATTGAAACCAAAATTGTAAGTCCGAAAGTAGTTACAGAAGCATCAGAACTTAAAGAAATTAAGAAGAATAAATTAGTTGCATCAAAATTACAAGAGCTAGCTGAAAAAGGTATTTCACCATCGGCGTTGACCAATTATTTGTACAATCCGATTGCTTTTTACAAACAAAAAGTATTAAAAATTAAAGAGTTTGATGAAGTTGAAGAGGAAGTTGCTTTTAACACACTTGGAACCGTTGTACATGATACTTTAGATGAATTGTATAAACCGTTTTTAGGAAGATTTTTGTTGTTGGAAGATGTTAACAACATGCAGAAAAATGTAAAAACGCTAGTTGAAAAATATTTTTCACAACATTTTAGAAACGGAGATATTTCAACAGGAAAAAATAGATTGATTTTTGAGGTGGCTGTTCGGTTTGTCAACAATTTTTTAAAGCAAGAAAAAGCATTGTTGAAAGATGAAACCAATCAGTTAAAAATAATTGCCACGGAAGAAGATTATAGCATTCAAATTGAAGTTGATGGAATTAATTTCCCGATTAAAATTCACGGACAGGTGGATAGAGTTGATGAACTTAACGGAGTAACGAGAATTATTGATTATAAAACAGGTTTGGTAAAATCAACCGATTTAAAAGTTGTCGATTTTGAACAAATCCGAGATTATAAATTCAGTAAAGCCATTCAGGTGTTGTTGTACGCATACATGTACTCAAAAAATGAAAAAGTTGATGCAGATAAGCCGTTACAAGCTGGAATTTATTCTTTTAAAAACCTTAATAACGGATTTTTACAACTTAATTTTTCAGCAAACTACAGAACACCAGATTACGAAGTAACTCAAGATAAATTAGAAGATTTTATAGCAGAAATAAAAGTACTGTTGCAAGAAATTTACAACCCTAAAATTGCGTTTACAGAACCTACAGAGCTTCCGTATTAGTGGAGCATATCGGAGTCGAACCGATGACCTTTTGACTGCCAGTCAAACGCTCTAGCCAACTGAGCTAATGCCCCAAAATTTGTCAAATATACATTTTTTACGGATGTGCATTCACCCAAACCTCACCATCAGTAAAAAATTCTTTTTTCCAAATAGGTACGGTTTGTTTTAAAGTATCAATAGCAAATTCACAAGCCTCAAAAGCAGCTTTTCTATGTGGTGCAGAAGCAGTAATAATTACGGGAACCTCCCCTACTTTTAATAATCCTTCTGCATGATGAATAGCAATTTTTTGAATTGAAAATTTCTCTAAAGCAGCTTCGGCAATTTTTTGCATTTCTTTAAGTGCCATGGGTTTGTAACAACTAAAATCCAACCCAGTAACTTCTTTATTTTTAGTAGAATTCCTAACGGTTCCTATAAAAGCGGCAATTCCGCCACAAGAATCATCGGTTACAAAATCATAACACTCGTTTACATCGAGTTTTTGAGACGTTATTTTAATTGAGATTATACTCATTATAAAAAATTTAATATATAAACCAAAAAGGTTTTATGGTATTAATATAGTATTTTCGACACTTTAAACCCCAAAAATAAATTAATGAAAAAACTATTACTATTAACCGTTGCAATTTTTTTTAGTCTGAATTTTTATTGTCAAGACAACCCAATAAATGTTGAATTGAAAAAAAGTGAAGTATTTTCTGAAAAAAAAGAAAGTGTTTTAAGAACAATTTTTAAAGATGAATTAAATAATTTATATGTAATAAGAACATTAAATAACGAAACAAGCTTAATGATTGATGTTTTTGATGAAAATTTTAAAAATGTGCATTCTTATGATTATGAACTTAAAAAAAGACATAGGGTAGCAGGAGGTTTTTTAAACAATAATACTTTAGGATTTGTAGAATATTTTGAAAATAAAAAAGAAAAAAAAATTGAAGCATTTTTACATACCTCACAAAAAAACAGCTTAGATTTTTCTAAAAAAAAGATTTTTGAAGTAACAACAGATAGGTACCCTTCTTTTTTTGAATCATTATTTTCAGCAGGTAGAGTTGATAGAGATTTTGAAGGAAATATGTCTTTTTCTAAATCAGGAAAGTATAATGTTTTTAATATTGACTCTTCTGATAAAAAAAATGAGCATCATAGTATTTTAGTTTTTGATGAAGACTTTAATAAACTATGGGAAAAGGAATTTGAATTACCATATGAAGATAAACGTTTTAAATTGCAGGATATAATAGTGTCTGATGATGCAGAAGTGTTTGTGCTTGGTAAAGTGCACCCAAAAAAGAAAGAGAAAAAGAAAAAAGGAGGAAATTATCATTATGAATTATTTAAAATATCTGAGGATAAAGTAACATCAACTAAAATTTCTGTTGATGATCATTTTGTGGCTACATTAGAATTAAATTTTACTCCAGAAAATAAAATAAACTGTATTGGATTTTATTCAAATAGAAATGAAAACAGATTTAAAGGTGTGTGTTCCTTTGTAATTAAAAGCGAAAATATTCAAATTGAAAACGCGCGTTTTTCTCCCTTTACTGAACAGTTTTTAGTTGATAAGTACGGAAAATCAAAGGATAAAGAATTAAGAAATATTGAATTTAAAAATGTTTCATATACAAATGAAGGAGATGTCATAATTACAGCAGAAGAATTTTTTATAACTACAACGTATGTTTATAATCAATATGGAGGATATACAAAAATATCCTATAATTTTGATGATATTATTGTAGTGAAATTAAATCAAAATGGAGAACTACAATGGGCTAGAAATATTAATAAAGCACAAACCTCAGGATATTATTCAAATCCATTAATGTCTTTCGGAACAGCCCAAACTAATAACAATGAATATTTAATTTTAAATGCTCATAAAAACATGGGAGAATTATCTGGAGGAAGAGTAAAATTTAGAGAAAGTTTTTTATGGAAAGCAACAAAGAAAAATACTAATTTATATATTGTTAAATTTGACAAAGAAGGAAATTTTTTCTACAAAAGTTTATTGTCTAACAAAGAAGAAGTAACACCTTTTAATTGTAGGTACGTAGAACAAGTTTCAGACAACGAAGTGATTTTGTATGGTCAAAGAAAAAAGAAAAGACAATTTTTAAAAATAACAATCAACTAAAAAGCAAATGAAAACAATCAACGATTTTAACTTTGAAAACAAAAAAGCATTAATTCGTGTAGACTTTAATGTGCCTTTAAACGATGCTTTTGAAGTAACAGATATAACTAGAATTGAAGCGGCAAAACCAACCATTATCAAAATTTTAGAAGATGGGGGAAGCTGTGTGTTAATGTCGCATTTAGGACGCCCAAAAGGAGTCGAAGAAAGATATTCATTAAAACATATTGTGGATGCTGTTACTGAAGTACTAGGAGTTCAAGTTAAGTTTGTAGATGATTGCGTAGGAGCAAAAGCAGAAGAAGCTGTGGCAAATTTAGAAAGCGGAGAAGTTTTATTGTTAGAAAACTTACGTTTTTATCCTGAAGAAACAGCAGGTGATGTTGGCTTTGCAGAACGTTTATCTAAACTAGGAGATATTTATGTAAACGATGCTTTTGGTACAGCACATAGAGCACATGCATCTACAACTATTGTAGCTCAATTTTTCCCAAATAACAAATGTTTTGGAAGCTTATTAGCGAAGGAAATTGAGAGTATTGATAAGGTTTTAAATAATTCAGAAAAACCAGTAACGGCTATTTTAGGTGGAGCAAAAGTGTCCTCTAAAATCGGAATTGTAGAAAATATTATCGAAAAAGTAGATCATATTATTATTGGCGGAGGAATGACATTTACCTTTATCAAAGCCTTAGGAGGTAAGATAGGAAACTCGTTGGTTGAAGACGATAAATTACAGTTAGCATTAGATATTTTGAAGTTAGCAAAAGAAAAAAATACTGAAATCCATTTACCGGTAGATGTTGTTATTGCGGATGCTTTTTCTAATGATGCCAATACACAAATAGTAGATACAAATGAAATTCCTGATGGATGGATGGGGTTAGATTGCGGACCTAAAACTTCTGAGAAGTTTGCGGAAGTAATTGCAAAATCAAAAACTATTTTATGGAACGGGCCTTTAGGGGTTTTTGAAATGGAAAACTTTGCCAAAGGAACCATTGAATTAGGAAATGCTATTGCTGAGGCTACCGAAAAAGGAGCTTTTTCTTTAGTAGGAGGAGGAGATTCTGTAGCGGCAGTAAAACAATTCGGATTTGCTGATAAAGTAAGTTATGTTTCTACCGGTGGTGGAGCCATGTTAGAGAGCTTAGAAGGAAAAACTTTACCAGGAATTGAAGCAATTATCAAGTAATGAATTTGATTTGGATATTAATACCAATAATTATAATTGTTAATCTTTTACTGCAAAGTTTTTTTAATTCTTCAAAAGATTTTTCAGAGTTAATAAGAAGTGAACTAACGAAGCATAAACTGGAGTTTATAAGTTCAAATTATCCAGGAATTTTTAAAGTTGGACCATTTAAAAAATTTGAAATTGACATTAAACCTCAAATTAATCATGGAGCTATTCAATATGAAAAAACTTATTATAGAATTGTTAAGCTAAAAGATAGAAAAGGCAAGATTAAAGAAGTTTGGACCAAAATAGACACCACTTGGTTCGCAAAAACTAAAATTGAATTTAAGCCAAGTTTAGATAAAATCAAAAAATGAAATACACAACATTACCCAATACCGATGTAAAAGTTTCTAAAATTTGTTTAGGAACCATGACATGGGGAAATCAAAATACAGAAGCCGATGGTTTTGAGCAAATGGATTACGCTTTAGACCAAGGTGTAAACTTTTTTGATACTGCCGAATTATATTCGGTTCCAGCTAAACCAGAAACCTACGGAGCAACGGAAACTATCATTGGTAATTGGTTCAAAAAAACAGGAAATAGAGATAAAGTTGTACTAGCTTCTAAAATTGCAGGAGGCGGTGCTTATACGGCACACATTAGAACTGGTGGATTTAACAGAAAAAATATTTCTGAAGCTATTGAAGGAAGCTTAAAACGTTTACAAACCGATTATATTGACTTGTACCAATTACATTGGCCAGATCGCGGTGTAAACTGTTTTGGTGTGCGAGATTATCCGTATAAAACATCAGCAAAAGAGGCTGAAAATCATGTAGAGATTTTAGAAACTTTACAAGATTTTATCAAGCAAGGAAAAATTCGTCACGTTGGTTTGTCAAATGAAACACCTTGGGGAACCATGAAATATTTGCAAACCTCAGAGCAACACAATTTACCAAGAATGGCTACCATTCAAAATTCATACTCATTGATTCATAGAGGTTATGAAATTGGAATGAGCGAAGTTTCGATGAGAGAAAATATTGGTTTATTAGCGTATTCACCCTTAGCGCAAGGTGTATTATCAGGTAAATATTTAGGCGGAAAAACTCCTGAAGGAGCCAGAGGAACGTTGTTTCCGCGTTTTATTGCTCGTTATATGACCGAAGGTTCTTTAAAAGCAGTTGCTGAATACGAAAAAGTGGCTCATAAACACGGATTAACATTGTCGGAATTGTCCTTAGCATTTATCAATCAATTGCCATTTGTAACTAGTAATATTATAGGGGCTACCAAAATGGATCAGTTAAAAGAAAACATCAATTCTATTAACATTAATTTATCTGAAGAAATTTTAGCAGATATTGAAGCAGTTCATGCTGCAATGCCGAATCCGGCACCTTAAATTTAATAAATATTTAAATCATTAATATATAACAAAAACTCTAAAGTGTTTTACTTTAGAGTTTTTTAATTTTCATTAGTAAGTAAATAATAAAATGGACTTATCAAAAATAAAACTTGTTGCTACCGATATGGACGGCACTTTATTGAACTCAAAAGGAGAAGTTAGTAATCATTTCTTTGATCTTTTTCAAGAGTTAA
The DNA here is from genome assembly GCF_034043975.1 of Tenacibaculum sp. IB213877. Lineage (NCBI taxonomy): Bacteria > Pseudomonadati > Bacteroidota > Flavobacteriia > Flavobacteriales > Flavobacteriaceae > Tenacibaculum > Tenacibaculum sp. IB213877. Next base: position 148,054 of record NZ_JAXCHH010000009.1, on the reverse strand, counting down.
AAGAATTAGGGGTTCTTTTTGTCGCAGCAAGTGGGAGGCAATATTATAGTATTATAGAAAAATTAAAACCTATAAAAGATGATATTTATGTCATAGCTGAAAACGGCGCTTTAACAATGAAACAGAATGAAGAACTTCAAATAAAAGAAATTCATAGAAATGTATATTTAGAGTTGATAGAAACCGTTAAAAAGATTGAAAATACTCAAGTTATTTTATGCGGAAGAAAAAAAGGATATATAGAAAATTACGGTTCAGACTTTATAAATTTTTTCTCTGAGTTTTATGATCGTTATGAAATTGTTGATGATTTTCTGCAAGAAATAGATGACAAGTGTTTAAAAATTGCCATTTATAATAAAGAAGGAGCAGAAAGAAATATATATCCATATGTGAAGCATTTAGAAAAGGATTTGAAGGTGAAAGTATCTGGTGAAGTTTGGTTGGATCTCTCACATAACTTAGCGGATAAAGGAAATGCATTGTCTCAAATTCAAAAGAAATACAATATTTCTGCAGATGAAACAATGGTCTTTGGCGATTATAACAATGATTTAGAAATGTTACAAAAAGCTACTTTTAGTTTTGCAATGCAAAATGCACATAGTAATGTTAAAGCAATAGCAAATTATAGTACTAAAAGTAATGATGAAAGAGGAGTTGAATATATTTTAAAGAAAATGATTGACGCTAAGAAATCACTATAGGTGAAAAGTAATTATACATAAAAAGGTGAGTTTAACTCACCTTTTTATGTATGTTTATGGAAAAAGTTTGTAAATATCATTTCTTTTTACAAAACGAGCTATGGTAATTTCATTATTAGAATAATATATTCCTAATCGATAATTTCCTACACGAATTCGGTAGGCATCAGGATGACCTGAAAGTTTCTTTACACCAGAAATTTTAAATAAATCTTCAGTTTCTTCAAGTTTAAGAAAAAGCTCTTTAAGAGATGTCAATAATTTTTTGTCTTTTACTTTTTTTAAGTCTTTAGCTAAACTTTCTAGGTAAATTACATTCATTTTTTATTCTAACAGTTTAAAAGTCTCTTCTCTATCAACTGTTTTGGTTTTATCAGCTTGTTGCATTAAGAGTAATAAACCTATATCTTCCTTTTCTTCATCGGTTAAGCTATCTAATTGTTCTCTTTCTTTTTGTAAAACGAACATTTCAATAGCTTTTTCCATTAAGGCTTTTACACTTAATCCTTCAAAAGCGGATAACACTTTCAGTTTGGTTAGAAGAGTATCATTTACTTCTACCAGTTTTTTCATTAATAATTACTTTTCGGATTTGGGTATATCAAATATATAAAATATATAATATATATACAATTGTTGGTGTATATAAAAAAATCCGAAATAAACTTATTACGGATTTTTTGCCTTATATCTTGGTTCTTGACTCTTAAAGTCTAAAAACTAATAACCCACCTTATCACGAACTCTTTTTAAAACGTCTTGAGCAATTACTCTGGCTTTTTCAGCCCCAACTGTTAACGCTTCATCAATTTCATGACGGTTTTCCATATAATGGTTGTATTTAGCTCTAACATCAGCAAACTTTTCTAAAATCAATTCGTATAAAGCTTGTTTAGCATGTCCGTAACCATAATTTCCGCCTTCATAATTTGCTCGCATCTCTGCAATTTGTTCTTCAGAAGCTAATAACTTGTAAAGCGCAAAAACATTATCGGTATCTGGGTCTTTTGGGTCTTCTAACGCTTTACTATCCGTTTGAATACCCATAATTTGTTTGCGTAATTTCTTCTCTGGCAAGAAAATATTAATGAAATTGTTACGCGATTTACTCATTTTTTCGCCATCGGTACCAGGTACTAATTTTGTTTCTTCATTTATTTTAGCTTCTGGCGGAACTAATGTGTCACCTACAATATTGTTCAATCGGTTAGCAACATCACGTGTCATTTCTAAATGTTGTAGCTGATCTTTTCCTACAGGAACAATTTCAGCGTCATATAATAATATATCTGCGGCCATTAACATTGGATACGTAAATAATCCAGTATTTACATCAGCTAACCTATCTGCTTTGTCTTTAAAACCATGAGCTAGAGTTAAACGTTGATATGGAAAAAAACAGCTTAAGTACCAAGTTAACTCAGTAACTTCCGGAATATCACTTTGGCGATAAAATACGGTTTTGTTAATATCAATACCACAAGCAAGCCAAGTAGCAGCAACACTATAAGTATTTTCTCTTAATTCATTTCCGTTTTTTATTTGAGTTAACGAGTGCATATCAGCAATAAAAATAAATGAGTCGTTTTTTGAGTCATTTGCCATTTCAATTGCAGGTAAAATAGCACCTAATAAGTTGCCCAAATGTGGAGTTCCAGTGCTCTGCACTCCTGTTAAAATTCTTGCCATTTTTGATATTTTGTGTCACAAAAATAATCAAACAAAAGAAATTACTACATTCGTATTTAGGTATTTTGCTAATAGTTTAGCTAAATAATTGAAAATAAAAATGTATTGATGAAATATTTACTGTTTCCGTTACGCTTAATTTGGCGAATATGGTTTTATCTACTCATAATTGTTACCGTATTATTAATGTCACCTTTTGTGTTGGTGCTATTATCTGATGAAAAATATTATACTTCTTTTTGGAAACTAATGCGTTTTTGGGCTTATTTTTTAATCTACGCAATGGGTTTTCGATTAAAAATTGAAAGAGAGCAAGAAATAGAACCAAATAAAAGTTACATGTTTGTGGCTAACCATGCTTCGTTATTAGATCCGTGGATTATGATTGCTATGAGTAAAAATCCGATTTTATTTGTAGGTAAAAAGGAATTAGCAAAACTGCCAATATTCGGATTTTTCTATAAAAGAGCGGTAGTAATGGTGGATAGAAAGAATCCTAAAAGCAGAAAAGAAGTATATGCACGCATCAAAAGACGATTAGATGAAGGATTAAGTATTGGTATTTTTCCTGAAGGACTAGTGCCTACAGAAAATATTCCTTTAGCTCCTTTTAATAACGGAGCATTTAGTATATCATTAGAATACCAAATGCCAATTGTTCCGCAAGTTTATTATGATGCAAAGCGTTTGTTTTCATGGGATTTTTTTAAAGGACACCCAGGAACTTTTAGAGTTAAACAGCATAAATTTATTGAAACTGCTGGATTAACCATGGATGATAAAGAAAGTTTAAAAGAAAAAACTTTCAACTTGATCAACAATGAACTCATAAAAGATGAGTTATATATGAAAGATACAAATAGACTTAACAATGAGCGAGAGTTTAAATCACCTTTATCCTAGAGAAGAAGAGCGCTTAAACATTTTAACACATGCTTTTGGCTTGTTGTTAAGCTTAATAGCTTTTCCGTTTTTGTTAATAAAAGCTTTTGAGTATAATACTGTTTGGCAAAAAGTAAGTTTGTTAGTTTATGGTTTGAGTTTAATTGTTTTATATGCAGCCTCTACTATTTATCATGCTTCATCAAAACCGAAATTACGACGTAAACTTAATATTTTTGATCATGCAGCTATTTATGTATTGATTGCAGGGAGTTATTCCCCTTTTTGTTTGATAGCTTTAAATTCTAATTTAGGTTGGTATATGTTTGTTTTTGTGTGGATTTTTGCTTTAGTAGGAGTTGTTTTGAAATTATTCTTTACAGGGAGGTTTGATAAAATATCAACAGCAATGTATTTACTTATGGGTTGGCAAGTTATGTTTTTTATTAAACCGTTGTTAAAGAGTTTAACAACTCAAGGAATTACTTACTTGTTAGCAGGAGGCTTTTTTTATACTATTGGAGCAATTTTCTACTCTGTAGGAAAGATAAAGTACAATCACGCCATTTTTCATGTTTTTGTTTTATTGGGCAGTTTTAGTCACTTTTTGGCAATTTATAAGCTTTAAAATGTTAAAAAACATCAATTTTTAAGAATTTTATATGTCAAGGATATTTTTGGCATTGTTTATGATAAGGTAATATACAAGTTCATAATAATTAGGGGATTATTAATTATGTTACTTAGAAAAGGCTCAGACTTTGCGGTTTGAGTCTTTTTTCATTTCCAGTTTTTATAAGGGTTTTTACTAATGCTAGAATTGTAGTATTTAACATCTCCTGTAACTTCTTTTCCTAACCAAACAGGTTTTATAAACGATTCATTTTCTGACGATAATTCAATCTCTGCAATTAATAAACCTTGATTATCACCTAAAAACTCATCAATTTCATAAGTGTGATTTCCAATAGTCACTAAAAAGCGGTATTTTTCAATAATACCTTGTTCACATAAATTAAATAGATTTTCCGCATCAGTTTTAGAAATTTCTTTTTCCCACTCAAAACGAGTAGTTCCTGATTTGTTTGATTTTCCTTTGATGGTTAAAAAGCCTTCATTGTCTTTTAATCGAACTCGAACCACACGATTTTTATCCGAATTTAAAAAACCTTGTTTTATATAGTGTTTTTGATGTGCTTCTTGCTTAAAATCATCAGAAGTTACTAAAAATTTACGTTCAATTTCTATACTCATAATAGCTGAATTCAATTTTGTACGAATGTATCGTTTTTTGTCGTTATTATTAAATATCTTTGGTTTTGATATGAAAAAAATTAGCACTCTTTTTTTTCTTTTTATAACACTTTTTGCCTTTTCTCAAATAGACTATAGTAATCAATGGGAAGATTTTTTTTCCTATAATAATGTTAAAGATTTTGTACTGGTTGATGATGTTATTTTTGCTTTAAGTGATAATGCTGTTTTTACCTATAATTTGCAAACTCAAGAAACACAAAAACTTTCTTCTGTTAACGGGCTTTCAGGAGAAGATACTTCAGCAATTCATTATAACGAGCAGCAAAACAGATTAATAATCGGTTATGAAACCGGATTAATAGAAGTTGTTGATGAGAATGGTAGAATCACTATTTCACCAGATATAGAAAACTTTAATCAATCAGGATTAAAAAGTATCAATTCCATTTATGAGTATAACAATAAACTTTATTTAGCTACTTCGTTTGCCATTGTGGTATATGATATACAAAATTTAGAATTTGGAGATACCTATTTTATAGGATCGGGTTCTACTAGTGTAAATGTTAATCAAGTTACAGTTTTTAACGATAAAATTTATGCAGTAACAGAAAACGGAATTTATGTTGCCAACATAAATAATTCAAATTTGATAGATGCTAATAATTGGGAGTTGAGATTCGTAGGAAATTATCAAAAAATCATTCAATTTTCAGGAGATATCTACGCTGTTTCAAATCAAAACCTCATACGATTAAATGGGAATTCACAGCAACAAGTATTAAATTTTTCTGAAAATATTGTTGATATTAAAGCGTCTGATACTAATTTGGTGGTTTCTTTACCAACTCGTGTAGTTGTGTATAATTCTTCATTAACTCAAGTAGGTGAAAACATACCTGCTACAGATTTTAATTTCACCCTGAATTCTGCTAACTTAGTAAATAATACTGTGTTTTTAGCTACAGCAGAATATGGTATTCTATCAGCTTCTGTTTCAACGCAAAACTATTCAGAAATTCATCCAAAAGGACCTTTGTCAAATGAAGTTTTTTCTATAGATGTTTATAATAATAATTTATGGATAGTATATGGAGGATACGATGCAACATATACACCTGTTCAAAAAAGACAAGGATTTACTCATTTTAATGGTGAAAATTGGTCTAATACACCTTTCAATACAACTTTTCCTTTTGGTGATTTAGTACATGTTACAATAGATAAACAGCATGATAATCGTGTTTTTATTAGTTCTTTTGGAGATACTAATAACCCCAATGAATTAAACACTCCATTAACAGGAGGATTATATGAAATTGAAAATGATCAAATATCAGTTTTTTACAATCATTTAAATAGTCCGTTAGAAGATATTGTTCCTAATGATGCATCTAGGGTTACAATACGTGTTTCTGGATCTACTTTTGATAGAGAAGGAAATTTATGGGTAACGAACTTAATTGCTAATCATAGACTTAAAAAATTATCTCTATCAGGACAATGGTCTAGTTATAATATTAATGAACTTATTTTGGTAAACAGACCAGGTTTGAATGAAATAGTTATGGATAATAGCAATTCCTTATGGATTGGATCACGTGGAAATGGAGTTTTGATTTATAATGAAAATGGAAACAGAAAACGCTCTTTTACCACAGAGCCAACAAAAGGGAGTTTGCCCAATTTGAATGTTAGGACTGTTGCTGTTGACAAAAACAATAGAGTTTGGTTAGGAACCCTTTCAGGGTTGGTAGTTTATAACAACGCAGCAGGAGTTTTTGATGCTAATATTTATGATGCAGAACCAATCATTATTCTTGATGATGGAATTGCTAAAAAGTTACTTGGTGACCAAACGATCAATTCTATAAAGGTGGATGGTGCAAATAACAAATGGTTTGGTACAGATAATGGTGGAGTACTGTACACAAATCCAAATGGGCAAAATACATTAGCTAATTTTAATAAAGATAATTCACCATTACCTTCAAACAAAATTTTAAAAATAGCAGTGGATGAGAAGTCGGGTAAAGTATATTTTGCAACCAATAAAGGTATCGTAGCTTATAATAGCAAAGTATCTCCTTTTGGGGATGTATTAGGTGAAGTATATGCATATCCTAATCCGGCACTTAAAAACCATGATTCGGTAACTATTGATGGCAGAAATGGAACTAATTTACCAAAAGGAACGAATGTTAAGATTTTAGATGTAGCTGGTAATTTGGTATATGAAACTAATGTAATTGAAGGGCAACAAGTACAAGGAGGAAAAGTAGTTTGGAACAAACGAAATTTAGCAGGAAATAAAGTTGCTTCTGGAGTATATATTGTTCTTTTAGCTACTGAAGATGGACAGCAAACATCTACTACTAAAATTGCAATTATAAACTAAATGGCAATAGTTAGTACTAAGGCAATTGTATTTAGCGCCTTAAAATACGGAGATTCCAGTTTAATTATAAAATGTTTTACTGAGAGCGAAGGGATGAAATCATATATGGTTAGGGGGATTTTAAAAAGCAAAAAAGGAAAATTAAAACCTGCTTATTTTCAGCCATTAACACAACTTTTATTAACAGCTAATCATAATAACAGAGGGAATTTAAATTCTATTAAAGAAGTACAAGTTGTCAATCCGTATGAAACCATTTATACTTCTGTGGTTAAACAAACAATTATATTGTTTTTATCAGAGGTTTTAACAGGAATTATTAAAGAAGAGGAAGAAAATAAATCGCTTTACCATTTTATTGAAACAGCTCTTATTTGGTTAGATACTCATAATTCCATTAGCAATTTTCATTTATTGTTTTTATTGAATTTATCACGGTTTTTAGGATTTTATCCTGATGCTAGCAATAGAGAAGCTTTGGCTTTTAATTTAGTTGAAGGAAGCTTTACCAATTCAGCTCACGAAAAATTAGTAATAACAGGTGGGGAATTAATGTCTTTTAAAAAGCTTTTGGGCATAAATTTTGATGCAATTCACACAATTTCTTTTAGTAAAAAAGAAAGACAAGTCATCTTAAGATTAATTGTAAAATATTTTGAGTTGCATTTAGATGGATTCAAGAAACCAAAATCTTTAGATGTATTAGAAACTGTATTTAACTAATTTATTTATGAAACTAACACTAACCACACTTTTACTTTTTATTCCATTTGCCATTTTTTCTCAGCAAATAACAGTTATAGATGCCGAATCAGGTAAGCCCATTGAAACGGTTGTTTTACACAATTTAGAGAAAACTAAAAATGCTGTTTCTGATGAAAATGGAAAAGCAGATATTTCAATTTTTAATGAAAAAGAAACTATTTATTTTTCACATGTTTCTTACGCAGAATTCACGTCTTTAAAAAATAGATTAGAGGCAAACAATTACAAAGTATACTTGTCTAAATTTTCGGAACAATTGGATGAGGTTGTTTTATCCGTTTTCAGAACGGAAGCAAAAACCAACAGAATAGCCGAACAAATTGAGGTTGTAAACACAAAAGAAATTCAAAAATTATCGCCTCAAACTTCTGCAGATTTATTAGCAAATATTCCCGGTATAAAAATTCAAAAATCACAATTTGGTGGTGGTAGTCCTGTGCTTAGAGGAATGGAGAGTAACCGTGTATTGTTGGTGGTAGACGGAGTAAGAATGAATAATGCTATTTATAGAAAAGGACATTTACAAAATTCTATTACAGTGGCTCCTTTTTTATTAGATAAAACAGAAGTTGTTTTTGGTCCTACTTCAGTTATGTACGGTTCGGATGCTTTAGGAGGTGTGGTTCATTATTATACTAAAAGTCCTAAGCTGTCAGAAGAAAGAAAAGTTAAAAGCAGTTTATTTTCTCGTTTTTCAACGGTAAATAATGAAATTACCAATGTGGTTTCAGCTGAATTAAGGTTTCCGAAATGGGCAAGTTTAACTAGTGTTTCTTATTCTGATTTTGGTGATTTAACTATGGGTGAAAATCGTTCTCATGGATTTGATGATTGGGGTAAGGTTTTTTTCTATTCAGAAAATTTACATGGCAATTATGCTGAAAACCCAACAGTGAATTCAGATCCAAATATTCAGAGAAATACTGGTTACACTCAAACAGATATTTTACAGAAATTCTATGTTCCGTTGTCTAAAAATACCGATTTAAAATTTAACATCCAATATTCAACTTCATCAGATATTCCAAGATTTGATCGTTTAACCGAAACTAAAAATGGTAGCTTGAAGTTTGCGGAATGGTATTATGGTCCGCAAGAACGGTTGCTAATTTCTCCACAGCTACAAATCAATCCAAAGAAAAACTGGTTAGATTCTGGAACGTTTACTTTGGCATATCAAAACATAAAAGAAAGTAGAATTCAAAGAAAATTTGGAAGTTTAGAACGTTCATATAGAAAAGAGCAGGTAGATGTTTTTAGTATTAATGGCGATTTTACTGTAGCCACTTCAAAAAACAGAAATTTAGGTTACGGTTTTGAAGTAGCGTATAATGATGTTTCTTCAAATTCTTACGGAAAAGTTTTAAACGTGGTTGATGGAGAAATACAAGGGTTTTCTGATGATTTTTCGGTACAATCCCGTTATCCGGATGGAGGAAGTAGTTATTTAAGTTCTGCTGTGTATGTAGATTACCGTCAAGATTTAAACACTAAATCTACCCTAAATACAGGCGTTAGATTAACCAACACCGATTTAGACGCTAAATGGATAGATGAAACATTTATTACACTTCCCGATAATAATATTTACGCAAACCATACGTCATTAACAGCAACTATAGGTTATGTGTATAAACCTAATAAAAACTGGCAATTGAACTCAGTACTATCTTCTGGATTTCGTTCTCCTAATTTAGATGATATTGGAAAAGTTAGAGAGAAAAATGGAGATGTAACAGTACCAAATGCCGACTTAAAACCCGAACAAGCGTATAGTGCTGAAATAGGTGTGTTAAAATATTTTAATAATCGACGTTTCAAAACAGGATTAACAGCTTATTATACATTGTTAAACAATTATATATACAGAGAAGATTTTCAGTTAGAAGGAAGTTCAACAATTATGTATGATGGAGAAGAAGGAAATATTGTTGCTAATGTTAACAAGGGTACTGCATATGTTGCAGGTTTAACAGCAAGCTATCATGGTAAATTAAGTAATCATTGGACAACTTCAGGTTCTGTTACCTATACCCAAGGAAAAACGTACGATACCAATTTACCTATGTCTTCCATTCCACCATTATTTGGTAATTTTGATGTGAATTATCGTTTTTCAAAACTTGAAGCTGGAGCAAATTTGCGATTTAATGCTCGTAAAAAAATTGAGGATTATAATTTAGAAGAAGGAATTGATAATCAAAATCAGAGTCCGGTGGTAAATGCAGATGCAGAAGAAGATATTGATAAATACTACGGAACCCCAAGTTGGACTACATTAGGATTGTACACAAAATATACAGTTAATGAAAATTTTGCTTTGCAAGCAAGAATGACCAATTTATTTGATGAACATTACAAAGAGTTTGCATCTGGAGTATCGGCACCAGGTAGAAACTTTTCTGTATCATTAACCGCCAATTTTTAATATAAAAGAAATGATAAATTTATTTAGAGTAGTTAGTTTTTTAGAAGGAGTTTCGTACTTGTTGTTAATGTTTTTAGGGATGCCTTATAAATATTTAGAAAGCTTAGGAAATGATCCTGTTTATGTAAAAATGTTTGGGATGCCTCACGGATTATTATTCGTGGCATACATTGTTTTAGCATTTTTATTAAAGCCTCAATTAAACTGGAATACTAAAGAATTTGGAATAGTTTGTTTGCTATCTGTACTTCCTTTCGGAACTTTCTTTGTGGGGAAATATTTAAAACAAGAAAGAGTAACTAATTAACCACCACTAACAGGCGGAATAATAGCTACAACATCATTTTGATGAAGTTTTACATTGTCGTTAGCGTATTCTTCGTTAACGGCAATTGCATAACTAGCTATTTTATCTAGTTGTGGATACTTTGTAACCAACGTATTTTTTAAATCCGATACAGAGCTGTTTTCTGATATTTCTACTTCTATAGATGGGGTTTTTAGCAAATCGGAAGTTATGCCAAACAACAATAGTTTAATTTTCATGTTTACGATTTTTGTATAAAAGCAAGCGTTTTCGGCATTCTATGTCATCAATATTATAACTAGTAATATCTTCAATTTTAAATACTGCTAAGCCTTTATCTTCTCCTAAATTTCCAATACAACGCAAGGTAAAATTATCTTCATCTTTATTTTCAATAAAACCATGAAAATAATCATCACCATTTATTTGAATGCTTAACAAAAGCTTCTTTTCATTTACATACAATTCTAATACGCTTTCTTGCCAATTATCTTCATCTAAATCGTCATAAAACTTATTGGTAAAATTAGAGGTAAACAATTTCTTCTGATTTTTAATCAAATATTCTACCGAATTGGTAAAATCATCATCAAAATCAATCCTTTCTACTTGAAATATACTTTCAATAATCACTCCGTCTTTTAGGCCATATTTGGTGTATTTTTCAACGCGAATAATTTCTTCACTATAATCCAAAACAATTCCACAAAAATAACCGGCATCTCCATAAAGATTAATACCAATTATTTTTTGTTGCGTTTTAGACATTTCAAAAATATCGTAGAGCATTCGTTTTTAGTTTAAAAATAACGATTATCAGTCTAATATACTAATACCAAACAAGAATTGGTTTTGTTTATTGCCGTTGTAATTAGACTGAACGTAATCAACTCGTAAAAAACGCCATTTACCCCAACCTATATTGGTTAATCCTACCGAATATTCATTGTAAGGTTTTCTTCCTGCGGAAAAATAGTTTTTATAGCCAATTACTGTATGAAAATCTAGCTTATTAATTAACGGAATCTTCCCTAATAAAAAGCCTTCAAAATTATGTTCTGTGTGTAATTCTGCGTATTTATCGTTGGTACTTAATTGATAGTAAGGCAATAAGTAAAAACTATTCAATCGGTCTTTTGGAGCTAAGTCAATTTCATTGGCTAACGGATGGTAATAATCCATAAAAGGAATATCTTTTTGATTGAAGAACATACCGCCACGAGCGTTGTAACTAAAAGCACCAAAATTACCTAAGTAGAAGTTTTGGTTTAATCTTGAAAAAACCATATCTGAATGTAATTCTGAACTACCAGAACCAAAAGTTTTTCTATAACCCAGCGTTACGGTTGGAAATTTTCTATTTCTAACTGTGTATTTTGAATCCGGATAACTGATGTATTTACTTCCAGGGTTAATAACAGCTGCAATTTGAGTTTTAAATAATGAGTGTTCATCAAAAACTGGAGTGATACTATTAGGGTCTATAGGATTATTACTTTCATAAGTTCTATCTCTATTAAAAAAAGAATAATCTGTAGTGTTAGAAAGAGGTTTTCGGTTTGTATATTCTAAACTGGTATACAATCGGAATCCTGTAGAAATTTCTTTTGAAAAATCAACCTTTGCAAAGGCTTTTTCATAATACTTTGCATAATTGCGTTTGCCAATTAATGAATACAAACTATTGTAAAAATTACTGATAGGATTTCTGTCATCAAACTGATTTACGGTAACACCACCACTAAAATTCAGCACAGGTCTATCAAAATTATTCCAAGTTTTATTAAAATAGATGCTCGGTCTTAGTCGTTTATCAGAAAAACCATAATTAAAATTAGAGCTTATTTGATAGCTATTTCCTTTGTCATTAATTCTTTTTGAAAAACCAATTTTAGCAGTAGTGTTAAAACCTTGAACCGTATTAAAATTGATGTTTTCAAGCAAGCCATCATAATTAATTCTCCATTTTTCATAACTGTTGTTATAACTGTAACCCAATATTGGTGAAAGCAGTTTAAACTTGTTGTTTTTAGTATCAACAGAATCTAAATACTTTTTCGATTTTTTTACAATTCCGATGCTATCTTTAATTTTATAATCTTGTTTTTCTTCTAAGGTTAAAGGCACAGTTCTTAACTTATTCCAATACACTGAGTCTTTTTTAGTGGCGCCTTCTTCAAAGTATAGAATTTCTTTTCCAAAAGTATTTTCAGTGTAATTAGGATTGAAGTCATAGTTTGCATATGATGCCGAAAATCGTCCGTTTACGTTAAAACCAAACAACCCGAAATCAAAATTGATCGTTTGTAAAATCAGAGCCCAAATTCCTGTTGAGGCTTCGTAGTTGTAGTTTTGCTTAATATTGAGTAAATTGATTATTGGGTTGTTAATCTGTGCACCAGTAGCAGTTAATTCTGCTCCGTAAACCGCCCAATCATCTTCAACAATATAAATGTAACCACCAAAAACACGATCATTTTCACGTTTCGGAATTAGTTTAATTTTATTTACCAGTTTGTTGTTTTTATCGTAAAAAGAGCCTTCTAATTTAAATCTATAATAACTAAAAGCATAATCAGAAATAGGTGAAAATAAATTGGCATTAGCAACAGGAACTTGATTTTTGTACAGATTGAAGTTTACTTCAGCAGCTCTGTTAAATGAAATTCCGTTATCTTCTCCACTAACTTTTGAAGCCACAATAACTTCTTTAAAATTCTTTGGTTTTTTCTGATAAGTAATTTTTGAAACCGTTTCTGATAGATAAATAATTCCACTACGAGTTGAATCCAATCCGCCACCTAAATCACCTACTTCTTGACCCAGAATTTTTTTTGGAGCATTTTTAATTTTAAACAATCCGCGTGAGTAAAAATCGGCAGTATATTTTCCTGATTTGTTGGTGTTTTTTTCTTTGTTAGCAATTACGTTTCTAATAATTGCATTGGCAGGATTTTCTTTAGAAGAAACATTCACTTCATTCAGTAGTTCTTGCTCTTCAATCATTTGAACGTTCAATTCAAACGGAAAAGAAGTGATTTCTACCTGTTTTTTTATCGTTTTAAAACCTAAAAACTGAAAAACAACTACATGATTACCCGTTTTTTTAAAAGGTAATTCATACAAACCGGCATCATTGGTAGTGGTTCCTGCTAAGGAATTTTCAAGATAAATACTAACATACGGCAGCGGTTGATTGTTTTTGTCGGTTACTTTTCCAATGATTTGCGCATTGGTTAAAGTATAACTTAAAAATAATAAAGCAGTAAGTAGTTTTTTCATAAGTAGTATAGCATTTACCTACGAACATAGTTTATATTGTAAAGCTAAACTGTTTAAATGATGTTAAATTATTTGTTTTTAGTTGTGTCTTTCTTCTTTTTGCCGAATAATCCACCTAATACATCTTTTACCTTATCAACAGTTTTATCTCCTTTTTCTGTTTGAGTGCTATCTTTTTTAGTACCAATAATACTGTTTAAGGTTTTGTCAATAAACTTACTTTTTTGTTTTTCTATGAGCTGAGTAGTTAATTTACTCACAGCCGATTTTAAATCTGTACTAACATTAGGTTGACTAAAACTTCCGGAGAAATTCGCTGTAATTGGTACGGTAGTATTTTGCTCTTTAGCATCTAATTTAGATAATAAACCTGTTACTTCAGAACCCAAATATTTAGCAGGAACATTAAAGGTAGCATTGTAATTCATGAGTTCATCAAAACTATGGCTACCTTCTACGGTAATATCAATATCATTATACTTTAGGTTGAACGGTTTTACCTTTACTTTTCCTTCTTCAAAAGATAAATTGGTTTTGATATCTTTTAAGTTGAGTTTGTTTAGATCGACAAAATTCAGCTTTTGATCTAATAAATTTAATGCTTTAGAATTTTCAGGATTGATATTGGATGCTAAAACTTCCGCTAAAGCTTTACCAGTTAATGAGGTTAGATTAGGAGTAAAATCATCTTTTAAATTACCTGATAAATCAATATTCGTATTCAATTCTCCTTTTAAAACAGAAGCAATGGGTGCTAAAGCCTTGAAAAGTTCTATATTTTGAAATGATTGAGAAATATCAAAAGATTGCACACCTAATTTCATATCAAAAACAGGCTTTTCATTTTGAGTATTTACGGCTCCGTTTAAAGCTATAGTTCCTCCAAACATATTTCCGTTTACGTTTTTAAACGTTGCTTTTTCATCTTTTAAAACAAGAATTCCTTTTACATTTTCTAATTTTAAATTGTCATAATGTACTTCTTTTGCAGAAGCATTAACCACACAATCTAAAAAAGCTGGAATTTTTATTTTTTCTTTTGGTTGATTTTCTTCGTTTGTTGCTTCTTCATTTTTATCAGCAGCCATAAAATCCCCTACTTTAAAAGAAGAAGAATTCAAATTGAAACTCCCTTGCAATTTTTTATCAGAAAGTAAAAATCCGAGTAAGTTTTGCAAACTACCGGTAGCTTGTAAATCACTTGTTCCTGTGATGGCATTAAACTCGGTTAATGATACTTTTTCTGGTGCAAAATTGATGTTTGCTGTATTGATTTTAATAGGATTTGCTAGCTCATCACTATTGTATAATAGATTAGAAACTTCCATTTTACCATTGTTTTTTATACGCTGATATTTGTTGTTTTGAATAGCATCCATATCAAAACTTGAGGTAAGATTTGCAGTGATAACTCCGCTCAATTCATTTTTTAAATCCATAGGATATACTTTGTTAATATCCGTTAGATCAATAGTTCCGTTTACTGTCGCATTTATGTACGGATTTTCCGTTACATTCTCAATTTTAGCTTTTCCGTTAAACGTGTTTTTATCAATGTTAAAAGCCAATTTGTCAACGGTAACAAAAGTATTTTTTACGTTTCCGGTAGTGTTTTTAATATTGGTATTGATATGAATGTTCTGTACTGATTTAGGTAAATCAGGATATTTAAAAGAAGCATTGTTAGAGCTGATAGAAATATCTAATTTCGGAATGGTAGTTTCTGTAACCAATCCATTTACTTTTCCTGTTACACTAAAATCTCCAGTAGTTTTTACGTCAGCAATATTTTTAGCATACTGCTCAGGAATCAGCGCTAAAAAGTTTCTAAAATCAGAAGAAGGAGTTTTAAAATCGATATCTACTTCTTGACTATTGTCATTCAGTTTTACAAAACCGTTAAAGATTAAAGGAAGTTGATTTATATGTGCTTCATTCTCTAAGAACGAAAACTTCATGTTTTCTAAGTCCATAGCTAAAATAGCATCTAAGTCCAATTTTTGATTTTTTAAATACGAAGCATCATCTTTAGAAAAAGAAACTAATGTTGAGGTTTGAGTATCTAATTCAGTATTTTTTTCTGAAAAATCACCACTACCCGAATGATTAAAATCGGTTAACTCAAATGTCATTTTTCCTTTTTTGTCGTTATACTTTAAAGAAGAGTTGGTAATTGCATATGAATTAAGAGATAGCTTAAAATTACTACTTTCTGTTTTTTCTTCAGTAGGGTTAGAATCAGGTTTAGCAATATTATAGTTTTCGTTTCCATTTTCATCAACAATAATATTTACCAAAGCATTATCAATAGTAAAAGAATTTAAATTTAATTGTTCACTGCTGCTTTTAAATAATTCGGTAATATTAAGTTTTAATTCAATGTTCTTTCCATACACCAAAGTATCGCCTTCAAAAGGTTTAAAAGTGGTAACTACAACATCATTTAACTCTACAGAAGCTTTTGGAAAGCTAGAAAGCAGGCTCAGATTAGCGTTTGCAAATTCAACTTTAGCATTTACATTGTTATTTATGGTTTCTTTGACTAGAGCAACTAATTTATCTTGAAAAATAAAAGGAATAGCAGCCAAAACAACTACTAAAAAAAGAACAATTCCTATTACTATTTTTAAGACTTTTTTCATAACGTAAGGGGTTTTCTATTGATAAAATTCTGTTATTGAATTAAACGATAAAGTTAAAAGATATCTGTAATATTGTAGTTAATAAAATGTTTATTTTTTGAATCAGCTACAACAATATTCGCAATTTATCAAAACTCAAGCTAAACGTTTGGGATTTAGCTCATGTGGTATTGCTAAGGCAGATTTTTTAGAAGAAGAAGCTCCTCGCTTAGAACAGTGGTTAAAAAACGGATTTCACGGTGAAATGCGTTATATGGAAAATCATTTTGACAAGCGTTTAGATCCGAGGTTATTGGTTGACGGAGCAAAATCTGTAATTTCTTTAAGTTATAATTATTTCCCTTCGGAAGTTCAGCAAGAAGGTACTTATAAAATTGCCAAATATGCGTATGGTGAAGATTATCATCATGTGGTAAAAAACAAGTTGTTTGAATTATTGGAGTGTATAAGAGAAGAGATTGGAGAGGTTAACGGGCGTTGTTTTGTAGATTCTGCTCCGGTTTTAGAGCGTGCTTGGGCAGAAAGGGCAGGTTTAGGTTGGAATGGAAAACATACGTTGCTCATTCAAAAGCAACAAGGTTCTTTTTTCTTTTTAGCGGAGTTGATAATCGATTTAGAACTGGAATACGATGCTCCGTTTGCTACTGACCATTGTGGAGAATGTACTCGTTGTATTGATGCTTGTCCAACCCAAGCTATTTTACCTAACAATCAATTAGATGGTAGTAAGTGTATTTCATATTTAACAATTGAGTTGAAAGAAAACATACCCACCGAATTTAAAAACCAAATGGATGGTTGGATGTTTGGTTGTGATGTGTGTCAAGATGTATGCCCGTGGAATCGTTTTTCAAAACCACATAACGAATCATTGTTTCAGCCAAAAGAAAATATGTTGGATATGAGTAAACGAGATTGGGAGGAAATAACAGAAGAAACCTTTAAAAAAGTATTTAAAAAATCAGCAGTGAAAAGAACAAAGTATGCTGGTTTAACAAGAAATATTACCTTTTTAAAAGAAAATTAAAAATCCGAACTATTTAGTTCGGATTTTTTTATTAGTAAGTACTAAAGAAAAATGATTTTAAGCTTCTTTTAAACTTTTCCTGACTTTCTTTTTTAGCATTTTCTTTATCTAAAATATTAATTTCGCTGCTAAATAAATCAATAACAAAGTCATCGTAACTTTTATTAACCTCTTCGTTTAAGTAAGCATTAAAATACAGTTCGCTTGCTTTTTCTCCTTTTACTTTTTCAATATCTAACAACGTTTTATAAAGAGGTTCAATTACCTCTATAACACTTTGAGGGACAGCTTTCCTTCTGGCAGTATAGCCAACAGTGTCGCCTTTTTCATTTTTATCAATAGTAAAGTCGGTGATTACCCAGTAATATTTGCCCGTTTTGGTAAGGTTTTTAACAATAGCATGAAAATTTTGCCCTTTTTTTAAAGCATCCCATAAAACTTTAAAAGCTACTTTTGGCATATCTGGATGCCTGATAATATTATGTGGTTCACCAATAACTTCTATTTTTGAGTATTCAGCAGCCTCGGAAAATGCATCATTTACATATAAAATAGTTCCATAAGCGTCGGTTTTACTTATAATGGTTTTAGACTTGTCCCATTTCACTTCTTCATTTAAAATTTCTGTGGGTCTTTTATTATTTTGTATATCCATTATTTATTATCGTAGTTTAATATTTTAATTTTTGAGTTAAGTAGGGTTGTGGTAAGATTATTTTTAAGTATGAACTAAAAAAAATCTTTGTGTGGAGTAAGTATTTTTAGGTTTAAAAATCACTAAAAAAGAACCAACTTAAACCTTTCATTCTTTTTTTATGTTCTAAGTGTTTTTTTTCTTTTTGAGATTCCTCTTCAAATAATTCAACTACAAACTCATCATAGCTTTTTCCAATTTCTTCATTTAAATAAGCATTAAAATAAAGTTCGCTCACTTTTTCTCCTTTGGTTTTTTCAATATCAAGTAAAGTTTTATATAAGGGTTCTACTTTTTTTATAACACTTTTAGGTACAGATTTTCTTCTGGCCGTATATCCAATAACTTTCCCGTTTTCATCTTTATCAATTGTGAAGTCAGTAATTACCCAATAGTATCTACCGCTTTTAGTCAGGTTTTTTACAATAGCATGGAAGTTTTCTTCTTTTTTCAAGGCATCCCAAAGCATTTTAAAAGCTATTTTAGGCATATCGGGATGTCTAATAATATTATGAGGTTCGCCAATTAGTTCTAAAGTGCTATACTCACAAGTGTTAGAAAAAACATCATTTGCATATAAAATGGTGCCGTATATATCGGTTTTACTTACAATGGTTTTTGTCTTATCCCATTTTACTTCTTCATCTATTATCTCTTTAGGCGTGGTATTCATTATAACAGTTTTTAAATTAAAGAATTACAAAGGTGAGTAATAGGGAATTTATAAAAAATGATATTTGTCATTTTTGGTGTTTATATTACTCATTTACAAACCGTATATTTGCTGGCTCACAAACAACTAAAAATCTTATGAGAAACTCTCGTAAAAGACATGAAGCACTTGTGTATCATGCAAAGCCTAAACCAGGTAAAATTGCAGTGGTACCTACTAAAAAGTATACAACACAACACGATTTATCTTTAGCATATTCACCTGGGGTTGCAGAACCTTGCTTAGAAATAGCAAAAGACAAAAAAAATGTATATAAATATACCGCAAAAAGTAATTTAGTAGCTGTAATATCTAACGGAACAGCGGTTTTGGGATTAGGTAATATTGGTCCAGAAGCCTCAAAACCAGTTATGGAAGGAAAAGGGTTGCTATTCAAAATTTTTGCAGACATAGATGTTTTTGATATTGAGGTAGATGCTACAGATGTTGATAAATTTGTTGAAACAGTTAAGGCAATTGCACCAACTTTTGGAGGAATAAATCTTGAAGATATCAAAGCACCTGAAGCCTTTGAAATAGAAAGACGTTTAAAAGAGGAATTAGATATTCCTGTAATGCATGATGATCAGCATGGAACGGCCATTATATCTTCAGCAGCCTTAAAAAATGCATTAGAACTGGCAGAGAAAAATATAGATGAGGTTAAAATAGTAGTAAGTGGTGCTGGTTCTGCGGCAATTTCTTGTGCTACCTTATACCTTTCTTTAGGTGCAAAAGCTGAAAACATTACTATGTTTGATGTGAATGGTCTTTTACATAAAAATAGAACAGATTTAGCTCCTAACCAGCAAAAGTTTGTAACGGATAAGAATTACAATAATTTAGCAGAAGCCATGGTTGATGCTGATGTTTTCTTAGGATTATCGGTTGGTGGATTGGTTACTCAAGATATGATTAAATCGATGGCTCCTAATCCAATTGTGTTTGCGATGGCAAATCCTGAACCAGAAATATCTTATGATTTGGCGGTAGATGCACGTGAAGATATTATTATGGCAACAGGGCGTTCAGACCATCCTAACCAAGTAAATAATGTATTAGGATTTCCGTTTATTTTTCGAGGAGCGTTGGATGTAAGAGCTACAAAAATTAATGAAGAAATGAAATTGGCAGCAGTTCATGCCATAGCCGATTTAGCTAAGAAAACTGTTCCGGAGCAGGTAAATATAGTGTATGATGAAGTAAGTCTTTCATTTGGTAAAGATTATATTATTCCTAAGCCATTTGACCCAAGATTAATTTATGAAATTCCACCAGCAATTGCAAAGGCAGCTATGGATAGTGGAGTAGCTCAAGAACCTATTGAAGATTGGGAAAAGTATAGAGAAGAGTTAATGGATCGCTCAGGTTCAGGAAGCAAAGAAGTTAGATTGTTGCATAACCGTGCTCGTAGAAGTCCAAAACGAATTGTATTTGCAGAAGCAGATCATTTAGATGTATTAAAAGCAGCACAACGTGTATATGAAGAAAAAATAGCAAAACCTATTTTGTTAGGAAATAGAGAAATTATTCTTGAATTAAAAGAAGAATTAGGTTTTGATGCTGAGGTGCCAATAATTGATCCTAAAGCACCACAAGAAGACGAACGAAGAAAACGATTTGCAGATATTTATTGGAAAACACGCCAACGAAAAGGGGTAACTCATTTTGAAGCAACCAAATTAATGAGAGAGCGTAATTATTTTGCTATTATGATGGTTAACGAAGGCGAAGCAGATGGTTTGGTTACAGGATATTCAAGACCGTATCCGGCAGTAGTAAGACCTGTTTTAGAATTAGTTGAAAAAGATAAAGGAGTAAACAAAGTTGCAGCAACTAATTTAATGTTAACCAAACAAGGACCTTTGTTTTTAGCAGATACAACTATCAACATCAATCCTTCTGCACAAGATTTGGCAAAAATTACACAGTACACTTGTGTATTAGCTAAGATGTTCGGGGTAAAACCAAATGTAGCTATGTTAGGTTTTTCAAATTTTGGTTCAACAAAGTCTGAGAGTTCAACAAAAATTAGAGAAGCAGTTGAATATATGCATAAAAATCATCCAAACGTAGTAGTTGATGGTGAGTTGCAGGCAGATTTTGCATTAAACCCAAGCTTGTTAGCTAAAGAATTTCCTTTTTCAAAATTAAATGGGAAAAAAGTAAATGTATTAATTTTTCCAAATTTAGAATCAGCCAATATTACCTATAAATTACTAAAGCAAGTAGATGAAGCAGAATCAATAGGGCCTATTTTGTTAGGTTTGAGTAAACCGGTTCATGTGCTACAATTGGGGGCAAGTGTAGATGAAATGGTAAATATGACTGCTGTTGCTGTGGTAGATGCGCAAGAACGAGAAAAGAATAATTACAGATAAAAATACAAGTAGGAAAATTTGAATTTTGTATAAAAAATAATTTTCCTACTTTTAAACGCATAGAAAAAGGGAAATGATTACACAAATAAAAGGTAAACTAGTTGAAAAAAATCCAACTTATGTTGTGGTTGATTGTAGTGGAGTTGGTTATTTATTACATATTTCTTTAAATACCTACAGTGCTTTACCTGCTAATGAAAATGTGTTATTATATTCACACCTTTCTATAAGAGAAGATGCACACACCTTATACGGTTTTATTAGTAAAACTGAACGAGAGGTTTTTAGGTTATTAACCTCTGTTTCTGGGGTTGGTCCTAGTACTGCAAGAACAATGCTATCTTCTATGACGTCAGAAGAAATTCAACAAGCTATTGCTTCAGAAAATGTTAAATTAATTCAATCTGTAAAAGGAATTGGAGCAAAAACAGCACAACGGGTCATTGTTGATTTAAAAGACAAAATTCTAAAAACATTTGATATTGATGAAGTTTCGGTAAATCAAAACAATACAAATAAAGAAGAAGCGTTATCTGCATTAGAGGTTTTAGGTTTTGTTAGAAAACAAGCAGACAAAGTACTTACTAATATATTAAAAGAAGATCCTAGTACGAATGTAGAAACCCTTATAAAACAGGCATTAAAAAACTTGTAATAAAAGTTGAAAAAAAGGTTTTTCCATACATTATTCACAGCACTTACTTTTTGGGTAAGTGTTGTTTCATTTTCACAAACTACTAATTCAAATGATAGTATCCCAACCAATAAATTAGATACTATTACTCCGTTAAAGTATAACTTTAACCATAACCAAAGAGGAAGCCTTTTTTTAAATTACCCTTCTAACGTACAAGTTACCTACGATAAGGATATTAATAAGTTCGTATTAGTAGAAAAGATTGGAGACTACTATGTAGGCACACCCATTTTTATGACTCCAAGAGAGTATGATAAATATCGCTTAAAAAACGATATGAAAGACTACTTTAAAGAAAAAGTAGATGCAACTTCCAATAAAAAAGGTGCTAATGACGCTCGTAAAAATTTATTACCTAAATATTACGTAAACTCA
The DNA here is from genome assembly GCF_034043975.1 of Tenacibaculum sp. IB213877. NCBI lineage: Bacteria > Pseudomonadati > Bacteroidota > Flavobacteriia > Flavobacteriales > Flavobacteriaceae > Tenacibaculum > Tenacibaculum sp. IB213877. Next base: position 125,811 of record NZ_JAXCHH010000009.1, on the reverse strand, counting down.
AAATTCTTTGAATCTATTTTTGGAGGAAATGAAGTAGAAGTAATTCCTAGCGGACAAATAAATATTAAACTAGGAGGTGTTTATCAGCGAACTGAAGATCCAAGAATTTCAGTTGAAAATCAAAGTAGTTTTACTTTTGACTTTGATCAGCAAATTAGTGCTAGTATACAAGCCAAAGTAGGGCAAAGATTAAAAGTAACAGCAAATTATGATACACAATCTACTTTTGATTTTCAAAATGTAATAAAGTTAGAATACACGCCTACTGAGGATGATATTATTCAAAAAATAGACGCAGGTAACGTTAATTTGCCTATAAAAAACTCGTTAATTAATGGGGCACAAGCATTATTTGGAGTTAGAGCCGATTTCCAATTTGGAAAAACAACTATAAGAACAGCATTTTCTCAGCAAAATTCACAACGTAAAACAGTTGTTGCAGAAGGAGGAGCAGTAGTTGAACAATTTGAACTTCGTGCAACCGATTATGATAACGATCGTCACTTTTTCTTATCACATTTCTTTAGAGAAACTTATGATGAAGCTCTTAGGAACTATCCATTAATTAGCAGTCCGGTAAATGTTACCAGAGTTGAGGTTTGGGTAACCAACCAAAACCAAAATGTTCAAGATTATCGCAGTATAGTTGCTTTTGCAGATATAGGGGAAACAAATTTCAATACTTCTAATAACGTAGTTTCTAACAACTTAGTAGATGACGATAACTATGTAACTCCGACAGGGCCTGCAACAGTCGCTTTTGCAGGAGGTTCTTATAATCTTCCTGATAACGAGGCTAACAATTTGTCTACCTTTTTAGCTCCAGATAGCGGCATTAGAGATGTAAGTACATTAAATACAACGTTACCTCCAGGAATGGTACAGGGTCAAGACTATTCATATTTACAAAACGCTCGTAAATTGCAATCAAATGAATATACCTTGCATCCACAATTGGGATTCATTTCACTAAACAGAAGGTTGAATGATGGAGAAGTATTAGCAGTTGCCTATGAATATACGGTAGTAGGAGCATCCAATCAAGAAACTGTTTTTAAAGTAGGAGAATTTTCTAATGACGGAATTAATGCTCCAGACAACATAGCGGTTAAGTTACTGCGTAGTGAAATACTAACCACTACAAGACCCAATACTACAGATGAAGCTTTTCCAACCTGGCGTTTAATGATGAAAAACGTGTATGCGTTAGGAGCGTATCCATTACAACAAGAAGGTTTTCGTTTTGAGTTAATGTATCGTGATGATGAAAGTGGAGTGCTGCAAAACAGCTTGCAAAGAGCAGCTGATGACGATATACAAGATAGAACTTTGTTGAATTTATTAAACCTAGATAGGTTAGATCAAAGTCAGTATTCAGTAGAAAAAGGAGACGGTTTCTTTGATTATGTTGAAGGAATTACGGTTAATTCTAATCGCGGATTAATTTTCTTTCCGGAAACCGAACCTTTTGGACAAGATTTAGATAATAAACTTACAAGTCCTGTTGACGAAGACAAATACTTATTTGACGAACTATATTTAACTACCAAAGCACAAGCAAAAAACGAATATCAAAACCTAGATAAATTCTTTTTAAAAGGATATTTTAAATCAGAAACCGCCAGAGGAATTTCCTTGGGAGCATTCAATATACCTAGAGGATCGGTTACAGTAACTGCTGGTGGTAGGCAATTGGTAGAAGGCGTCGATTATGTGGTAGATTATCAACTAGGTCGTGTGCAAATTTTAGATCCTGGGTTAGAAGCATCGGGTGTGCCTATCAATGCATCTGTAGAAAATAATACTTTTTTTAATCAGCAAAGAAAAACATTTTTAGGAGTAGATATTGAACATAAATTCAGTGAAAATTTTGTGTTAGGAGGTACGTTCTTAAATGTTAGTGAAAAACCAATTACACCTAAGGTAAATTATGGTGCAGAGCCTATAGATAATATTATGTTAGGTTTGAATGTAGATTATAGTACGGAAGTCCCATTTTTTACCAAATTAGCAAATAAATTACCATTTGTAGATACGGAAGTTCCTTCAAATTTATCGGTAAGAGCAGATATGGCATATTTAATTCCGGGATCACCAAGCGGAATTGATGTAAACGGAACTGCAACTTCGTATGTTGATGATTTTGAAGCAACACAAATACCTATCAATTTAAATTCACCACAGCAATGGTTTATAGCTAGTACACCTATTTCACAAGGATTTAATGGACAGCCTTATGATGTAAGTGTTAATTATGAAAGAGGAAAATTAGCATGGTATAATATTGATCAATTGTTCTATACTTCAAGTAGTAACAGACCTTCTAATATTAATGATATAGAGCTTTCACGTAATGAAGTAAGGCAGGTTAGATATTCAGAATTATTCTCAGAAACCGATTTAGATATTACTCAGTTAAATTTGGTACGCACATTAGATTTAGCATATTACCCATCTGAAAGAGGACCTTACAATTTTAACACAGCCACTGTTGCACCAGAAAACAAATGGGCAGGTATTATGCGCCAATTGACCACCAATAATTTTGAACAAGCTAATGTTGAGTACATTCAGTTTTGGTTAATGGATCCTTATGAAAATTATTCTATTACAGAAGAAGAAGGTTTGCCTGCAAATATTAATGCAAATGATCCCGCCAACAGAGTAGGAAAATTGGTTATTAATTTGGGTAATATTTCTGAAGATGTTTTACGAGACGGATACAAACAATATGAAAATGGATTATCAACTACTCAAAATCCAACACAAGAAACAGAAACAATATGGGGTAATGTACCGGTAAGTCCATCAATAGTGTATGCATTTAGTAGTGATTCGGATGAAAGAACACAACAAGATGTTGGGTTAGATGGTTTGAATGATGACGAGGAAAGAACAAAATTCCCTGACTTTGCAGGAGAAGATGATCCGGCGGCAGATAACTTCCAATTCTTCAGAGGTGGAGAACTAGATGCTATTAATGCGTCTATTTTAACACGTTATAAAAACTATAATGGTACTGAAGGGAACTCTCCAACAGCAGCACAATCCACAGAATCTTATCCAACTTCATCAACAACATATCCAGATGTAGAGGATATTAACAAAGACCAAACAATGAATCCGGTTAGTGCATATTTTGAGTATGAAATATCCATGAATCAATCTGATTTATCGGTTGGATCTAACCATATTGTTGATGAAAAAACAACTACTATTGAATTGCCAAATGGGCAATCAAGAACTACAACTTGGTATCAATTCCGAATTCCTGTAAGAAGTGGTTATTCTGGAACTTACGGAGGAATTACAGATTTTAACAGTATTCGTTTTATGCGTATGTTCTTAACCGAGTTTAGAATGCCGGTGGTTTTACGTTTTGGTGAGTTAGAGTTAGTCCGTGGCGATTGGCGTAGATACACAAAAACGTTAGATGATGCTAATACTCCTTTAACAACAGATCAAATCAATAATTTTGAAGTAGGAGTAGTGAGTATTGAACAAAATGAAGAACGATATGAATTACCTCCAGGAATTGTTCGTGAGCAATTACAAGGTACAAACCGTATTCAACGTCAAAATGAGCAGTCTGTAACTTTAAAAGTAACAGATTTACCTACAGATGAAGCAAGAACTATTTATAAAAATATCAGCATAGACATGCGTAGGTATAACAATTTAAAAATGTTTTTGCATGCAGAAAGCGTAACTACCAATCCTGCATTAGTAGCTGATGATGGTGAAATGGTTGCAATTATTAGAATTGGTACCGATTTAAATGACAACTATTATGAGATAGAAAAACCTTTAAAAATATCTACTGTATTAGAAAATCCTGGACCTTATGATGCGTGGCCAGAAGAAAACGATTTAAATATTCCGTTAAAAGAATTAGCAAACCTAAAATTATTACGAGACGGAGCAGGTTTGCCGGCAGGAGATATTTATGAAGGAACTTCAACAAACGGGCTAACCATTTCGGTGAAAGGTAACCCAACTTTAGCACAAGTTAGAACGGTAATGTTAGGTGTTAAAAATAATTCTGCAGAAAATAAAACTGCTGAGGTTTGGTTTAACGAGCTGCGCGCTGTTGGATTTGATAATAAAGGGGGTTGGGCAGCTGTGTTAAATGCTGATGCTAATTTTGCCGATGTTGCTGATGTTTCTTTAGCGGGTAGAATGGCAACCGTAGGTTTTGGAAATGTTGAAGATAGAGTACAAGAAAGAAGCATTGAGGAAACAAAACAATACAATGTAGCTACCAATGTTCAGTTAGGTAAAATGATGCCTAAAAATTGGAACATGCAAGTGCCTATGAGTGTTACTTATGGAGAAGAGTTCAGAGATCCAAAATACAACCCGCAATACCAAGATGTTGAGCAAAAAGATGCGTTGAACTCAGGTTCTGATGAAGTAAGAGAAAATGCTGAAAATGCACAAGATTATACGCGTAGAAAAAGTATTAGCTTTATTAATGTTAAAAAGAATAGAAATTCTGAAAGCAAGAAAAAACCTAAGTTTTATGATGTAGAAAACTTCTCGGTATCCTATGCTTTTAATGAAGAATATCATAAAGATTTCAATATTCAAAAATACATTAATCAAAATGTATTAGCTGGAGCAAGTTATAACTTCAACTTTGTACCATTTAATATTGAGCCATTTAAAAAATCAGAAAAATTAAAAAGCAAATATTGGCAGTTGATTAGAGATATCAACTTTAATCCGGTTCCAAAAACGTTGGCAATCAATTCTAGAATTAATAGAAATTACAATGCTCAACAATCAAGAAACTTAGTTGCTGGTTTTTCTGATCAACCAGAATTAACCCAACGCAGGTTTTTATTTGATTGGGATTATACCGTTGGTTTCGATCTAACAAAATCACTTCAATTGAACTTTAATGCTACCAACAATTATATTTATGATGGTTTTGGTAAAGATGAAGAATTAGAAATTTTTGATAAGTTTTTTACTATTGGTCGTCCAAATCATTACCATCAAAAATTAAATGCAACGTATAAGCTGCCAATTAATAAAATTCCATTTTTAAGTTTTGTAGATGCCGATTATGGTTATACAGCCGATTTTGATTGGCAAGCGGCATCGCAAAGTATTTTAATTGAAGATGGAGAAGAAATTAGTTATGCCGATAAAGTGGGGAACATGATTCAGAATGCTAACACGCATAACTTAAATACCACTATTGATTTTGATCGTTTTTACAAGGTTTTAGGACTAGATAAATTATTACTAAAAGGAACAAAGCAAGCCAAAACACAAAAAGGAACAGTAGCTTTAGGTGGAGCAAAACAACCAACTCAAAAACCTAAGTTGAAGAAAAATGCTTCTATCGGGCAGAAGATTTTAAAAGGAACTTATGATGTGTTAACATCTATTAAAAGAGCTAAGGTTAGCTACTCTCAAAACAACGGTACCTTGTTACAAGGATATAAGCCTTCTGTAGACTTTTTAGGTAGAGATAATTATAGTGGAGGTTTAGCGCCAACACTTGGATTTGTTTTTGGAAGTCAAACCGATATTTTACGCACCGCTATTGAAAATAATTGGTTAGTCGCTAGAGATCCGAATAATCCTGAAGATGCATATTATAATAAAACTTATGGTAAAACTAAGGCAGAAAAATTAGATTATAACATTTCAATAAAACCTCTAAAAGACTTCACTATTGATGTAATTGGTAATAAAATTAAAACTTCAAACATAACTCAACAATTGGATATTTTAGGTGATTATGATTCAGCAAACAATATTTATACTAATAGAGAACTAAATGAAGCCTTGAGACCTTATGAAACAGGAAACTTTAGTACGAGCCATTATATGTTAAGTACTACTTTTGAAGATAGTGATGTTCTATATCAAAAGTTTTTAGATTACAGAGAAACTATTTCTAATAGATTAGCAACACAATCTGGTTTACCAAACTCTCAGGTTGATGGTGAAGATGGATTCAAATACAATGGTCAGCAAGCAATGTTACCAGCATTTTTAGCAGCCTATTCTGGTAAAGATCCTAATTCGGTAAGTACTGGTATTTTTAGAAATATTCCAATTCCTAACTGGACGCTGCGTTACAACGGATTGATGAAGTACAAATGGTTTAAGAAAAACTTCTCATCTTTTACTTTATCACATGGTTATAAATCATCATACACCATTGGTAATTTTACCAATAATTTACAGTATGATGAAAATAATCTATCACAAACAAATAAATCTGGAAATTATCAACCTAAATTATTAATTTCGGCGGCAACTTTAATCGATGAATTTTCACCATTAATGAGAGTAGATATGAAAATGAGAAATTCATTCTCCTTAAAAGGTGAAATTAGAAAAGATAGAAGTTTAACCCTTAACTTTAATAACAATACGTTAACCGATATTAAAGGAACTCAGTATATTATTGGTTTGGGTTATAAGATTAGAGATGTTAAATTTGTAACTCGTATTACAGGTAAAAAAGAAACCTTAAAAGGAGATATTAATTTAAGAGCAGATATTTCTCTTAAAGATAATTTAACACTTATACGTTCTGTTGATGAAAACAACAACCAAATTACAGGAGGAGAAAAGTTATTTGGGTTGAAATTTATAGCAGATTATAATTTAAGTAAAAGTTTAACAGCATCATTTTATTATAATCATAATACCTTTGAGTATGCAATTTCAACCAATTTTCCAAGACAATCTATCAATGCCGGAATTAATTTGGTTTATAACTTAGGAAATTAAAAAAACAAATAAACAACATAATAAAATGAACTTACCATCAGAATTAAAGTATACCAAAGACCATGAATGGGTAAAGGTTGAAGGAGATACAGCTACTATCGGAATTACAGATTTCGCTCAAAGTGAGTTAGGAGATATTGTATATGTAGATGTTGATACTTTAGATGAAACTTTAGACGCAGAAGAAGTTTTCGGATCTGTAGAAGCTGTAAAAACAGTGTCAGATTTATTTATGCCATTAGCAGGTGAAATTATAGAGTTTAATGAAGAACTTGAAGATGAGCCAGAATTAGTAAACTCAGATCCCTATGGTAAAGGTTGGATGATAAAAGTAAAAATCTCAGATGCTAGTCAAGTAGCTGATTTATTAGATGCTGAAGCTTATCAAGAACTTATTAAAGCATAATAGCTTACTTATAGCAATAGCAGTTACCATTGCTATTGCTATTTTAAGTTTGATAAAAATTGGTAAAATGCCTGTTCATTTTACCTACATAGATAAGGTTGAACATACAATAGCATATTTTGTTTTAACTTTTTTTTGGCTGTTAGCTCAAGGAAAAACAAGTGCAGCTCGGATAAAAGTTGTGTTAATTTGCATAGTATATGGCATAATTATTGAGGTTTTACAAAAAGAACTCACTACATATCGAAGTTTTGATTATGCAGATATGCTAGCCAATTCAGCGGGAACAATAATTGCATTGTTGATTTTCAGCTTTTTCCTGAAAAAACGCAATGTATTTGAAGATTAGCTTGTATAAGTTGAAATAAATTAATTAAATTAGCGCACTATTAAAAACATTCTAGGATGGAAATCAAAAAAAATCCAAAATCTAACTTAGAAAACTACAGTAAGTTGTTTGTGCAACTTGGTCTAGTTTTGGCGTTGTTCGTAACGTATGTTGCAATTGAAAATAAAACATACGATAAAGAATATGGGCAATTAGACGCTGCAAATATGGCTTCTGAAATTGAAGAAGAAACTATTGTTCTTCAAAATACTCCACCGCCACCACCACCTAAAACTCCACCACCACCAGCCCCTGAAAAAATTGAGGTTGTTGAAGATGATAAGGAAATTGAAGAAACAGTTATCGAATCAACAGAAACAGATGAATCTGAAGCTGTTGAGGTTGAAGAAATTGTTGAGGTTGAAGAGGAAGAAGAAGTGGTAGAAGATGTACCTTTTGCTATTATTGAAGAAGTGCCTGTATTCCCTGGATGTACAGGAACCAATCAACAAAAGAAAGACTGTTTAAATGATAAAATGCGTAAACACGTTCAAAGATATTTTAACGCTGATTTAGCAAATGAATTAGGATTGCCTCCTGGTAAAAAAAGAATTTATGTTCAGTTTAAAATCGATAAAGATGGGTCTATTACTAGTGTAAATGCTAGAGCTCCGCATCCAAGATTAAAAACTGAAGCTATAAGAATAGCAAAAAAATTACCTAAAATGGTGCCTGGTAGACAAAGAGGAAAACCAGTACGTGTAGGATATACATTGCCAATTACATTCAACGTAGAATAGTAATATAGTTATTAAGATGATTCGTCTCCCAAAAGACGGATTCTCTTAAAACAAAATAGATACAACCAGAGTAATTATTATTGCTCTGGTTTTTTTGTGAAATGGACTTTTTAATAAAAATACAATAAGTATTGATATTAGCAGCTTTACTTATTTCGCTTTATTCTATAGAAATATTTATCTGAAGTTGCATGAGTAAATTTGAATTGTTTACTATGTAAGAAATTAAAAAATGACTCAATAGCTAAATTATAGTTGTACTAGATTTTCTTTTTACACAGCTTACAAGTTATTTTTATAGAAATTATTTTAAAATAAAAAAGCCGAAACAATTTGTTTCGGCTTTCGTTTGTACAGAAGGCGGGACTTGAACCCGCACGGGCATTACGGCCCATTGGATTTTAAGTCCAACGTGTCTACCAATTCCACCACTTCTGCGCATATAGTACTTGACTATTTTTTAAAATAAGCCTCACAAATTGTGAGGCTTAGTACTGAAGGCGGGACTTGAACCCGCACGAGCATTACGGCTCATTGGATTTTAAGTCCAACGTGTCTACCAATTCCACCACTTCAGCATATGCTTTTTAAAAACATGAGCGAAAGACGGGATTTGAACCCGCGACCCTCACCTTGGCAAGGTGATGCTCTACCCCTGAGCTACTTTCGCATAGTCATAAAATTATTTAAAATGAACGTGCATTGCCTTGAATGCGGGTGCAAATATAACACCATTTTTTTAAAAACAAAGCAGATTTTAATTTTTTTCTATTTTATTTAATGCTAAAAAGTATGGTGGTTTTTTAATAAAAAAATATCTTTGCAAAAATTTTTTTGTAAAACATAGTGAATTCATCTTCATCTGTAAATACCAAGATTTCTTTTAAAAACATTTATGTTGATTTTAAACAACTTACTAAAGTTGGATTATCAGTAAGCGTGGTGTTTACATCTATAGCTGGTTATTTATTAGGAGCAGAAAAAATTGATTATACAGTTATTTTATTACTTGCCATTGGTGGATATTTAATGGTTGGTGCTTCAAATGCTTTTAATCAGGTAATAGAAAAAGATATAGATGCATTAATGCAACGTACCAAAAACAGACCTCTTCCGGCTGGACGAATGCAACCTAATACAGCGTTGATAATAGCAACTGTATTTACCATAGCAGGTATAACTATTTTATATGTAATAAATCCGAAATGTGCTTTATTTGGTGCCATTTCAATTTTTTTATATACCAGTGCTTACACACCATTAAAGGCTATTACCCCTTTGGCTGTTTTTGTTGGAGCTATTCCTGGAGCTATCCCATTTATGCTAGGGTGGGTGGCAGCAACAGGACATTTTGGTATTGAAGCAGGGTTTTTGTTTATGATTCAATTTTTTTGGCAATTTCCACATTTTTGGGCCATAGGGTGGTTACAACATGAAGAGTACAATAAAGCAGGTTTACATATGCTTCCTATGGATAAAAAAGACAAAGGAGCTATTGTGCAAATTATTTTTTATACCTGTATAATGATATTAATGTCAGTAGCCCCTGTATTAAAAGTTACAGGAAAATTATATATATATCCAATGACGGCAGTTATTGTAGCTGTTTTAGGCGGATTAATGCTTTTTTATGCAATCAAATTGTACAAATCAGAATTAAATACTGATGCAAGAAAATTGATGTTGGCAAGTGTGTTGTACATCACATTGTTGCCAATAATATACGTAATAGATAAATTTTTACACTAATTATGAGTAGAGAGTCGGTTAATGAAGAGTTAAAACAAGCTAAGCAAAAATCAGCAAAACCTATGTTGTGGGTTTCTATGATTAGTATGGTTATGTTTTTTGCAGGATTAACAAGTGCCTATGTGGTAAGTATGAAACGCGAAGATTGGGTTACTTTTGATTTGCCTCAAGCATTTTATATTAGTACTCTATTAATTCTATTAAGTAGCGTAGCTTTGGTGATTTCTCAAAAAATGCTTAAAAAGGACGATTTACAAAAATCGTTTCTGTTTTTAGCCATCACTTTTGTACTTGGTTTAGCATTTATTTGGTATCAATACGTAGGGTTTAATGAATTAAAAGCTGCTGGTTTGTATTTTACAGGGCCAGAAAGCACTGTGTCTACATCGTTTATAATTGGAATAACTTTTATGCACGTTTTACACTTAATTGCAGGTGTAATTGTTTTATTAGTAGTAATTTATAATCATTATAAAAAGAAGTATTCATCTACCAATATGCTTGGGTTTGAACTCGGTGCAATCTTTTGGCACTTTGTAGATGTTTTATGGATTTACCTATTTTTCTTTTTCTATTTTATTAGATGATGAAAAATGCGTAATTTTGGCGGACTATTTAACAAAAATTAACTAATAGATATTTATGGAAGCAAATATTGCTGTAAATTCTGACAACAAAGAAACCTGGAGCGGAGGTGGTGTAAAACCATTTGGCGCTAGTTACGGTAAAATGATGATGTGGTTTTTCATCTTATCAGATGCATTAACCTTTTCTGGATTCTTAGCTGCGTATGGTTTAACACGTTTTAAGTTTATTGATTCTTGGCCAATTGCCGATGAAGTATTTACACACATTCCGTTTTTTCACGGTAATTACCCAATGATTTATGTTGCCTTTATGACGTTTATCTTAATTGTATCTTCTGTAACCATGGTGTTAGCTGTTGATGCAGGTCATAAAATGCAACAAAAGAAAGTAGCGTGGTATTTATTTGCTACCATTGTATTTGGTTTAATTTTCGTTGGTTCTCAAGCTTGGGAATGGAAAACTTTTATTAACGGTTCTTACGGAGCAGTTAAAACTACAGACAATCACATCATCCAATTTGTAAAAGACGGACATCAAGTAGCTTTAGCTGATTTTGTGCATGGTGATAGATTAGATGGAAGAGCGCAACACGTAAGAGAAAACGGTTTATGGTTTGAAAAAGAATCAGCCATATCAACATATTCTGTAGCTCAAGTTCAAGAGGCATTTAAAAATGATCCTAGCTTACAAATTAGATTAGAAAAATTAAATCCTGAAACAAAACAAAAAGTAGTTTTATCTAGGGAAGAAAGTTTAGCTCAATTAGCAAAAGCGAAAGAAGTAGTTGAAGGAGCAAACTTACACGTTAATGAATACGGTAATCCAATTTTTGCTGATTTCTTCTTCTTTATTACTGGTTTCCACGGATTCCACGTGTTTTCAGGAATTGTGTTAAATATCATCATTTTCTTTAATGTGGTTCTTGGTACTTATGAAAAGAGAGGGCATTATGAAATGGTTGAAAAAGTAGGATTATATTGGCACTTTGTAGATTTAGTTTGGGTATTTGTATTTACCTTCTTCTACTTAGTTTAATTATAAAAAGAAATTAAAATGGCACACGCACACGAATCAAATACTAAAAGAATATTTATTGTTTTAGCAATTTTAACCGTTGTAACTACTGTAGAGGTAATTTTAGGAATATACAAACCCGAAGCATTACACCTTCACGGTCCTGGTACTAGTTGGTTAAACTGGATCTTCATTATATTAACTTTGGTAAAAGCATATTATATTGCTTGGGCATTCATGCACTTAGAAGGTGAAAAAAAATGGTTTAGAAGATCTGTGGTTTGGACAGCAGTTTTCTTAATTACTTATTTAGTTACTTTGTTATTAATTGAAGGTGATTATTTACATGAAACTTTAGCACCATTAATTAAATGGTAAAAACATAGAATTAAAGGTGGTGTTAACCACCTTTTTTTTGCATTTAACTTTTTTATAATATGGGGAAAACTCAAAAATACATAGTGCTCTTTGCTTTGTTTATTGTTCCATTGCTATTCTATATTTTTTTATCAATGGGAATTAATAATTTTGCAAAATTACCAGTACTTACCAAAAATGTAATGGATGTTTCAGTAATTGATAAGCAGCACCAATTCAATAGAAAAATATCAATAGTTACATTTTTAGGAAATGATATTGAAGCTTCAAAAGGAGAAATTTTCAATCTGAATCAAAAAATATACAAGCCTTTTTATGGATTTAAAGATTTTCAAATGATTGTGTTTGCTCCTAAAGGAACAGAGGAACAGGTAGAAAAATTAAAAAAAGAAATTGGTAATTTTACTCCTATGGAGAAATGGAATTTTATAATAGCTGATAAAGCAGAAATTACATTCCTGTATGAAAGTTTTAATACCAATGAGTCTTTAGATGCCAATTTACACATATCTAAAGCATTTATAATTGATAAAGAGTTAAATTTAAGAGGTAGAAAAAACGATAAAGATATGGCAGATGGTATGCTATATGGATACGATATGCAATCAGTTGCTGAACTGAACAATAAAATGAAAGACGATGTTAAAGTGGTATTAGCAGAATATAGATTGGCACTGAAAAAAAACAACGCAGATAGAGAAATTTAATCGGTTTTGATTAAAAAACTAGCACATGAAAAAACAAAATTATTCATACATAGGTATATCCTTTATCATTTTATTATTTGGAATTTATTCAATTCCTAAAATAGTTAAACACTTTAAAAAAGCTGATTTACATACTTTTAATAAAGTGCCAGATTTTGAATTTATAGATCAAAACGGAAAGACTATTACAAATAGTGATTACAAAGGAAAAGTATATGTTGTTGAGTTTTTCTTTACCACATGCCCTACTATTTGTCCGATAATGAATAAAAAAATGGTGACCATTCAGGATGAATTTTTTGGTAATCCTAATTTTGGAATTGCATCTATTTCTATTACACCTGACATTGATACTCCGGAAATTTTAAAAGAATATGCCCACAGATATAAAATAACACATAAAAACTGGCATTTACTAACAGGGAAACCAGAAGATGTTGTATATAAGCTTTCTAATGATGGTTTTAAGCTATATGCAGGAAAAGGAGAGGAAGATCATGGTGGGTTTGAACATTCAGGATTATTTGCATTGGTTGATAAAAATGGTTATTTAAGGTCTAGATATGACGAACAGGGTAATCCAATTATGTTTTACAGAGCACTAGAGGAGCAAGGTTTTTCAGATCAAATTCAAGAGTTAAAAGAAGATATTAAACTATTATTAAATGAGTAACGTTTCCTTAGAAGAGAAGAAATATAAAAAGTTCATAACTATTATTTCAATAGTAATTCCAGTAGCAGTAGCAGCACTATTCGGAATTAAATTACCTAATGTAGAGCCTTTATCTTTTTTGCCACCTATTTATGCAACTATCAATGCTATAACTGCTGTTTTATTGGTAGCTTCAGTAATGGCCATAAAAAAAGGAAATAGAAAACTGCACGAACAACTAAACACTGCGGCTATTGTTTGTTCAGTATTGTTTTTAGTAATGTATGTGGCTTACCATATGACATCTAATTCTACCGTATATGGAGGAGAAGGAATTGTTAAATACATTTATTATTTTATTTTAATAACACATATTTTATTATCAATTGTAATTATTCCTTTTGTATTAATTACTTTTATGAGAGCTAGATTAGGAAATTTCCCAGCACATAAAAAAATTGCAAAAATTACATTTCCATTATGGTTATATGTAGCTGTTACAGGAGTAATTGTTTATTTAATGATTTCACCATATTATGTTCACTAACAAAAAACACATAGTATTTTTAACGTTACTTTTGTTACCAACCTTAGTAAAGGCACAATGTGCCATGTGTAAAGCTGTAGTTGAAGGAGGAAATGAAACAATAGCGGAAGGCGTGAACAACGGAATCACTTATTTAATGATTTTTCCGTATATATTAATTGGGATATTATTTTACTTTTTATACCGTCATCGTAAAAAGGCTAAAAATTAACAATTTAATAAGAGGGTTTTCCTGTAACATATTTTAATTTTAGTCGTCTTATAAAACGAACAAAGAATAAGGTTGTTCTATTTTGAGCAAAAAGTGTTCAGTATCAAAAGGTTACTTTGGTTTTTATTTCTGTAAGTTATTGAGGGACAGTTTTTACTTTTATTTTATTGTTTGGTATATCAATTAAAATTATTACACGAATTATAAAAAACTAATACGCTTTGAAAACTAAAATTGTATTTTTTATTGCAGTAATTACTTCTTTTACTGCTTTTTCACAAAAACAATGGACTTTAAAAGAATGTGTAGATTATGCATTAGCAAACAATATAACAGTTAAGCAGAACAAACTAAATGTTCAATTAGCTAAAAAAGATGTTGAAATTGCCAAAGGTAATTTTTTACCTGATTTAAATGGTTCAGCAAATTCATCTGTAAACTTTGGATCATCTATAGGGCAAAGCGGAACAAGAATTTCTGCAGATAACTTTAGATCTAGTTTTAATTTAAGCTCAAACACTACATTGTTTAATGGGTTTAGAAACCTAAACACATATAAACAATCTCAACTAGGTGTAGAAAGAAGTAAATTAGATTTGGAGGTAATTGAAAATGATATTTCATTACAAGTAATTAATTCTTATTTAAATGTATTATTTGCTAAAGAAAACCTTGCAGTAGCAGAAGTTCAAGCAGAAATTAGCAAAAAACAAATAGAAAGAGCGCAAGCTCAGTTTGATGCAGGAGCTATACCTAAAGGAGATTTACTAAATGTGCAATCTACAGCAGCTACTGACGCTCAAAATGTTGTTACACAATTAAATAATTTAAATCTATCACTATTAACGTTGTCTCAACTTTTGCAAGTTTCTTCAGATAGTTTTGACGTAGAAAAGATTGAAGTCGATTCACCATCAGTAGCTTTGTTGTATGATAATGCTAGTGTGGTTTATAACAAAGCTTTAACTAACCGACCAGAAATTGAAAGAGCCCAATTAAGTATTGAAAACTCAGACTTAAACATAGAAATTTCTAAAGGAGCATATTTACCAACCCTC
The DNA here is from genome assembly GCF_034043975.1 of Tenacibaculum sp. IB213877. Lineage (NCBI taxonomy): Bacteria > Pseudomonadati > Bacteroidota > Flavobacteriia > Flavobacteriales > Flavobacteriaceae > Tenacibaculum > Tenacibaculum sp. IB213877. The sequence continues at coordinate 110,614 of NZ_JAXCHH010000009.1, read as the reverse complement.
TCTTTTGGAGCAAGTGCAGGAAGTTCTTATCAAAACTTTTTTAATGAAGTTTTTACAAATGATTACTTTTTTAGCCAAATAAAGGATAACATGGGGTATAGTTTAGGTTTGTCATTAAATGTACCATTATTCAATCGTTTTCAAACTAAAAACAGAGTCGCTAAATCTATTATAAACAAAGAGCAGTCAAAGTTAGATTTAGAAAATGAAAAATTGCGATTACAGCAAACTATTGAACAGGCTTTTTTAGATGCTAAAGCTGCAGCAAAAGCTTTTGAAGCTGCACAAATATCTTTAAATGCTCAACAAGAAGCATTTAAAAACGCTCAAACTAGTTATGATTATGGTGCCATGACTCAGTTTGATTTTGACCAAGTAAGAAATAGGCTGGTAAATGCAGAAGCAGCTTTAATTAGTGCTAAATATGATTATGTTTTTAAAACTAAAGTTTTAAAGTTTTATTTTGGAGAGAGTATAGTAGACTAAATAATAATTTTCAAGATATTTTAAGCCTCATAAATTTATTTATGAGGTTTTTCTTTTGCGTATAATTATCTTTGCGTAAAACTTAATTAAATGGCAATCATTTTAAATATTGAAACCGCTACTAAAAACTGTTCAGTAAGTTTAGCTAAAGATGGAGAAGTTTTAGCAATTAAAGAACTGAATGACGGTAATTATTCTCATGCAGAGAAACTGCATCCGTTTATTCAAGAAGTTTTAAATGTAGCCGATATCTCTAAAGATAGTATTGATGCTATTGCTGTGAGTAAAGGTCCAGGATCCTATACAGGTTTGCGTATTGGAGTATCAGCCGCAAAAGGATTAAGTTTTGCTTTTGATAAACCTTTGATAAGTGTTGATACATTACAATCTTTAGCCAATTCAATTACTATTGAAGAAGGATATATTTTACCGATGTTAGATGCTCGTAGAATGGAGGTGTATTCAGCGGTATTTGATAAATATCATCAACAAATAAGAGATATAAAAGCTGAAATTATTGATGAGAATTCATTTTTTGAACTTTTATCAAAGAATAAAGTTTATTTTTTAGGTGATGGGGCTGAAAAGTGTAAAGAGATTATTACGCATACAAATGCTATTTTTATAGATGCTCAATTTCCTTCAGCAAATCAAATGGCAGAATTAAGTTATGTAAAGTATAAAAAAAACGACATCGAAGATGTCGCTTATTTTGAACCTTTTTATTTAAAGGATTTTGTGGTAACACCAGAAAAAAAACGTTAGCCTTCTTTTTGAATTTCTACCGAGTGTGGATATGGAATTTCAATTCCAGCTTTATCTAAAGCTAATTTAGTGTTTTCAATTGTAGTGTAATATACATTCCAATAATCAGCTGTGTTTGCCCATGGTCTAACAGCAAAGTTAACTGAACTATCAGCCAATTCACTAACATTAACTGTAGGAGCAGGGTCTTTCAAAACTTTCGGATTAGAAGTAAGGACTTCCATTAAAATTTCTTTTGTTTGTTTGATATCAGCATCATAAGAAACACCAAAAGTTAAATCTGCCCTTAACTTTCCTTCAGTAGTATAATTAATTATGTTGCCATTAGATAAGGCTCCATTGGGAACAATAGCAAGCTTATTTCCCGGTGTATTTAAGTGTGTAGTAAAAATTTGTATTTCTTTAACGGTTCCTGATATCCCTTGAGCTTCAATAAAATCACCTACCTTATAAGGTTTAAATATCATAATTAAAGCGCCTCCTGCAAAATTGGCTAGAGATCCTTGTAAAGCTAATCCAATTGCTAAACCTGCAGAAGCAATAATAGCAGCAAAAGAAGTGGTTTCTACCCCTAATTTTGCAATCACTGTTATTAGTAATAATACTTTTAAAGTCCAGCTTAATAAATTAGATAAGAATTTTTGAAGTGTAGTGTCAACATTTTGTTGATTCATTAATTTTTTAGTTGTTTTTACTATTAGATTAATAATAAACAACCCAGCTACTAAAATAACAATAGCTGTAAGAACTTTTGGGGCATAATTAATTAAAAGCTCTTTGGCTTTTTCTATATATTTTTCCATGTTTTTAATTAGATTTTTAATTAGTAAGTTTTACTATTACTTGTTATATTTAAATTAGTAACAAGATCAAACTTATTAGAGCGGGTATTGATTGAATGTAAAAAATTCGAATTTTTTTAGTAGAATAAGCACCATATAATCCTGCAATAAAAACACAAAAACAAAAAAATATAGCTGTTTCTTTATTCATTTCTATGATAGACCAAATTAGTCCAGCAGCTAAAAATCCATTGTATAGTCCTTGATTTGCAGCTAAGACTTTAGTGCTTTCTGCAAACTCTTTTGTTTTTAATCCAAAAGACTTAATGCCCTTTGGTGTGTTCCATAAAAACATTTCTAGATACATGATGTAAACATGTATTAATGCAATTATAACAATACCCGTTAGTTGAAATATATTCATAAAAAGAAAGAACCTGTAGGTAACAAAAACTACAGGTTATTTGTTAGAAGTGTTAATTATTTAACTTCAAAAGTAATTTTTAAATTTACTCTAAATTCACTTACATCATCATCATTTACAACAACACTTTGTGACTGTACAAATGCAGATTTGATGTTTTTTACGGATTTAGAAGCTTGTTTTACTGCTTTTTTTGTTGCGTCCTCCCAACTTTTGTCTGAGTTTGCTAGAACCTCAATAACTTTCATTACTGCCATAATAATTTTTTTTGTGATTAATTTACCCCTAAAGATACACATTTTTACTTACAAGATGTAATAATGAATTTAATGAGTTTGAACTTGTGTTAATCCTAATGTTAAATTAATGTTACCAAAAAGTTTTTTAAATGTAAATTAATTTATATATTTGTTATATAAATGTTAACGGTTAAATTATTTAAGATGAAGAAATTAGTAATGATTGCATGTTTATTAACAGTAGGCTTAGTAACTGCTCAAGATGGAAAACCTTTATATGAAAAAGATGGAGATTTGGTAAAAGTTACTTTCTTCCATGAAGATGGGAGCGTTAAGCAACAAGGTTTTTACAAGAATAAATTACTAACTGGTGCTTGGGTAACATTTGATAAAAAAGGAAATAAAACAGCTATTGCTCATTATGAAAATGGTAAAAAAGTTGGTAAATGGTTTATGTGGCATAAAGATGGTTTAAAAGAAATAAACTATGAAAACCATACAATAGCGAGTGTGCAAACTTGGAAAGAAGACACCAAGATAGCAGTTAAGTAATTTAAATAGATAACAAATAAAAAACCTCGCTAATTGCGAGGTTTTTTTATTTTTATAAAGGTTATTTATTATAAACCTCTAGTCCAACCAGTAGCCCAATCTGGTGCTGCAGCACCATTTCCAGCACCTGTTGTAATACCTTGTTGTATAAAGTCTTGATTTAGTCCTGTGTAATCTGTTAATGAGAAACCTGAAAGATTATTTGCAAATTCTACATTAGTCATTACTAAATCTCCATTTTCAATTCTAGCAGCGGCTTCAGCATCTGTATCTTTTACCTTAACACCTAAATCAACTCCCGAAATATAGAAATTATCAATGTTAAAATTTCCTCCACCTTCTTTAAAGTAAAGAGCTCCTTCAGACACAGGTCCAACTACAGTGATATTTTTTAATGTAGCATTAGTCACAGGAGTAGCATTTGCATTATCACCATTATTAGATCCTTCAATACCTGCTTTAGCACCACCAGAAATGTACCAGTATTCACCAGTTCCAGCCCAACCATCAGCAAAATCAATTGAGTCATCACCTGAATTAGTAGATACCAAATATTTACCGTTTACAGTTCCACCAAAGAATTCAATACCATCATCACCCCCTTCATAAGACTGTACATATTCTAAAGTTGTACCAGCACCCACACCGAATAAAGATAACCCGTTAAACTCTTTAGAACTATTAAAAGTAGCACCAGTATATTCAATTCTTAAATAACGAATAGATCCAGAGTTGTCATTAACGTCCGTACCACCATAAGTTAGATCAGCTACTTCTGATGTAGCAACAGAACCTACATTTGTAGGAGCTTTACCACATACAACTAACCCTCCCCAATCTGCAGCAGCTGGTGTATTAGACCCAGAAGTCATTATAACAGGATTATTAGCTTCTCCATTTATAAAAATCTGTCCTCCTTGAGCGACTGCGATATAAGAAGCAGTACCTCCAGTTGCTTTAATTGTTGTACCTGCAGGAATTGTTAATTTTCCACCATCTTTAACAACAAAAGAACTAGTTAATAAATATTCAACATCAGCATTTAGGCTAACATCTCCTGTTACTTCACCCGCTAAATTTTCTGTAGTAACTCCACTATTATCTAAACCTCTAGTCCAACCAGCAGCCCAATCTGGTGCTGCAGCACCATTTCCAGCACCTGTTGCAATGCCTTGTTGGATAAAGTCTTGATTTAGTCCTGTGTAATCTGTTAATGAGAATCCAGCAGTATTATTTGCAAACTGAACGTTTGTCATCACTAACTCTCCATTTTCAATTCTAACAGCAGCTTCAGCATCAGTATCTTTTACTTTAACACCTAAATCTACACTAGCAATGTAAAAATTATCAATGCTAAAGTTTCCTCCACCTTCTTTAAAATAAAGAGCTCCTTCAGTAACTGGACCAACTACAGTAATGTTTTTTAATGTAGCGTTAGTTACAGGAGTAGCATCTCCGTTGTCACCATTATTAGATCCTTCAATACCAGCTTTAGCACCACCTGAGATGTACCAGTATTCACCTGTTCCAGCCCAACCATCAGCGAAATCAATTGAGTCATCACCTGAATTAGTAGATACTAAATATTTACCGTTAACAGTTCCTCCAAAGAACTCAATACCATCATCACCACCTTCGTAAGACTGAACATATTCTACAGTAGTTCCAGCACCTACACCGAATAAAGACAATCCGTTAAACTCTTTTGAGCTATTAAAAGTAGCACCAGTATATTCAATTCTTAAATAACGAATAGAACCTGAGTTATCATTAACATCTGTACCACCATAAGTCAAATCAGCAACTTCTGAAGTTGCAGTAGAACCAACATTGGTAGGAGCTTTACCACAAACAACTAATCCTCCCCAATCTGCTGCTGCAGGAGAAGCAGCACCAGAAGTCATAACCACTGGATTATCACTATTTCCATCTACATATATTTTACCACCTTGAGCAACAGCAATATAAGATGCTGTACCTCCTGTTGCTTCTATTCTGGTTCCAGCAGGAATTGTTAAGACCCCACCATCTCTTACTACGTATGCTCCTTTAAGCTCGTAAGTTTTTGAAGCATCTAAAGTAACATTAGAGGTTACATCACCTTCTAAAGCAGTAGCCTCTTCACAAGGTTGACAAGAAGAACCACCACAATCTACACCAGTTTCATCTCCATTTTGAATTCCATCCGAACAAGTAGCCGTTTGAATAGGATTATCGTCTCCACCACAAGATGTTAAGAAAGCAAAACTTGCAACTAACATCATTAGTGTTAAAATTTGTTTTTTCATTTTTTTGTGTTTTTATAATTAAGAGTTTAATTCTGGTTCAAATTAAATGCTTAATTGTTAAATTATTATTTGCTTAAAATTAACCTTGAGTTAGTATAATGTTAATTAAAAGTTATAAGATAATGACAGCTTAAACTCCATACCATTTTTATAAGAGTATACAAGAACATTTTGTTTTTCTTGCTTTCTTTCTATAGTCGGATTCAATAAATTTTTTGCCGATAAGCCTAAACCTAAATTTTTATTTAGTTGAGTTTTAAAAATGAAATCCAAAGTAGAAACACCTAAATCAACTATATTTCCTTTTCCTTCAGTACCTAGAGCAAAAATTCTGTCTGAAAAATAATTTAAAGCTAAAGTGGCTTGAATATTTCTTTCATTATCAAACTCTTTCATATAGCTTATATCTGCATTCAATAATAAATCAGATGCTCCAGATATTCCACTTTCGGTTTCTGTAAAGTCTACACTTATTGGAAAACCAGCTGCAGTAGTTTCGGCTGTTACTTTATCTTTATCTAAATCTTGATTAGAATACATATAAGAAACATTTAATCCTGCATTTAAACTACTTGAATTCTCGCTCTCACTATCTTCGAAAATATTTTTTCTTATTTCAAGTTCAGCTCCATAAGCTGTTGCTTTTTCCCCAGAGTTAACCCAGCTTACATCATTAGTCGCGGAGTTTATAGTTACATCGTTTATTGGATTTTGAATATATTTACCGAAAGCACCTAATGATATAATTTCACTTCTTGATGGAAAATAGTCCCATTTTAAATCAAAGTTATAATCAGTAGAAAGATATAAAGCAGGGTTTCCTATGTAAGCTTGAGTTATTTCTTCAAATTGAAATTGAGCTTTTTCTTTGTATTGTGGTAATGTGTAAGTTTTGCTAGCAGCAAACTTAAGATTTTGCTCTTCATTAAGCTCATATTTCATAGTTAACATGGGTAAAATTTCAAACTCATCTAAATCACTATTTCCATTTGATAATGAAGTGTTGAAGTTTAATGTTTGAGTTATTTTTTCTCCTCTAACTCCTACTATCGCTACAAATTTAGGCGAGAATCTATGCTCAAAAGAAATATAACCAGCATTTATATTTTGTTTACCACCATAAGTTTGTGGGAACAAGACATTTACACCTGGTGTACCTAAACCCCCTCTAAAAGTTCTAATTGAAAATAACCCTGCGTTAAAATTCTCTTGATTAAAATAAGAATCTAAATTATAAACGTCATCTATAAAAGGTTGAGCAGGATCACTTGGACTATTGTTTATTCTAAAGTTAAATTGAGTTGCCTGAAAGTCTACTGATTTGAATCTTCCACTGTATCCTAACTTTATCTTAGAAAGGTACTCTTCTTTTTCGTTTGAATTAAATTTAAAAGTTGTTAAGAAATTAGCAGCAATTTCTTCTTCTTCTAATTTTTGATAAAATCTATGGTTGTCTGAGTCGTTTATTGTTTCTCTAAACGATTTTGGCCCATTCGGCTCATCCCAGTCATCAGGAGTTACAATACTTTGTCTTCTATTAGGAGTTCTATTGTCTACAAAATTGTATGATCCTCCCCAATTGATATCGAATTGTTCTCCTATTTTGTGTTCTCCAAGCAATTGGTGTACAAAAAGTTGTGTTCTGTCAAAAGTAGCTCTTTGAACAACGGCACCTCCATTTGGGGCATAATCAAAAATATCTACTATACCATTATATTCATCTTGTTTTTGAGATGACGTATTAATAAACAAACCATTATATTTGAAAGTATGTTGTTTATGTTTTAAGCTTAAATTCCCCATTCCAGTAGTATTTGTACCGTAAGCATAGTTATTAAAAGTGTAATTTCTTCTAGCTACCCCTGAAACATTAACACTTCCTCTGGATATTCCTTCTTTATACTTGTAAAAATTATCAAAAGAACCAACAGCAAAAACATTTAATTTAGTATTTTCTCCAATGTTGAAAGACTTTCCTCCTTTTATTGATATACTATTGTTGAAAGGAGGGTTTGATTTTTCCCTATCCCAACTTGTTGAAAAATTGTAATTGTTAAGAGGGAAAGCAGGAGGATTAATATTATAAAATCCACTAGTGTTTGGACCATCATTTAAATAAAAATTATCAACAGAAATAGCTTCAGTATTTCCACCGAAACCCAATCCAACTTCTACAAACCCTTTTCCTCTATAATTCTTTGAAGAGATGTCAATATTAGCACCAGAAAAATCACCATAATTTTCTACATCAAAAGTTTTATCAATACCAATAAACTCTACAATGTCAGTAGAAAAAATACCTAAATCAATATTCTTTTTTGATGGATCATTAGAAGGCAGAGGTAATCCATTTAAAGTAGTGACATTGTATCTATCACCTAAACCTCTAACAAATACACTTCCGGTTCCTTCTTGTTTTGAAATACCTGTTGTTTTAGTTACAGCGGTTGCAACATCGCTAACTCCTTTTCTAGTTAATTCCTGAGCACCAATATTTGTTTTTATTGAAACTGCTTTCTTTTGTTCAAGCAATAAGGCACTTTCTTTTTCTTTACTAACGGTAGCTTTAACTTCAACTTCGTCTAAAGCTACACCTTGGCTTGCTCCAATTTCTTGATTTATAGTTAATGTTTGTCCAGCAACTACATTAATAGGTTTTTCAATAGTTTGATAACCAATAAAACTAAAAACTAAGGTATGCTTACCAGCAGGAACAGAAATAGTGTATTTACCATCCATATCTGTTGTACCGCCAATGGAGGTTCCTTTGATAAAAATATTTGCAAATGGTAAAGATTCACCACTCATTTCTTTATCAGTTACAATTCCTGTAACAGTTCCTCTATCTTGAGAAAAGGCTAATTGACAAATACTTAATAAAGCAATTAATAAGATTTTTTTCATTTTAATGAATTTCTAATATCAATTGCAAAAGTCAGGGTATATTGTAAAGATAATGTTACTTGAAAATTATGGTTCCATTACTAGAATGTTTCTTAATTGTTATGAAAATGATTCTGTTTGTTAACAAAGCTTAACATTTCAAAAATCAAAAAAGTTTAATTCCAAAGATTAATGTTCTAGGAATTGCTGCTCCGTATATGAAATTACTATCTCGGTCTCTACCTATATCAAAGTTAGTTTGATAATTATCAAAAACATTTTTAATTCCACCTGACAACTCAATATTTGCTTTTAACTCAGGAAGATTAAATGTATAACTCGATTTTAATCCTACTTCGGTAAAGTTTGGAGAAGTAAAATATTCATCTGAAGATAGATTATTAGGAGAGGCTAAATGCAAAACATCCATTTTACCAGTATAAACAACATTTACTGAAGTTTTAAACTTCTGATTAGGTTCATAAGATAAAGTTGCATATCCGTAGTTGGTTGGCGTGCGTAAAAATTCCTTTTTAGGGGTTAGTATATCAGAATACAAAACTGGATTTGTATTTTCACTTGATTGAATGGTAAATCCACTTTCTAACTGAAAAATTCCATCATAATTTAAACGAGCTTCTAAGGTTAATCCTTTAACGGTAGCTCCGTCTCCATTTCTTTTTTCAAATAATTCACCAAACTCATCAGTGCCAATATTTTCTAAAATAAAAGCATCATCTAGCTTTGTGCAAAAGCCTTCAAGAGTGAATCCATAAATGTAATGTTCAGTAGGTTTGTCATAGTTGAACGATAAACTATAGCTGTTAGATCGTTCTCTTTTTAAATCATCAGCTAAAACAACGCGAGATATTCCACCACCAGCAAAAGCAATATGTAAATCAGCATCAAAAGCTTGCGGAGCTCTAAATCCTGTTCCCCACGTTGCACGAATCTGCGTTTTTTCAAAAGGTTTGTATAGCAAAGAAACTCGCGGACTGAAAACATTGTTAGTAATCGATTTTTCAGAACCATCAATTTTAAGAGCGTTTAAAGTATGATTGTCAAATCGAACTCCTGCTAATAAATTCCATTTCTCAGAAATCTCCCAATCACTCTGGAAAAAGAACCCTATGTTTTTAGTGGTTTGATCTATTTTGTAATTATACGCCTCAATAACATCAAACACATCATCTTGTACAAATTCACTTCCGATAGTGAATACAGCATTACCATTTAAAAATTCTTCTAATTTGTGATTTAGCTGAATTCCCCCTTGAAAAGTTGAGCTTTCCGAGGATCCGTAAGGAGGATTTGCTAAATGTTCAAAATCTTCTGGAGTTCCAATATCAGGTATAACTCCGGTATAATGTTCGCGACCAGTAAATTGAGAAGCTACGTAGGTTATCAATGAGCTTTTGTCGTCGTTAAAATTGATTTGATAATCAACATTGCTAACATATACATCGTGTTTACGTTCTTCAGATTGTAATGCTAAATGCGGAGCATCATCATTCATTTCACCACCGTAACGATATTCATTTAATTTACTGAAATTAACTTCTAATTTTTGATTTTCAGTAGGAATATAAAACACATTAGCGCCAAAAGCAGTGTTTTTTAATTCTGGTAGCTCAGAAAAATTGTCACCATTTGCATCAAACAAATCACGATTTCTAACATTAAAAAAGAAAGTTCCGCCGAAGCTTTTATCCTCATTGACCAAAGTTCCATTTCCAGAAATAATATTGTCCGAAGTTCCTTTACTATTTTGATAGGTGTAACCAACACTATAATTATCTCTCTTCGGAATTTTAGTAATCACATTCACCGTTCCGCCAATGGCACTCGAACCGTACAAAGCAGATCCTCCACCGCGAACTACTTCAATGCGCTCAATCATATTAGTAGGAATTTGCTCCAATCCGTATAAACCAGTCAACGGACTAAAAATTGGGCGACCATTTATTAATATTTGTGAATAGCCACCTGCTAATCCATTCATGCGTAGTTGTGTATAATTACAGGTTTGGCAATCGGTTTCTACGCGTAAACCAGTTTGGAATTTTAATCCTTCTGATAAATTACATGCTTGTACGTTAGCGAACGTTTCGCTATTAATTACATTCACAATTACCGGACTATTCGTTCTTCGTTTGTCGGTTCTCGTTCCGGTTATAGTAACTTGATCTAAAATTTCAGCAGTTTCGGTTAGTGTAAAATTGATAATTTTTTCTTCGGATGAATTGATAGTAACTGTTTTTCTTTCTGATAAAAATCCAACTGAAGAAGCTACTAAAACAACTCTATTTTGTTTGGCAGAAAGTTCATAAAAACCATTTTCATCAGCAGTTGTTCCTGTTTGAGTTCCTTTAATGTATATGTTGGTAAATGGTAAAATTTCACCTGAAGATGAAATTACTTTTCCCTTAATGGTTTGTCCGTTTGTAATTATTGAGAAACAAAAAAATACAAGTGCAATAACCCTCCTCATGGCCTTAAATATTTTTGCAAAGGTAAATAAATTTTTAGATAAGACTAAAAATATGTTTTTGTAAAGCAAAATTTTGTATGTTTGTAACTAGAAAACAAGTATATGTTTAGTCAATCAGAAGAAAATTATATAAAAACCATTTATCATTTAGCTTCGGTTTCTGAAAAAGGAATTAGCACCAACGCTATTGCTAAAAAGTTAGAAACGAAAGCATCGTCGGTTACTGATATGATTAAAAAGCTATCGGAAAAAAAGGTAGTGGTTTATAAGAAGTATCAAGGAGTAACCTTGACTGATTTTGGTAAAAAAACAGCTGTTTCAATCATTAGAAAGCATCGTTTATGGGAGGTTTTTTTGGTTGATAAATTAAATTTTTCTTGGGATGAGGTACATGAAGTTGCTGAACAACTAGAGCACATTAAATCACCAAAACTGATTAATGAGTTAGATGCTTTTTTAGGTTTTCCAAAGCAAGATCCGCATGGAGATCCAATTCCGGATAAAGATGGAAATTTCCAACAAATAGAAAAAAGTTTATTAGCAACCTTAGTTAAAGATGAAGCAGGAGTTTGTGTGGGAGTTAACGATAGTTCTTCTGAATTTTTACAGTTTTTAGACAAACAAGGAATTGCGTTAGGGCAAAAAATAACCGTGTTAGAAAAAGAACCTTTTGATGGTTCGTTATCCATAAAATTAGATGGTAAAACCATTACCGTATCCAACAAAATTGCCAATAATTTATATATTCAAAAATTATGAGTTTATTAGATCAAGCAGTAGAATTTTGTAAAGAGAATCCGATTTTAGGAGCGTTATACGCATCTCTTTTCACGTGGGGATTAACCGCAGCAGGAGCAGGTTTAGTCTTCTTTTTTAAAAAATTAAACCGTGCTGTGTTAGACGGAATGCTAGGATTCACCGGAGGTGTAATGGTAGCAGCGAGTTTTTGGAGCTTGTTGGCGCCTGCTATTGATAATAGTCCTGGGGAAGGATTTATAAAGGTAATTCCGTCTGCGTTAGGTTTTGCTCTCGGTGCGTTAGCACTTTTCGGTATGGATAAATTGTTACCTCACTTGCATATTAATTTCGGAGAAGACGAAGCAGAAGGAGTCAAAACCAACTGGCATAAAACCATTTTATTAGTGTTGGCAATTACTTTGCATAATATTCCGGAAGGATTAGCTGTAGGAGTATTGTTTGGTGCAGCATCAACGTTGGTGGGTGTGGAGCAAACAGAAATGATCATTGCGGCCATTTCGTTAGCTATTGGAATCGGAATTCAGAATTTTCCTGAAGGATTTGCAGTAGCAATGCCTTTACGAAGACAAGGAATGAGCCGATTAAAAAGCTTTTGGTATGGACAAATGTCTGCCGTTGTGGAACCGGTTGCTGCGGTTTTAGGCGCGTTGGCAGTTTCGTTTTTTACGCCGCTTTTACCTTATGCTTTGGCTTTTGCAGCAGGAGCAATGATTTTTGTGGTGGTGGAAGAGGTAATTCCTGAAACTCAACGTGACAAATATACAGACATCGCAACCCTTGGTTTTATCGGTGGGTTTATCGTAATGATGTCTTTGGATGTTGGACTTGGATAGAAAACAATGTCTTCAAATAGATATTTAAAAGCAGAATTTTTTGATTAAAGTTCTGCTTTTTCTCTTTTCTTGATTCTCACCTCTTGACTCTAAAAAATGTGCTTTGCATAAAAAGTATTTCTAAAATCCTTGTTTTAAAGATCTAATTTCTAATAATTCGTATTCTGTTTTTTCAAAACCGGTTTTGAAAGTAGTTTTATGTATTTTGAGATGTACTAAACATTCATTGTTTAAAAATGTTTTGTCATATCTAATGAGATCATCTTCAGTTAAGTCTGGGTTTATAAATCCAGAAATTTTTTTACCTAATTCATCTTGTATTTCAAACTTACCTGAATCGAGTAGTATGCCACGAAAAATACCAGTTACTATTTTTTCAGATTCATTATCAATTGTTTCAGAAACTCTTTGAAAAGCTTCCTTAATTTGCTTTTCTGTTATATAAATTCCAATTTCATTTGTTTCCATCTTTAGTATTGAGTTTTCTTCAGAAACTACTTCTAGGAGTTTTTTTAAATTACTCAAATTTCGTTTTGGAACTTTTTCAAAAGCCTTTTCAAACACATTATCGTTTTGTGCAGAACTAGCAATCAAATTGACAACTTGTTTTATTGCGTTTGAAACATCCATACTGTCAAATAAATCATTTGATTCAAGTTGAGATAATTCAATTCCAAAAGATCCAATAGGTAATGCTGTTAAAAATAAATCAGTATTTGCACTTTTTTTTGTTCTTCCTCTTTTACCTACTTTGCCAAATCTTAATAAAGTAGTTTGAGTCTTTACCATTTCTTGAAAAGGAGCTATTGTTTTACTTACAAAACCAGATTTGATACCTTTAGAGCCTTTAACGGCACTTCCGCTAAACAAAAGCTGTATTTTAGGTTCAGAGGTAATTTTTGGAAGTGATTCTAGTTCAGTCTCAAGAGCGTTTATTTTTTCTTTTAAACCTTCAGACATTAACGGATGATCAATTACCAATTCCAACATTCTTCTGCTGTCAACTAATTGTGCTTTAATATTTTCAATCTTTCTAAAAAGGCTCATAACTCTATAACGAATTTAGATAATTTTTAGCATGTTCGTCGTCAATAGGAGTATTTATTTCTAACTTTAAAATACCTTTCCAAATACTATTTCGATTATGAGTAAATAGTTGAAGCCAATATCGTGTCATTTCTACTGTAACATTTGGATTGTAAGTATAATCAACTGCATAATGATCCACTTTATATTTGTTTTTAGAAAGAGTAGGACTAATAAATTCAGGAAAATTAGCATTTAAATTAATTTGAACATTTTGAGGGATTCCTCCATAAAAAGTTACTGCATCTATATCTTTTGGAGGTCTGTTTTCAATTTTTTCTATGTCTTCTATAAAACTACCATCAATCCATTGAAATCCATGAATTATACCATTTTTGGTCATTTTTTTTCTAAAATCAATTAAACCTTTTAAAATTTCAATCCTTTCTTTGCTGGTCGAAAATTTATGACATAGTTCTAAAATAGTACAAGTATATGGTGATAAGTGTGTTCTTTGAGTTGGATTTCCTAGGTGTGGAGGTAAAACATTATTATGATCAAAATTTGGAATTGGCATTTCTTTCTTTTTAAATAGCTATTAGTTAGGCTAATATAAATAATTATTGATGTTTTTTATAATAATTCTGTTTTTACACCCTTTTGTTAAAGGTTAAAAAACTGTACTTTGCATAAAAATTAATCTGTGCAAAATCCATCAACTTTTCAGGTTTACAATGCATCTGCGGGTAGCGGTAAAACATTTACGCTTGTAAAAGAATATCTCAAAATTTTATTACAGTCAGAAGATATTTTCCGCTTTCAAAAAGTATTGGCAATTACTTTTACCAACAAAGCTGCTGGAGAAATGAAAGAACGTGTAATGAAAAATTTACACGAATTTTCTGAAGGAGAAACCAACGATTTGTTAGAGCAAATCCTGAAAGAAACTTCGTTAGACAGAACTGTAATTCAAGAACGAAGCAAAAAGATTTTAGATGCGGTTTTGCAAAATTATTCGGCGTTTTCCATCACTACTATTGATAGTTTTACACATAAGATCATCAAAAACTTTGCGTACGATTTAGGTTTAACGCTCAATTTTGAGGTAGAAATGGATGCGGTTTCGTTGCTCAACGAAGCGGTGGATTTATTGATTTCAAAAATCGGAACCAATAAAGAGTTAACCGAGTTGTTGATTGATTTTTCATTATCGAAAATTGATGAAGATAAATCGTGGGATATTTCTCATGAGTTAAAAGAGTTTTCTAAAATCTTATTGAAGGAAGATGATGTAAAACATTTTAGAAAGTTAAGTGATAAGACCATTGACGATTTTAACCAGTTACAACAAAAACTCAAAAAACATCAGCAAGAAATTACCAAACGATTAAAAGAAATTGGAGCAGAAGGATTGCAGGTAATTAAAACCATGAATTTAGATCATAAAGATTTTTATTATTCATTGTTGCCTAAGCATTTTGTGTCGTTAAAAAAGGATCCGATTTCAGCTAAATTTTTCGATCAAAATAAGTTGAGAGAACGTATTGAAGAAAACACGTTTTACTCAAAATCAAAATCTGAAGATATTAAAACTGCCATTGAAGGAATTCTTCCAACGTTATTAGGATTATACATGGAATCCGAGCAATTGTATCAGCAGTTATTAATGAATCAATTGGCGTTGAAAAGCATCATTCCGTTAGCGGTTTTAAACAATATCAATTTTGAGTTGAATTATTTAAAAGAAGAAAATAATATCCGTTTAAATGCTGAGTTTAATCAACTAATTTCTGATAATATTAAAGATCAACCTGCTCCATTTATTTACGAGAGAATCGGGCAGCGTTTTATGCACTATTTTATTGATGAAATGCAAGATACTTCGGTGTTACAATGGCAAAATTTAGTTCCGTTAATTGATAATGCGTTGGCGCAAGAAAATAGCAATTTGTTGTTAGTGGGTGATGGAAAGCAAGCAATTTATCGTTGGCGAGGAGGAAAAGCAGAGCAATTCATCAATTTAGGTTTGGAAGGAGAAGACGGAATGAATCCGTTTTTTATTCCGAAAGAAATAAAAGAATTAGAGCGAAATTATAGAAGCTATTCTGAGGTTATCAGTTTTAATAACGATTTTTTTCAGCATACAGCTAATTTCTTCCAAAATGAAAACTACAAAAAGTTGTTTGTTGAAGGAAACAAGCAATTAGAAAATGCTAAAAAAGGTGGATTTGTTTCGCTTTCATTTTTAGAAAAAGAAGAAGAGAAGGAAGAAGAAAAAGCAAAATATCCTAAAAAAGTGTTGACTAAGATCAATGAACTGAAAAAGGATTTTTCTCTAAATGAAATTTGTGTTTTAGTAAGAAAAAAGAAAGATGGAATTGCAGTTGCAAACTATTTATCAGAAAACGGAATTAATATAGTTTCTTCAGAAACACTGTTGCTAAAAAACAGTCCGAAAGTAAGTTTTATTACCAATTTGTTACAAATCATTTTGCATCCAAATGATGAAGAAACACGCTTTGAAGTGTTGTACTTTTTACATCATCATTTAAATGTACAAGAGGATGCGCACACGTTTTTAGATTCGTTGGTTAAAAAGACATTGCCACAAATTTTTGAGGATTTAGCCAATTTTGGAGTTTCATTCAATATAAATGAGTTTCATCAGCTTCCTTTTTATGAGAAAATAGAAGAAATCATCCGAGGGTTTAAATTGATAACTTCTTCAGATGCTTATGTGCAATTCTTTTTAGATGTGGTGTTAGATCAACAGCGAAAGGGAACCAGTATTCAAGAGTTTTTAGAATATTGGAACGACAAAAAAGAATCGTTAAGTATTGTTGCTCCTGAAAATTCAGATGCGGTAAGTGTTATGACCATCCATAAATCAAAAGGATTGGAGTTTCCTGTGGTTATTTTTCCGTATGACTTAGATATTTATCAGCAACTAAAACCTAAAGTTTGGTTTGATCAGTTGTCAGAATCGTTCAATGATTTTGATGAATTGTTGGTAGATTACAATAAAAACCTGAGTTATATAAATGATAGAGGTGCGGAAATTTATCAGCATCAACGAGAAGAATTGGAATTGGATAATTTCAATCTATTATATGTAGCGCTAACCCGTGCGGTTGAACAATTACATATTATTACCGAGAAACGATTCACACGAGAAGGAGAGAATACCAATTATTACTCGGGAATTTTCATCAATTTTTTAAAGAAAAAGCATCTTTGGCAAGATGACTCATTAGAGTATTCCTTCGGAAATGAAGAGCGAGTGAGTGTTAGGCAAGAAGTAGCATCTTCAGTAACACTGCAAGAGGAATTTATTTCTACACCTTGGCACGACCATAATATTGTAATGTTGGCAAGTTCCTCTAAGTTGTGGGATACCGAACAAGGAAAAGCAATCGATTATGGTAATTTGGTGCATGAGTTGATGGCTAAAATCATAACTAAGAATGATGTAGAGAAAGTTGTTGAGTTGTCTGAACAACAAGGAGAAATTCCGCAAGACAAATCATCAGAAATAAAAAAACAGATTTTCAATATTGTAAATCATGAACAATTACAATACTATTTCTCTGATGAGGTAGTCATATATAATGAAAGAGAAATTGTAACGGTTGATAATCAAATTATCATTCCAGATAGATTGGTGTTTGAAAACGAAAGCGTAACAATTATAGATTATAAAACAGGAAAACCCGATAAAAAATATCATCAGCAGGTGTTAAAATATGCACATGTATTACAATCCATGAATTTTAAAATCAATAAAAAATTGTTGGTTTATATAGATGATGAAATTTTAGTAGAAGAAGTTTAACCGAAAACTTTCAAACTTGTAACTTTACATTTTCAAACAACAAACAACATGTACGGTAAAATAAAAGAAAATTTACAAAAAGAGATTCAGGATATCAAAGATGCTGGATTGTATAAATCAGAAAGAATTATTACGTC
This sequence comes from Tenacibaculum sp. IB213877, assembly GCF_034043975.1. Classification (NCBI taxonomy): domain Bacteria; kingdom Pseudomonadati; phylum Bacteroidota; class Flavobacteriia; order Flavobacteriales; family Flavobacteriaceae; genus Tenacibaculum; species Tenacibaculum sp. IB213877. The sequence continues at coordinate 93,117 of NZ_JAXCHH010000009.1, read as the reverse complement.
TTCGCAAGACGCGGTGATTAAAATTTCTACCGGAGAGGAAGTAATCAACTTTTGTGCAAATAACTATTTAGGGTTGTCAAACAATCCAGAAGTGATTCAAGCAGCAAAAGACACTATGGATACTCATGGTTTCGGAATGTCATCAGTTCGTTTTATTTGTGGAACGCAAGATATTCATAAAGAATTGGAAGCAAAAATTGCAGAATTCTACCAAACAGAAGACACCATATTATATGCAGCGGCTTTTGATGCTAATGGTGGAGTTTTTGAACCGTTATTAACTGCGGAAGATGCAATTATTTCAGATAGTTTAAATCATGCATCTATTATTGATGGTGTTCGTTTATGTAAAGCGGCACGTTATAGATACAATAATAATGATATGGCTTCACTGGAAGAACAATTGATTGAAGCGAATAAAAACAACCATCGTTTTAAAATTATTGTTACTGATGGGGTTTTCTCTATGGATGGAATTGTAGCCAAATTAGATGAGATTTGTGATTTAGCAGATAAGTATGATGCTATGGTGATGGTGGATGAATGTCACGCTGCTGGATTTATTGGTAAAACTGGTCGCGGAACATTAGAGTTAAAGAATGTAATGGGGCGTGTTGATATTGTAACTGGAACTTTAGGAAAAGCTCTTGGAGGTGCCATGGGAGGTTACACTACAGGTAAAAAAGAAATCATTGAAATTTTACGTCAGCGTTCTCGTCCGTATTTATTTTCAAATTCATTAGCTCCAGCAATTGTAGGCGCATCATTAAAGGTATTTGATTTATTATCTAATGATACTTCTTTAAGAGATAAGTTAGAATTGAATACCAATTATTTCCGTTCAGAAATGGAAAAAGCAGGATTTGATTTGGTTGGAGCAGACTCGGCAATTGTTCCTGTTATGTTATATGATGCTAAGCTTTCGCAAGTAATGGCTGATAAACTTTTAGAAGAAGGAATATATGTAATCGGATTTTTCTATCCGGTAGTTCCTAAACAAAAAGCGAGGATACGAGTGCAATTGTCTGCGGCTCATGAAAAAGAACATTTAGATAAGGCGATTAAAGCGTTTATCAAAGTAGGTAAAGAGTTAAAGATTATTACCTAAATAAAGAATAAAAACTTGTTTTTTTCATAAGATTTTGTAGATTTGTTTTTGTAAATAAGTTTTTAGAACTTACATTTGCGTTATATATAAACGAACTTTTAATTTAAATTTTTGATAATGAAACAATTAAAATTAGCTATGTTAGCTATGGTTGCGTTCCTTACTGTTGGTACGGTAAACGCACAAGACGAAAACAATCCTTGGGCTGTGAGTTTTGGTATCAATACTATTGATGTTAGAATTCCAACTGAATTCGGAGACTACGCAAAGGATTATATCGGAACAGGTGAATGGGCAGACAATACATTGCCTTCTATTTCTAGAATTTCTGCAGAAAGATACCTAAATGATGGGTTTACTTTACAGTTAGCAGGATCTTTAAACAAAATTAAGACTTTCAGAACTAAAGATGACTCAGATTTATTATACTGGGCTGTTGATGCAAACGTAAAGTATGACTTAAACGGACTATTTGGTGAAACAGGATGGTTTGATCCTTTCGTTTATTTAGGTGGTGGTTATGCTGATATGGATGACTTAGGTGGTGAAGGTACTTTAAATGCAGGTCTTGGTTTCAATACTTGGTTTAATGACAACTTAGGTTTATCTTTCCAAACAGGAGGTAAAAAAGAATTTGCAGACAAAATTCAAGATCACTTCCAACACTCTTTAGGCTTAGTATTCCGTTTCGGAGGAAAAGATTCTGATGGAGATGGTGTATTTGATAAGAATGATGCTTGTCCAGATGTTCCAGGTTTAAAAGAATTCAACGGATGTCCTGATACTGACGGTGACGGAATCAAAGATTCTGACGATGCTTGTCCAGATGTTGCTGGTTTAGCTGCATTAAACGGTTGTCCAGATGCTGATGGTGACGGTATTGCTGATAAAGATGATGCTTGTCCTAACGACGCTGGTACAAAAGCAATGAACGGTTGTCCTGATACTGACGGTGACGGAATCGCTGATAACAAAGACAAGTGTCCACAAGAAGCTGGTCCAGCTGAAAATGGTGGATGTCCTTGGGGAGATAAAGATAATGATGGAGTTAAAGATAACGTAGATCAATGTCCAGATGTACCTGGTGTTGCTTCTAACAACGGTTGTCCTCCAAAGCCAGTAATTACTGAAGAAGCTACTGCAAAATTAAATGAGTTTGCAAGAGCTATTTACTTTAACTCTGGTAAATCTACTTTCCGTAGAGGTGTTACAGGAAAATTAGACATGATTGCTGAAATCATGAACGAATATCCAGAAGCAAACTTCAATATTGAAGGTCACACAGATAGTCAAGGTGCTGCTTCTTATAACTTAAATTTATCATCTAAAAGAGCTGCAGCTGTAGTTACTTACTTAATCGGTAAAGGAATTCCTTCTTCAAGAATCTCTTCTGCTGGTTACGGTGAAGATTATCCAATTGCTTCTAACGCAACTAGAGATGGTAGAGCTCAAAACAGACGTGTTGAGATTAAATTAAGAAAGTAATTAATTTAATTACACCATATTTTAAAGCCTCGCAATTGCGAGGCTTTTTTATTGTTTTATATTTTTAGTGAAAAATACATCGAAACGTTTTTAAAATTGTTTTAAAAAAATTACCTTTGCGCTCTGAAAAAGTGAGGTAAATATCACTCAATAAATAAAATAACTTAATTACACAAAAGTAATGTCTACAATAACAGGTAAAGTTTCTCAAATTATTGGTCCAGTTATCGATGTTGAGTTCAACACTGAAAATGCTGAATTACCAAAGATTTATGATTCATTAGAAATCAAAAAAGCTGATGGTTCAATCTTAGTTTTAGAAGTTCAACAACACATTGGTGAAAATACAGTTCGTACAATTTCTATGGATGCAACTGATGGTTTACAAAGAGGGCAAGAAGTAATTGCTACTGGTAATCCAATTCAAATGCCAATAGGTAATGATATTTACGGGCGTTTATTTAACGTAACTGGTGAAGCTATTGATGGATTAGGGAATTTACCAAAGTCTGGTGATGCTGGTTTGCCAATTCACCGTCAAGCTCCAAAATTTGAAGAATTATCTACATCTACTGAAGTATTATTTACTGGTATTAAAGTAATTGATTTAATTGAGCCTTATGCAAAAGGAGGTAAAATTGGATTATTTGGAGGTGCTGGAGTAGGTAAAACTGTATTAATTCAGGAGTTAATTAACAACATTGCAAAAGGACACGGAGGTTTATCTGTATTTGCAGGAGTTGGAGAAAGAACTCGTGAAGGAAATGATTTATTACGTGAGATGTTAGAGTCTGGAATTATCAAATATGGTGATGATTTTATGCATTCTATGGAAGAAGGAGGATGGGATTTATCAAAAGTAGATAAAGCTGGAATGAGAGATTCAAAAGCTACTTTCGTATTCGGTCAGATGAATGAGCCACCAGGAGCACGTGCTCGTGTAGCTTTATCAGGATTAACAATTGCTGAATATTTCCGTGATGGAGCAGGAGAAGCACAAGGAAAAGACGTTCTTTTCTTCGTTGATAATATCTTCCGTTTTACACAAGCAGGTTCAGAGGTATCAGCTTTATTAGGTCGTATGCCTTCTGCGGTAGGTTACCAACCAACATTAGCAACAGAGATGGGTGCAATGCAAGAGCGTATTACTTCTACTAAAAAAGGATCTATTACATCTGTACAGGCAGTATATGTACCTGCGGATGATTTAACGGATCCTGCACCGGCAACAACGTTTGCTCACTTAGATGCAACAACGGTATTATCTCGTAAAATTGCTGAGTTAGGTATTTATCCAGCGGTAGATCCATTAGATTCAACTTCAAGAATCTTAACTCCAGAAATTTTAGGTGCAGAGCACTATAATACTGCACAAAGAGTAAAAGAGTTATTACAACGTTACAAAGAATTACAAGATATTATTGCAATTTTAGGTATGGAAGAATTATCTGAAGAAGATAAGTTAGTAGTTCACAGAGCAAGACGTGTACAACGTTTCTTATCTCAACCATTCCACGTTGCAGAGCAGTTTACAGGAATACCAGGTGTTTTAGTTGATATTAAAGACACTATTAAAGGATTTAACATGATTATGGATGGTGAGTTAGATCACCTACCAGAAGCAGCATTCAACTTAAGAGGGTCAATTCAAGATGCAATTGATGCTGGAGAGAAAATGTTAGCCGAAGCATAATCAATAATTATCAATTAGAATTATGTTTTTAGAAATTGTAACTCCAGAAGCGGTTTTATTTTCGTCAGAAGTAACTTCTGTAGCAGTACCAGGTACAAATGGTGAGTTTCAAATGTTGAATAATCATGCGCCAATAGTATCATCATTGACTGCCGGAACTATTAAAATTGAAGCTTCAAATGTATCAATAGATGAGAAATTTGAAGATAAGTTTACAAAAACTAATGACGGAAGATTAAGTTTTGAGATCAATTCTGGAACATTAGAAATGAAAGATAATAAAGCAATTATTTTAGCTGATTAATTGCTTTACATCAATATTAAAAAAGCCAAACTAATTTAGTTTGGCTTTTTCATTTAACATTACTTTGAAGGTTAATTTATGTATCTTTGTACCTATGAATGTACCATTTTTATTTATTAGCGGACCTGAGATTTTTGTAGTCTTATTAATTGTGGTGATGCTTTTTGGAGCCGATAAAATTCCTGAAATAGCTCGTGGATTAGGAAAAGGAATGCGTCAGGTAAAAGATGCTACAAATGAAATTAAGAGAGAAATTAATGAGAGTGCACAAAAGCAAGGTATAGATACCGATTTGGTTTCAGATATAAACAAACAAGTAAATGAGGTTAAAGATAATATTGATGATTTAACCGGACCTATAAAACGAAATATGTAAAAAAAATCCCGAGAATTTTCTCGGGATTTTTTATTTTACTCTACTAATTGTTAATCCATCTCTAATGGGTAGTAATACAGTTTCTAAGCGATCATCTGTATTTAAAAGATGATTGTATTCTAATAAGACTTTAGTATCTATATCTTTTGGATCTAATTCTTCTACAACCTTTCCACTCCATAATACATTATCAGATAAAATTACTCCGCCTTTATTCATTTTATTTATTATCAAATGAAAATAATTGATGTAGTTTGATTTATCAGCATCAATAAAAACCAAATCGAACTTTGCATCAATCGTCGGAATGATATCAATAGCGTTACCTATATGTTGTATGATTTGATCTTTATAATCAGACTTCTGAAAATATTTATATTGAAGCTCTTCCAATTCTTCGTTTTTATCAATGGTGTGAAGCATTCCATTAGATTGCATACCTTCTGCTAAACATAAGGCAGAATAGCCTGTATAGGTGCCTATTTCAAGTATGTTTTTAGGTTGAATTAATTTAGATAGCATAGACAAGATCCTACCTTGAAAGGAGCCACTAAGCATTCTAGGATTTAAAACCTTCTGCCAAGTTTCTTTATTTAACTCTTTTAATAAAACAGGTTCTTGTTGTGAGTGTTTTATAACGTAATTATCAATTTTTTCTGGTAAAAAATGCATAAAAAAATAATTTATGCAAAAGTAAAAAAACGGAGTTTACTTTTAAGGTAAACTCCGTCTCAATCTAACAAAAAATCAAAAAAACGGTTTCATAAAAACCGAAAAAGTTGTTATATAGATACTTTTTTGAATTCTTCTTTTAGTATTTCTTTGTCTTTCTTTTTAAGACATTTAGTGCCATTTTTTATGTCAACAGATTTGCATTTATAAGCTTTGGTTAAAACTCTATTTTGTTTGGTATATAATGCACATACTTTACAAACTAGCAAATGCCATTTTAGTTTCATTTTTTCTGTAAAAGTAGCTTCATTATATTGTGCTTTATTACATATATGGTTAGCTTCTTCGCATTTAATGTTAAAAAAATTACCCATGCAATCTTATTTATTAAACCAATTTTGTTCTAAACACTCACGTAGTTGAGTGCGTGCTCTGTGTATGATAACCCATAGGTTTGACGGTGTTATACCCAGTTCCTTACAAATGTCTTCAGTTTCAAACTCTTGAATGGTCTTCATCCTAAATACCATAGCATGTTTTTCTGGAAGCTTATCAATACATTTATCTATTTGAGCTTTTAACTCATCATTTTCAATATCTTTTTCTGCTTCAGCATCCCATGATTGTGGTACGCGTTCTTCAATCCAACTTCCTTCATTATCACCATTATCATAAAAACTCATTCTCACTTCTGCTTTTCCTTTTGCAGAGTTTATTTTACGATAATAATCAATAATTTTTCGCTTTAAAATAGAAATTAACCAGGTTCGTTCTGTTGATTTTCCTTCAAAATTTTTAGCAGATTTTAAGCCTGCAAAAAAAGTGTCTTGAACCAAATCTTTGGCAATATCGTAATTATTTACCCTAGCAATAGCGTAATTAAATAAATAATCAGCATAATTATCAATCCAATTATCTGGGTGTAATAAATTTTGGTGGTTAGTGTTGCTCACGTTTTAAAGATACAATATATTTTAGTTAGAAGGATTACAATTGCTGTGTCTTCTCATATCAACAATGTAAATAATTTGCCATGTTCCATTGTTATTAAATAGCTGAAAAGAATTAGCACCACAATGACTAAAATTGTTATTGTAATAAAACTCGTAAGGAGTCCAAACTGAGGCTAGATTTCCATCAATTTTTATATCGTACAAAAGTAATTTTTCTAAATAAGTATCTTCGGGTTTTTTAGCAGCAATACTTGTTAATACTTTATCCTTAGTTTCAGTAACTAATACTTTCTTTCCTTCTTTATTAGTAAAAGTAGTTTGCATTTTTATAGAAGGATGTAAAGTTTTAACTACAATAGTACTGTCTCCTTTATGTAATCCTTCAAAAAAAGTATCTATAGTTTTTTTAATAGCTATTTCTTCGGAAGTTGCTTGAGCATTTACCATAAAGTTAACCACTAATACGGCTACTAGAGTAATTATACGCTGCATAGTTTTTTGTAGGTTTGATGACTATAAAACTATAGAAAATATAATGGTGAAAAATTAAATTAACAGAAGATTAACGTATAAAACCTATTGCTAAAATACTTATTTTTACAATTCAATAAAAACAAACCAATGTCAACAGCAAAAAAGCAATATAAAAGAGTTACCGTAAAATCGTTGGTAGATATGAAAGCTAACGGTGAAAAAATATCTATGTTAACTGCCTATGATTATACTATGGCTAAAATAGTTGATAGTGCAGGGATTGATGTCGTTTTAGTAGGTGATTCAGCATCAAACGTTATGGCAGGACATGAAACCACATTGCCTATTACGTTAGACCAAATGATTTATCATGCTAGTTCGGTAATTAGAGCTGTTGAGCGTTGTTTAGTAGTGGTTGATCTACCTTTTGGTACCTACCAAGGAAATTCTAAAAACGCTTTAGATTCTGCTATTAGAATTATGAAAGAATCAGGCGGACATGCAGTTAAACTGGAAGGAGGAAGTGAAATTGGCGAATCTATTTCAAGGATTTTAACCGCAGGTATTCCAGTAATGGGACACTTAGGTTTAACACCACAATCTATTTATAAATTCGGAACCTATACAGTACGCGCCAAAGAAGAAGAAGAAGCAGATAAACTTAAAAAAGATGCTAAATTATTGGAAGAATTAGGTTGTTTTGCCATTGTATTAGAAAAAGTGCCTGCTAAGTTAGCCAAAGAAGTTGCGGAGAGTATTTCTATTCCGGTTATTGGTATTGGAGCAGGAAATGGTGTTGACGGTCAGGTATTGGTAATGCATGATATGTTAGGGATGACACACGAATTCAATCCGCGTTTTTTACGCCGTTATTTAGATTTACATACAGAAATGACGAATGCTTTTAAACAATATATAAAAGACGTAAAGTCATTAGATTTTCCTAATGATGATGAGCAGTATTAAACGATGATGAAAATTCTTCACATAGATACAAATCATCCTTTATTACTAACTCAACTTAATGAGTTAGGTTTTGTAAATGATGAAGATTATACTTCTTCTAAACAAGAAATTGAAGCAAAAATAGGTAGTTATGACGGTATCATAATTCGTAGTCGATTTACAGTTGATAAGCAATTTTTAGACAAAGCAACTAACCTGAAATTTATTGGTCGTGTAGGTGCTGGATTGGAAAATATAGATTGTGAGTATGCCAAGAAAAAAGGAGTGTATTTAATTTCTGCTCCAGAAGGTAACCGCAATGCTGTAGGAGAACATGCATTAGGAATGCTATTGTCTTTATTCAATAAGTTTAACAAAGCAGATGTAGAAGTGAGAAATGGCAAATGGTTGCGAGAAGACAATAGAGGAATTGAGCTTGATGGTAAAACAGTTGGACTGATCGGTTACGGAAATATGGGAAAAGCCTTTGCTAAAAAGCTAAGAGGTTTTGATGTAGAAGTAATCTGTTATGATATAAAACCGAATGTTGATGATGAGAATTGTAAGCAAGTATCTTTAGAAGAATTGCAACAAAAAGCAGATGTGCTAAGTTTACATACTCCACAAACAGAACTTACCATAAATATGGTAAATTCTCATTTTATTAATGTGTTTGCCAAACCTTTTTGGTTAATTAATACTGCTAGAGGAAAATCGGTAGTAACTAAAGATTTGGTTAAAGCCTTACGATCAGGAAAGGTTTTAGGAGCAGGTTTAGATGTTTTAGAGTATGAAAAATCATCATTTGAAAATTTATTCACTGAAGAAAATTTACCGGAAGCTTTTCAATATCTAATAAATTCTCAAAATGTACTGTTAACTCCCCATGTAGCTGGTTGGACGGTAGAAAGTAAACAAAAACTGGCACAAACTATTGTAGATAAAATCAAAGCAAAATTTTGTTAACTTGTAGCTTCAGAATTCATAAATATGAAATACGAAGCATCTACACCAGAAGAATATATTAGTCAAGTTCCTGAAGAAAGGAAACCGGTATTAAAAAAGTTAAGAAACACTATAAAAAAGAACTTACCCAAAGGATTTGAAGAAGGGATACAGTATAACATGATAGGTTATTATGTACCACATTCCATTTATCCAGATGGGTATCATTGTACTCCTAAAGAACCTTTACCGTTTATGAGTTTTGCTTCTCAAAAAAACTCTATCAATCTATATCATAGCGGTATGTATGCAATTCCAGAAATACATAATTGGTTTGTAACCGAATATCCAAAGCATTCAAAACGAAAGTTAGATATGGGTAAAAGTTGCGTCCGATTTAAAAAAATAGATGAAATTCCGTTTGATTTAATTGCTGAATTATGTACTAAAGTATCAGTTGAAGATTGGATTAAAGTATATGAAAACAATATTAAAAACAGAAAAAAATGAAAAAAGGTAAAGTAACAGGAGTAGGTGGAGTTTTCTTTAAGACAGAAGATCCAAAAGCTACTAAAGAATGGTATAAAAAGCATTTAGGATTTAATACAGATGATTGGGGTTGTACTTTCTGGTGGCAAGATGAAAAAGGAAACAAAGCCTCAACACAATGGAGTCCGTTTGCAAAAGATACTAAGTATTTTGAACCATCAAAAAAAGACTTTATGTTTAATTATAGAGTTGAAAATTTAGTTGAATTGTTAGCAGAACTAAAAGAACAAGGAGTAACAGTAATAGATAAAGTTGAGGAATTTGATTATGGAAAATTTGGTTGGATACTTGATTTAGAAGGAAATAAAATTGAGCTTTGGGAGCCAAAAGATGAAGCTTTTTTATAAATTTAACAAAATAAATTATAAAATTCTAACTATGAACATAATAGATGAAAACGGAAAAACGGTACCAAATGTTGAAAGTAAAAGAATCATAACTGGTATTTTAGCTATCTTTTTTGGTTCCTTAGGAATTCACAAATTTGTATTAGGCTACACTACACAGGGCATTATTTTATTAGCACTCACTGTAATTACTTTTGGGGTGGCTAGTGCATTAACAGGGTTAATAGGGCTAATAGAAGGAATTATTTATCTGACAAAGAGCGATGATGAGTTTGTGTACACCTATCAAATCAACAAAAGAGCATGGTTTTAAACTTGTGTATAACCCACTTAAAATTTCAATAAAATGTCTGAAGAAAAAAAGAATTTAGAAGAAAAAGCACACGATGCAGCAGAGAATGCTAAAAAAATAACATCTAATGTGGCTAATGAAGCAAAAGAAGCTTTTGATAATGTTGCTGACAAAGCAGGAGATTATGCAAAAGCAGCTGAGGAAAAAGTTTCAGAATTTGCAGGTGAAGCAGGAGAAAAAATAGCTGATTTTGCAGATGATGCTAAAGAAGCATTTACAGAAGCAAAAGAGAAAGTAAATGAAATGCTTTCAAGTGAAGAAGTACAAAAAGCAAAAGCGAAGGCTAATGAATTTGCTCATGATGCGAAGGAAGCTCTAGATGATGTTGGAGAAAAAGCAGCAGAAATAGCGGGAGAAGCGGGAGAAAAACTTGCTGATTTTGCAGAAGATGCAGCTGAAGAATTGAAAGAAGCTAAAGGAAAAGCTAAAAATTTCTTCCAGCGGTTATTTAGAAAGTAAGAAATTTATAAGACAATAAAAAAGCGACCATTTGGTCGCTTTTTTATTTATTGCTTTCTTCTAAAGCTTTCTTTTCTAGTTCCGCCTGAAATTCTTCTAAAACAGGTTTTACAGTGCTTTCAGGTAAATCAGCTACTTTAATATACATTAATCCATCAACAGAATTATTGAATTTAGGATCTACATTAAAAGCCACCAAACGAGCATTTTGTTTAACGTATTTTTTAATTAAAACAGGTATTCGTAAAGCACCAGGTTCTAACTCATCAATAACTTTATCAAATTTTTGCATATCAGCTTCTGTAGCATCAAAAACAAAATCCTTATCACCATCCTTTAATTTTACTTTAAATTCTTTCTTCGGGTGAATGTATTGTGCTACATACGGATCATAATAATGAGATTTCATAAACTCAATCATTAAAGATTTTGAAAAATCAGAAAATTGATCACTTATACTTACGCCACCCATTAAATATTTATATACAGGGTAACGAAGCGTAACATGCACAATACCTTTCCATAATAAGAAAAGAGGCATGGGCCTTTGTTGGTATTCTTTGATAATAAAAGCACGTCCCATTTCAATGGTTTGTTCCATCATTGGGTGTAGCTCTGGTTCAATTTTAAATAACGTTTGAATATAAAAACCATTAATTCCATAACGTTTAAAAATTTCTTTACCTAACCCCATACGATAAGCGCCCACAACTTTATTCGTGTTATTATCCCACAAAATTAAATGATGATAATATTTGTCAAACTTATCTAAATCTAAAGAATTATTAGTTCCTTCACCAACTTCTCTAAAGGTTATTTCACGTAAACGACCTATTTCATGTAAAATATTAGGTATTTCTTTAGCAGAAGAAAAAAACACTTCATAATTTTTACTTTCTAATAAACGTTTGCCTCCATCTCTTAGATCATCAATTTCTTTTACAAAGAGCGTAGGGTTTTTTTGTGAACTAATTTTTTTTACTTTTTTGGGTATTTTTAGGTTTTGAGTCGACAAAATCTTCTGAGTTTTATCAAAAGGATTTGCCAGCATATATGTTTTCTTACGTAAAAATTCTGAAAAAGCAGGAATTTCAGAATATGTATTTTGATCTTCAATAGAAATAGGCCTTCCAATTCGAACTTTAATTACGCGTTTTTTTTGAGATAATAATTCTGATGGTAATTTTGCGGTTCTTAAAGTATCACTTATACGAGATAAGAAATAAAATAATTTACTGTTTTTAGCGTGAAAATAAATTGGAATTACGGGTACTTGTGCTTTTTTAAGCAAACGTACAGCACCTTCTTCCCATGGTTTATCTACCATTAATTTTCCATCTCTATAAGTAGAAACTTCACCGGCAGGAAACAACCCTAATGGTTTTCCTTCACGTAAATGAAGCAATGCACTTTTTATTCCTGCCACACTTGATTTTGCATCTTTATGATTTTCAAAAGGGTTAACAGGCATTACATAGGGCTTTAAAGGCTCAATTCTATGTAATAAAAAGTTAGCTATAATTTTATAATCAGTTCTGTGTTCTAATAGTAATTTTAATAATAAAATACCATCAATACCTCCCAAAGGATGATTTGAAATAGTAATAAAAGGACCGTCTTTAGGAATACGTTTTAAATCTTCTTCGGGAATTTCAAATTCTATTTGAAACTCATTTAACAAACCATTTAAAAATTCTAAATCCTTTTTATGTTTGTGTTTATTGTAAATGTCGTTAGCAGTAGATATGCGTAGCACTTTTAACAATAACCAACCCATAAAAGTTCCGAAAATTCCGAACTTATCAACATTAATTGCTTTCGCAACTTCTTTAGATGAAACTAAACCCATACGTTGTCATTAGAGGTAACTGCAAATATAGGAGAAAAATGTTTTGGTTATACGTTTTCTTGTATTACTAATTGTGCAGTTTCTGTATTAATTTGTCTAATAACAGGCCTCCCTTTTTGTTTAATACTTTCAATAGCATCATTATCAAAATGTCTTATAGTGTAAAGGGTAGCATTTTCGTAGGATTTAATAGTGTAAGAAGATGTTAAATCGTTTAAAAAATGCTGATAGTTATTAAATTTATCTTCCACACAAACAGAAAAACTGATTGCGGAATTCTGAATTAGATTCACTTTGAGTTTATACTGATGTAATTTTTTGAATACATGACTAATATTATCTTCCACCATAAAAGAAAAATCTTTTGCAGAAATGGAAATCAAAATCTGATTTTTCTTTACAATAAAACACGGAATCATTGGCTCAATTCCTTCTGAATTTGAAACCTGAGTTCCTTCTTGCTGCAAATCATCAAAAGAACGAACAAAAAGCGGAATTTGTTTCTGTTCTAATGGTTGAATGGTTTTTGGATGTATAACAGATGCTCCATAAAAAGCCATTTCAATAGCTTCGGTATACGATATGTTCTTTAGGAGTTCGGTTTGCTCAAACACACGCGGGTCTGCATTTAATACTCCGGGAACATCTTTCCAAATAGTAACACTATCAGCATGTAAACAATAGGCAAAAATTCCTGCGGTATAATCAGATCCTTCTCTACCTAAAGTAGTAGTTTTTTCATCATAAGCTCCTAAAAAACCTTGTGTAATATTAAGTGTTGAAGGATCTACTTTTTTAGTGATAATGTCTTTGGTTAAATCCCAATAAACTTTAGCATCTCGGTAACTACCATCGGTTTTTATGTACTCACGCACATCTAACCAATTGTTTTTTATTCCAATATCAGATAAGTAGTCGCTAACAATAGTAGTTGAAATTAACTCACCAAAACCTACCATTTGGTCATAAATATAATTGTAATCTTCAGAGGTGTTGGTAGCCATAAAACCACTTAGTTCTCCAAAAAAGTAGTTTACTTTGTTGTAAACTTCATGCTCTTTTTGAAAAAGACCGTCCATCATTTCTTGATGAAAATCTTGAACAAAAGCAAGTGCTTCTTTAAGATCTTCTTTCTTATAGCAATAGGCTTCAACAATGCGCTCAAAGGCATTGGTCATTTTTCCCATTGCCGAAATAACTACTAAGGTATTTTCTGTTCCTTCGTGTTGTAACACACGAGCTACATTTTTAACAGCATCTGGATTTTTAACTGATGCTCCACCAAACTTAAAAATTCTCATTAATAAACTTGTCTAAATTTTGTTCATTCATATGTACTACACGCCAATCGGGTAACACATTTGCTCCTGTACTTTCATAAAAATTAATGGCGTTGGTATTCCAGTCTAACACATCCCAAGCTACTCGTTTGCATTCATTATCGTGAGCATGTTTTAAAACAGCTGTATACAAAGCTTTACCGGCACCAATTCCTCGCTTTGATTCGCGCACCATTAAATCTTCTAAATGTATGGTTGTACCTTTCCAGGTAGAATAACGTTCGTAAAAAAGTGCCATTCCTATAATTGTTCCATCAGTTTCTTCAGCAACAAATGTTTTAAACTTAGGTTGGTCAGAAAAACCATCGCGAAGCAAATCATCCGTTGTTAATTCTACTTCATTAGGTAATTTTTCAAATATGGCTAATTCAACAATTAAATCTAAAATGGCTTGAACGTCTTTTTTTTTGCCTGTTCTAATACTAAAACTCATACTTTTAAATTTAGCGCAAAGATACTTTTTATAATAGGTTGTTAAAGTAAATAAGAAATTACAACACATCCAATTTGATTTGTTGAAAATTTTAAGTAAAACAATTAAAATAAAACAACGAAAACGTTGTAGTTGCCTAAAAAAGTTGGCATCTTTGTGGCGCAACACAAAAAAAGTATATGCTATATGTCTAAGCAAAATCAAACATTAGGCGAGTTTATTATAGAAAACCAAGCCTATTTTAAATACACTTCGGGTGAGTTATCACGTTTAATTAATTCTATTCGATTGGCTGCCAAAGTGGTCAACCATGAAGTAAATAAGGCAGGATTGGTTGATATTATTGGCGCTGTAGGAGAAACAAATATACAAGGAGAGGATCAGCAAAAATTAGATGTATATGCCAATGATAAATTTATTCAAACCTTAATAAACCGAAATATTGTATGTGGTATTGCTAGTGAAGAAGAAGATGATTTTATAACAGTAAATAGTCAAGATGAAAATCATCAAAACAAATATGTGGTTTTAATTGATCCGTTAGATGGTTCATCAAATATAGATGTAAATGTTTCTGTAGGTACCATTTTTTCAATTTATAGACGTGTAACTCCTGTAGGCACTCCTGTAAAAAAAGAAGATTTCCTGCAAAAAGGAAATCAACAAGTAGCTGCGGGTTATGTGGTGTATGGAACATCAACAATGATTGTATACACAACAGGTCATGGTGTAAACGGTTTTACATTAAACCCTGCTATTGGAACCTTTTATTTATCACACCCTAATATGCAATTTCCAGAAGACGGGAAGATTTACTCGGTAAACGAAGGAAATTATATTCATTTTCCGAAGGGAGTAAAAAATTATATTAAATATTGTCAGGAAGAAGAAGGAGATCGTCCGTATACTTCAAGGTATATAGGTTCTTTAGTGTCCGATTTTCATAGAAATATGATTAAAGGAGGTATTTATTTATATCCGAAAAGTTCCAAAAATTCTAACGGTAAATTACGTTTGTTGTATGAATGCAATCCTATGGCATTTTTAGCAGAACAAGCTAACGGAAAAGCCAGCGATGGTTTTACAAGAATATTAGATATTGAACCGACAGAATTGCATCAACGTGTTCCTTTTTTCTGCGGAAGCAAGAACATGGTAGCAAAAGCAGAAAGTTTTATGAAAGAGTTTTCTGACGATGAAAAACCACAATATTAAAGAATAGTTATTTTTTATACATTCATAAAAATCAAATAGGACTAACGGTTGTTAGTCCTATTTTTTTATGGTAAATTCGTATTCAAAAGATTTATTAACCAAAAAACATAAAAAATGGCTTTTAAGTTACCAGAATTAGGCTACGCTTACGATGCGTTAGAGCCTCATATTGATGCTAGAACTATGGAAATTCACCATACAAAACACCATAACGGATATACAACTAAACTAAATGCTGCAATTGAAGGAACTGATTTAGAAGGAAAATCAATTGAAGATATTTTAGAAAACTTAGACATGAGTAATAGTGCTGTTAGAAATAATGGAGGCGGGTTTTATAATCACTCATTATTTTGGTCAGTGATGAACCCAGAAGGAAAAGGACGTTTATCAGGAGAGTTAAAAGATGCTATTGAAGCAGAGTTTGGTTCTTTTGATGCTTTCAAAGATGCTTTTTCTAAAGCAGCAGCTACTCAATTCGGTTCAGGTTGGGCATGGTTATGTGTTCATAAAGGAGGAAAAGTTGAAGTATGTTCAACTCCAAATCAAGATAATCCATTAATGTCAGGTGTTACCTGTGAAGGAACTCCAATTTTAGGATTAGATGTGTGGGAACACGCATATTATTTAAACTATCAAAACCGTCGTCCGGATTATATTGAAGCATTTTTCAATGTAATTAACTGGAACGAGGTTGAAAGAAGATATGCTGAAGCTAAATAATTAGCATATTTTATACCCTTATAATTTAAATTAAAATCCCGCAACTTTGCGGGATTTTTAGTCTTATGTCTTGAATCGAAACGGTCTTTTATCTATCCAGAGCTTGCTCTAAATCTGCTAATAAATCATCAATATCTTCCACACCAACACTCAAACGGATTAAAGAGTTGGTAATCCCTATTTTTAAACGTTTAGATTCTGGGATTGAAGCATGTGTCATCGTTACAGGATGATTCACTAAACTTTCTACCCCACCTAATGATTCTGCTAAGGTGAAAATTTTTGTGCTTTCTAAAAATTTAAAGGTAGCTTCTTTACTTTCATCTTTTAAACGGAAAGAAACCATGCCTCCAAAATCATCCATTTGCTTTTTAGCAATATCATGATTTGGATGATTTTTTAATCCGGGATAATACACTTCACCAACTTTAGGATGATTTACTAAATACTCAGCCACAACACGACCATTTTCACAATGACGTTGCATACGTAAGTGTAATGTTTTTATGCCGCGAAGCGCTAAAAAAGCATCCATAGGAGCTGCAATAGCACCCGCTGCAAACTGAATGAAATGTAAATCTTTGGCTAAATTTTCATCTTTTACCATTAATGCTCCCATAACCAAATCGGAATGACCACCTAAATATTTAGTGGCAGAATGCATAACAATATCTACTCCCAAATCTAACGGGCGTTGTAAATACGGAGTTGCAAAAGTGTTATCTACCGCAACTAAAATATTGTTGTTTGTTGCTTTTACGGCTTTGGTGATAGCAGCAATATCTGCAATTTTCATTAACGGATTTGTTGGAGTTTCAATCCAAATTAGCTTAGTGTTAGATGTAATTGCGTTGGTAACATTTTCAATTTCATCCATGTTTACAAACAGAAATTTCAGTCCGTATTGTTGAAATAAGCGAGTGAACATTCGATACGTTCCGCCATACAGATCATCGCCAGCAATTACTTCATCTCCTGGATTTAATAAGCGTAAAACACAATCGATAGCCGATAATCCAGATGAAAAAGCAAAACCGTGTGTTCCGTTTTCAATAGCTGCAAAAGCGTTTTCTAAAGCCGTACGCGTTGGATTTGCTCCACGTGAATATTCATATCCTTTATGAACTCCTGGACTTGATTGTGCATACGTTGAGGTTAAAAATATGGGAGGCATTACAGCACCCGTTGCTTCTTCGTGTTTTTGACCGCCATGTATGGTTTTGGTATTGAACTTCATTATGAATAATTTCTGATTAGGCTTAAAATTTAGGATGCTTTACACCAATTTTGCAAGAGACATTATAACGCCTAAATGCAAGCCTTCATGTAAATTGTTGAAAGCAATAGCATCTTTTATAGAAGTTAATACAAATCCTGTACTTGTTTGATATTCATTATATAGTTTAAAAATACCTGCTTCATAATCTTCCTGTAAAGTATCAGGTAAGCCAATAAATAATTCTTTTACTTCTTCAAATTCTTCTTCCGACATTTCTTCCGAAGGAAAAGTTCCTTTTCTATATTTATCAATCAAATCATCAGGAATTAAGCATTGTAATCCGGATAATTTATAGTGCAACAATTGTTGTGTTACTAATAGATGAGTAAAGTTCCAGATTATATTGTTTTTAAAACCTTCAGGAATAGTGTGTAATTGGTCAAGAGTTAGATTTTGTATAGTTTTTAAAACTAATTCTCTTGATTTTTTTAAAACATCGAATTCGGTTGTCATTTTGTTGTTATTTTAGCGATGATAAAGATACTTAATTACCATGAAGAAAGTTTATTTTTTACAAACTTGTGATACTTGTAGAAGAATTTTAAAAGAAGTGAATTTAGAAGGATTTGAAAAGCAAGAAATAAAAATGAATCCTGTAACAGTTGCTCAGTTAGAAGAAATGTATTCGTATACTAAAAGCTATGAAGCACTATTTAATAAACGTGCAAAACTGTACAGAGAAATGGGGTTAAATGATCAAAATTTAACAGAAAAGGATTTTCGTCAGTATATATTAGATGAGTATACGTTTTTAAAACGACCCGTTTTTATTGTTGATGATGAAATTTTTGTTGGAAACAGTAAAAAAACAGTTGACAGTCTAAAAGCGAAGCTTCTTTAATTAGAAGCTACGCTATTATTTGATTCTATTTTACCTAAGATAGTTGCAAATTCCTCTTTGGTAAGATTAGTTTTTAAGGCTACAAAAACGAGTTCAGATGTGCTATGCGCTTTGATAATAATTTCTTTAATTCTATCTTTACGCTCAATAAAGTAGATGTCAACTTTTTCTCCGTTGTCTTTTACTTTAATTAAAGGTTTTAGTTTGTTTTCTTTTGCAAACTGATCAAAGTTACTTCCAACAGAACTTTGATGATTTTCAAAAACTAAAATTTTATAGTTTTTGGCTTTCTTTACTAAATCGTCTAAATCTTCATCCTCATCAGAAATAAAAGCATTAGCAATAAAAGCAGGTAAGTTAATACTGAATTCTGATTTATGTTTATTGGCTTTATAGAAAGTTTTAAATGTTGCGTCCTGCGCAAAAGAATTTAAAGTAAATAAGCTGAAAAGTACAATGGCTAAATGTCTCATAATAATAGTAGTTTTTATCTAGAGACGAGGCAAAATATTTTTTGTTACAGTTATTATTGTTTGTATACTTTTTCTAGCAATTCAGCTTCTTTTTTAGCGCTCCAGTTCTTTATGATTTCGTTTCTTGCATCATTACCTAAAAGCGGTAATTTACCTGAAATTACATCATTTAATATTAAACTAAGTTCTTGATAATTGCCAGCTTCGAACAAATACCCTGTTTTTTTATGATTAATAAGGCTTGAGTGAATTCCAACTTCTTTGGTGGCAATGGTAGTTATACCACAACTCATAGCTTCAGCACAAACTAATGAAAACCCTTCAGAAAAAGACGGAACAACAACTATTTTTGCTGATTGGTAAAAAGAGATGATATTAGAAGTTTCATCAATAAAATATACTTGAGACGAAATTCCGTTTTCAGTAACAAGGTTTTGAAGTTCTTTTAGATAGTCTTCTTTATCAATCTTGCCTACAATTACTAATGCATAATCAGGGTTACTTTTTAAAATAGATACAGAAGCTTCTAGTAATACTTTTTGTCCTTTAGCTTTTCGAACTCTTCCTGCACAAAGAATATAGTTTTTTTGTTGAATAGGTTCAGGGATTGATGTATCTGTTTTGGGTATAAAAAGATTGGTATCTACTCCGTGAGGGATTAAAACATTATTGATTCCAATTAGATCACTCATTTTTTGGGTGAGTGTTACTAAGACATTTGATTTTTTAAATAAGTAAAGCGAAAGCTTTGACGGAAAAGTTTCAGCATGCCTTGTTGATACCATTTTAAATTTAGCCCCTAACAACCTAAAAAAAAGCATTCGTAACATCTCATTATTACGATGGCAATGAACGGTTACTTTTTTATCTGAGAATAATAATTTAAGTAGTTGAGAGGTAGAAATTCTATCTCCTTTAACATTGTAACCATATATGTAGGTGTTAAAACTGGTTGATAAATATGGTAAAATGTTCTCTATACTTCGAGTTACTCCTGTTCTTCTTTTATGAAAGTGTGTATGAATTACAATTGGTTTTTCTAACATGAAGCTATGCAAATCTACGTTCTATAATTTCAATAAGGCGTGTTTCGTATTCTTCTTTTTCAGTCCAATCATAATCGGGTTTTACCATTTTTGAAATAAATTTTTTGGCTTCTTTTTCTGTATTGAAAGTATTTAATTGAGAAATAACTCTGTTGAAATCTTCTTGATTACCATCAAATAAATTTTTTACAAAAGCAATTCTATCATTCAATCCTATTTGAATAGTATCTTGAGTTTGATCATTTACTGTTTTTTTAGGCTCTACTTTTTGAAAAAGATCAGCCATAACATCTACCGATATGGTGTCTTTTAACTCGTCTTCTAAAGTGGGAGTTTTAGTTTCTTCAATAAACTGAGCTTCGTCTTTATGTTGCGGATCATTAAAGAGTAATCCTTCTAGTTCATCAAAAGGCTGCTCTATAATTTCTTCAACTTTTGCAGATTCTTTAGGTTCTTCAATAATCGTTTCTTCAACAAGATTTTGTGTTACTTCAACCGATTCTTCAACTATATTTCCAACCTCTACAAAAATTTCTTCTTGCTGTTGGTTTTCTGTCTCTTTTTGAGCTTCAGCTAAAGCAATTTTTTCTAGCAACTCTTCTTTAGAAACTTCAGCATTAGGAGTCGTGTTAATATATTCTTCAACATAGGCTAGTACAGAAAGCTTTTCATAAACTTCATAGGCTTTTTGTTTCAAAGCATGCACATCATCTTTATTTTTCATTTGTAAAATACTGTGTGCTAAACTGGTTAAGTCAGATGCTAATTTTTTGTGCATAAGTTATAATCGGTTTTTATTTTATGCTGTTAAATTTTAATAAATTTGCTCGTTGCCTTAAAGGCGCACAAAATTAATATTTCGAGCTTTAAAATTACAAAATGTTTCTTGAAAATACAGTAAATCATACAGAACAATTTGGGTGGATAGAGGTAATTTGTGGCTCAATGTTTTCCGGAAAAACTGAAGAGTTAATCAGGCGCTTAAAAAGAGCGCAGTTTGCCAAACAACGAGTTGAAATTTTTAAACCAGCAGTAGATACTCGTTATGATGATGAGGAAGTGGTATCGCACAACGATAGTCGTATTAGATCAACGCCAGTACCAGCATCTTCAAATATCAGGTTATTAGCTAATGATGTAGATGTAGTAGGTATTGACGAAGCACAGTTTTTTGATGATGAAATTGTAGCGGTTTGCAACGATTTGGCAAATAGGGGGATTCGTGTAATTGTTGCTGGGTTAGACATGGACTTTAAAGGAAAACCTTTTGGGCCAATGCCTGCACTTATGGCAACTGCCGAATATGTAACTAAAGTACATGCAGTTTGTACCAGAACCGGTAACTTAGCGCATTATAGTTTTAGAAAAGCACAAAGTGATGACCTAGTATTGTTAGGTGAAACTTTAGAATATGAACCGTTAAGTAGAGCGGCATACTATAAAGCTATGAGAGTGCAAGAAGCTCAAAATCAAGAAGAAGAATGAACAACCACGTAACTGTTTTAGAAATTGATGCAAATGCGGTTTTGCACAATTTGAACTATTTCAAACAAAAACTACAGCCAGAAACTAAAATTTTAGCGGTTGTTAAAGCCTTTGGTTATGGTAGTGACGGTGTAGAAATAGCAAAGATCATTCAAAATGAAGTAGCCTATTTTGCGGTTGCTTATACAGATGAAGGCGTTGCATTAAGAGAAGCCGGAATTAAAAACCCGATTTTAGTATTACATCCACAAAAACAAAATATTCCAACTATTGTTAGTTATCGATTAGAACCTAATTTATATAGTTTTAAAATATTTGAAGCATTTTTGGAGTATGCTGATAATGTACCCTTAATTAATTATCCCATCCATTTAAAATTTAATACCGGACTTAACCGACTTGGTTTTTGGCATACCGATGTGCCTAATATTTTATCAGAGTTAAAGAAGTCAAACAACGTTAAAGTTCAGTCTATTTTTTCACATTTAGCAGCTAGTGAAGATCTTAATGAGCAGGAGTTTACTGTTAACCAAATTAACAATTTTGCATACATTGTCAAACAAATGTATGAGCATTTAGGATATGAACCAATGATTCACATCTTAAATACATCCGGAGTTATCAATTACCCGAAAGCACAGTTTGATATGGTTAGAATTGGTATTGGTTTGTATGGTTTTGGTAATGATGATCAAGAAACAGCCCAATTGAAAAACACACACAATCTTAAATCAATCATATCTCAAATCCATTTAATACAGCCAGGAGAAACTGTTGGTTATAATAGAGCTTTTGTAGCTAGTAAACCTACAAAAACAGCTACTGTACCTATTGGGCATGCCGATGGTATTTCACGTAAATTAGGTAACAAAAATGGTTTTGTAATTATAAACAATCAGGCAGCGCCCATTATTGGGAATGTGTGTATGGATATGATTATGGTTGATGTAACAAATATCGATTGTAAAGAAGGTGATGAGGTAATTATTTTTAATCACCAACAACAAATTGAATACATTGCACATAAATGTGAAACAATACCATATGAAATCTTAACGGCTTTGTCTCAAAGAATAAAAAGATTTGTTAAATCTTAAAATTTTCTTAAATTTCCGCTCAATTAACTATTAAAAATTAATCATATGGGAATGCTAAAAGAGTTTAAAGACTTTGCAATGAAGGGTAACCTTGTAGACATTGCAGTAGGTTTTGTAATGGGAGCTGCTTTCAACAAAGTAGTATCTTCTTTTACAGGAGGAATTGTTTCTCCTTTAATCGGTTTATTATTTAATGCTGATTTTAAAGATTTGAAATATGTAATTAAAGAAGGGGTTGCAGATGCAGAAGGAAATGTTGCAGGGGAAGTTGCAGTATTGTATGGAGAGTTTATTACCAATGTAATTGATTTCTTAATTGTTGCTTTTGTAATGTTTATGATTGTAAAAGCAGTAAATTCAATGAAAAAACCAGCACCTCCAACACCTCCGGCGGGTCCAACTCAAGAAGAGTTATTAGCAGAAATTAGAGATTTATTAAAGAAATAATTCTTTTTAATACATAGAAAAAGGCTCGCATTGCGAGCCTTTTTTGTTTAGAATTCCTTTTAAATTTTTAATTTAAGTAAATTTGTATTTATACTTATAAATAATAAATAAATGGCGTCACATATAGTTACAACAGAATGGAAAAAGAATTTACTTTTTAAAAGTGATAATCCGAATGGACATACTATTTTAATGGATACTTCTCAAGAAATGAGAGGCAATGGTGCAGGTGCTTCACCCAAAGCATTAATGTTGTCATCTATAGCGGGTTGTTCAGGATTAGATATTATTATGATTTTAAATAAAATGAGGGTGCAACCAGATGATTTCCATATAAAAATTGAGGCAGAATTAACAGAAGAACATCCTAAAGTATATAAAAAAGTACATGTAGATTATCTTTTTTATGGAAATGATTTGGATGAAGAAAAAGTAAATAAAGCTGTTCGTTTATCAGTAGAAAAATATTGTGGTGTTATGGAAATGTTTCGTCAATTTTCAGAAGTAACTACACAGGTTCATATTCATAATAAATAAAAGGAAGAATATTAATGCGTTGGACCTTAAAGCCAGAACCTAAAAAAGAATTTGTAGACCAATTAGCTAAAGAACTTTTTATTGATGAAACATTAGCAAAAATTTTAGTTCAAAGAGGAATTACCACTTTTAAAGAAGCAAAAACATTTTTCAGACCTTCTTTAAATGATTTGCATGATCCGTATTTATTAAAGGATATGGATTTAGCAGTTGGTAGAATTGAAAAAGCTATTGAAAATGGTGAGAATATTCTAGTGTTTGGAGATTATGATGTTGATGGTACCACAGCTGTATCTTTGGTTTCTTCTTATTTAAAATCGTACTACCCAAATGTGGCTACCTACATTCCAGATAGGTATGAAGAAGGTTATGGCGTTTCTTTTCAGGGAATTGATTTTGCGCACGACAATGATTTCTCACTCATTATAGCGCTTGATTGTGGTATCAAAGCAATTGATAAGGTATCTTATGCAAAAGTAAAAGACATCGATTTTATTATTTGTGACCATCACAAACCCGGAGATGAATTACCAAATGCAATTGCAGTTTTAAATGCAAAAAGAATAGATTGTACCTATCCGTATGATGAATTATGTGGTTGCGGAGTTGGTTTTAAATTGATTCAAGCTTTGGCTTCCAAAAGAAATCAAACTATTGAAGATCTTATACCGTATTTAGATTTGGTAGCTACCGCCATTGCTGCGGATATTGTCCCTATCACAGGAGAAAATAGGATATTGGCTTATTTTGGACTGCAGGTAATTAATTCTCAATCAAGAAACGGGATTAAAGCATTAATTCATCAATTACAAAAAAAAGAATTAACCATTACCGATGTGGTTTTTATCATCGCTCCGCGGATTAATGCTGCAGGTAGAATGAAACATGGTAATTATGCGGTTGAATTATTAACAGAAATGGATTTCGACGCTGCTGTTGAAGTGGCATCATCCATAGAAAAGTTCAATTCAGATAGAAAAGAACTCGATCAGCAGATTACAAAATCAGCGTTATATCAAATAGAAGATAATAATGAAACGGATACTTTTACCACAGTTGTTTTTAATGAAGATTGGCATAAAGGAGTGATTGGTATTGTGGCTTCTCGATTAACGGAAACCTATTATCGCCCAACTATTGTATTTACCAAAAGTGGTGATAAATTAGCAGCATCTGCACGTTCAGTAAAAGGTTTTGATGTATACAATGCTATTGAGCAGTGTTCTGAGTTTATTGAACAATTTGGTGGACATAAATATGCAGCAGGATTAACTATTTTACCAGAAAATTACGAGAATTTTAAGTTTAAGTTTGAAGAAGTGGTTAAAACTACGATTGATAAGGAATTATTAACTCCTGAAATTACTATTGATGCTGAACTTGAACTAGCAGATATAACTCCAAAATTCTTTCGTATTATTCAGCAAATGGCTCCGTTTGGTCCATTAAATATGAAGCCGGTTTTTAAAACAAGTTCCGTACGAGATAATGGTTGCGGAAAGAAAGTTGGAGCAGATGAAAGTCATTTAAAACTGAATGTATTCCACGGTTCTCCTGATTTAGTTTTTGGAGCTATTGGATTTGGTTTAGGTTCTAAGTTTGAAACTACTCAAAATGAATTTGATGTTGTGTATACTCTAGATGAAAATGTATGGAATGGAAAAACATCTATTCAGTTAGTGTTAAAAGATTTGAAATAATTATTTAGATTTATTCTAAATAATTATATTTGTTTTCATAAAGTAATTACGTTATGGAAAACATCTTAAAAATTTACGATAACAAAATTGGAATTTCTTTTCAGTGGAAGCATATACAAACTCACCTTACACAAATTATTTTTAGAGATACAGGTTTTCATTTGTCTATAGATGAAATTGAAATTTTTATTGATAAAATTTCTGATGCAAAACAACAAAAAAACTGTATCACATGTGAAGCAGGAGATTACTGTAAGTCTATTTTATTACAAACACCGTCAAATAGAGTAAGTATGGCAGTTTCTATGGTAGAGTTGGGGCAGATAGAAGATTTGCTCAAAGGAACATTGTTTCAACTTCGATTAAATAATTATTTAACAGAAATATGTAAAAACTAAAAGGCTCGCATTTGCGAGCCTTTGTTATTTTTTTTCTTTTATTAAATATAAATATACAGGGTAATGATCACTGTAACCTCCAGTATACTTGCCGTAAGAAAAACTTCTAAAAGGATATCCTTTATAACGTCCGGTTTTTTGAGTTAAAAAACGCTTGTTAAAAATTCCTGACTTAAACATTTTATAACTTGAGTAGTCTTTTTCTCCTTCTTTATTTAATAATGGAGATGTGAACATAATCTGGTCAAATAGATTGATATTATCTCTATAACCTAAAGTGTTAAAACCTTTTTTAAACATTTCTTCGTAAGGGTTGTAAATATCTCCTTCAGCAACATCTTCCTTATCTGCTTTAGTTTTTAAAACGTTTTTAAAACTAGAATTAATAGGATCATCATTAAAATCACCCATAATAATGATTTTGGCATTTTCATCAGTTTCTCTAATTTTTTCCATTATTTGAGTCACCTTATAAGCAGCTTTCTCTCGTAAAGGTCTACTTTTTGCTTCACCACCTCGTCTCGAAGGCCAGTGATTTACGATTATATGTACCAATTCATCATCTAAATAACCAGTTACCCATAAAATGTCTCTGGTGTGTACTTTAAAATTTTCATCATAAATATTTGGATCAAAATTTTCATAATGAATAGGTTTAAAATATCTGGTTTGGTATAGTAAAGCAACATCAATTCCACGTTTGTCTGGAGAATCAAAATGAATGATTCCGTAGCGTTTCTTTTTTAAGTTTTCAGAGTTGACCAAATCTTGTAAAACGGCTTCATTCTCAATTTCAGCAACTCCTAAAATAGCTGGACTCGTACGTGCTTTCTCAGCACCCAATTGAAGAATAACACTACCTAATTTATCTATCTTATCCCAATAAACTTTTGATTTGTTTTCTTTTAGCTCCATCATAGGGCTGAATTCATCATCTTTAGTAACATCATTTATAGTATCAAATAAGTTTTCAAGATTATAGAAAGCAACAGTTCTAATATTATACTGTTTTTGAGAATATCCTATATAAATATTTAGTAAAGCAATTACAATTAAAAGTAATTTTTTCATTTTTTGTTTATTTAGTTCGCAAAAGTAAAACAAATTTTGAGCCATTTTTTAATAAATTGTAAACTTACTTACTTGTTGAGTAAATTTTTTGGAAAAAAATGTAAATTTGACAGCATTTTAAATAATGAAAAACGTTAAAAACAAATTACTTTTATGAAACAAATTATCTTAACAATGTTTGTAAGTGTTTTTTTAACCATAGGGTTAAATGCACAAAACGTTGTAAAAGGTGTTGTTAAAGACAGCAGCACTGAGGATTTATTGCAAGGTGTTTCAGTAAGTGTAGAGGGGACAAATATTAGTAGTGTAACTACTGCTGATGGAGTTTTTGTTTTACAAAACTTACCTGAAGGGAGGCAAATTGTAGTAATTAAAAAAGAAGGTTTTGAAATACAGAATTATCCAGTTAATATGTCGGGTAATGAAGTGGATTTAGGAACCATTTTTATGTATGAAGAAGAATTTTCTGAAATACAGGATTTAAGTACTATCACCATTACAGATGATGAACTAAGTGGAGACACCAGTGCAGCAGACAACATTTCTGGATTATTACAAGCTTCTAGAGGAACTTTTTTAAGAACAGCAGCTTTTGAATGGAGTCAATCATTTTTTAGAGTTAGAGGTTTAGATTCTGAAAACGGGAAGGTGTTAATTAATGGTGTTGAGATGAATAAGTTGTATAATGGTCGCCCGCAGTGGAGTAATTGGGGAGGTTTAAATGATGTATTAAGAAACCAAGAGTTTTCCAATGGCTTAACACCGTCTAACTTTACCTTTGGAGGTGTTTTGGGTTCAACAAATATTACAACTAGAGCTTCTGAATATAGCCAAGGAGGTAGAGTTTCATATGCATCTTCTAATAGAAGTTATACACATAGAATCATGGCTAGTTATTCCTCTGGACTTATGCAAGATGGATGGGCGTTTACTGTAGCAGGTAGCAGAAGAGCAGGTAATGAAGGTTATGTTGATGGAACATTTTATGATGCAAACTCTATCTTTTTATCCTTAGAGAAAAAGATAAACGATAGTCATAGCATCAATTTTACTTCAATTTATGCGCAGAATAAAAGAGGAAAATCTTCATCAAATACAGAGGAAGTATTTGATTTAAAAGATAGAAGATACAATTCATATTGGGGCTATCAATCAGGTAAAATGCGAAACTCACGCATTAAACGGGTAGAAGAACCAATTTTAATGTTAAATCATTATTGGAATATTGATGATGATACAAAATTAACTACAAGTGTAGCGTATCAGTTTGGTGAAATAGGAAATAGTCGTTTAGATTATAATGGAGCTAATAATCCAGATCCAACCTATTACAGAAATTTACCAAGCTGGTTTTTGTCAGACCCTAATGGACCTGATTATACGAATGCCTATAAAGCATTGACAAATTTTCAAGAAAATGGACAAATAAATTGGGATGATTTAATTATTGGAAACGAAGGATCTCCAGAGAATGCCAGAGTAATTTTATATGAAGATAGAAATGATGATAAACAATTAACTATAAATTCCATCTTATCTTCAGAATTGACCCAAAATATAACATTAAATGCAAGTGTAGAATATAGAAAACTAAAGTCTGAAAACTTTGCAACACCTATTGATATGTTAGGTGCTACAGGTTATTTAGATGTTAATACATTTGGAGATACATTTGAACAGCAACAAAATAACCTGTTAACTCCTAATAGAACAGTTAGAGTTGGAGATAAGTTTAAATATAATTATATTTTTAATTCAGAAATTTATGGAGGCTTTGCACAGTTACAGTTTAAATATAATAAAATAGATTTTTATCTAGCGGGTCAAGCAAACCAAACCAGCCATCAAAGAGAAGGATTGTTTCAAAACGGATATGACCCCGCAAATTCTTTAGGAAAATCAGAAAAGTTGAATTTTTTTAATTTTGGAGCTAAAGGAGGTTTAACATATAAATTTTCTGGACGACATTTATTAGATTTTAACGCAGGTTATATCACAAAAGCTCCTTCTTTAAGAAATTCTTTTGCCAATTCTAGAATTAAAAACTTAACGGTTAAGGATGTTGCTAATTTAAATAGTGAAAAAATACTATCAGGAGACCTTAGTTATATATTTAGAAGTCCAATAGTTACCTCTAAAATAACAGGTTATTATACAGATGTTAAAGATGCTACTGAAATTTCATTTTTCTTTGCTGAAGGAATAAGTGGTAGTAGCTCTTATTTTATCCAAGAAATTTTAACAGGAATTGATAAAAGACATTTTGGAGTTGAGATAGGTGTCGAAGCAAAAGTAACACCAACATTAACACTTAAAGGAGCTGCAAATATAGGTCAGTATACTTATAGCAATAATCCAAATGTAACCCTTAGAGCCGATAATCCAGAATTTGAATTTGAAAGTACAACCTCATTTTTGAAAGATTATCATGTAGCATCGGGTCCTCAAAAAGCTTATTCTTTAGGGTTTGATTATAGAGACCCTGATTATTGGTGGTTTGGAGCTACAGTAAATTATTTAGATGACTCTTATGTAGACATATCACCTCTAAAAAGATCTTCAAACTTTTTAGCTGATGTAGATGGACAACCTTTTGCAGATTACGATCCAGTACTAGCAAGACAATTACTACAGCAAGAGCAATTTGATGATTACTTTATAGTAAATGCTGTTGGAGGTAAATCTTGGAAAGTAGGAGATAATAAATATATTGGACTATTTGCAAGTATAAACAATATTCTTAATCAAGAATATAAAACGGGAGGATATGAACAAGGAAGAACAGCAAATTATATTGAACTCCGTGACGATAACGCAAATGAAAAACCAGCTTTTGGTAATAGGTACTGGTACGGTAGAGGAACCACCTATTTTATTAATTTAAACTACAGATTCTAAAACTCTTAATAAAATGAAAAATAGTAACTTATATAAATTATTTGCAATTCTGTTTATTGCAATATCTGCATCATGTGTAGATAATAATGATTTTGACCTGCCAACAACAGGAGCAGATAAAGAATATACTAATCTTATGTCTTTAAGTGATATTGTTAGTATATATAATAGTAATTATGGAGGAAGTGTATTAAATTTTGAACAATACATAGCAGATAATAATTTAGAAGATATCAATACTTATGGTTATGTAGTGTCTGATGACAGAGAAGGAAATTTCTTTAAAACCTTAATCATTCAAGATAAACCAGAAAACCCAACAGTGGGTGTAGAAATTAGAGTAGATGCTACCAACTTAAGCGCAATTTATAATGTAGGAAGAAAAGTATATATAAAACTAAACGGTTTAGCTTTTAGTAAATATTTTACCAGTTACCAAATAGGAGTTAGTAATGGATATAGTGTTGACAGAATAGATGAATTAGAATATAGAAACTATATTGACCGTTCCTCTGAGTTGAGTAATATAGTGCCCACTAATTTAACTATTGGTGAGTTAACAGAAAACCATATTAATACACTTATAAAAATTGACGATTTACAATCTCAAACACAAGGGTTACAATATGCATATCCAGAGCAAGATAATTATATAACCAGAACATTTACATCTTGTGGTACTTTTGAGAAGATTGATATTTCAACAAGTAAATATGTTAATTTCAAAGAACATTATATTCCTAATTTTAAAGGAAGTATTACTGCTGTTTTAGATGAGTATAGTGGAAATTATCAACTAGTTCTTAGAGATACTGATGATGTTGATTTTACACAAGAATATGGATGTAATAACAATTTATCTGATGCTTCAGTAGCAGATATTAAAGCACTATATACAGGAGCAGAAACTACTATTACAGAAAATTCTAAAATTAAAGTTGTTGTAACTTCAGATTTATCACAAGGAAATACCTCAGACAGAAATGCTTTTGTTCAAGATGCAACAGCAGGTTTAGCATTAAGATTTAGTGATTCTTATAACTTAAATTTGGGAGATGAAATTGAAATAGCTGTAGGAGGATTAAGATTAAGTGAATACAGAGGTTTATTACAATTAAACTTATCAACTTCAGACATAATTGCTACTACAACAGGTACGTTACCAGCACCAGAAGTAATTACTATAGATCAAGCAATGACTGGAGATTATCAAGGAAAATTAGTGCAAATAGAAGGAGTTCAATTTAAAGATATTACTAAAACATATTCTGGTAATAATGAATTAACTTCTGATTGTACTAATTCATTAGTAGTATTTGTAAACAGTAATGCGGTATTTGCAGGTGAGCAAGTTAATGACAAAAAAGGAACGATCACTGGTGTGATGAGTAATTTTGACACTCCCCAATTATATATTAGAAATACAACAGATGTGAATTTTACAGAAGATTATGATTGTGATTCTACCGGAGGAGGAACCACTACAAATGCTATTTTCTTTTCAGAATTAGCTGATCCAAATAATAATGATGCTGCAAGGTTTATAGAAATATACAATGCAGGTACAGAAAATATTGATTTAACAGGATGGGTTATAAAAAGATATACAAATGGTAACCCAGAATCCACTTCATCAATAGATTTGACAGGTAGTACAATTAATGCAGGTCAAGCATTTGTAATAGCAGCACAAGCAACAGCTTTTGAAACAGCTTTTGGGTTTGCTCCTGATTTAGCTGCAGATACAGGAGGGCCAGCAGATTCAAATGGTGATGATAATTTAGAGTTAGTGAGTCCTGATGGCACTGTAGTAGATGTTTTTGGTGTTCCTGGTGAAGATGGATCTAACACAAATCATGAATTTGAAGATGGTAGAGCCAATCGAAAAGCTTCAGTAACTCAAGGAAATGCAACATACACATTTGAAGAATGGGATGTTTGGAATGATACGGGTGATGCAGGAACTACGAATGAACCTCAAGACGCTCCAGGAACGTTCACTCCTAAAGTGAGATAATCCTTCTTTATAATAAAACAACCTAACCCAAGTTTTAAAACTTGGGTTTTTTTATGCATCTTTATCTCGCTAAAACAAGTAACTAAATGTCTGCTGAAAGTAGAATAAACAGAGCTTTTAAAAAAGCTAAAAAACTACCGTTAAATACCAACTCTAAGTATATCATATTTTCTGACTGCCATAGAGGAGATAACAGTTTTGCTGATGATTTTGCCCGTAATAGATATATATATCAGTATGCACTATCACAGTATTTTTCAAAAGACTATACCTATATAGAATTAGGAGATGGTGATGAGCTTTGGGAAAATTCCTTCGATAAAATTTTTCAAGCAAATAAAGACGTGTATCTCCTGTTAAAAAAATTTCATGATAAAAACCGGTTACATTTTGTTTGGGGAAATCATGATATGGACTATAAAAAGCAAAAAAATGTAAAGAAAAACTTACATTATTATTATGATTCAGCAGAAGGAACATTAAAAGAACTACTTGTAAACGCATCTTTTTCAGAAGCGATCAAATTAGAAATAGATAATGGTAAATGTATGTTTTTACTGCATGGACATCAAGCAGATTGGTTTAATTATTCATTCTGGAAGCTAAGTCGATTTTTAGTTAAGATTTTATGGCGTCCATTGCAAACCATAGGAATTGATGATCCTACAAGTCCCGCTAAAAATTTTAGGGAGCTAATTCGTGTAGAAAGACATATAGAACGATGGATTCGAAAAAACAATAATCAGGTATTGGTTACAGGGCACACACACCGCCCAAGATTTCCTCAGCCCAATGAATTACCCTATTTTAATGATGGAAGTTGTGTGCATCCGCGTTGTATTACAGGTTTAGAAATTGAAAACGGACAAATAACTCTTATTAAATGGCATTTAATTACTACAGATGATGGTGTTATGCAAGTAAAAAGAACAGTGTTAGAAGGACCAAGAAACGTAACAGACTATACGGGTTAATAGGTATTTGATAACATTAAATTAACATTGCCAATCGTAATGGTTCATAAATTTGTCGAGTTTAAATTTATAGCATGGGAGATCCATATATTTTAATGCTAGTTGCCTTAGCTGCTTTAGCAATTTTAGATTTAGTAGTTGGGGTAAGCAATGATGCAGTTAATTTTTTAAATTCTGCTATTGGTTCAAAGGCAATTCCTATTAAAACAATTATGATAATTGCTAGTGTAGGAGTATTTTTTGGGGCAATTACTTCCAGTGGAATGATGGAAGTTGCACGTAAAGGAATTTTTAATCCAAATATGTTCATGTTCGATGAAATCATGTACATATTCATGGCAGTAATGGTTACTGATATTTTACTGTTAGATGTTTTTAATAGTCTTGGAATGCCTACATCAACCACGGTATCTATTGTGTTTGAATTGTTAGGAGCTGCAGTAGCTATTGCATTAATAAAAATTTCTGGCAGTGACCACTCAGTATCAGAAATATGGAGTTATATTAATTATGAAACGGCAACTAAAATTATTTTAGGTATTATACTGTCGGTAGTAGTCGCTTTTACAGTAGGTGCTATTGTACAGTATTTTTCAAGATTAATATATTCATTTGATTTTGAAAAAAGACCTATATATATCAATGCGCTTTTTGGTGGTTTTGCAATTACAGCAATAACTTATTTTATCATTATTAAAGGATTGAAAGGAACCCCTTTTTATGATAGCATTTCTGGAGTCATTGAAGGAAATACTATTTCAATTATTTTAGGAAGTTTTGTGTTTTTTTCAGCAGTTTCCTATGCATTAATCAAGTTTTTTAAAATCAACATATTGGTGGCTATTATAGCTGTAGGAACGTTTTCTTTAGCAATGGCTTTTTCAGGTAATGATTTAGTAAACTTTATTGGAGTGCCTATTGCAGCATTAAATTCGTATGATGCATGGCAATTATCAGGCTTAGAGGCTAATGAGTTTTCAATGGGAGTATTAGCTAAAAAAGTACCGTCAAATACATTACTTTTATTACTTGCAGGATTAATAATGGTAATTACCTTATGGACCTCTAAAAAAGCACGGGCAGTTATTGATACTGGTATTAATTTATCAAGACAAGGAGATGGGCAAGAAAAATTTCAACCTAATAACTTATCTAGAATTGTAGTTAGAGCAGCAATGTTTGCTAACCAGGGTTTTAACTTTTTAATTCCCCAAAAAACACAAGAGTTTGTTAACTCTAAATTTGAAAAACCTATAATTAAATTACCGAAAGATAAAACGTATGAATTACCAGCGTTTGATTTGGTAAGAGCATCTGTAAATTTAATTATGGCAAGTGTTTTAATATCAATTGCTACTTCAATGAAACTACCATTATCTACTACTTATGTAACATTTATGGTAGCTATGGGTACTTCATTGGCAGATAGAGCATGGGGGCGTGAAAGTGCTGTGTATAGAGTTGCAGGAGTATTTAATGTAATAGGAGGCTGGTTTTTAACAGCAATTATAGCATTTACAGCAGCGGGTATTGTAGCATATTTTATTAGTTGGCATATAGCTATGGTTCCTGTTTTATTAATGGTTGTAATAGGTATGTTAATTAGGTCTTCATTACAATATACGCAAAAAGCAAAAGAGGAAAAGAAACAAGTTTTTGCAGAAAGAGCTGAACTAATTTCAATAAGCGGTGTTATTGATGAAAGCTCAAGTCATATTGCAGAAGTTGCTCATCGAGTTAATAAATTATATTCAAATGTAGTAAATGACTTAGCAAATCATGATCTAAATAAATTAAGAAAAACGGATAAACATGTTACAAAGCTTAATGATGAAATAGATAATTTAAAAGATGGAGTTTTTTATTTCATTAAGTCTTTAGATGATTCTTCTGTTCAAGCAAGTAGGTTCTATATTTTAATTTTAGGTTATTTACAAGATGTAGCACAATCAATTAGTTATATTTCAAGAGCTACATATAAACATGTTAATAACAATCATAAAAACCTAAAAAAAGGACAGTTAAAAGATTTAAAAGAAATTGATAATGAAATATCTAAGCTTTTAAAAGATATTACAGTTGCTTTTGAAAATCAATCTTTTGATGATTTATCCGGAATTTTAGCAGAAAAAAGAGAATTGTTAAAAAGTGTTTCTAAATCTATTGAAAGACAAGTAGAAAGAATTCGTTCTGATGAAACAAGTCCTAAAAATACAACGCTGTACTTTAGTATATTGTTAGAAACTCAAGATCTGGTTTCAGCATTAATTAGCTTGCTAGAAACGTATGAAGAGTTTCATATAAGCACAAAAGTTATAGAAGTAGTTTAATAAAAAAAACTTTTTTAAAAAAAATCTCGAGCTTTTGCTTGGGATTTTTTAGTTATTTGCACTCTTAATTATATCAGCTAAAAGAGATAAAATTTGTTTCAAAAAAAATATAGCTTAATAGTTTTTATAGCCATTCTAATTACTATAGGAGCAACTTATACAATAAATAAGTTAATTTCAGAAAAAGCTACTATAGTAAGCCAAAGCATAGCGCAAAGAAGTTTTTATAAAAAATACAATAACATACAGCATCAATTTAAGCTTTTAGAAAAACCTTTTTATGAAGTTAAAAATATTGTTTCTAAGCAAACTAGTTTAGAACAAATAACTCAAAAGCTAAAAACCTTAAGAGAAATACATCAGCTAAACAATAGTACGGTTAATAGTTGGTTTGGTATTGTTAAAAGTAATGATATAAAAGTTTTTGAAGGTAAAGGGTTATTTAATAATGACTCTACTTTAAAAAAAGAAATATTATTAAAGCAACATACTTTATCAGAACAAACATTTTATAATAAAATATATAAAAGAGCTAATCATAGCTTGGTGTGGAGAAACATGATGTTTTTTAACACAGCACACGGAACAGTTTTTTACGGCTATGATTTAGATTTATTAAAAGTTCAAAAAGAATTTAGAAATATAGATGTATATGCTGTAAGCTATGCATATGTATTTAATAAAGAAGGTTTGTGTTTAGTGCATCCAGATACTAGTTATGTTGGTAAAAACGTTTTTAAAGCTACACCATTAACGCCAAAAGACACAATAAATATTCAAAACAAATATAATGAACGTATAATAACCTCTGAATACTTAGAATTGGATGTTATAAATTATACGAAACCACTAGTTTTATTTAATGATGATTTTTATGTATCTATTAATTTTTTAAAAAGTATTTATGAAGAAGATGTAAATAAAATAAAAAAATACAGCTCATTAATTTACATAACTTTCACCATTTTGCTACTTTTTGTGTTTTATTATTTTGCTTTAACTGTTTATTCTCAATTTAATGAAAAGGTACTTTTAGAAAAAGATAAAGCAAATTTAATTTTAGAAAAAGAAGTTTATCAAAAAGAAAGCGCATTATTACAGTTACAACAATTAAAAAATCAAATCAATCCTCATTTCTTATTTAATAGTTTAAACTCTTTATATACTTTAATAGGAGAAGATGAATCTCTTTCTAAAACCTTTGTAATTAAACTATCTAAATTATATAGGTATCTTATTAATAGTCCTAAAGATAATATTGTAGAAATAAAAACAGAACTTGAATTTATAAAAGAATATTTATTTCTACAAAAAATTAGATTTAACACTAGTATTCAATGGGAAATACAAATGTTAAAGAAAAACTATAAAAAAGATAAGATTCCATATTTGTCCTTACAAACACTAGTAGAAAATGCTATTAAACACAATATTACATCTAAAGAATCTCCTCTTTTAATTACTATTACAGTAATGGAAGAAAAAGTAATAGTTAAAAATAATTATCAATTAAAAAAAACAGCACCCAAAGGAAATAAATTTGGATTAAGATATTTACAAGATATTTATAAGTTTTATAAAAACTCAAATTTTAAGCACTATGTAGAAGAGGGTTTTTTTTATTGCGAATTACCTTTTTTAAATTAAGAGATAATGTAATAATAAGTAAAAAACTCACTTACTCCATTTTTTTTACCACTCACTCCTTTTCTTTTTTTTAAAAAAGGAATATCTCTCACTTTTACTTTTTTAAATAAAGAGTTATCTAATGTTTATAACATTTTCACCACGTTTACTAATATTAACAATTGTATATTTGTTCTCTTCTGCATTTCTTTTTTCACAAGAAATAAAAAAGAAAGACACCTCAAAAGTTGCGCTCAAAAAATATGAAGATTTAATAGAGAAAGCAACCTTAAAAAAAGGAATGTTCAATATCATTAAGCTTAAGAATGATTATTATTTTGAAATTCCAGACTCACTATTTAATAGAGAGTTTTTAATTGTAAACAAAATATCTAAAGTTCCATTACCGTTAAACGAGGCAGGTTTAAATAAAGGGATGGTGTTTGATAATAAGGTTATTACCTTTCAAAAAGATACCCTGTTAAACAAAGTGTGGGTACGAACATCTAACCCAATGGTAACCTCACCTAAAAATGATGCCATTACTCAATCAGTACAAAATAATTTTTCTTCCTCTATCATTGAGGCATTCACAATTGTTTCGGTAAACAAAAAAGCATCTTCTATAGTAGTGGGTGTTAATAAAGTTTTTGATGGAGAAAAAAAGAGTTTTAATAATGTATTTAATGATACAGGTTTAGGCGGATCAGCTGAAACAAACCTATCATATATTGAAATGATAAAAACATTCCCCAAAAATGTTTTAGTTAGATCCGCTCTTTCAACCTCTGTAACAGAGGGGGCAGCTTCTGTGCCAATAACTATAGAAACAACCTGTAATATAGTGTTACTTTCTAAAACTCCAATGCAACCAAGATTTTCAGATAACCATATTGGTTATTTTTCAAAAAAGCGTTGGTTTTTTAATGATAAACAACACGCAATGAAAGAAAAGAACCTTATTACTAGATGGCGTTTAGAACCCAGAAAAGAGGATATTGATCGTTATTTAAAAGGACAATTGGTAGAGCCTAAAAAACCTATAACTTTTTATATTGATCCATCTACCCCAAAAAAATGGAGAGATTATATAAAAAAAGGAGTGGTAGATTGGCAAAAAACTTTTGAAAGGGCAGGGTTTAAAAACGCAATTATAGCAAAAGATCCAGCTGATAATGATGTTGATTTTGATATAGATGATGTTAGATATTCAGTAATAACTTATGCCGCTTCACCACGAGCAAACGCTATGGGGCCTTCTGTAGTTGATCCAAGAAGTGGAGAAATTTTAGAATCTGATATAATATGGTGGCATAATTTAATGACATCTTTACACAGTTGGATGAGAATTCAAACAGGTCCTATAGATACAAAAGCCAGAAAAAATGTTTTTGAAGATGAACATATGGGAGAAGCAATACGATTTGTGTCATCGCATGAAGTAGGACATACCTTAGGGCTTAAACATAATATGGGAGCTTCTTTTGCTTATAAAGTAGATTCTTTACGTTCAAAAACATTTACAAAAAATCATGGAACGGCTCCTTCTATAATGGATTATGCTAGGTATAATTATGTGGCACAACCAGAAGATAGTGTAACAACAATTACACCAAAAATAGGAGTTTATGATACATATGCTATTGAATGGGGGTATAGATGGTTTGCTAACAATCATATAGAAGAAACATACCTTAAAAACCTTATAAAAAAACATTCAAATGACCCAGAATACTTTTATGGAGAACAGCAATCTCATAAAAATATTATAGATCCACGCTCACAAACAGAAGATATAGGAGACGATGCTGTATTAGCAAGTGAATACGGAATAAAAAACCTAAAAACAGTTGTTAGTAACTTAATTAATTGGACTTATGAAGAGGGGGAAGATTATTATACTACCGGAAGGTTGTACATGGGGGTTATAGGGCAATGGAGTTTATATAATAACCATGTGCTTAATAATGTTGGCGGTGTTTATTTAAATAATACAGTACATGGTGATAATAAAAAATCATATAAGTGGGTGCCTTACAAAAAACAAAAAGAAGCTGTAAATTATCTTAATAAACATGTTTTTACTATACCTCATTGGTTGTTTTTAAACAATACTATTAATTACACCTACCCGCTTAAGAAAACGCCATTAGGGCCATATGAGTATAGTCCTTATACACTAGCAAGAGAAATGCAATACAGTGTTTTTTATAACCTGTTTAAAGATGAAAGACTACTAAGGTTAATAGAATCAGAGTTAGATCAAGAAAAAAACTTAAAAACATTTACAGCTAAAGAGTTGTTAGAGAGTGTTAGAAACCATGTGTTTAAAAACACAAAAAATAACAAGTCTCTAACTCTTCTTGAAAGAATGACACAAAAAAATTATGTAGATGTGCTAGCGGTTGATCTAGATAAGCTTTCTAAAAAAAATAATAAAAAGGCAGTTCATGTTTCTGAATCATTGCAGTTACCTATAATGTGTAACTATACTTCAGCTAAAAAAATGGTTGAAGCAAGAAATATTAACTACACACTGTTAAAAAGAGTTTCAGAAGTAGGTTCTTTAAAAAGAGGAGAACTAAATAAAATCTTAAAATTATTAAGAAAAAAAAGAAATAAAGGTAATGATGATACAAAAATGCATTATCTCGATTTAATTGAAAGAATTACAAATATTATAAATCCCTAAATTTTAATTTTATGAAAAAAACACTAGTCATGTTTTTACTATTTTGTCCCTTGCTTCTTTTTGCGCAAGAAAAGATAATACAAGGTACAGTAGTTGATGAGTATGAAATGCCTATTATGGAGGCTACAGTAATGGTAAAAAACTCAATGAGAGGAGTTTCTACAGATGAAGATGGCCATTTTGAAATTAAAGCAAAACCAAATGATGTTCTTGTTTTCTTGTTTATAGGTTTTAAAAGAAAAGAAATTCTTGTAGGAGATCAAAGCACAATTAAAGTTCTTTTAGAAGAAGAAATAGACCTGTTAAATGAAGTAGTTGTAACTGGTTACCAAGAAATAGAAGAACGTAAATTAACTTCTGCGGTTAGTAAGGTTAAATTAGAAGATGTAAATCAAATAGGTGTTTCTAGTGTAGATATATTATTGCAAGGGCAAGCACCAGGGGTAGTGGTAGCTCAACAAACAGGGTCTCCAGGAACTATCTCTAGAATAAGAATTAGAGGAACGGCTTCTTTATCAGGACCTCAAGATCCACTTTGGGTAGTAGATGGATTGCCTCTAGAGGGTAATGATGTGCCAGATTTTACAGATAAAGACAACATAGACCAATTAAAAAACTATAGTATAGCTGGTATTAACCCTGATGATGTAGAAGATATTACCATTTTAAGAGACGCTGCTGCTACTGCAATATATGGGGCAAGAGCCTCTAACGGTGTTATTGTTGTAACTACAAAAAAAGGGAAAAAAGGACAAATGAGAGTTAATTTCTCAGCAAATACATTTTATAGTATGCGTCCTGCTTTTAGCAAACTTAATTTAATGTCAGGTGCAGAGAAGGTTGATTTTGAATTAGGCTTAGCACAACGTACAGATCTTGATTTTAGATCAAATCAAGGTGCAATTATGAGAATTTTAAATGATAGTGGTGAGCTAGGTGTTTTTAGATCAGGAGGTTTTTCAGCGTTAAGTAATGGCACGCAAT
Source organism: Tenacibaculum sp. IB213877 (assembly GCF_034043975.1). Taxonomy (NCBI): domain Bacteria; kingdom Pseudomonadati; phylum Bacteroidota; class Flavobacteriia; order Flavobacteriales; family Flavobacteriaceae; genus Tenacibaculum; species Tenacibaculum sp. IB213877. The sequence goes on along the minus strand of NZ_JAXCHH010000009.1, from coordinate 53,000 downwards.
CTGCAATCAATAACTTAAAAGCTACACAAACCAATTGGGGTAATTTATTATATCAAGCAGCGGTTAACTCACAATATAGTTTGAGTGTTTCAGGAGGCGGTGAGTTTTCAGACTATTACTTTTCTTTAGGTCTTTATGATGAAGAAGGTACTACAATTGGTACAGGTTTTAAACGCTATAATGTTACACTTAAAAACAATTATCAACTATCAGATAAAATTGATTTAGGAGTTACTTTACTTGGGTCACATTCAAAAAAAGATTCTTATATAACAGGTACAGATGCATTTACAAATCCATCCAATTATTCAAGAAATGCAAATCCATATTTATCGCCATTTAATGAAGATGGTACATATCAGTATGATCAAGACATCAACGGATTTGAAGGAAGATATGTTCCTTTTAACTTTTTAGAAGAAAGAGAAAATACATCCTATGATTTAAAAAATAATGCACTAAAAGCTATAGTGGATGCTTCTTACAAATTTACAGACGATTTAAAGTTGTCTACTCAATTAGGTTTGCAATTAGATAAAAATAGTACAGAAAAGTATGCAGGTACTAATAGCTATTTTACAAGAAAAGTAAGAGAAAGAAGTCGTAGATATGATTCTTCAATAGGAGATTATTATTACTTCTTACCAGAAGGAGGAATTATTCAAAACATTGAAGATTCTTTTTTTCAGTACAATTGGAAATCTCTTTTAGAGTATAGTACAACAATAGCAAACCAACATGAAATTGAAGCAATGATTGGTTCGGAGCTTAGAAAAACATATGGAAAAACTGTTGTTACACAAGGTTTTGGATACAACCCAAAAACATTAACAACAACACCAATTATTTTTCCGAATGAAGATACCGCAAATGAAGCTAACTATAAAACGTACCAAAGAGGAACCACAGAAAATGCTTACACTTCTTTTTATGCAACAGGGTCTTATACTTATGATAGAAGATATACTGTGTTTGGTAGTGTTCGTTATGATGGGTCTAACTTGTTTGGTGTTGATCCTAAGTATAAATATCTTCCTTTATGGTCAGCATCAGCTGCTTGGAGAGTGTCTGAAGAGAATTTTCTTAAAAACAACACTACTCTTTCTAATTTAAGATTAAGAGCATCATACGGTCTTCAAGGAAATATTGATAGAAATACATCTCCTTTTGTTGTTGGAGCGTATGGGCAAGCTTCTTTGTTACCAAACACAAATGAAGACGCAATTACAGTTACTTCTCCTCCAAACGGTAAATTACGATGGGAGAAAACAGAAAATTATAACTTAGGAGCAGATATAGGGTTGTTTAATAATAGAATTAATCTAGGACTAGATTTCTATACAAGAAAAAGCTCTGATCTAATAGGTTTAAAATCTATTGCATTAGAAAATGGATTTGAATTTACAAACCTAAACTGGGCACAAGTATCAAATAAAGGTTTTGAAATTTCTTTCTCAACTAAAAATATTGTAACAGAAGATTTTAAGTGGACTACTAATTTTAACATTGCACATAACAAAAGTAATGTTGACAAAATTAAAATTAGAGAGAATAGTTTTTTCCCGTCTAGAGAAGGGTTGCCAGTAAATGCAGTTTTTGCATTAAAAACAGCAGGATTAGATGAAGACGGCTATCCTATGTTTTGGAAGGGGGATGAAAAAGTATCTGCAGTTGAGTTTTTTGATTTGTATGATCCATGGGCAGACTTTTTCCCAGGATATTTATCTCAATCTAACTTAAGTACTGAAGATTTTAGAAATTTATTTACTTATGTAGGAGATAGAGACCCTAAATATAGTGGAGGTATAATAAATACTATAAAATACAAAAACTTTGATTTGAGTGCGTCTGTAAGCTTTAATTTACAACAAACAGTAACTGAAAATTTACCATATAACCCAACTCAGGTTGATAGAGGGCAAAATTATACAAGAGATATTTTAAACGCATGGTCACCAACCAATACAGGGTCTAATTTACCTGCTATTGTAGGAGAAACTTCGGGTACAGGAGATTCTTGGATGGCTTATAAATGGTTTTCTGGAGGTAACCCAATTAATACAATGGCTTATTTAGATACTTATGTTAAAAAAATAAGTTATGCCAGAGTTTCTAGTATTCGATTAGGGTATAGTTTACCTAATTCAGTTACATCTAAATTAAATATACAAAAGTTTAGATTTAATTTAGAAGGACGAAACTTATTTGTAATAGGTTCTGATTATTCAGGTTATTTTGATCCTGAAACCTACGGAAATATTTATGCGCAACCTATTCCAAGATCTATTGCATTAGGAGTTAATGTATCATTTTAAAATAATAATAATGAAAAAAATTATAAACATATCACTCATATTATTAATGAGCTTAGGTTTTAGTTCTTGTAATGATTTTCTAGATATAGAACCAGAAGGAAAAGTAATACCTAAAAACTTAGAAGAAAATAGAGCTTTAATTACTACGGCATATAATACATTTCCAGTACATAAATCTTACACAGCTTTTAGGTCAGATGAATTAATTTTAGATAGTAGTACTGATGATACTCCGTTTTTTAAAGATTTTTATCTGTGGAATGATACAAACCCAGATCCTATATCATATGAGTATCCTTGGCTTCAATTTTATACAACTATATTTTATAGTAATCATATTATAAATGAAGCCGTAAAAACGATTAAAGATTCAGAAGAAAAAAATCAATTAATAGGGGAGGCATATGCTTTGAGAGCTTATAGCTATTTTGATTTGGTTAACCTTTATGGTAAGCCGTATGCTATAGAAACTTCTGGTCAAGATAAAGGAGTACCTATTGTTCTAATTACAGATTTAGAGCAAGTATTATCACCTTCTCCTGTAGCAGATGTTTATGAACAGGTTTTAGCAGATATTCAAAAAGCTAAAGAATTGATTAACATAAATACTCAACAAATTGGTAAAAACTATCGTTTTTCTAAAAATGCTTTATATACTTTAGAAGCAAGAGTTTCTTTGTATATGAATAATTGGGAAAAAGCATTACAATCAGTTAATAAAGCATTAACTTATAATGAAACACTTACTGATTTTAATGTAGAAAGCACTTTGCCTAACCAATATAATTCAGTGGAATCTATTCTTGCATTAGAGGAAGTATTTGGATATAAAATAAATAACGCTTCTTTTATATCAACTGATTTAATTGATTCATATGATAGAGTTAACGATTTACGTTTTGATTTGTATTTTGTTAGTGACGGAGATAATTATAAAGCAAAAAAAGGTGGGTCTCAAGATTTTATTTGTTCAATGAGAACTTCAGAGCTTTTTTTAATAAAAGCAGAAGCTTTATTAAACTTAGATCAATTAGAAGCATCTAAAACAACATTACTTTCATTACTGAAAAAACGTTATGCAACAAATTACCATTCAACGTTAAGTGCCGAAATACAATCTTTAAATGAAGTGGAGTATACCCAAAGATTATTAGAAGAAAGAAGAAAAGAGTTAGCATTAGAAGGGCATAGATGGTTTGATTTAAGAAGAACAAATCAAAAAGAAATCAATCACACATATGATGGTACAGTATATACGCTTGAGCAAAATGACCCAAGATATACTATACAATATCCTAGAAGCGCTAAGCTTAACAATCCTAACTTGTAGTATTTTGAATTAATTGAATTGTTAAACCTTACAAGGTAAAAGGACCTAGCATTATATTGCTAGGTCTTTTTTAATTTACTTATTTATGTATTTTTGAGGTTTAATAATTATAATATGAACATTGTAATAATTGAAGATGAAGATTTGGCAGCAAATCATTTAAAAAGTAAGTTATTAGAACAAAATGTAGTACCAATTCAATCAATAAAAAGAATAACTTCGGTGAGTGAGATGAGTGGCTTTTTTAATGATTCATCAACAGATTTGGTATTTTTAGATATTCATTTAGCAGATGGAAACAGTTTAGAAACTCTTTCAAATATTGATGTTAAAATTCCAATTATTTTCACAACAGCCTATCATGATTATGCTGTTGATGCATTTAAACATTTTGCTATTGATTATCTTTTAAAGCCTTTTGATATTGAAGCTTTAGAAAAATCTTTAGAAAAATTAATATCCTTTAAACAATCTTTTCAAGAAAATATAAATCATTTTTCAGAGAGAAATAAAGGCGCATTTCAAAAAAGATTTTTAGTCAATCAAGGAAATGAGTTATTATCTATTAGTGTTGATGACATCTCTTTTTTTTATGGATTTGGAAAACATTTGTTTATATACACAAACAATAAAAAAAGTTATTTATACAATGATACTATCAAAAATGTAATTACTAAGTTAAATCCTGATGATTTTATTAGAATTAATCGAAACTATATAATAGGTTTTAATTCAGATTTTAAAGTGATAAAACACAGTTCTTTAAAAATTGAAATTGTAATGACACAAGAAAACCCTAACAAAGAGCAGGTTTTTGTAAGTAAAAGTGAAATTAAGTATTTTAAAGAGTGGCTTAACAAGTAATTTTTTTAAAAACACTAAAAATTGTTTGTTAAGGTTTATTCTATAGCGCTAATAATTTCTTTTAAAAACTGGTTAACATCAAGGTTTTTTGTTAGTCCTAATCGAACCACTACCAAATCTTGTTCAGGCAAAATAAATACATACTGACCTTGGTATCCGTTAAAAGAATACATGCTTGTTGGTACGTCTGGAAACCTATTTCCTGCATTCAGCCAAATTTGAGCGCCATACCAGCCATTTGAAGTAGGTGTTGGAGTTGTAGCGTATTCTACCCAGTCTTTATCAAATAAATGTTCTCCTTTCCAGTTTCCGTTGTGTAAGTATAATAAACCTAACTTTGCCCAATCTCTTGCGGTTGCCCAGGCATAAGAAGAGCCCACATAATTTCCGCTTAAATCGGTTTCAACAACCATAGAGTTCATTCCAATTTTATCAATTAAATCGGTATACCAAAAATCTAAATATTCTTGATGTGTTTTAAATTGTTGTCTTAAAATTCCAGATAATAAATTTGAAGTTCCTGAAGAATAGTTCCAAGAAGCGTTTGGTTTACCAATAAGTGGTTTTTTTAATTGCAATTGAGGCATATTTTCTTCTAAAAATAACATTTTAGTCACATCAGAAATAGAATTATAATCCTCATTCCATTCTAAACCACTGTTCATCTGTAATAAATTGTGGAGTGTTATGTTTTTACGCTCGTCATTTTGCCACTCTTTAATGGGTGCTTTCGCTTGAACATCTATTTTTCCTTGACATTGTAATATACCAAATAAAGTACCTGTAATACTTTTGGTCATGGACCAGCCTAATAACAGTGAATTTTTATCAAAACCTTCATCATATTGTTCCGCAATAATGCTGTTCTTATAAATAACTACTGTAGCTCTTGTTTTGTATTCATCACCAAAAATACTGTTAACAGTTTCTTTTACTTTGTCATAGTTTACATTCGTAAAAACAGTATCAATAGGTTCAGCATTTCCATAAGGAAAAGGAGTATTGTTGTCAGGAGTAGATCGTTTTGGAGTTAATGGATTTGAGTTTGGCTCATAATTATCAGTAACTAAAACGCTACCTAATCCTTCTCTGTAAATTGCTTTTCTGGTTAATAAACCTACAGCAGATGAGGTTGCCGATTTTTCTTCTGGATTAATTTTGTCGGAAGCAAGGTTTATTGGAGGAAATTCATTATCGTTTTTATCAGTAAATTCTAAACTTCTGTTAGCTAAAAATACTGATGAAGCTGTGTTTTTTGCGGAATAGCCTGCAATAATATTTAGTTTAGGATAATTGTAAAAAATAGTCAGCGTAAGTAATATAGCTATAAGTAAAAGAACTCTTTTTATGGTTTTCATGGTTAGTTGTTTAAAACAAATGTAAGAATTTAAATGTTTGATTGTTGGTTTAAAAAGCAAGCGCTACCTTTGCTTAAAATTTGAGTTTTTATGTTTGATATTGATAAAATTCGTGCTGATTTTCCTATTCTTAAAAGAAAAATTCACGGAAAACCCTTAGTATATTTTGATAACGGAGCAACATCTCAAACTCCTCAAGTGGTTATTGATGCTATTGTAGATTATTATTCTAATTACAATGCCAATATTCATAGAGGTGTGCATACCTTGAGTCAAGAAGCTACTGATAAATATGAAGAGGCACGTATAAAAATTCAAAAGCATTTTAATGCAAAGCACCCATATGAAATTATTCTTACTTCGGGTACTACTGAAAGTATAAATATTATTGCGTCAGGTTTTTCTTCTCTTTTAAAAGAAGGAGATGAGGTTATTGTTTCTGCACTTGAGCATCATTCAAACATAGTTCCATGGCAAATGATGTGTGAAAAAACAGGAGCGATTTTACGTGTTTTACTAATGGATGATGATGGTTCATTACGTTTAGATCTATTTGATGAAATGCTAAACAACAAAACTAAATTGGTGTTTTGTAATCATGTGTCAAATGCATTAGGAACCATAAATCCTATTGAAGCAATTATTCATAGAGCACATAAATTTGGAGCCTATGTATTGGTAGATGGTGCGCAGGCTTGTCCGCATATCAAACCTAACGTACAAGAGCTAGATGTTGATTTTTATGTAGCTTCAGCTCACAAAATGTGTGGTCCAACTGGAGTTGGTATGTTATATGGTAAAAGTGAGTTGTTAGAAATGTTACCTCCGTATCAAGGAGGAGGAGAAATGATTGAAACCGTAACATTTGAAAAAACTACCTACGCAGGTTTACCTCATAAGTTTGAAGCAGGGACTCCTAATATTTGTGGTGGGATTGCCTTTGGTACCGCTATAGATTATATGAATTCTATAGGTTTTGATAGTATTGAAAATCAAGAAAAAGAATTACTGAGCTACGGAACACAAAAACTACAAGATATTGAAGGATTAAGAATTTATGGTACATCGCATAAAACTTCAGTAATTTCTTTCAATTTAGAAGGTATTCATCCATATGATGTTGGAGCAATTCTTGATAAACTTGGTGTAGCGGTAAGAACAGGACATCATTGTGCGCAACCTATCATGGATTTTTATAAAATTCCTGGTACGGTTAGAGCGTCGTTTGCTTTTTATAATACCAAAGAAGAGATTGATATTTTAGTGGAAGCTGTTAAAAAAGCTAAATTAATGTTGAGTTAATTTTAAAAAAAAATATAATCAATGAAGCGATCTTTTAAGGTCGCTTTTTTTATTTCAACAGATTGATTCGGAATCGTTTTTAAATTAATGAAACCTAACTAAAAATACATTTTTGATAAATAATTAGCCTTTTTTTAAAGGAAAACGTAAATTAAAATTATTAGCAATTAATGTTATTTTGTTTTAAAAGCTCAGTAGAATAAAGGTTTTTAGGGTGTTTTAAAGAAAAATTAAAAAAAATAGGAAAGCTTAAAAAATTATGTATATTGCGCATCGATAAAAATTAACCTATGTTAATAGATTTTTTCAATAAAAAATTAACAAAAAATGTAAGATAAAATCATTTTTTTAAACTTTTTATTGATTTTTTAAATATGAAAAAGACCATTATTTAATTAATTTTTTTAAACCCTTTTTTAAAATGAAAAGAATTTTTTTATCATTGGCAGTTGCAGCAGCTGTTTTAGTAGGATGTCAAGACAACGAAAAGAATGTGGAGTTAGCACAAGAACAAATTATTGATATGAGCGATTTTTATGTTCATACAGATGCAGATCAGTCTAGAGGAGTATCAGAATCTTGTCATTCAATGCGTGTATTGAACCGTCAATTAAAAGAAAATCCAGAATTGTACAAAAAAATGTATGATGTTGAGTATGCTACAAGAAAGTTTATAGCAGCTAAAGGAAAGCCAGGTAACGGAGGAGGAAATAATGGTGGTGGAAGTGAACCAACTCCAGATAACTTAGGGGTAATTAATATTCCTGTATACGTTCATGTAGTGTATAGTAATTCAAATGAAAATATTAGTGATGCTCAAATAGCTTCTCAAATCAGTGTTTTGAATGAAGATTTTAGAAAGCAAAATTCTGATGTTAGTAATGCGCCAGCTGAATTTGCTCCTTTAGCTGCTGATTCAGAAATTACTTTTTCTTTAGCAGGTACTTTTAGGTATGCAAGTTCAACAACTTCTTGGGGAACAAATGATGCTGTAAAAGCTACTTATCCGCCAGTTACTCCAGAAACCCATTTAAATGTTTGGGTGTGTAATATTGGAGGAGGAATTTTAGGGTATGCGCAATTTCCTGGAGGTAATTTAGCTACAGATGGTGTTGTTTGTGCGCCGCAATTTTTTGGCAAAACAGGTTATGTTCAAGCGCCTTTTAATAAAGGTAGAACAATGACGCATGAAGTAGGGCACTATTTAAACTTACGTCATATTTGGGGAGATGGAAGATGTAAGCAAGATGATTTTGTGGCAGATACCCCGTCTTCAGATGGTCCTAACTACGGATGTCCAACTTACCCAACAGTTAACTGTCGTACAAATGACATGACAATGAATTATATGGATTATGTAGATGATGCTTGTATGTATATGTTCTCTGAAGGGCAAAAATCTAGAATGAGAGCTATCTTTCAATCAGGAGGAGCTAGAGCTTCAATGATAAACTAATTAGTTGCAAATAAAGTACAACATATATAAAGACATCAATTTTAATTGATGTCTTTTTTATATATTTACTCTAAAAACTATAAAAGATGAAGCCTTTAACCAAATTATTACCAATTGTTTTTTTATTAATGATAAATTGTGTTGCTCAAAAAACTACAGTTACTTATGATGAGGTTGTATATGAAGCTATAACAAGAGGAAGATTTAAAAATATTACGGTTGTAAATTCTGAAGTAAAATATAAATCCTCAGATGAGGAGAAGAAAACGGTTATTTCTTCTGAAGAAGTTAAACAGTTAAATGATGCTGTTAGTAAGCTTAAATTGGAAGAGATAAAAAATTTGAAAGCACCAACAAATAAAAGAATGTATGATGGTAGTATGCATGCTGTTGTAAAAATTAAAATAGGAGAAGATCAATATGTGTCATCTACTTTTGATGATGGTCATCCGCCAAAAGAACTACAAGAACTGGTTAATGTGTTAATGGATTTTATAGAAAAATAAATTATTTTCTGCCAAAGTCTGCAGGAATTTCTCCCCAAGCTTTGGTTTCCCATTTTAAAATAGGGTTCTTATATGTGTTTTGCTGAAGCCATTTTTCAGCACGTTTAATCATTTCTAACAATTCTTTATTCTTTTGATTAAACTCAATATTGGTTCTGCATTGTTTCTTTTTTACCCAACCCATTGCAATTTTTGAATCTGAATAAATTGGGTAGTTATGCATGTTTTTGCTTTTTAATAAAGCAATTCCATGTACCAGAGCTAAAAATTCACCTATATTATTAGTTCCACTTTTAAAAGGCCCTTGAATAAAAACTTGCTTTTTGGTTCTTGTCAAGACACCTCTATATTCAAGAATCCCAGGGTTACCTGAGCAAGCAGCATCTACAGATAGGCTTTCTAAAATAGGATTGCCATATTTGGCTTTTTCTTCTGCAGATAAAATAGCTTTTTTAGTGTCTTTGCCTTTGTAATCATTGTAGGACTTTTTAAAAGCTATTTCGGCTTCCTCTTTGTTGGTAAAAGCTTTGTATTGAGCGCCTTCAAATCCGCTTATTTGTTCTTTACATACGTTCCAAGAAGTAAAAACACCCGTTTTTTTTCCTTTCCAAACAACATAATATTTTTTCTTTTTACTCATCTTTTAAAATAACTTCTTCAATTACCTTCGGAAAGTATTTATATTCCAATTCATGAACTTTTTGAGCAATTTTTTCAGGTGTATCGTCTAAAGAAATAGCTGTTTTTGCTTGAAAAATGATAGTGCCTTCGTCATAATTTTCATTTACATAGTGAATGGTAATACCAGTTTCAAGTTCATTATTTTCTTTTACAGCTTTATGAACGTTCATTCCATACATCCCTTTTCCACCGTATTTTGGAAGCAACGCTGGATGAATATTAATGATTTTATTAGGAAAAGCTTCAATGATATTAGCAGGTATTTTCCATAAAAAACCTGCCAGAACAATAAAGTCCGCTTCTTGTTTTAATAGCTCTACTATATCATTACTTTCAAAAAAAGTGTTCCTTTTAAATGTTAAAGTTTTGATTTTTAAAGATTTAGATCTTTGTAAAACTTTGGCATGTTCATTGTTAGAAAGCACTCGGGTAACAATAGCGGTTTCAGAAGATTGAAAAAACCTAATAATATTTTCGGCGTTTGTACCAGAGCCGGAAGCAAAAATTGCAATACGTTTCATTCTTAGTAAAGTTGCGTTGTTACTGCAAAAAAAAGAATAATTATTAACACAGGGGTGGTCTAAACCAAAAGATTTTTTTAATTTAGACTTCACATTTTTGAGGAAAAATTAGAATTAAAAGGTAAGATTCGTATTTTTGCCCCGATTTTAAATTTAAAAATTAGAAAATTATGTCAGACATTGCATCAAGAGTAAAAGCAATTATCGTTGATAAATTAGGAGTTGACGATAACGAAGTAACTAACGAAGCAAGCTTCACTAACGACTTAGGAGCAGATTCTTTAGACACTGTTGAGTTAATCATGGAATTCGAAAAAGAATTTGATATTCAAATTCCAGATGATCAAGCTGAAAATATAGGAACAGTAGGTCAAGCAATTAGCTATATAGAAGAAGCAAAAAAGTAAATTATATGCAATTAAAACGAGTTGTAGTAACTGGACTTGGCGCATTAACGCCAATAGGAAATAATGTAGAACAATACTGGAATGGCTTAGTTAACGGAGTTAGCGGCGCTGCGCCTATTACGTACTTTGATGCTGCCAAGTTCAAAACTCGTTTCGCTTGCGAACTTAAAGGTTTTGATCCAAAAGAATATATGGATCGAAAAGAAGCTCGTAAAATGGATAGGTTTACTCAGTATGCAATGGTAGCTTCAGATGAAGCAATAGCCGATGCTAAATTAAACCTTGATGAAATTAATAAATTACGAGTTGGAGTTATTTGGGGAGCAGGTATTGGTGGTTTAGAAACTTTTCAAAATGAAGTAATAAACTATGCCCAAGGAGATGGTACCCCAAGATTTAACCCTTTCTTTATACCTAAAATGATTGCTGATATTGCTCCAGGAAACATTTCTATTAAAAATGGCTTTATGGGGCCTAACTATACAACAGTATCTGCGTGTGCTTCTGCAGCAAATGCAATGATTGATGCGTTAAATTATATACGTTTAGGACATTGCGATGTTGTAGTAACCGGAGGTAGTGAAGCAGCAGTTACAATTGCAGGAATGGGAGGATTTAATGCAATGCATGCATTATCAACCAATAATGAAAATCCAGAAACCGCATCAAGACCATTTGATGCCACAAGAGATGGATTTGTTTTAGGAGAAGGAGCCGGCGCTATTATTTTAGAAGAATATGAGCATGCTAAAGCACGTGGCGCAAAAATTTATGCAGAAGTAGTAGGCGGAGGTCTATCTTCAGACGCTCATCATATGACTGCACCACACCCAGAAGGAATTGGTGTAATTGCAGTAATGAAAAATTGCCTTGAAAATGCTGGTTTAAAACCAGAAGAAGTAGATCATATTAACACCCATGGTACTTCAACACCATTAGGTGATGTAGCAGAGTTAAAAGCAATTTCTGAAGTTTTTGGAGATCATGCTAAAAATATAAACATTAACTCTACTAAGTCTATGACTGGGCATTTATTAGGAGCAGCTGGTGCCGTAGAAGCTATAGCTGCAATTTTAGCAATGGAGCATGGTGTAGTTCCTCCAACCATTAACCATACTACGGTTGATGAAAACATTAATCCCGAATTAAATCTTACGCTAAATAAAGCCCAAAAAAGAGATATTAAAGTAGCTATTAGTAACACATTTGGTTTTGGTGGACACAATGCTTGTGTTGCCTTCAGAAAGTTAGACTAATACATGAATTTTATTCGTAGAATAGTAAAGCCTCAGAATAAAGACGATGAAGAGTTCTTCTACGAACTAAAAAATTTATTAAACTTTAAGCCTATAAAGCTCAATTATTATAAAAAGGCATTTACCCACAGGTCTTTAAAAATGACCGATAAAGATGGTAAACCAATTAATTATGAGCGATTAGAATTTCTAGGCGATGCTATCTTAGGATCTGTAATTGCATCTTATCTTTACAAAGAAGCTCCAAAAGGAGATGAAGGATATCTTACGCAAATGCGTTCAAAAGTAGTAAGCAGAGAAAATCTTAACCAACTAGGAAAAGAATTAGAGTTAATTAAATTTGTTCGTAGTAATATATCTAGTGAGCAGGTTGGAGAAAATATTCATGGAAATATTTTTGAAGCCTTAGTGGGTGCAATTTATTTAGATAGAGGCTACAACTACTGTCATCAGTTCATTTATGAACAAGTAATTATTCCTTATGTTGATATTCAACACTTAGAAGGTAAAGTTGCTAGTTATAAAGGGTTGATTATAGAATGGTGTCAAAAAACAAAGAAAAAATACAATTTTGAAAGTTATGAAGATACCGGGAATCAATCTGTAAAACACTTCAGTGTTCGAATTTCAATAGACGGACAAAAAATAGCAAAAGGGAGAGCAACTTCTAAAAAGAAAGCAGAGGAAATGGCTGCAAAAAGAGTTTATTATGCTTTTCAAAAGCAAATAGCTAATACATAGCCTTTAGCCGAAAACGTTTTCGTTAATTTCCCAGTAACTTAACAATACATTCAGTACCTTAGCGTGAGTTGAATGATAATTTTATATGCCTATATACTCATTAGAAATCAATGAATTTTATAATAACGACTATGCTTTAATAGGTGTTCATACCACTTTAGAAGATTATAGGTTAGCTTTTTTATTAAATAAAACAATAGGTGTAAAATTTAAACGAGCAAATTACGATCTAGATTTTAAAAGCAAAAAACACAATTCATTTTATTCTGTATATGATTATACAAATAAAAAGTTAGGATTAGATTGGTTTTTAATTTCAAATGTATATAAAACCCAATTAGAAAATATTAATTTTGAGCTTTTCAATGAAAGCGAAACTATAATATATCTTATTCCTGAAAAAAAACGAGTTGATTTTTTTTTAAAAATAGAAGGAGATTTTGATTATGATTTTATTGTAAAGACAACAGAAAAAATAAATCAAATTCCACAAGTAATTACCTCTTATTCAATTGATTCAAATACCCTAAAATCTAAAGAATTTTTAATTTTTTAATCTTATGCCACACAATAAAAAAACTAAAATAGTAGCCACCTTAGGCCCAGCAACTAATACAAAAGAAATCCTAACACAAATGGGCGCTGCAGGAGTTAATGTTTTTAGAATTAACTTTTCTCATGCTAACTATGATATTATCAAAGAACAAGTAAAGCAAATAAGAGAAATTAATGCAGAGAAAGGATATAATGTTGCAATTTTAGCTGATTTGCAAGGACCAAAACTTCGTGTAGGTGTAATGCAAGAAGGAATTGAGTTAAAAGCTGGTGATATTTTTACTTTTACAACAGAAGAATGTGAAGGAACCAAAGAAAAGGCATTTATGACCTATCAACGCTTTCCTAAAGATGTAAAACCGGGAGAAAATATTTTAGTAGATGACGGAAAGTTAAATTTTGAGGTAATTTCTACAGATAAAGAAAAGGAAGTTGTAACTAAAGTGGTTGTTGGAGGGCCTTTAAAATCTAAAAAAGGAGTTAACTTACCAAACACCAATATTTCATTACCAGCATTAACAGAAAAAGATAAAAAAGATGTAGTTTTTGCTTTACAGCAAGAAGTAGATTGGATTGCATTATCTTTTGTAAGAAACCCTGAAGATTTGCGTATGCTACGTGATTTAATCAAACAAAAATCACAGTATAGAGTTCCTGTAATTGCTAAAATTGAAAAACCGGAAGCGGTTGAAAATATTGATGCGTTAATACCTTACTGTGACGGATTAATGGTTGCACGTGGTGATTTAGGAGTTGAAGTTCCAATGCAAGAAGTGCCGTTAATTCAAAAGAGTTTAGTACAACGAGCTAAAAAAGCAAGAATTCCAGTAATTATTGCTACACAAATGATGGAAACTATGATCCAAAATCCAGTGCCAACACGTGCAGAGGTAAATGACGTAGCAAACTCTATCATGGACGGAGCAGATGCAGTAATGTTATCTGGAGAAACATCTGTAGGAAAATATCCAGTTGAGGTAATTAAAAAAATGACTGAAATTATTGGTAGCGTTGAATTTTCACCATTAATTAAAGTGCCAATTGAGCCGCCACATGTGCGTACCAATCGTTTTATTACCAAATCGGTTTGTTACCACGCTGCATTAATGGCAGATGATGTAAAAGCAGCAGCTATTTCAACATTAACAAATAGCGGTTATACAGCATTTCAAATTTCTGCTTGGAGACCAAAATCTCATGTATTAGCATTTTCATCAGAAAAAAGAATTTTAGGAAAATTAAATTTACTTTGGGGAGTAAGAGCCTACTATTATAATAGAGATTTAAGTACAGATGATACGGTAAAAGATATTAATGAAATTATTAAAGAAAAAGGATTTGTAACGCCTGGTGATTTTGTAATTAATTTAACCTCTATGCCAGTAGAAGAAAAAGGAATGGTTAATACGTTGAGAGTTTCTCAAATAGATTAATAAGAAAATTATAAAACAGAAAAGCGCAGTGAGAGCTGCGCTTTTTTTATATTAAAAAGTTAAGTTTTTGCTACATATAATGGCATCATTGGTTACAAAAGGCATTGGTAACATACTCTCACTCCGTGGCTTTAAATGGAAGCTTTCATGGGTGAGTAAATCATTAGAAATTTCATTTAAAGTTATAAGTGGTTTTTCATCTTTATTAAAAGCTAAAGATACTTTTAAATCATTATCGGTATTTGCCATATAATATACTAACAAAGTTTCTTTTGTAAGTGTGGTTTTTGTATCGTAAATAACTGCTGAATTTGCCGTAAGATGAGAAAGTGTTAACTCTTTATGGTTAAATAATTCATATTTAGTTATTTTTCTTGTTGGGGTAAGCGTAAAATCTATATGCCTAATATTTTCAATAATTGTGTCTTTGGAAATGGTTATTTCTGAAGGCTTTATATTTCTACTCTCTGTTTTTTTATGATAGGTAAAATGAGAGTTGTATTTACTTTTGGTTTCAGCATTTGCAATTCCTCCTTCTTTATAATCATTTTTAAAAACCTGTTCAACGTAACTATCAAAATTTTTATTGTATGTAGCCCAATAAGCATTATTATCATCAGAATTTTGAATATAAACCAAACTATTAGGTTTTTTTCTGTTGGTTGTAAAGCCACTATTAAACGTAGCAATAATGAAAAAAATGATGGAAAAAAAGCCAAAAACCGATTGCCATCCGTTTTTCTTTTTTTGCTGATGGAAAATAGGAACCAACAACCCTAAAACTAAACTTATTAATAGTGCAGAAATAAAAAGGTTTTTTAACCCTAAACCTACTGGAAACATTTTTACTAAAGGAGCAAAAATATAAATGGTTGGCACAGAAAATATTGCAAAAAGTGTAGGTCTAGACCTTTTTTTAATGTCTGTAAATAATAGTATCGATAAAATTAAAAGCGCTACAAACACCGGAATGATAAAAAATGAAGCTCCTTTTAAATACTGATAAGTTAAAAAATTAATAGCTATCCAAATAATAATAGGAGCTATTAACAAATCTGAGGAAGTATTAGGTTTAAACTGGTTGTAAATTTTAAAAGTGATATAAATACTTAACACAACAAAGGCAGCTATATAATAATATCCGTTGTAGGTAAATCCATGTAGCATATCTTGATACTGAGGATGTATGAACAATAATAATTTCCATAATAGATAAGATATACTACCACATAAAATGACAGATACTAAAAAAGGAACAAAACCTTTAAATATACCTGTTATAGTCAGTTTGTTTTTTTGAATTCCTATAAAAACTAATACAATTAATGCTACGAGAGCAATTAATAGTAAAGGTAAAATCCATGAGAACGGATAGGTAATGAATTTTGTAAGCGGAAAATTTACATATACCCAATCCTCATCGCTATGCAAATTTGATAAATCACTATTCGAAAAATAGTTTAGGCTTGTGGTGAAATAATCTACTTGGTGGACTAATGATTCTCGGTCTAAACGACTGTAATTATCTTGTGATGTATGGTAATCAAAATGATCATCAATAAACGCAAAATTAAATCCGTTAATATCGCATTCTTCTCTTAAAACCGTTAAATCGGTATCATTAGGAAGCATTTTATACACACTGTACGTTAACGAATTTGCTACTGGATAATTAGGTTGTGCTTTTATAAATTCTGATAATAGCTTACTGTTTTTACCGTTGGTTTCCATTAGCATATAACTAGGGCCACCGCTTCCACGTGCTTCAAAATTCAAAACTAAGCCAACATTTTTAGCTAACGGATGTTTTTCAACAAAGGCTTGGGCACCTAACAGTCCCAATTCTTCAGCATCAGAAAAAACAATGATAATATCATTCTTAGGTTGTTGTTTTTTAGCTATATAAGCCCTTATGCCTTCTAAAATAGTCACAATTCCTGATCCTGCATCAGAAGAACCAATGGCTGAATGCGGATTGCTATCGTAATGTGAAAGCAATAAAAGTGATTTTTGAGCATGATCGGTTCCTTCAATTTTAGCAATTATATTTTCAACAGTGGTTCCTGCTTTCCATTTTTTATTAAAAACGGTCTCTATTTGAATTTCGGGTGTTAGCCCAATCTTTTTTAATTCATTAAATAAATAATTCTGAACATTTTTATGTTCTTCAGTACCTACTGGATGTGGTTTTTGAGAAATATTTTTTAAATGATATAAGGCTGTATTTACCGAAAAATCTTGTGGATTGCTATCGTCTTTATCTGCATAATAATGAGGTTTCATATCAAAAAAACTCCAAAAAACAGTTAGAGCAATAATAAAAAAGGCTAAAAAATTAAATGTTGATTTCATAGTTAGTTTTTATAACGATAAATGTAGAAAAATTAAATTATAACCTATGTTTTTTGTAAATCATTAAAAATCAGTATATTTAATACCTTTCTAAATCAAAAAGTTATGGCTATTAAAAGTTTTCAAGGAAAAAGAACTGTTGTTCATCAAAATGTACAAGAACCTATATTAGTTTCTGACTATATGACAAAAAAACTCATCACTTTTACAGCAGATCAACTCATTGAAGAAGTGATTGAAACGCTAATTACTAATCGAATTTCTGGTGGGCCTGTGGTGAATGAACAGAATGAACTGATAGGAATTATATCTGAAGGAGATTGTATAAAACAAATTTCCGAAAGCAGATATTATAATTTACCAATTGATCAAAACAGTACAGTTGAAAAAGCAATGGTAAAAGAGGTGGAAACCATTGATGGTAATATGAATATTTTTGATGCTGCTAATAAATTTTTAGAATCTAAAAGAAGACGTTTTCCTATTGTAGAAAACGGAAAATTGGTTGGGCAAATAAGTCAAAAAGATGTACTAAAAGCAGCAATGAAATTAAAAGGTAATACATGGAAATAATCAATCTCTTTTAATTAATAAAAGCATATCATTATCCAATACTAAATATCCTTGATCATACACATAAAAATAGGTATTCTCTGTTTTTGTGGTGTAAATTGACGTGAATAATTGAAAGTCAAATCCTTTTTCAATTAGCTTTCTTCTTATAATCTTTGTTTTTCCTGTTGTGTTGAGTTCGGTTAAAACTTTATAATTCTTTTTTAGACGGTTATTTATATTTCTAATTAGGTTTTTACTGTCTTTATCAATTTTATTATTATAACTGTTTCTACAGTAGTCAGAGCAGAATTTTTTATCGCTTCTACCCACTATTTTTTCATCGCATTCTAAACATTCTCGAACAACCATAAAAAATGTTTTAATTGTTTTCTAATCTTTTAATCATTTTTTTCATCTCCGCTATTTCTTTTTCTTGAGCTTTTATAATTTCATTAGCTAATTTTTTTACTTCAGGATCTTTTAAATCAGCTCTATTACTTGTTAAAATTGCAATGGAATGATGAGGTATCATAGCTTTCATCCATTTAGTATCATTTATAGGAATTTGTTTTCTAACTAAAAAAGTACACGATGCCATAAGTAAAACACTACATACAACAATAGCTATATTTTTAAATTTGTTTTTATACATCTTTCTCATGAATAAAAACATAATAATTGCCATTGCACCAGCACCAATGAGTGTCATATACATTCTTGTCCAGCTAAAATAAACATGACTAAACTCATAAGTGTTAAAGTACATAGTTATATACATTACTATGGTTGAAGTAATCAGCATTAAAATAAATGAGGTATAATTTGACTTATTCATAGTTTTTAATTTTTTATAAGATGTTGATTATAAATATACTAAAAATAAACGACTACAAACGTTTACAATCGAAAGTAATTGTTTTTCAACCGGTAAAAATTTGTAGGTCATTTCATCTTTGCAGTGTCAATTCGTTTGAATGACAACATCTTAACTGTTTAACGAAAAAAATAAATATTATGAACGCACTTAAAAACAGAGTACAGTTGATTGGTAACTTAGGAAACAAACCAGAAATTATCACATTAGAATCTGGTAAAAAATTGGCAAAATTTTCAATTGCTACTAATGAAGCGTATAAAAATGCACAAGGACAAAAAGTAACCGATACCCAATGGCATAACATTGTTGCTTGGAACAAAACGGCAGAAATTATTGAAAACTATTTAGACAAAGGTAGTGAGGTAATGATTGAAGGAAAATTAACTTCAAGAAGTTATGAGACTAAAGAAGGAGAAAAAAGATTTGTAACTGAGGTGGTTTGTAATGAAATTTTAATGTTGTAATAAAAAGACTCGTAAGAGTCTTTTTTTGTTTACTATCTTTATAGGAAAAATTACTCGTATGTCTGCACAACCAAAACTGGTTCGATTTAATGAAAACGTATTATCAAGGTATAGAATTTACAATAGTATTTTCATGACTTTACCTTTTGACACTATTACAAACACAGGCGTTTTATTACCGCTTTTTCATGAAGTTTGTAAACAAGGTTTTAAAGAGGGTAAAAATCCTACTACAATTGTTGAAACGTTTTTCGATAAATATTTAAGCAAAAGCTCAGAAGAAGAAAAAATAAACTTACTTTTTAGGTTTATTCAATATATAGAGAGACAAGTAGTGTTGTTTGATGCTATTGAAGACTCAACATTTTCTGTTATTAATAATATGGACGGAATAGGTACTCTTAGAAGCTTAAAAGAAACAGCAGCACAAGAAGATAAATTTGATGAGCTAAAAAAATATTTAGAAGAATTTAAAGTAAGAATTGTGCTAACTGCACACCCTACACAATTTTATCCGGGTAGTGTTTTAGGTATTATTAATGATTTGACTAGCGCAATTAAAGAAAACGATTTGAACAGCATTAACACACTTTTGGCTCAGTTGGGGAAAACGCCTTTTTTAAACAGAGAGAAACCAACACCGTATGATGAAGCTGTGAGTTTAATTTGGTATTTAGAGAACGTATTTTATGATTCCTTCGGAAAGATTTATAACTATATTCAGCAAAATATTTTTGACAATGAAACTATTAACAATGAAATTATAAACATTGGATTTTGGCCTGGGGGAGACAGAGATGGTAACCCGTTTGTGTTACCAGAAACTACACAAAAAGTAGCTAAAAGACTTAAACAAACTGTTCTAAAATCATATTACCGAGATATCAGAAAGCTTAAAAGAAAACTCACGTTTAAAGGAGTTGCAGATAAAATTGAAAATCTAGATAAATTAGTGTATAAAAGTAGTGTAGATGATGATGAGTTAGATACAATTAAGCTGGAAGAATTTGTTAAAGAGTTGGAAAAAATTAAAGCAATTATCGTTGATAAACATCAATCATTATATTTAAATGAAGTTAATAAATTATTGAATAAAATAAAACTTTTCGGTTTTTATTTTGCAACCTTAGATGTTCGTCAAGACAGTAGAATTCATCACAAAGTTTTTACCACATTGGTTGATAAAACTTTAGAAAACGGACTGACTATTTTCCCTAAAAATTATCACGAATTATCAGAAGAAGATCAAGTTAAAATTTTATCAGAAGTCAATGATTCCATAAATATTGATATCACCAAGGATGATGAATTGGTGTACAACACCTTAAAAACCATTGAAGTTGTAAAAGAAATTCAAGAGCAAAATGGAGAAAAAGGAGCTAACCGATATGTAATTAGTAACAACCAAACTGCTTTAAATGTAATGCAGTTATTTGCCATGTTAAAACTAGTTGCTTTCAAAGATAAATTAACGGTTGATGTTGTGCCTCTTTTTGAAACGGTAAACGATTTACAAAATGCACCCGCTGTTATGGAACAGCTGTATTTGAATAAAAACTACAGAAATCACCTAACCGAAAGAGGAGACAAACAAACCATAATGTTAGGTTTTTCTGATGGAACTAAAGATGGTGGATATTTAATGGCAAATTGGGCCATTTTTAAAGCAAAAGAACAATTAACCGAGGTGTCAAGAAAATATGATGTTGATGTCGTGTTTTTTGATGGTAGAGGTGGTCCACCAGCTAGAGGAGGAGGAAAAACACATCAGTTTTATGCTTCATTAGGTCCAACCATTGAAGACAAGGAAGTTCAATTAACCATTCAAGGGCAAACAATCAGTTCTAACTTCGGTACTGATGAAAGTGCGCAATACAACTTAGAACAGTTAATAAGTTCTGGTTTGTCAAATAGTTTATACAGTAAAAATTTAGGACTTTCTAAAGAAGATGTTGAAGTGATGAATGAACTCGCTGAAATTAGTTACAAAACGTATAGCGATTTTAAAAATCACCCAATGTTTGTTCCGTATTTAGAGCGAATGAGTACGTTAAAATACTATGCTAAAACTAATATTGGAAGTCGTCCGTCAAAAAGATCAAAATCAGATAAATTAATTTTTTCTGATTTAAGAGCAATTCCGTTTGTAGGCTCATGGAGTCAGTTAAAGCAAAATGTTCCTGGTTTTTTTGGAGTAGGAACAGCTTTAAAAACCTTTGAGGAAAATAACGAATGGAATAGGGTTGAAAAGTTATATAAAGATTCAAGTTTTTTCAGAACCTTGTTAGCAAACAGTATGATGTCATTAACAAAATCATTTTTTGAATTGACTCAATACATGGCAGATGATAAGGAATTCGGAGCTTTTTGGAAAATTATATTTGAAGAATACAAAACCACAAAACGTTTGTTATTAAAAATTTCAGGATATAAAGAATTAATGCAAAACGAACCTGCAGGAAAAGCTTCTATTGAAGTGAGAGAATCTATTGTTTTACCATTATTAACCATTCAGCAGTTTGCATTGAGAAAGTTACAAGAGTTTGAAAAATTATCAGAAAAAGATATGGAGGAAGTTGAGGTGTTTGAAAAAATGGTTACTCGTTCACTCTTCGGAAATATTAATGCCAGTAGAAATTCGGCGTAATAAAAAGCGGTAGAAATACCGCTTTTTATTTTTTTATCAATTGTAATTGAATTCGTTTTCTTGCTAAATCAACTTCTAATACTTTTACCATAACTTGTTGTTGTAAGCTTACATGCTCATTAATATCGCTTACATATGAATCAGAAAGATTAGAAATATGAATTAATCCGCTTTCTTTAATTCCGATATCCACAAAACAACCAAAGTTGGTAATGTTGTTAACAATTCCTGGTAATATCATTCCAATTTTTACATCGTCAATAGTTTGTATAGTTTCATCAAAAGAGAAGGCCTTTGCTTTTGATCGAGGATCTAAACCAGGTTTTTCTAACTCTTTAACAATATCTTTTAGTGTTGGTAAACCAAAGTTTTCTGTAATATATTTATCTAGTTTTATTGATTTTAAAACAGATGTGTTTCCAACTAAATCACTGGTATTAACTTTTAAATCCTTAGCCATATTTTTTACTAAAGCATAACTTTCAGGATGCACACTTGAATCGTCTAACGGATTATCACCATTTTTAATTCTTAAAAATCCAGCGGATTGTTCAAAAGCTTTTCCTCCTAAACGAGTTACTTTTTTAATATCATTTCTAGTTTTGAATACACCATTTTCATTACGATGGTTCACAATATTTTCAGCCAATTTTGGTCCGATACCAGAAACGTAACTTAACAAAGAAGAACTAGCGGTATTAATATTTACACCAACTTTGTTCACACAATGTTCAACAACTGTATCTAATGATTTTTTTAATTTAGATTGATCTACATCGTGCTGATATTGTCCAACTCCAATTGATTTAGCATCAATCTTCACCAATTCAGCCAAAGGATCTGCTAATCTTCTACCAATAGAAACCGCTCCACGAACAGTAACGTCATAGTCAGGAAATTCGTCGCGTGCTATTTGAGAAGCTGAATAAATAGATGCTCCGGCTTCATTAACCACAAAAACTTCGGTAGTTTTAGCTAACGGAATGTTCTTTACAAAACGTTCGGTTTCTCTTGAGGCAGTTCCGTTTCCGATAGAAATAGCTTCAATATTGAATTTCTTGATTAAATGTTCAATAGTATGAGAGGCTTCTGAAACTTGATTTTGTGGCGGATGAGGAAAAATGGTGGTATTGTACAGTAAATCTCCTTGCTCGTTCAAACAAACTACTTTACAACCTGTTCTAAAACCGGGATCTATGGCTAAAATTCGTTTTTCACCTAAAGGAGAACCTAATAACAATTGTTCTAGATTTTTTGCGAAAACCTCAATGGCAGATTCATCCGCTTTTTCTTTAGCTGTATTCATAGCTTCTGTGGTTAACGATGGTAATAACAAACGTTTGTAAGCATCATCAATAGCCAACTGAATTTCTGCTCCGCTTTCGTTATTACTTTTAATAAGTTTTCTATCTATTTTTTCAAGAACTCTTTCATCATTAATTTCAATTTTTACACGAATAAAGCCTTCTTTTTCGGCACGCAAAATAGCTAACAATCTGTGAGATGGAATTCTGTTTAAATTCTCTGACCAATCAAAATAATCTTTGAACTTTTGCGCTTTTTCGCTTGTGCTGAGCGAAGTCGAAGTATCGTCCTTTTTTGTTTTTACAACCTTGGTAGCAATAGTTGAAAACCTTTCAAGTTCTCGTCGAATTAAATTTCTAATATCTGAACGTTCGCTTACCCATTCTGCAATGATATGACGAGCGCCTTCCAACGCTTGTTTTTCACTTTCAATTTCTTTATTAATGTATTTTGAAGCAACTGAATCTAGATCGTCATTACGCTGACTCATAATGATTTTTGCCAAAGGCTCTAATCCGTTTGCGCGGGCAGTATCTGCTTTTGTTTTGCGTTTCTTTTTATAAGGAAGGTAAAGGTCTTCTAAAGTGGTTAAATCTTGTGCATTTTCAACTTTAGTTTTCAACTCGTCACTTAAAACATTTTGTTCTTCTAATGCTTTTAAAATTGCTGTTTTTCGTTTTTCTAAAGCCTCATATTGCTCTTTGAACTTTACAATCAATCCGATTTCTACTTCGTCTAGATTCCCGGTTTTTTCTTTTCGGTAACGAGCAATAAACGGAACAGTACAGTCTTCATTTAGTAGTTCAACAGTGTTTTGAATTGACTTTGAAGATAGTTGAGTGTGCTGAGATATATAGTTGATGAGTTGCATAAAAATGAAACAAATATAATTTTTTTAAAGCACAGAATGTACAACTTATGAGTTTTTGAAGTACATTTCGCCCAATATATTTGTTCGTTTTTTAGTGAATACAACTTTTGTTGAAGAAACCAATGAGCAGCAGTATGAACGTTTGATTACTGGACTTGCCGATAATGAATTTGGGCTTTGCAATGCCTTTTTTGATGATGCTACCGTTAGCGGATTGCGTACTAACTTATTAACCTATTATAAAGATGGATTTATGCAACCAGCGGGTATAGGAAAGAATTTTGATTACGTTAAAAATGCTGAAATAAGGGGTGATGTTATTCGGTGGATTAATGAAGCATCTACTGATATTTTTGAAAAAGCGTTTATCACTCGAATTGAGGAGTTTATAAATTACCTAAACAGGACCTGTTATACAGGTGTCAACGATTACGAATTTCATTATGCGTATTATGATGTAGGTAGTTTTTATAAACGCCATTTAGATCAGTTTAAAGCAGATAGAGGACGTTTGTTTTCTTTTGTACTGTATTTAAATGATGATTGGAGAGATATCGATGGTGGTAAATTAAGTATTTACACAAAAGACAATGAAGAAAGTGTATATCCTTTTGGTGGGCGAGTAGTCTTTTTTAAAAGTGATGTTACCGAACACGAAGTGCACCCATCACCTAACAGACCAAGATTGAGTATAGCAGGTTGGTTGAAGAAAGTATAAAAAAAAGAGCTTATTGATTATCCAATAAGCTCTTTTTTTATAAGTTATAAAAATTACTCTCCTGCTTCTTTTTGAGCATCTTCTTTCATTTTTTCATTAGGTAGAATAACAATATTTACTCTTCTGTTTTTGGCTCTACCAGCAGCAGTAGTATTATCGCTAATAGGTTGCTCTTCTCCAAACCAATTAACCGTTAATCTAGAACTATTAATTCCTTGATTTACTACATAATTATGTACTGCATAGGCTCTGTTTTTAGATAACGTCATATTATAATCAGCAGCTCCAGCGCTATCTGTATGACCAACTACTAAAACATTGGTATCTGTAAATTCTTTTAAGATGTTAGATAGTCTGTTCAATGTTTCTTGAGACTGAGCATCAATATTATATTTATTAGTGTCAAAATGAATTCCGCCACCTTCTTCGTCGTTAAAAGTTACTACAATAGCATCATCTACACGCTCAACTTCAGCTCCTGGAATTTCTTGTTCAATTTGTTGTGCTTGTTTATCCATTTTACGTCCAATAAGTACACCAGCAGTACCACCAACAACACCACCAATAACAGCACCTAATTCACCGTTACCTCCTTTACCTACATTGTTGCCAATAATAGCACCAATAACAGCACCTCCGGCGGCACCAATTACGCCTCCTTTTTGAGCATTGTTTGCATTTTGAATTGATTTACAATTACTCAATGTAATAACCATAGTCAATGCTAAGGTTATTGATAAAATCTTTTTAATTCTTGTAAGTTTCATAGATTTTTATTTTTTAGTAAAGTTCATATTTATTTTTAACGGGCTACCATTAACCGATATCGCTTGCTGTAATTGCATAGTTGAAGTTGATAACTGAGTTAGCGTTAATCTAAACCCTTGATTAGTGTCTGGATTATGCTTTTTATCGGTTGGTTTTAACATAAAATCTACTGTGCCATTGCTCATTTCTTGAAGTGAAAAGTTAAAGTATCTAACTCCAGTAGTACAATCAGAGTTATTAATAGTGTATGTACCTGTATTATTGTTAGGTACAAATTGCCAGTTACTGCCTTCAAAACACTGTTTTGTAGCATCATTTAATAAAGTGGTTTTATAAATCCCATTATCACTATAGGTTACAGAATTTAAAGTCCACTCTCCTTTTAGAGTTTTGTATGAATCTCCCACTAATTTAGAGGATGCGCAAGACACCATTAACAAGCTGAAGAAAATTAAACATAGTTTTTTCATAAGTCTTATTTTTAATAATTAATTGTAATAACGTTTGGTTAAAAAATATAGTACAAAAGTATGTTTAGTAATTAATACATATTGACTCATAAAGTTATTAAATTGACTCTATAAAATTAAAAATATCTTCTTTTTTATAAGAACAAAAAAAGGATAGATTTTTTTAATCTATCCTTTTACTATATATATATTGAATTCTTTTTTTAAGAAACTTGCCCTCCGTTTTGAACCTTTTGTTGTGGCTCAACAAATGCTAATTTTCCTTCAATGGTGTCAGTCATTAAAATCATACCTTGGCTTTCAACTCCACGAATGGTTCGTGGTGCTAAATTACATAATACAGTTACTTGTTGTCCAACAATATCCTCTGGATTAAAAGTTTCAGCAATACCAGAAACAATAGTACGTACATCTATACCTACATCTACTTTTAGTTTCAGTAGTTTTTTAGCTTTCGCTACTTTTTCTGCTTCTAAAATGGTTCCTATTCTTATATCCATTTTTGTAAAATCATCAAACTCAATGGTGTCTTTTTGAGGTTCTACTATTTTATTAGCAGCTTCATTGGCCTTTTTAGTAGCTTCTAATTTTTCAAGTTGAGCATCGATAGTTTTATCTTCTATTTTGCTGAATAATAATTCAGCTTTTCCAATTTGATGATTATCTGCAATCAATACATTTTTTTCAGTAACATCATTCCAAGATAAACTACCTTCAATGTTTAACATCGATTTTAATTTAGCAGAAGTAAATGGTAAAAATGGTTCTGATAAAATAGCTAAGCCAGCAGCAATTTGCAACGCTACATTCATAATGGTTTTAACACGCTCTTCATCATTTTTAATAACCTTCCATGGCTCTTCATCCGCTAAATATTTATTACCCAAGCGTGCTAAATTCATTAATTCCTGTGATGCTTCTCTAAAACGATAACGCTCTATAGACTTGGCAATAACATCAGGGAATTGTTGCAATTGTTCTAACGCATCTTCGTCAACTTCAGTTAACTCCTCCGCTTCAGGAACAATACCGTTGTAATATTTGTTTGTTAGCACTACCACACGGTTGATAAAATTTCCGAAGATGGCTACCAATTCGTTGTTGTTCTTCGCTTGAAAATCTTTCCAAGTAAAATCGTTGTCTTTATTTTCAGGTGCATTGGCTGTTAAGGTATAACGCAATACATCTTGCTGATCAGGAAATTCTGCTAAATATTCATGTAACCAAACCGCCCAGTTTTTAGAGGTTGAAAGTTTATTTCCTTCCAAATTTAAAAACTCGTTTGCAGGTACGTTTTCCGGTAAAATATAGTCACCATGCGCTTTTAACATAGCAGGGAAAATAATACAGTGAAAAACGATATTGTCTTTTCCTATAAAATGTACCAACTTGGTGTTTTTATCTTTCCAATAATCTTCCCAGTTTTTACCTTCGCGTTCTGCCCATTCTTTGGTAGATGAAATATATCCGATAGGTGCATCAAACCAAACATATAATACCTTTCCGTCAGCACCTTCAACCGGAACCGGAATTCCCCAATCCAAATCACGAGTTACGGCTCTTGGGCGTAAACCATCATCAATCCATGATTTTACTTGACCTAACACATTCGGCTTCCAGTCATTTTTATGTCCTTCTAAAATCCACTCACGTAAAAAATCTTCGTGCTTATCTAAAGGTAAAAACCAGTGTTTGGTTTGTTTTAAAATAGGAGTATTGCCAGTGATTGCCGATTTTGGATTGATTAAATCGGTAGCATTATGGCTGGTTCCGCATTTTTCACACTGATCACCATAACTTTCTTCATTTCCACATTTTGGGCACGTACCTACCACAAAACGGTCTGCTAAAAACTGATTTGCCTCTTCATCATATAGTTGTTCAGTAACTTCTTCAATAAACTCTCCGTCATTGTATAATTTCAAAAAGAAATCTGAAGCGGTTTGATGATGAATTTCATTAGATGTACGTGAATAATTATCGAAAGAAATTCCGAAATCTTCAAACGATTTTTTGATAATTCCGTGGTATTTATCAATAATTTCTTGGGGAGATACTCCTTCTTTTTTAGCACGCATCGGAATAGCTACCCCGTGTTCATCAGAACCACAAATGTAGGCTACATCATTCCCTGTTAAACGTAAATAACGAGCATAAATATCAGCCGGAACATATACCCCTGCTAAATGACCAATGTGAATAGGTCCGTTAGTATATGGTAATGCTGCTGTAATTGTGTATTTTTTTGGTGTACTCATGTTTTGTGCTAAAATTAGAAGGCAAAAGTACAAAAAAGCAATTTTTTAAACTGTGATAAAATGGGTACATTTACTGTTAATAGATTTTTAGATAAATAGAATCAAGAAACAAGACTTGAGGATGATAAAAAGAATAGTAATACTGAATTTTTTAATGGTGATTTCTACATTGTTTTCACAAAGTAAACCTATGAAATTAATAACACCGCCGTATTTGCAAAAAGGAGATACCATTGCCATGGTTGCTCCTGCAGGAATTTTAAAAAACAGAAAAGAAGTTATTGATAATGCCAAAGCCTTGGCAGAAAGTTGGGGTTTAAAAGTAGTGTACGGTAAACATTTGTTCAATCAAAATGATCATTTTGCAGGAACTGATGACGAACGTTGTCAAGATTTTCAAGATGCATTAGATAATCCAAATATCAAAGCTATTTGGGCAGCTCGTGGGGGTTACGGTTCAGTGCGAATTTTAGACAAATTAGATTTTACCAAGTTTAGACAGCATCCTAAGTGGATTATCGGTTATTCGGATATCACTGCCTTTCACAATCATATTCATAATTTAGGTATCGAAACCTTACATGCAATGATGGGGACCAGTATGCAAGATAATCCGGAAGATATTGAGGAGACAATAACAACTTTTAAAAAAGCCATTTTTGGTGAGCAATTGAGCTATAAAATACCTTCTTCTAAAAGTAACAGAACGGGTAAAGTTAGTGGAGAATTGGTGGGAGGGAATATAGCTATTTTAGCATCTATGTTGGGTTCTGATAGTCAAGTTAACACCGAAGGGAAAATATTATTTATTGAAGAAATAGGAGAATATAAATATAGCATCGACAGAATGTTACAAAGCTTAAAACGTGCTGGATACTTTGATAAATTAAAAGGTGTTATAGTAGGAGATATGAGTAAGGTTAAGAAAAACACCACACCTTGGGGACATTCAATTGAACATTTGGTTTTGCAAATTATTCCTAAAGATGTACCTATTATGTTTGACTTTCCTGCGGGTCATGAACCTGATAACCGAGCATTGATAATGGGAAGAGAAATTTCTTTAAATATTGGTAAAGAAACCTCTTCAGTACTTTTTAAATAAATTATTTTTTTAGTTTACAGGTGTTAATGCCAAATAAAGTATATAACGGACAAAAGTTTAATAAACTTGTGGCTAATAAGACAACCGCAAGCACCAATAAAATAATTTCTAAAGTACCATTAATAACATTAAAATATGAAAGCAATGCAATACTTAAGGCAATTGAAATTCTAATTCCTTTGTCGGTATTTCCCATGTTTTTTTTCATGATTAAAAATTTTAAGGTTACTCAAATATAATATTTTAAATGGCGCAACACAATGAGTTAGGGAAAAAAGGAGAGCAATTAGCAATTGACTTTTTGATTGAGAAAGGGTATACTATAGTTGAAAGAAATTATCGTTATCAAAAAGCAGAAATTGATATTATTGCTCAAAAAGAAGAGGTGCTAGCGGTAATTGAAGTAAAAACTAGATCTACTGACTATTTTGGGAATCCTGAAGAATTTGTGAATCCGAAGAAAATAAAACTACTCACGTTAGCTATGGATAATTATGTAACCGAAAAAGATGTAGATGTTGAGGTTCGGTTTGATATTATAGCTATTACTAAAATTACTGCTGATTTTAAAATAGAACATATAAAAGATGCTTTTCTATTCTTTTAAGGCTTTCAGGATGGCCTTTCGTAAAGGAAGGATTTCCGATTGTTTGCTGTCGCTATCAACATACACAAACTTACCGTTTTTATCAATTACAAAATACGATGGATATACTTGTTTCTTATTAAATACTTCGCTAACATCCATAGCAGAATAAGCAATTTTAAAAATAAAAGGATGAGAATGAGTAAAATATTCAATAGCATCTTTTCTATCTAATGCAGGAGCAATAAATAAAATATCATCTCTGTGTTCAAATTCGATAACTAATTCATTCAAACCAGGAATATCGATTATACAAGGCAAGCAACCTGTAAACCAAAACTTAAAAACGACAACCTTATTCAGGATGTCGTTTTTAGTAAGTTTACTGCCATCAGTAAGCCATAATTTAAATTCTGGTACTTCGTCACCAATTTTAAAATTCTCTTGAGAAAATGTTGCTAAACTAACAAGTAAAGAGAAAGATAAAATTAGTTTTCGAATCATTATTCTGCTGCTACTTTAGAGTTGCTAAAGTAGTTCTTAACTTCTTCTAAATTATTTGGCATTGCTATAATTTTCTTATCCTTGTTTAGTACAAAATAAGTAGGAGTTCCTGTTAAATTATATTTTTGAACAGTTTCATTGTCAAATTTATTCTCAGGGTGAGTTCCTATGGCATTATGGAAATATGGTAAGTTTTTAACAAATTCTTTCCAATCAAGATCATTCATTTCAATACCAAATGAAATTACAGAAACATCTTTATGTTTTTGCATATAAGTATGTAATGCTGGTACTTCATCAACACAGTGAGGGCAACCTGTACTCCAAAAAACTAATAAATAGGTGTTAGCATCATTAATTGTTGATAATTTATATGCTGTTCCTTCTTCTGTCCATGAAAAGTCTGGAGCTGTTCTTCCTACAGAAGCTCTTAATGTAGCTAACTTGTCTTCACGGAATTCTGCATCTTGTAAAGAAGAGGGTAATTTACTATAGTATTTATCAAAAAGACCATCAACAATTTCAGAATTTCTAGCTGCTGTAAATTTTGTTATTAAATACTCGGCAACTTCTTTACGTAATTTATCTTCAGTAATATGTTTCATTACTTTGTCAATAGATTCTTTATAAAGCTTTTGTTGTAAGTCTTGAGTTTCAGCAATATTTAAATAAAAAACATAATCAGTAACTTTATCAATAAAAAATGAAGAGTTGTATAATTGTTGGTTTTTAAAATCTATATTGGTAAAGTAATTATTTATTACAGAGTTTAAATATTCTTTTGTGTCATCTAATACGTTATCAGGATTAAAGCTTTTAGAAGATTTAATGAAGTTATAAGCAAGCATTCCTTTAGATTTTCCTTCAAAAATTTCTTGAACATTCTCAACACTTTCTACTGCTTTTTTATATTTCTTTTTAGTGTCTTTTGATGGAGACTTAATGTAAGCTACTTGTAAAGAGTCTACATTTCTTTGGGTTAAAGACAACGCTTCTAAATACTCACGGTACACCTTATTTTCAATAGATTTTGTAAACAAAACAGATTGATCTGGGTATTGAGGGTTAAAAACGAATTCAACATTTTCTTTGTTGAATAAAAAATCAACAAATCCGCCACCTCTTTCTCTATAGTTAACTCTATAAGATCCGGGTTTCGCATCAGCAGGTAAAGTTAATTCAAAACGACCAATAGCTTGCTTTCTGTTTCCAATGCTTACAGTATCAAATTGAATGGTAGAATTTTGAACAAATTTTTGTTTTGCACCTTCTAATTTATATAAAATAACCCAATCTCCTTTATCTGGAGGTGTCATGGTTCCTCTTATAGTAAATTGTGCATTAGCTATTGAAGTTACAAATACTAATAAAGCAAGAATTTTTTTCATCGTTTAGGGATTTATTATGTTTTTTGTTAAAATATTTTGTTTTGTTAACTCACTTTCAATAAATATACCAAAATTACTATTTCTTATTTAATTTAGGTACATTGCATTAAAATTTCTAGCTAAATGACTGTAAAAAACAAAGTTTTTTGGATCACAGGTGCTTCTTCAGGCATAGGAAAATCTCTTGCTATTGAGTTGTCGCGGCAAAATACAAAATTAATTTTATCATCAAGGAATATTACAGAATTAAATAATGTTAAACAACTGTGCAACAATTCTAAACAAGTTTACATATTACCATTAGATCTAGAAAATTATGAAAGTTTAAATACTAAAGTAGAGCAAGCCCTTAGTTTTTATGGTAAAATTGATGTGCTGGTTAATAATGGAGGAATTAGTCAGCGATCGTTGGCTAAAGAAACTAATATCTCGGTAGATAAAAGATTGATGGATATTAATTATTTAGGGACAATAGCCTTAACAAAGGCACTATTACCTCATTTTTTGCAGCATAAATCTGGTCATTTTGTAGTAACTACGAGTATTGTAGGTAAAATAGGAACTCCACTACGTTCTACTTATGCGGCTACTAAACATGCATTGCATGGTTTTTTTGATAGCTTGAGAGCAGAAATACATAAAGACAACGTAAAGATTACTTTAGTGTGTCCTGGATTTGTAACGACTAATGTTTCAATAAATGCCTTAACAGGAGATGGTAGTTCGCAAAAAACTATGGATGCTGCTACCGAAAATGGAATAAATCCAGATAGGTTTGCTAAACTAATGATCAAAGCCATTGAAAAGGAAAAAGAAGAAGTTTATATAGCGGGAGCCAAAGAAAAGTTTGGAGTGTACGCAAAGCGTTATTGGCCAAAATTATTTTCTGTAATGATTAGAAAATTAAGTGTTACCTAAAAAAATCATTTTCATCAAAATAACTAATAATAGCTTCTTTAATTAATACCGTTTGCTCTCCAGGTTTTAAATTGGGGAGTTCGGTAAGGGTTTTATAGTGAGGCCAACCATCATCATCAAAAAAATCAAATTCATAATAACCATAAGGTTCTAATAATTTGCATATGGCTATATGCATTAAATTAACTTTTTCATCTTTTTTAAATGAACGGTACCCTTGTCCAAGTTCTTGTACGCCAATTAAATAGATGATACTATCAATAGTTAGTTCATCACCATCGGCAAATTGATTTGATAATGATAGGATTAAAAAATCCCACTTTTCTTTTAAATTAGCGTCTTTACTCATAAGAATGCAAAGATACAAACCAGTTAATTATATTTGCGTAAAAAAATAAAGGATGAACACGTTAGATATTATCATAGCAGCATTACTACTTTTTGGTTTTGTACGTGGGTTGATGAAAGGGTTGTTTGTTGAAGTAGCATCATTAGTAGCGTTGGTAGCTGGAGTGTATGGAGCAATACATTTTTCTTATTTTTTAGGAAATTGGTTAAAAAACAGTGTTTCGTGGGATGAAAAATACATCACCTTGGCAGCTTTCGCAGGAACTTTTGTTATTATTATAGTAGTAATTGCTTTGCTAGGTAAGATTTTAACTAAGATAGCAGATTTTGCTTCTTTAGGAATTTTAAATAAGATTTTAGGCGGGGCTTTTGGAGCACTCAAAATAGGGTTGATTTTAAGTGTTGTTTTTATTTTTTTTGGAAAGATGAATGATACCATTCCGTTTGTAAAACAAGAAAGTTTAGATGAATCAATTTTATATAAACCGGTAAAAAAAATTGCACCGATGATATTTCCTTCAATTATTAAAGGAGATGATGATACAACTAATGATAT
The DNA here is from genome assembly GCF_034043975.1 of Tenacibaculum sp. IB213877. Lineage (NCBI taxonomy): Bacteria > Pseudomonadati > Bacteroidota > Flavobacteriia > Flavobacteriales > Flavobacteriaceae > Tenacibaculum > Tenacibaculum sp. IB213877. The sequence goes on along the minus strand of NZ_JAXCHH010000009.1, from coordinate 19,585 downwards.
AAATAAAGAAGAAATATAAACCAAAAAATCCGAAGGAATTCCTTCGGATTTTTTGGTTAGTCATTAATTATAAAACTCTACAGAACCATTATTTATATTATACATGGCGCCAATAATTTTAATTTCATCGTTTTTTTCCATTTCATCTAATATTGGACTTTCTTTATGGATTCTATCAATAGTTAGTTGAACGTTTTTCTTAGATACTTCATCAACAAAATCAATATTACTTGAATTTCTTAAGTTTTCATCCTTTGGTTCTGTAACAGCATCTACAGCAGGAGTAATTTTTTCAATTAACTTAGTTAAGTTACCCATTTCAGCATGGTCACAAGCGCCTTTTACAGCGCCACAACTTGTATGACCTAAAACAACAATTAGTTTTGTACCTGCTAGTTTACAAGCAAACTCCATACTTCCTAAAATATCTTCATTTACAAAGTTACCTGCTATTCTTATACTAAAAATATCACCTAAACCTTGGTCAAAAACCAATTCTGCCGAAACACGAGAGTCTATACAACTTAATATGGTAGCAAAAGGGAATTGACCTTCTTTGGTGTCGTTTACTTGTTCTAATAAGTTTCTGTTGGCTTTTAAGTTTTTTTGAAATCTTAAATTTCCTTCTTTTAAAAACTGCAATGCTTTATTTGGTGTCATTGTAGCTTGAGTTTCTTTAGTGTGTGCTTTCATTGTTGTAATATCTTAATTAATTTTTTAATAAATATCTTTTACATTTTCTTTAATCCATTTCATACAATTTTTAAAAGAGTCAAATATATGTTTTGTAGGAATTAAATTGGGAATAATTTCAATTCTTTCCATCATATATTTTGGTTGTTTTAAAACGTTTACAAAAAGTATATTTTTTCCTTCTCTTTTTAAATCTACTAAAATATCTTCCAAGGCGTATAAACCCGATTGATCTAAATATTGCATTCTACCCATACGAATTACTACAGTTGATGCTGTGTTAGGTATCTGCTTTGCTAATTGTTGAATCTCACTTGTAGAACCAAAAAATAAAGGACCTTTAATGTGTTTGATAAAAACCTCTTCTTTTAAATTTTGAGGAAAATCAATTTCATCGGACCAAGCTTCTTCCTTTAATGGTTTTACATCTGACCGTTCTGCTGTAATATCACCAATTTTCTTCATAAAAGTTAACGAGGCAATTACCAATCCTATACCTACAGCATATACTAAATTCCAAAAAGTTGAAAGCAATAATACAATTAGCATAATAATTACTTCAGAACTCATTTTTAACGGCCCTAGTTTAATGTCTTTAGGCAAATTAGGGATTGCTTTTAATCCTTTATAATCCATAACTCCAATACCTACGGTAATTAAGATTCCAGCTAACACTGCAGCAGGAATTTTAGAGGCCAATGGGGCTATGGCTAAGAGAATAATAAAAAGTAAAACACCCGCAATCATCCCTGATAATTTGGTTTTACCACCTGAGTTAATATTTACAACAGTTCTAATAGTAGCACCTGCTCCAGGAATACCTCCAAACAATGATGCTATACTATTACCAATACCCTGACCTAGTAATTCTTTATTAGGGTTGTGTTTGGTTTTGGTCATGTTATCAGCTACCACAGAGGTAAGCAATGAATCTATAGCTCCTAACAAAGAAAGTGTTAACGCTGTAAAAATGTACGGAGTTACACTGCCCAGGTTAAAATTGGTAAATATTGCTCCTTGAAACTTTGGAAGTCCTTCTGGAATTTTCGGAATAGGGCGATACTCTAACCTGCCAAGAATTGCAATTGCCGACATAACTACTAGTGCCACCAAAGTACTTGGAATTTTGGTTGTAATTCTTTTAAAGCCATAAATAATGATAATTGTACCCATTGCTAAAGCTAATTCTAACCAATTAATATTTTTAAGAGCGTTGGGTAAAACCTTTAAGGCTCCTATTACCCCTGAGGCTTCTTTGCCTGCTAAAGTTTTACTTTCTCTGGTTATATCAGCATCAGTAATAGTTTCAGCTCTTTTAATAGTTTCTTTAAAATCTTCTAAAACTAAAATACCTTCTCCTGCTTCTTCTTTTAAAATATTTTCAAGAATGATTTCTTCTGCTTCGGGTTTGAACCTGTTTACATATACATTATCTTCTTTAGGGTAATAACCCAATGAAGGTAAAATTTGAGTAATTAGAATAATCAATCCAATAGCAGTCATAAACCCAGAAACTACAGGATAGGGTATATATCGAATGTATTTACCTAAGCCCATAGCTCCTAAGGCTATTTGCATGAGTCCTGCCAGTAAAAACACGGTTAAAATGGCAGGTAAGGCTTTCTCTATATTACCATCGTTAGTAGCAATGATGCTGGCAATTACTACCATACTTACTGCAGTCATTGGTGCTGTGGGACCCGAAATTTGTGTGTTGGTTCCTCCAAATAAGGCAGCAAAAAAAGCAATAAAAATAGCACCATATAAACCAGCACTAGGACCTAAACCAGATGATACACCAAATGCTAAAGCAAGTGGGAGAGCTACAATTCCAGCAGTAATTCCACCGAAAAGATCTCCTTTAAGATTAGAAAATAAGTTTTTCATAATACCATTATTTTAACTAATAACTAAATTTACTAAATTATTGTTTTACAATAGCTTATGATTTTTTTAGATATGTTCAATCTAAAACATCTGTGTTTTTCCTTTTACGTGGTTTCTACTAAAATAAATTCAACGTTTTAAAAATTATTTAGAGTGTTATGAAAACACAACACTCTTTTTATTATGCCGCTTTGGGTCTTAGCTTGAAAAACTCAATAAAACTAGGAGGGTTTGTAACTATACCTCTTTCAGAATAGAGCTTGATATTAATATTTTTTTCTCTTGCTTTAAATGCAAAATCCTCTAATATTTCAATAATATCATTGTCTAAATATCTAGTTTTGGTAACATCTAATTCTAAAAAAGCATTTTCTGGAATATTATTAAGTTCCTTTAAAATAGCTCCTTTATTAAAAAATGTTACTTCTTCAGCTAAGGTCATTTTTATTTTATGTTCACCATTGCTATTGTTTTCAATATGTAAAAAGTGTGAATTTTGATAGCTTTTAATTAAAATAATCACTATTCCCACAGCTAAACCTAAACCAATTCCAAATAATAAATCGGTAAAAACAATTCCAACAATAGTTACAATAAAAGGAACAAATTGTTTCCAGCCTAAAGTATACATTTGTTTGAATAATGCTGGTTTAGCAAGCTTGTAACCCACAACAAGTAAAATAGCTGCCAATACAGATAATGGAATCATGTTTAGTAATCTTGGAATAAGAATGACAGATATAAGTAATAAAAAGCCATGAATGATTGCTGATAACTTTGAGCGACCACCAGACTGAATATTAGCAGAACTTCTAACAATTACTTGAGTAATAGGTAAACCTCCTATTAATCCTGAAATAATGTTTCCGGTTCCTTGTGCAAGTAATTCTCTGTTTGTAGGAGTAACATTTTTATTAGGGTCTAATTTATCAGTTGCCTCAACACATAGTAATGTTTCTAAACTAGCAACTAAAGCAATTGTAAATGCTACAACCCATACATCAGGGTTAGTGATTACGGCAAAGTTAGGAAAGCTAAATTGCCCTAAAAACGAAGCTGCATCTTCAGGTATAGGAACACTTACTAAATGAGAGCTTTGAATTCCTAAAAAGCTATTAAACTTAGTAAGATTATAGAATACAATTCCTAAGACTACAGCTACAAGAGGCCCTTGAACTAACTTAAAAATTTTACCTTTTTTTGATAGTACTTTATCCCAAAGTATAAGAATAATTAAACCTATGACTCCAATTATTAATGAGCCAGGAGTTATATGGTTTATAGAGTTTATTATTTCTGAAAAAGTGTTTTGACCATCTACTTGAAAGAATGCAAAATCTCCTTCTGGATCAGGATCATAACCAAAAAAATGTGGAATTTGTTTTAGAATAATAATGATTCCAATACCGGTTAACATTCCTTTTATTACTGATGAAGGAAAATAATAGCCAATAATTCCGGCTTTTAATAAACCAAAAATTAATTGAATGATACCTCCTAATACAACAGCAACCAAAAAGTTTTGGTAGCCACCTAAAGTGCCAATAGCTGTTAATACAATTGCTGCTAAACCAGCAGCAGGACCACTTACTCCTATTTTAGAGCCACTTAATGCTCCAACAACAATACCTCCAATTATACCGGCAATTAGGCCAGAAAATAAAGGAGCGCCACTTGCTAATGCAATACCCAAACATAAAGGTAAAGCAACAAAAAAAACTACAATACTTGCGGGTAAATCGTTTTTTAAATTTTTAAACATATTATAAATTACGGTTTAACTCTTTTTCTGTAATGAAAAAGATAATGATTACTAATTATGAATTAATTTTAATCCGGGATTATAATTGTTTAAACTCTGGAGGAGGTGTGGTGTATTCTAAATATTTTGTAGTATATGGTTTTACAAAACAAAGATCTGTAGATTCATTTTTTAAAGTATCAAAAACGAAAGAAAAAGAATGTTGCTGATTTATTTTTTCAGTTTCGTCTAGTTCTTTTTTTCCATCATTTTCAACATCATCCATATCCAATTCACAACAAATTTCTAACTCTTCTATTGAGTTAAAATTTTCAATCACAAAATATCCAGCTTTTAGTGAAATTAATGCTAAAAGAATGAATTTAAGATATATGTGTCTGAATGATAACATAAATTAAAAGTACGAAAATATGCAATTTTTAAAAGAACTGTATTACAATTCTTTTAATTTTTCAGATAAGATCCACCCTATTTTTCCATCTGCTAATTTTATTTTTTTCCAATCATCTACTTGATCAAGTACATTTACCTTGGTTCCTTCATGTAAAATAAAGGCTTCGTTAGCATTTTGAGTAGGTTCGGTATTTACAATTGCTTCCTCAGAAAAAATAATAGCTTCTACTGTATTTTGTGCTTTTGAGTATTGATTATAACCAATGGCTAGGAAAATGAAGAGTAAAAGAAAACTGATAATACTGGTTGTAAAATACAGCTTTTTTTGTGATGGAATTGAAGAGAAATAATATCCTAAAAACAATAAACAAGCAATTAATGAAGCTAAAACAGCGAGCATACCCCAAGTGTTATAACTGAGTTTTTGCAAATAATTTTCATTGATTTTTTGCAATAAAGTTTTAGGTAAAGCTTCAATTCTGTCTAAAGTTAATCGTTTAGCAAATACTAAATTGTTATGAGCATCTTGGTTAGCAGGATCTAACTTTAAGGCTTTTTCATAATTGTATATGGTAGGAGCTACTTTATTAAGTTTGTAATAGCTATTACCTATATTGTAGTATACTTCTGATGAAACTTCACCTTTCTCTAATATTTGGTTGTATAGTGAGATGGCTTCTTCATATTTTCCTTCTTTATACAAGTTGTTCGCGCTAGAAAATAGCTCGTTAGATGTTTGTGCTAACAAGCTTTCAGAAATTAGTAAGAAAAATAAAATAAACTTTTTCATTATAACTGCTTATCTAGTTGGGTTATTACTTGTTTTGCCTTTTCATATTCAGCATTCATCTGTACGTTAGTTGTTGGAGTATAACGAGCAAAATCACAATCGTTCAATACTTCAATAAAGTTAGAAATAGTGGTTTGATCTACATTTTTATCTGTCAACAACTGACTAATTTTTTCTTTGCTGATATCGGCTGTTTCTACTTTGAGTTTTGCTTTTAAATAGTTGTGCAAAGCTCTTTCTAAAGATTCGTAAAAACGTTCTTTATTACCTAATTGCTTCTGAGCTTCAGATAAATATTTTTTAGCTAATTTGTCCGCTTTTCGTTGCTTGTTACCTATGATGTCACTATCTCTTTCTTCTTTTTTCTTTCCTATGAAAATTGCTATAGGAATAGCAATTAACGGAAGCAATAGCAATCCATAAAACAAATTAGAATTGAAAAAGTCTGAAGTGTTTTTAGGTTTCAGGTTGGTAGATGTTTGTATGTATCTAAAATTATTGCCGCTACTCACTACAGTTTGTTTTACAACATTATTGGGCGTAGTAGTGGTAACTAATTCTTTTCCTTCTAAAACGTCAACATATAAATCATCTGTAGATATGGTATGATATTTTTCTTCCTTCGGATTAAAATAAGAGAATTCTGTTTTCGGAATTTTGTATTTCCCTTTATACTCTGGTACTACAGTATAAACGTTAGAAATAGATCCTGTTAGTCCAGAAGAAGTTGTGCTAACTTTTTCTTTTCTCTCAGGTTGATACACCTCTAATTCTTTTGGAGTTTCAATTTTAGGAATTTCAAAGAGTTTTAAATTACCATCACCACTAACTTTTACAGTAATTGTTGAAGATTCATTGGCTTTTAAAGTGTTTTTACTTAAGTTTACATCATAAGTAAAATCACCCACAGCACCCGAAAAAGTTTCAGGTTTTCCTTCAATAGGTAGAGTCTTAGCATTTACTGTTTTTTTAGCTGAAGCAAATTCTTTTCTAACCTGACGAACTATAGCATTGCCAAAAAAATCACCCCTACCAGTAGGAACTGCTACTACTATATCCATTTTCATAGGTTCTATAGTAAGTTTACCCGATTTTGTTGGAATTAGTAATGCTTTGTGTAATACTGCGTAGTTGTATTTTTCGCCATTATACATGGTAGTTTTAACTGGCATACCATTACGCTTTATTTCCTGATTCCAAAAGCCATTATATTTTGGTGCTTCAGTTATGGCATTGTCATAAATCTGGATATTATTGCTAAAATAAATTCTATACTCAACATATACAGCTTCTCCTACATATGGATTAGATTTAGAAATTTCAGCAACTAAATGAATGTTTTGCTCTGCAACGTAATTAGGGTCATTTGGGTTTTTAGGAACCTCCACCTCATCTGTAACTATAATCTTTACAGGTTCGGTTTGTAAGGTTTTACCATCAATTTCAATACTGGCAGCAGGAAGGTTAAATTCTCCTTTAGTTTTAGGTTCAATGATGTAAGTGTACGATAAAGAATAGCTTACTTTACCGTTGATCCAAGATTGACTTACAGATTGACTTGGACCACCAACAATTTTAAAATTTTTAAAGTTGGGAGGAGAAAAATTATCAGCTCCTTGTTTGTTTATAGAAAACTCAACTCGTAAACGTTGATTAACTCCCAATTTATTTTTGCTAACATTAGCAGTAAATTCTGCTTCTTGTGCAAAAAGAACAGTGGTTAACAGTGTAAATATGATAGATATGTATAACTTCAATTTCATTTTTTATTCAAAATGGATAAAAATAAATTAAATTTTTAACTTTGAATTAGTTCTCTTTTTAAGAATAACATCTTAAAATTTTGCTAAACTTTTTACCAGTCTTTTTCTTGATTTACCTTTCGTCCTTTTGATTTTTGAACGTTCATTTTTTTCTGGGTCTTTTTTTCTTCATTATTTAAACTCTCTAACAATTGCTTCATTTGCTCAGGAGTCATTTTACCAGGTTGAGGCTGTGGTTTTTGCTGAGAATCTTTTTGATCTTGCTTTTTTTGCTGATCTTTATTCTGATCATCTCCCTCTTTAGGCTTTTGATCTTGATCTTTTTGGTCTTTATTATCGCCTTCTTTTTTATCTTTATTTTGATCGTTTTGGTTTTCTTGATCTTTGTTTTGATCCTTATTATCCTTGTTCTGATCTTTATTGTCCTTATTTTGCTTGTCGTCTTTGTTATTGTTGTTTTGCTGATTGTTTTTTTCTTGCTCTTTGTCTAATTCCTTTTGAGCAACCGCTAAATTATAACGAGTCTCATCATCTTTAGGATTATTACGCAATGCATTTTTGTAAGCATTTACTGCCTCCTGATATTTTTTTTGCTCCATCATGGCATTACCAATGTTATGGTAGGCTTCAGCTTTCGCAAATTTATCTTTAGCCATTTTAGCTGTCAACTCATATTCAGCAACAGCTTCTTGGTATTTTTTATCTTGATATAAGGCATTCCCATAATTATATGTTGCCTTATCATATTTGCTGTTTTTGCCTAAAGCTTTACGGTAAGCAATAGCAGCATCACCAAATTGTTGTTTATTGTATAATTTGTTACCTTCTCTTAACAAAGAACGTGCTTCTCTATTAAGTTTTAAAGAGTCTTTTTGTGCTGAAATATTTACTGAAAAAAGTAAAATAACAGCAAATAGTAAGTTGATTATAATCTTCATGCTACTTCTTTTCTTCATCAAATAAATCTACTTTTTTTAACCATTTTGTTTTCTTTTCAAAAATGAAAACATCAATTATTAAGAATAATAAACCTAAACCAACAAACCATTGAAATTGATCCTTATAATCAGAAAATTGTTTGGTTTCAAATTCACTTTTTTGTGCGTTTGCAATTACTTTTTTTATAGTGTTTACAGGATCTTCGGTTTTATTACCATCTATATATATTCCGTTAGCGGCATCTGCTATTCCTTGTAAAACATCAGGTTTACGTTGGGTAATTACAGTTTCTCCTTTAGTGTCTTTTTTATAACCAATAAGTGAGCCATTTAATTTTAAAGGAATTGGGCCACCTTTTTCTGTTCCTACACCTATGGTATATACTTTTACACCTTCGTTAGCAATGTTTTGAGCAACTTGTTTAGTTTCTTCTTGGTGATCTTCCCCGTCTGAAATAATAATTAAAAAACGATTTGTTTGCTCATCATTATTATAATAGGTTTTAGCTAATTCTAGAGCCTCATTAATAGCGGTTCCTTGACTTGAAACCATATCTGGATTTGCATTTTGCAAGAACATTTTACCGGCTGCATGGTCAGTAGTAATTGGAAGTAAAGGATATGCATTACCTGCATAAATAATAATTCCTACACGGTCACTTCCTAGTTTATCAATTATTTTAGATATGATTTGTTTTGATTTTTCTAATCGGTTAGGAGCAATGTCTTCAGCCAACATACTTTTAGATACATCTAGCGCAAATACTACGTCAACTCCTTCTCTTTTAACAGTTTTTAATTGTGTTCCCATTTTCGGATTCACCAAAGAAATAATCAAAAAAGATAAACCTACTAATAGTAAAATCAATTTTAAGACCGATTTAAAAGTAGAGGCATAGGGAGCTAATCTTGAAAGAAGAATAGGATTTTTAAACTTCTTTTGTGTGCGTTTTTTCCACCATAAAACCAATAAGAAAACAACAATTATTATCGGAATAATTGCAAACAAATAAAAATATATTGGTTCTTCTATTTTGTACATTTTTAAATAAAGCTTTTAAAAATTGTATTTTTTAATAAGAATTCAATCAATAATAATACACCTGCTAATATTACCCAAAAGCGATATTTTTCTGTGTAGTTATAATATTTGAATTCTTCTATTTTGGTTTTTTCTAATTTGTCAATCTCATCATAAATAGCTTTCAGTTTAGTATTGTTAGTTGCTCTAAAATACTGTCCATCGGTTTCTTTAGCTATATATTTAAGTAAATCTTCATCAATTTCAACTTGTTGGTTTTTAAAAGAAAGTTTTCCTGTTCTCGGATCTTTAGCCCAAGGAAAAGGAGCCATACCATTGGTTCCAATTCCAATAGTGTATACTTTAATACTATTTCCTTTAGCAAGTTCGGTAGCTGTAACAGGGTCAACAAAACCAGCATTGTTAACTCCATCAGTAAGTAATATGATTACTTTACTTTTAGCCTTACTTTCTTTTAAACGATTCACAGCAGATCCAAGTCCCATTCCAATAGCAGTTCCACCTTCTAACTGTCCCCATTTAATTTCAGAAATAGTTCTTTTGATGATGGATTTGTCACTCGTAATTGGGGTCTGAGTAAAACTTTCACCTGCATAAACTACAATTCCAATTCTATCGTTAGGTCTTCTGTTAACAAAATCTGTAGCTACTCTTTTTAAGGCTTCTAATCGGTTAGGTTGTAAATCTTTAGCCAACATACTTGCTGAAACATCAATAGCCATTACAATATCAATACCTCTATTGGTTTTGGTTTTTTTGCTAACAGCAACATTTCTTGGTCTTGCTAAAGCTATTATTAATGCAGATATAGCTGCTAATCTTAATAAATATAATAAAGGTTTTAGTCTTGAAACTATTGATGTTTCTGGTTTAAATCCTTTTACACTTGGTACCGTAAGTTGTGCACTGTCATTTTTTCTATTGTAGAAAAACCAGATGGCTAACAAAGGAATGAGAGCTAGCAACCATAAAAACTCCGGACTATGAAACTCAAAATTACTTAACATTGGTCACTTGGTTTTTTAACGAGTTAGACATACTCATCGACTTGGAAACAGCAAACGATATCAAACCAACCATTATGAGTAATAATAAAATCAATAAGATTCTAACAAATACAGAAGGTTTTTTAACTACTGGTTTTTCAACGATAATTACCGGCTGAATATTTTCAGTATTATTTACAGATTCTACCTCTCTAGGTTTTAGGTTTTTAATAATATGCTCGGTGGTGTTTCTATCAGCTTCAATTTCATGAGCCAACGGTTTCGATTTTGCAAACTTTACTAAATCGGCCTGTTGTAATAACGACTCTAGCTTTTTGATAGTTTCTTTATCAGTTTCAATAGCTTTTACATTGTTAAAATCCGATAGAGTCTCAATCAATCCATCTGTAGTGGTTTCAAGAGCAGGAACATGGAGTTCACGCTCAATATAATGTCTTACAATTTCAGATAATTCGCTATAATATTCTTTAATTTTATTGTTTTGCCACAACAGTTTAGAGTCTAAAAGCTTTAAATTACGCAGCGCCTCTTGGTACGGAGCTAGCAAAGGCTCTGAAGTATGAACTTCGTCCTTTTGGGTTCTTTTTAGTGCAAAATACAATACGGTTCCAACAACTAGTAATATGGCAAGAGCCCAATAAATAATGGTTTTAAAATCATCAAATTGATAAGGTTCTCCTTTTATTCCTTTGATTGGAAATTTTTTTATTTTAGTAGTGTCAATAGGTACTGTAGCTACATTTACAAGTAAACTATCTGTTAAAAAAGCTTGATTTCTGATAAAAACTTGTTGTTGCGGAATGTAATATGCACCACTATCAAAACCAGTTAAAATATATTTTCTGATAAGCTGGTTTTTTAATGTATCAACCTTTAATGTGTCAATAACTTCTAATCCTGCTAAATTATCAAGTTTAGGAATGATAACATTTTGGGTTTCATTAACAGTTATTTTATATTCAAACTGTTCTCCTATTCGAATAGTAGTAGTGTCAATCTCTGCTTTTACAATAGGAGATTGAGAAAAACTTACAGAAGAAATTAAAAAAAGTATGTATGCTAAATATCTTTTCAATTTATGCTTTATTTTTAAAATAACTCAATAGTTTTTTAACGTAGCTCTCATCAACTCTAATATTAATAGTTCCGGAACCGCTTCTTTTAAAAGCGTTTTCAAAAATATCTTTTAATCGTAATGCGTTTGCTTGGTAATGAGTTCTAACCGATTTTGAGCTGGTGTTGATGAGGTTTACTGTTTGTGTTTCACTATCTAACATTGGTACCATTCCTAAATTCGGAATTTTCTCATCAAATTCATCATAAACGCGTATACCAGTTACATCATGTTTATTACCAACTATTTTTAAAGTTTTTTCATAGTTTTCATCCATAAAATCAGAAAGCATAAATACAATGGCTTTCTTTTTCATAACTCCAGATAAAAACTTAAAAGCTTCATTAATATTGGTTTGTTTACTTTTTGGATGAAATTCTATCAGTTCACGTATAATTCGTAATACATGACTTTTTCCTTTTTTAGGTGGAATGAATAATTCAACTTGATCACTGAATAAAATTAATCCGACTTTATCATTATTCTGTATAGCAGAAAAAGCTAAAGTAGCTGCAATTTCTGTGGCAGTATCTTTTTTAAATTGTGTAGAAGTACCAAAGAATTCTGATCCAGAAATATCAACCATAAGCATCATGGTTAATTCTCTTTCTTCTTCAAAAACTTTTATATAAGGTTCGTTGTAACGAGCAGTAACATTCCAATCAATGGCACGAACATCATCACCAAATTGATATTGACGCACCTCAGAAAAGGTCATACCTCTTCCTTTGAAGGTAGAGTGGTATTCACCTCCAAATATATGATTAGATAACCTTTTGGTTTTAATCTCTATTTTACGAACTTTTTTGAGTAATTCTTTGGTATCCATGTATTAGTTTAACCAATTTTCTGGTAAAGGGGGAAGCTCCATTTCTTTCAATTCATAAGAACTCTTTAGTACAAACAAAGGGGTTTCTTTAATTGATAAGTTGACGTTGTTTTTTGCTGCAATTTCTTTAATTACGGCTTTTAAGCTTCTTTGTTGACATAGAACTAAACTATTCATTATAATGTTTGATTCTGTTTGTAAGTCAAAACAATCAACAAAAAAAGCAGGTTTATCATCTTGATAAATGATAGCTTCTGTACTTTTCTTTTTTTGTGTTTCTAAAATTTCTTTTTTTCCTCTAATTGTTTTGTACGTTGTTAGTTTGTAAGTCATTTGAGAAATATTTTGGGGGTTATTTTCTCTTAATTAAGATAAATATTCCTTTTTTTAAGGAACTTCTACTTCGTTAATAATTGAATTAATAATATCAACAGAAGTAATGTTTTCAGCTTCCGCTTCATAGGTAATTCCAATTCGATGACGTAAAACATCATGTACAACAGCGCGTACATCTTCTGGAATTACATATCCTCTTCTTTTTATAAAAGCATAACATTTAGCTGCTTTTGCTAATGCAATACTACCACGAGGCGAAGAACCAAAGTTGATTAAGGGTTGTAATTTTTCTAAATTATATTTTTCAGGATAACGAGTGGCAAAAATAATATCAAGAATATATTTTTCAATTTTTTCATCCATGTACACCTCATGAGCAGTTTTTCTAGCGGTTAAAATTTGGTTGATAGAAACTACTGGGTTTACAGATTGAAACTCACCATTTAAATTTTGACGCATAATTAATTGCTCGTCTTGTAATTTAGGATAATCAATTACTGTTTTTAACATAAAACGATCTACTTGAGCTTCTGGTAAAGGATAAGTTCCTTCTTGTTCAACAGGGTTTTGTGTTGCCATTACTAAGAAAGGTTCGTCTAACTTAAAAGTCTCATCGCCAATTGTAATTTGACGTTCTTGCATAGCTTCTAACAAAGCAGATTGTACTTTTGCAGGAGCACGATTGATCTCATCGGCTAAAACAAAGTTTGCAAAAATAGGTCCTTTTTTAATTGAAAAGTCATTTTCTTTAACATTGTATATCATAGTACCTACAACATCTGCAGGTAATAAGTCAGGAGTAAACTGAATTCGGCTAAATGATCCGTGTACAGCTTTAGAAAGAGTGTTGATCGCAAGAGTTTTTGCTAACCCAGGTACACCTTCTAATAAAATATGTCCATTTCCTAAAAGACCAATAAGCAAGGCTTCAATCATATGTTTTTGCCCTACTATTACTTTGTTCATTTCTGAAGTTAAAATATCAACGAAAGCACTTTCTCTTTCGATTTTTTCGTTGATGGCTCTTACATCTATATCCATATTGATTAAAAAATTACAGGTTTTCTTAGTTTAGAAAACAAAGCTACAATAATAACAATTTTTTGCTTGTTAAAAGTTGGTTAAAGATTTTTCGTATTTTTTATTAAGATTAGTTTAAAAAAATAACATTTTTAACATGTTAAAATCAATATTTTTAGTATCAAAAGAAAAATAAGTTAATTAAATCTTGTTTTTGTTAAAAAAAATATAAAAATTTGTTACTAAATTAAAATACAAAAAATTTAGTATGAAAAACAGCTACATTTTAACAAAAGTATTGATTGCATTAATTTTTTTATTATCATCGAGCGTTAGTGCTCAAAAGGTAAGTGGAAAAGTTGTAGGAAGTAAAGGAGAACCTTTGCCTTACGTTAATGTAATTGAGAAAGGAACTACAAATGGTGTAACTACAGATATTGATGGTAGTTTTTCACTAAGTGTACAAGGGTTGCCAACTACTTTGTCAGCTTCCTTTATTGGTTATAAAACCATTGAAAAACAAGTCTTATCAACTTCTTCGGTAGTAATTACTATGAAGGAGGATAATGTGAGTTTGGAAGAGGTTGTTCTAGTAGGGTCACGTAGTAAGAGCAGAACTGCAATTGACACTCCTGTTCCTATTGATATTATTGATGTAAAAGAATTGATTACTTCAGGGCCTCAAGTTAATCTTAATCAAATTTTAAACTATGTTGCTCCATCATTTTCTTCTAATACACAAACTATATCTGATGGTACAGATCACATAGACCCTGCTTCTTTAAGAGGGTTAGGTCCTGATCAAGTGTTAGTTTTAGTAAATGGAAAAAGAAGACATACATCTTCTCTTGTTAATGTAAATGGAACATTTGGTAGAGGTAGTGTTGGAACTGATTTAAACTCAATACCTTCAGTAGCTATTAAAAGAATAGAAGTTTTGAGAGATGGAGCGTCTGCTCAATATGGTAGTGACGCAATTGCTGGAGTTATCAATATTGTCTTAAATGATACAACAGATCAGTTAAATCTTTCTGTAACTTCTGGAGCTTATGTTTCAAAATATGCAGAGGAACAAACAGGAGGTATGGATGGAGAGTCTGTAAATGTTTCTGCTAGTTATGGGATTAAATTAGGTGATAAAGGAGGTTTTATAAACTTTTCCGGAGATTTTGATTATAGAAATCCATATAGTAGAATGAAAGAATGGGAAGGAGGAATTTTTAATGCATATAATTCGATTGAATGGGTGGCTATGCATTCAGGTATGGATTTAGGGAATCTTTCTCTTTCTAATATTCAATTCGCTGCACAGGGAGTTACTCATTTTGATCTAGCTACTAAAAATGATATTGCTAATGCAAACTCAATACAAGAATTGATAGGGGTTGATGACGGGGCTAATTCTATTGCAGGACCTTTATCTCAATATACATTTGATAGTAATGGTATAATTGATGGTATAGAACCACTTAATACTACAGAACAAGAATTAATTGTAAGGGGTCAAGAAAGGAGTGATTACAACATGAGGGTTGGACAATCAGGATTGAGAGGTAGTCGTTTATTTGCTAATATGTCTTTACCTATAGATGAAAATGGTACAGAGTTGTATTCATTTGCAGGTTTAGGCTCAAGAGAAGGTAATTCCGCAGGGTTTTATAGGTTGCCAAACCAATCAAGAACTTATACGGCTCTATATATCAATGGTTTTCTACCTGAAATCAATTCTAGAATAAATGACCAATCGGTTGCTGTGGGAATTAGAGGTAAAGTAGGTGATTGGGATGTGGATTTTAGTAATACTTGGGGACAAAATAGTTTTGACTATGAAATTACAAACACATCAAATGCGTCTTTATTAAATGATTCTCCAACTAGTTTTAATGCTGGAGGTTTTGCTTTTACTCAAAATACAACTAACCTAGATTTTTCTAAAAATTATAAAGAAATTTTTAGTGGATTAAATGTAGCGTTTGGAGCAGAATACAGATTGGAAAATTATGAAATTTTTGCAGGAGAAGAGGCTTCTTGGGCATCATATGATGCTGATGGTAACAACATAAACTTTTTAGGAGGTACTCCATCTACAGATTTTTTTGGCAATACAAGACCAGGAGGATCTCAGGTTTTTCCAGGTTTTCAGCCTGATAACGAAGTGTCAGCTAACAGAAATAGTATTGGAGCTTATGCAGATTTAGAGGCGGATTTTTCAGAAGCTTTTATGGTTGGAGGAGCTTTAAGGTTTGAAAATTACTCAGATTTTGGATCAACATTGAATTGGAAATTGTCTTCACGATATAAGTTTACAAATAATTTAAGTATTAGAGGGGCTTTAAGTACTGGATTTAGAGCGCCATCTTTACATCAGTTAAATTTTAACTCAACTTCAACAATATTTGATCAAGATGGTCAAGCTCAAGAAGTTTTAACAGCTTCTAATGATTCTTTTTTAGCTAATGAATTTGGTATTCCCCAGTTAAAAGAAGAAGAGTCAGCAAGTGCTAGTTTAGGATTTACAGCTAAAATACCTGAAGCAAATTTAAAAATAACTGTTGATGGTTATTTTGTTGCGATTGAAGATAGAGTGGTGTATACAGGGCAGTTCTCTGATGATGATCCAAACTCAGATGTTTCACTTGCTTTACAAAATGCTAATGCAACTGCAGTTTCTTTTTTCGCTAATGCAATTGATACAGAGTCGAAAGGACTAGATATTGTAATTACGCATAATGCTGAATTGAATCAGGGAATGAGGTTGAAATCTGATTTATCAGCTACGTTTTCTCAAACAAAACAAGTAGATGATATTCATAGCTCACAACAAATAGCAAATGCAGGGTTAATTGAAACTTATTTTCCAGAAGATAGTAGAATATATTTAGAAGAAGCAGTGCCAAGAACTAAAATTAATCTTTCAAATACTTTATCTACAGATAAATTTAATGTGTTTTTAAGAAATGTATATTTTGGAGAGGTAACAGAGGCTACAACTGATATTGATAGGCAACAGGTTTTTGGCTCTAAAATAGTAACAGATTTATCAGTTGGTTTTAAGGCTACAGATGAGTTAACATTTACTGTAGGGGCAAACAATTTGTTTGATATATATCCAGATAGAGCAGCTAGTAGTTTTTCTGATGGAGGAAATAATAGAAGTGATGGTCGTTTTGACTGGTCTCGTAGAGCACAGCAGTTTGGAATTGGAGGTCGATTTATGTTTGCTAGACTTAGTTTTGTATTAAAATAAAATAATTGAAAATGAAAAAATTTAAGATATTATATATATTCATATTTTCATCAGTCTTTATTGCTTGTGAAAATGATGATTTTGAACCAGTAAAATCTAGTTATACTCAAACTGAGGAAGTTCAAATAGGGTTTTCAGATAACAATAACGGGGCAATTGTCTTAGAGGATGGAGGTCAAGTTTCTTTTGATGTATTTTTATCAAAAGCTCTTCCCTCTCAAGGAGTGGTTGAGTTAGAGGTTGTTTCATCAGATGGTTCTATTGAAAGTAATGGGGTTAGAGAGCTGGAATATTCTGAAACGATTATTATTCCTGAAGGAGCTACTACCGTACCTGTAGAATTAACATTTTTTGATGATACAGTGAGTGATGGAGGAGAAACATATACAGTTAAAATTAAAAATTTTACAACAGTAGAAACATTAACTTCTTTTTATATAGTTAGTACAGCAGATGTAACTAAAAAAGAGAGAAATGTGCAAGTGTATGATGTGTTGCCAGAAATTGTAGAAACTACTGTTGGTGATGTACAAATAGAATTAACATGGAGAGATAGCTCTAGAGATATGGATTTAGGGTTGTTTATAGGGACTGAATTTGATCTTAATAATTTAGTAGATGCTAGTACTGGTGTAACAACTACCGAAGTAGTTGAGTTGCCTCTTGCGGAATCAGATAATTTGTTTTCGGTATATGTAGATCAATATTTGTTTACAGCTGCAGTAGATTATTTAATCACATTTACATTTCCAGATGGCCAAGAGCTAGAGTATTCGGGAACCATAAATGAAGACAGTTTCTTGTTCCATTTTACCAAATCAACAGATGGAGATAATGTCACCTATTTAATTACGGAATTATAAAAAAAATAATTATGAAAATCATGCTTAAAAAAAAATATATATCTATTCTACTCACAACTTTATTCATTTCTTGTGCAGTAGACGATGATCCTGCGGTAATTCCATCGGGAACTGTAATTACAGCTTCTTTTGATAAATCAGGAGATGTTTTCGTCTTTCCTAGCTCAGGTTCGGAAGCAACGGTAAGTATAATACTTTCAGAAGCTGTTGAAACTACAAGTCAATTTAATTATACTATTAATGAAGAAGAAAAATCTATAACTTTAAATGCGGGAGAAACTACAGCAGAAATTGTAGTTCCTAATCAAGTTGGTAATGTAAGCTCAATAATACTTACCAGTGCAAACACTTTATATAATAACTCTATAAGATTGGGGGCTCAAACTTCGGTTAAATTGATAAGTGTCCCAGCTGCTTCAGATAGTGCAATAAACATAGTGTTGTCTTTAAATTCTCCTACAGATGTATTTTTCTCTTTTGCAGAGTTTAATTCTGAAGGTGAATGGCAACAAGATATATATGGTGTTTTGGGAACTAGTTTTTCAATTCCCTTAAATGCTGGAATTCAAAACTCAGTTGATCTTTATCCTAATTATTATGCATTAGATGTTTTTACTGATGTGTTAACAGAATCAGGATACACTATTTATGTAGTTTACCCAGATTCATCCGTTGAAATTTTTAGTGGTAATGATTTAACTTTAGATGGTTATACAGATCAAGATGTTGTATGGGTTAATGTGGAGGATGATCCAAATGACCCTAGTAACAAACTTTTTACTTTTACTCAAAATTAAAAAATAAATTATGAAAAACGCTAAAATATATTCATCTCTTTATTTAATATTATTTGCACTTTTATTTGTAGGGTGTGATATTAATAGTAGAGAAGCTCTAGTAGAAACACCAGTTGATTCTTTTAAATCAACTTCTACATCTTTAACTGTTGATGATTATGGTGTGGAGTATAATCTTGAGATTGAAGCCTCTTCATCTTACCCTGCTGACAGGTATATTGAAGTTGAGGTGAGTGATACCTCTACTGCAAATGGTATGGAGTATAGTTTTACAGGAACTGTTGTTATTAAAGCTAATGAAACCACTGGAAGTACTCCTATAAAGTTTAATTTTGATCCTATACCTGTGAATAAACCTAGAACATTAAACTTAAAAATGGTAGGTAGTTCAGAAGAAATAACTATTACCTATACAAAGGTGTGTGTTTCGAATGATATAAACTTGCATATTGTTTTTGATGGTTATCCAGAGGAAACTAGCTGGCAAATAACAGATTCATCATCCAGTGTTGTCGCTTCAGGAGGAACCTATAGTGGGCAGACCGAGCTAAATTTGGATTTAACTCTTCCAGATGGAGATTATACATTCACTATTTCAGATGTATATGGAGATGGAATTTGCTGTGCCTGGGGAAGTGGTTCTTACTTGCTTTCTGTTCCAGCATGTTCAGTTGTTTTAGCTCAAGGAGGTTCCTTTGCTTATGCAGAATCTACTCAGTTTAGTTTACCTTAAAAAGACTTTTCTTATATTTTAATTGAGTTGTCCTGAAATAGGTTGACAGATTTTAATAAAAATAGATTTAAACCTGTGAAGTTAACTTCACAGGTTTTTTGTTATGTACAAAGTTAGGTGTTTTCATATTAAGAGCTAAATGTGGTCTTAAGTTATTATAAGTTTCGATAGACTCTTTAATTAAAATATCTAGTTCTTGTTTGTTGTTACATTTATAGATTAAAAATTCATTTTTTAAAATACCGTTGATTCTTTCAGCTAAAGCATTTTGATAACAGTCATAACCAGTAGTCATAGAAGGCATGATGTTATTTTTGAGTAATTCTCTTTGATACACTTCTGAGCAGTATTGCAATCCTCTATCTGAGTGA
>NZ_JAXCHH010000008.1:0-183203 GCF_034043975.1 Tenacibaculum sp. IB213877 | reverse complement strand
CTTCTGAAACTGTTACATCTCCAATAGTGACCGTTGGAGCACTATCATCATCTTGTACCGTTATCGATCCTTCGGTTACGGCTCCGGTGGTAGTTCCGCTGGTTACAACTCCTGTTGCTGCAAATACCTCGTCCGCCTCTCCTGAGATTGTATCTTCCGTCGTTGGAACTGTTACGCTTCCTGTGGTAGCGCCTGCTGTAATGGTTACCGTGTAAACTACTCCGTCTACCGTTACTTCTACTGTAATGTCTTCTGTACTTGGGTTGCTTAAGGTTACTGGAACAATCGCATTATCGCCTTCTGAAACTGTTACATCTCCAATAGTTACTGTGGCGCATCTTATTATTGAATTAGCTGAAGCTGCATCACTTTCACACCCATCAATTGTTTGAGTTATAGTATAGGTGTTTACTGTATTTACTGTTATAGACTCTGTCGTTTCACCATTACTCCACAATAATACACCAGTATAATTTGAAGCAGTCAAAGTACTTGTTCCATCACAATTATCTACTACATTTATAGTAGGTGGGGTAGGTTTACTTTTTACCATTAAACTAACTTCTTGAGATATGTGTTCACAAGAATTATTTGAGTTTGTAAAAATTACTCTAAATACACCCGAATCTGTAGCTTGTACATTATTTAAAACAATGGTTTTACTTTCAGAAACACCGTTTGTTAAAGTACCTAAAGTTCCTATACTATCCCAATTACTACCGTTTTGTTTTTGTAACTGATATACCCAATTTTGAACAGGATTACCTTCATCTATACCTGTTGCTGAAAAATCAAATTCAGCATTTTCACCTTCACATAACGGTGTATTTACTGTTAAATCACTATCAATTGTTATTGTAGAAGCAGTTTTAACACCTGCATTAGACGATTGACCTTGAGCTGAATCAACATCTGCGCTTCCTCCATTATTAACCAAATTTGGAACCCCGTTACTATCAACTCCTCCAGTAGAAGAAATATCAATACTACCATTTGGTAAAAGGTGACTTTGTAATACATTTTCTGAAGCTTCAATAGCATCTGGACACCCATCTCCATCCGAATCAGTATTTAAATAATCTGGAATTCCTGATTCATTAGAATCACAATATCTTAAATACAACCCGAAGGCAATACCTTGCCTTCCTCCTGCATCTATAGAAACATTTATATTTGATGGGTTTGTTGTATAAAATATAGTATTACCTCCCGAACTTTCTGTATTGAGTGCCGTAATTGTATTTGTACCTTCTCCAGTCCACACTCCTCCTCCATTATATTCTTCTAAAACTTGAAAAGCTTCTCCATCGGTAGTAAACGTTATTAACTCTCCTGAACCATTTGTTGCTTCAGAATCTATTGTTAAAAGATCAAAAGGAAACGGTAAACCATTCTTTGTTACATTTACAGCAACATCAAAGCTAACATCTTGAGCATTTGCTCCATACAAAGCTTCTGACATACCATCTGTATCATATAACTGATATATGATTGAACCTGACCAAGTATTTAAATCTGTAGGTACATATGTAGATCCTGCTGTAGTATTAGAAACATTAGAAAAAGTAAACGTTGCCTGAATACCATTTATTAATGTAAAAGTATGAGTATCTCCATTTTGAATCCCATCTGATAAGGATGTTGAAGCCCAGTCAAATATATATATAGATTCTCTATAAACTCCACTACCTGAAGTAGGATTTGATGTTTGTGATTCATCACATGCTTGCTCATTTACATCTAAAATACCATCATTATCATCATCTAAATCAACATTATCCGGAACACCATCTCCATCTGTATCAACCTCTAAAGCTTCACCTGTAACTAATACATTATCTATTGTATAAGTTTCATTATTTGCTGTATTATGAAACGTTGCTTTTATCTCTAAAGTTGTTCCGTTTGGCACGTTTACAGGTTGAGAAAAACCTGTTACAGGATTACCTGCACTACCTGAACCTACAACCACTGTAACCCAAGAACCTCCATTAATTCTGTACTGCAAACTAAATTGATCTTGTGCTGATCCGCTATCTTCAAACTCATTTTGGTTGAAAGCATTTACTGATACGCTAAACTGAACATTGGTATATGAACTAATATTAATTGTATTTGTTCTCCATTCTAAGGGATTAGCTAAATCTGACCCGTTAGCATTAGTTTGAGTTGCTGATATTAATCCTGATTGTACAGAAGCTCCTGCTTGAGAGGTCCAACCTGAAGAAGAAGCACCACTAGCATTACCTGATATTGCATTATTTGCATAACTATCAAAATTTTCTGACCAGAGGGTAACGGTTTGAGCCGAAACATTAAACATAGCAAAAAATAGTAAAAAAGTAATAACCTCTTTACTACTAGGGATTAAGGGGTAATAATTTTTCATACAGTATTGACAGCCTTATTATTTTATTTTTTTAAGCAAACGCATTAAAACTTATTGTATTAAAAAACACAACAAAATCACATCAATAAAAAATTGAATTATTGGGGAGGGGGAATATGTTAAATAAGGAAGTAAATTTTCTCTCTTAATAGAATGTATTAATTACATAATCTATTGTTTTTGAGGGAATTTAATTTTGTGCAAATATACATTATTTTATTAATTAATAATTTCTACTATTTAGACACTTTTAATTTTAAAAAGTCACATATAAATGCGGTGTAAAATTAATAAGTTTTTATTAACATAGTTTAACAAAACTCATATTATTAAACTATACTTTTTCAATTATTATAGTTTAAAACTATTTTGATCACCTCAAATAAAAACATTTAAGATACTTTATTTAAAATAACACAACATTTTAAGGCAACGAGCAAAACCTCTCTTAAAATTACTTTAAATTGATTTTTTTTCTCTTTTTGTCAAAAAATTAGAATAAAAAACTGCTTATTTTTTGTAAAGCATAGTCAACATCTTGTTTTGTAGTAAACTTACTAAATGAAAAGCGCACTGAAGTTTTTTTAGCTTCAACTTCATTTAAAATAGCAGTCAACACATGCGAACCCTTACTGCTTCCGCTTTGACAAGCACTACCACCAGAAACAGCAATTCCCATTAAATCTAAATTAAATAATAACATATTATTTTTAAGTGGTAACCTTACATTTAATATAGTATAACTTGATTTATCTAACTGAGATGAAAGTCCGTTAAAAGCTATTTGCGAATTGACATCTAATAGTTTATTAATGAAATATGTTTTAACTTCAGTTATTTGTTGTAAATCTTTAGTAAGATTAGTATAGGCAATTTTCAAAGCTTTTTCCATACCTAGTATAGCATGTACATTTTCTGTACTAGATCGTACTCCTTTTTCTTGATTCCCTCCATGCAACATAGGTTTAACTGTATGTTGTTTATTAAAATAAGCAAAACCAACACCTTTAGGGCCATGAAATTTATGTGCACTAGCAGTGATAAAATCAATAGGATTTTTTTGTAGATCAATTATGTAATGCCCTATTGCCTGCACTGTATCTGAATGAAAAAGTGCATTATTGCTTTTACAAAGAGATGATATTTTATCAATAGGTAAAATGTTACCAATCTCATTATTTATCATCATTAAACTTACTAATGTTTTTTCAGCACTTAGTGTTAACTTATCTTCTAAATCTTGTAAATCAACTTCACCTAATTCATTTAAATTAACAAAATCTACCTTTATATTATATGTTTCTTGTAAATAATATACAACATGTAAAACTGCATGATGCTCAATTTTTGAAGTTATAATACGTTTAACACCTAAATTTAAAACTGCATTATATAAAATTAAATTATTTGCCTCTGTACCACTTGATGTAAAAATAATTTCAGAAGAAGAAACATTGAAATGTTTTGCTATGTTTTTACGAGCAGTTTCAATTACAGCTTTTGCTTTTCTACCAAATTGATGAGTTGAAGATGGATTACCAAAATTAGTTAACATAGATTCTTGCATTACTTTTATTACCTCAACATCCATTGGAGTAGTAGCTGCATTATCTAAATAAACTGTTTTCATATAAGTAGATTTTTACAGCGCAAAAATACAACTATTATAAAAACTATGAATTTTGATATACATATACCTCTGTAGCCCCCAAACCATATTTTTGATAAGAAGCATCAAAATATTCAACTGGGTATTTATTTAGTAGATAGTGGAGCTCTGTTTTTAACACCCCTTCTCCAACACCATGAATAAAAACAATTTTTGATATTTTTTTATGAACACAATATTCTATTTTTCGCTTTGCTGTTTCTAATTGCAATGTTAATATATCAAAAGTATCTAGTCCTTTGGTTGATTTCATTAATTTTTCAGCATGTAAATCCACCTCCATTACTACTTCATTTTTTTGCTTTTTAAAAACTTGTTTCTTTTTAGCTGATTCGTGAATTTTATCTTTTAAAAATTGATTATTAATATTCATGTATTTTGAAAGCTGATGTTGATCTTCTTCAATTTTTACCAATTCCGAAGCTAAAAACTCATACTCCATTCCGTCTTCAGATTTAACAATAACACTGTTATTATTAACTTTTATTACAAACCCCTTAATAACATCATCCAAAACTGCTACTTTATTACCAATTTCTAAACACATCCTTAACCTTAACTTAAATCAAATACTAAAAACAACTTTTACTTTTGTTAATTAAAAAACTGCTGCTAAAATACACAAAGATGATATTAAAAGTTAAAAGAAAGTATGATTAAAAGCGAAGTAATAGAAACAAAAACTTTTTTCGAAAACGCTAAAAACAATATTGAAACGACTACAAATCGAAAAGATTTATTAAACAATATTGCAAATACAGTTGTAGCAGAATTAACACAAAAGAAAAGAGTTAACCTTAATTTTATTTGCACACACAATTCCAGACGTAGTCAATTAGCACAGGTGTGGGCATTTTATGCTTCTGAATATTTCAAGTTAAAAAATATCTTTTGCTTTTCTGGAGGAACAGAAGCTACTGCTTTTCATAGAAATACGGTAAAAAGCCTTCAAAAAACTGGTTTTGACTTTAATGTAATAGATTTTTCACATCAAAACCCACGATATTTAATCACTTTTAAAAATACAAATAAATCAATATTAGGGTATTCCAAAACCTATGATAATGATTTAAACAAACAACCTTTTATTGCAATTACAACTTGCAGTAATGCAGATGAAAACTGCCCTTTGATTCCAGAAGCAATTCATCGTTTTCATTTACCATACAAAGACCCAAAAGAATTTGACGGAATGCAATTACAAGCTGATAAATATTTAGAAACGAGTCAACAAATTGCTGGTGAGATTTTTTTAATTTTTAAAGAAATTACTAACCAACTTAAAAAATAATAACTAACTATTAACTAGTTCTGACATTAGCATTTATTAACTCAACTTATTTCAGGACGGGACAATAGCAAATAAAAAGGCGACACTAAGTGTCGCCTTTTTATTTACTTCCTTTTTCTCTTTGTAATCAACATACTGAAAAAGTCCCCCAACATTTTCAATCTGTTACAATTACACTACAAAGATATTACTGATCTACAATTTACTATTTTAATATTGTTACATCATTAAAAAACTTTTACAAACAACTAATAATCAATAATATAATGTTTATTTTTATTTATAATTATACTTATGTAACCTATTTGTAAATTTCAAAATTGTTGAATTATATATTCTCTTAAAACAATTTAGTTCTTTTAAATATTATATTCAATTAAAAAATAAAAAAGACGACATTAAATGTCGTCTTTTTTATTTACTTCCTTTTTCTCTTTGTAATCAACATACTGAAAAAGTCCCCCAACATTTTCAATCTGTTACAATTACACTACAAAGATATTACTGATCTACAATTTACTATTTTAATATTGTTACATTATGTATTAAATCTTTATAAACAACTAATAATCAAAAATATAACACTTATTTTTATTTATAATTATAGTTATGTAACCTATTTACAAATTTCAAAATTGCTGAATTATATACTGATCTAGAATAGACATAAAAAAAAGCACTCAAATGAGTGCTTTTTTTTACTTCCTTTTCTCTAAGTAATCAAACTCTTGAAAAAGTCCCCCAACGATTTCATTTTGTCATAATTACACTACAAAGATATATGCGTTCTTACAACTCTTAGTTCAATATTGTTACCTCAATTAAATTTATATATAAAGTACTGATTTTGAGTAATTTAAATTTAAGAAATATTTTAATTTATAATTATGTAACAGTTCAATCCAAAAAAAAAAGCTTGTAAGTGCAAGCTTTTTTAAATGATTGTGTTTTTATCGTAAGGAATACTATTTAAAATATGCTCTATACAAGCAGTTCTAGCATCTGTTTTTCTATTAGCTTTAATAATTTTCCAAGGAGAAAGCTCTGTATTCGTTTTTTTAAACATTTTCTTTTTATAATTTGTATAAGAATCCCACAACTCTTGTGCTTGTTCATCTACTCTAGTCATTTTCCACTGCTTTAAAGGATCGTTCTTAATATCTTCAAAACGTTTTGCTTGTTCTTTTTTTGAAATAGACATATATATTTTAACTAAACGAATGCCAGATTGTAATATCATTCTTTCAAATCCGTTTACCTGTTTCATAAAAATCTTATATTCTTCTTCAGTACAAAAACCATTTACGGGCTCTACTACAGCTCTATTATACCAACTTCTATCAAATAACACCATTTCTCCTGCTTTTGGAAACTGCTCTACATAACGTTGAAAATACCATTGTGTTTTTTGCTCTTCACTTGGTTTTGGTAACGCAACAATACGCATATGACGCGGATTGATTCTCTCTGTAATTCTTCGAATAGCTCCACCTTTACCCGCCGCATCTCTTCCTTCAAATAGTACTATAATTCGTTCTTTATTTTGAATTGCCCAAGTTTGCATTCTAATTAATTCTACTTGCAACTCTTGTAATTTATCAAGGTAATTCACATACCGTAAAGCTCTATCTATATTTAATGGCTCTCTCATTAAAATTGCCATTAAGCCTTTTTTTGAATTCAATTTTCTTATATCTTCTGTTGTCAGCTCTTGTTTTAACATTTTAATCATTTTGTATGATGGATCTGTAGTAACGCATTACCACATTTGGATCTGGATTTAAATTTGTCATTGCTTCTTCTTTACCTTCATAATCAAAGCGAGACAACACATAACGCATTGCTTCTAAACGCGCTGTTTTTTTATTGTTGGTTCTGATGATAGTCCAAGGACAATAACTTGTATGCGTATTGGTAAACATTTCATCTTTGTAAAAAGTATACTTATCCCATAACTCCTGCCCTTTCTTATCAACCGGACTAAATTTCCATCTTTTTAATGGGTTATCTTCTCTAGCATTGAATCTTCTTAATTGTTCTTCTTTGGTAATTGAAAGCCAAAATTTTATAATTACAATACCATCCTCATACAACATGTGTTCAAATTCAGGCACTTGTAATAAAAACTTTCGATATTGTTTATCATTACAAAACCCCATTACTGGTTCAACCACAGCACGGTTATACCAACTCCTGTCAAAAAATACAATTTCACCCAAATCGGGCAATTCTTTAATATAACGTTGAAAATACCACTGTCCTCTTTCAACTTCTGTTGGTTTACTTAAAGCTACTAAACGTGAAGAACGCGGATTCAAATGTTCCATAAATCTACGGATATTACCTCCTTTTCCTGCTGCATCTCTTCCTTCAAAGATTACAGCTACTCTTTTTTGATTTTTTACAACCCAGTGTTGAAGTTTAACTAATTCTATTTGCAATTTTCTAAGCTCTTGCTCATACTGTAATTCTTTTTCTACTTTTCCAAACGGAATGTTCTTTTCTTCAATTATTTGCAATAATTCTTCATTAGAAGAAGCTCGCTCAAAATCTTCAGCAGTAAGTCTAGGCTTTTCCTCCATAGTTATCATTAAAATTAAGAAAGACTAATGTAGTAATTATGATTAAGAATTACGATTTATTTTTTGTTATTGTATATTTGTGATCGTGAAAAAAACTACTCTACTCTTAGCACTTTTACTATCGATTAGCGCCTTAGCTCAATCTAAATATTCAAAAGAAATCAGCTTTATAAATGATAACGACCTCTACATTTCAACCTACAGAGACCGATATTACACAAACGGAATGTTTTTTAATTACAGCTACCTAAGCAACAAGACTTCTGAACGTATTGAGAAAAAGATCTATCAAATAACAATAGGCCATGAAATGTACACCCCTTATAAAGCAGTTGTACAAAGTGTAGACCAACATGATCGTCCTTTTGCGGGACATTTATTCGGTAGTTTTGGTATAAGTAACTTTTATAAAAATAATTCTTTTTTTAAGTTCACCATACAAGCAGGAGTTCTAGGTGAATCAGCAAAAGCTAGAGAATTAATGGACATAGTTCATAGAGCCTATGATTTTGCTGAAGCCACGGGTTGGGATTATCAAATTAAAGATGCTTTATCTTTAAATTTCAATGCTAGTTACCTACAAAAATTAACAGGAAACGATTCGTTTTTTGACTTAAGCTGGAATAATGATGCTAGAATTGGAACCATTTACACTGATTTTTCTACTGGTTTTTTTGGTAGAATTGGCTTTAAACCGCTTCAAAATATTACAAATTCTATAGCTTTTAAGAGTAACTTAAACAACCAAAATACTCTATACCATAACAATACTGAGGTGTTCATTTATTTTAAACCTATGATTAGTTTAGTGGCATACGACGCTACTATTGAAGGGAGTTTTTTTAACAATAATAGTCCTGTTACCTATAATGTTAAACCTTTCAAATTTTCAACAGAAATTGGTTTGAGATTCACAGCAAACAGGTTTAATTTTGGATACTCAATTTTCTATCACACCAAAAAATTAAAAAGCTTTCATGTTCCAAACAGTAATTGGTATGGAAGCATTCAAATCAACTATCTTTTTAATTAGTTGAAAAACGGTGGATAAAGTGTTAAAAAAATAATTTTAATTCTACTTTTAATAGAATATATTTGTAAATCTAATTTTTAGTTAAAAAACGAATGAAATTTATTGTATCTAGTTCACAATTATTAAAACAATTACAAGTTTTAGGTGGCGTTATAAACAGCAACAACACTTTACCCATTTTAGATAATTTTTTATTTGAACTATCAGAAAATCAATTAAAAGCATCTGCTTCAGATTTAGAAACCACTATGACTTCAACTATTGAAGTTGAAAGTAAAGATGTAGGCTCAATAGCAATTAATGCGCGTTTATTATTAGATACTTTAAAAACGTTTCCAGATCAACCTTTAACGTTTAAAACAGAAGGAGAAAATACCATTGAAATTAGCTCTGAGCAAGGAAAATACGATATGGCATTTTATAATGGAGAAGAATTTCCTAAAGCTGTAGAATTACCGTCTCCAAGTAGTACAGAGGTACCAGCACATGTGTTAGCAACAGCTATTTCTAAAACAATTTTTGCTGCTGGTAATGATGATTTACGTCCGGTAATGAGTGGTGTTTTCTTTCAGTTTAGCTCAAAAGATTTAACTTTTGTTGCTACCGATGCTCATAAATTGGTAAAATATACTCGTACTGATGTTACTGCAGACAAAACAGCCGAATTCATTATGCCTAAAAAACCTTTGAATTTATTAAAAGGGATTTTAGGAGGATCTGAAGATAATGTAACCATTGAGTATAACGATACCAACGCTAAATTTACTTTTGACAATATTGTATTAGTTTGTCGTTTAATTGACGGTAAATACCCTAACTACGAAGCTGTTATACCAAAAGAAAATCCAAATAAATTAACAGTTGACAGAGCTTCATTTTTAAACTCAGTACGTCGTGTTTCTATTTTCTCTAGTAAAACGACACATCAAATTCGTTTAAAAATGGCAGGAACAGAATTAAATATTTCTGCAGAAGATTTAGACTATGCAAATAAAGCAGATGAGCGTTTAAGCTGTGATTACCAAGGAGACGATATGCAAATAGGTTTTAACTCTCGCTTTTTAAGTGAAATGTTAAACAATTTAAACTCTAACGATGTATTAATTGAAATGAGTTTACCTAACCGTGCAGGAATTTTAACGCCTATAGACGGAACAGAAGAAGGAGAACTAGTTACTATGTTAGTAATGCCAGTTATGTTAAACAACTAATAAAATTTAAAATATTTTATAAAAAACCACGGAAGTTTCCGTGGTTTTTCTATTTTGCAGTGATGTTATATTTGTTAACATCTTTCACTTTTAAAAGTCATAAATAATTGTAATTTTACGTCTTTGTAAATACATAACTTAAAGTATGGGTAAAATCATTGCGATTGCAAATCAAAAAGGAGGAGTAGGTAAAACTACCACATCGGTAAACTTAGCCGCTGCTCTTGGTGTTCTTGAAAAGAAGGTTTTATTAATTGATGCCGATCCC
This sequence comes from Tenacibaculum sp. IB213877, assembly GCF_034043975.1. NCBI lineage: Bacteria > Pseudomonadati > Bacteroidota > Flavobacteriia > Flavobacteriales > Flavobacteriaceae > Tenacibaculum > Tenacibaculum sp. IB213877. Next base: position 172,760 of record NZ_JAXCHH010000008.1, on the reverse strand, counting down.
CAGGCAAATGCAACTTCTGGTTTAGGAATTGATGTAGAAAGTGTTGAATTAGGTACTTACCAAGTATTAGAGCATACTGTAAATACCAGAGACACTATAGTCAAAACTGAATCACCAAATGTTGATTTGATTCCTGCTCATATAGATTTGGTAGCTATTGAAATAGAATTGGTAGACAAGAAAGAAAGAGAATATATGCTTAAAAAAGCATTAAAAGATATTAAAGATGATTATGATTATATTTTAATTGATTGTGCTCCATCTTTAGGATTGATTACTTTAAACTCTCTTGTTGCAGCTGATTCAGTAATCATCCCTATTCAATGTGAATATTTCGCCTTAGAAGGTTTAGGTAAGCTATTAAATACCGTTAAAAGTGTACAAAAAATTCATAATCAAAGCTTAGACATTGAAGGATTGTTACTAACCATGTACGATGCTCGTTTACGTTTGTCTAACCAAGTAGTAGAGGAAGTACGCAAGCATTTTAGCTCTATGGTTTTTGATACTATTGTGCATAGAAACATTCGTTTAAGTGAAGCTCCAAGTTACGGAGAAAGTATCATTTCTTATGATGCAACTAGTAAAGGAGCAGAAAATTACATTCATTTAGCTACAGAGATTATAAACAAAAAATAAAAATGGCAAAAGCAACAAAGAAGCAAGCATTAGGAAGAGGATTATCGGCTTTGTTAAAAGAAACTGCTGAAGTAACATCTGCATCAGATAAGAATGCAGATAAAGTAGTTGGAAATATTATTGAAATAGATTTAAATTTAATTGAAGTAAATCCATTTCAACCACGTACCTATTTTGATGAAGAGGCCTTACAAGAATTAGCTGGTTCTATTAGAGAACTTGGGGTTATTCAACCAATTACTGTACGTAAATTAGCAGAAGACAAGTTTCAATTAGTATCTGGAGAACGTCGTTTTAGAGCCTCAAAATTAATTGGTAACAAAACAGTTCCTGCATACATTAGAATTGCAAACGACCAAGAAATGCTAGAAATGGCCTTGGTTGAAAATATTCAGCGTAAAAACTTAGATCCTATTGAAGTTGCACTTTCTTATCAGCGTTTAATTGATGAAATTCAATTAACTCAAGAAGAATTAAGTACCCGTGTAGGTAAAAAGCGTTCTACAGTAACAAACTATTTACGTTTATTAAAACTAGACCCTATTATTCAAACAGGAATGCGTGATGGGTTTATATCAATGGGTCATGGTAGAGCTTTAATTAACGTTGAAAGTATTAGTGATCAATTAACTATTTATAAAAAGATCTTAAAAGATAAACTTTCGGTTCGTCAAACTGAAGATTTGGTTAGAAATTTAAAAGAAGGAACACCCGAAAAAGTGAATACCTCTAAAAAACCATTACCTTTTATGATCTCTAATAGCATGAGTGGGCTAAATGAGTTTTTTGGTGCTAAAATTGATGTTTCGGTTAACAATAAAGGAAAAGGTAAAATTTCTATTCCTTTTGATTCTATTGAAGATTTTAATCGAATTAAAAAATTATTAAAGTAATTGAAATCAATATACTACATACTTTTTACCTTTTTTTTTAGCATTCATACCTATGCTCAAAAAGACAGTACAGAGGTAAAAGAAGTTAACCAATTACAAATTAAAAAAATAGAATACAACCCATTATCTCCTTCAAAAGCAGCTTTTTATTCTGCTATTTTTCCAGGAGCGGGTCAAATATATAATAACCGATATTGGTGGCAATTGCCTCTAATTTATGGTGGTTTAGGAGTGAGTATTTATTATTATATTGATAATAGCAACGAATACGATAGATATAGAACAGCTTACAAAAGGAGATTAGCCGGTTTACCAGATGAGTTTACAGTTAATGGAGTTCAGCTAATATCTAGTACCGGATTGGAAAGTGCACAAAAACAATTGCGCAAGAACAGAGATCTTTCTTTACTTTCTACTGTGCTTATTTATGTTTTACAAATTGTTGAGGCTAGTGTAACAGCTCATTTAATTCAGTTTGACACAAATGACAACTTAACTATTAGTCCTACTACAATTCCTGATTATCATTTATCTGATGCCCCAAAAGTTGGTGTAACTTTAAAATATTCGTTTTAAAAATGAAAATAGCCTTACTTGGTTATGGAAGAATGGGTAAAGAAATTGAAAAGATTGCTTTACAACGAGGTCATGAAATTGTTATTAAAACTTCCGGAAAGGAAACTTATGATATTACATTAGCAGATGTAGCCATTGACTTTAGTATTCCTACCTCTGCATATAATAATATTTCCAATTGTATAACACATAACATTCCTGTAGTTTCAGGTACAACTGGTTGGTTAGATAAATATCAAGACATTGTAAATCTCTGTAAAAAGAACCAGGGTGCTTTTATCTATGCTTCAAATTTTAGTCTTGGTGTAAATATCTTTTTTGAATTAAATAAGCAACTGGCAAAAATGATGAATTCATTAAAACAATATAATGTTTCTATTGAAGAAATTCATCACACAAAAAAATTAGATGCTCCAAGTGGAACTGCTATCACTTTAGCCGAAGGAATTATTGAAAATTCTGATAAAACCCAATGGGAGCTAGACGGAAAATCATCTAAAGAAATCATTCCTATTACTGCTGTTAGAACTCCAGATGTACCGGGCACACATACAATCACTTACACCTCTGAGGTTGATACAATTGATATAAAACACACAGCTCACAATCGTCAAGGTTTTGCTTTAGGCGCAGTTATTGCTGCAGAATGGTTAAAAGATAAAACTGGGGTGTTTACCATGAAAGATGTGTTAAACATAGGTTAAAACACTAGTAAAAAAGTAACAAACACAAAAAACCAATACTAATTATTGTTACAAACAATAAACAGTAATAAAAAATAAAGATCATGTCATTAACAGGTTGGTTAATTTTATTCTTAATAATTCAAGTAATTCATTTTTTAGGAACTTGGAAACTATACGAAAAAGCAGGAAGAAAAGCATGGGAAGCTGCTATACCAGTATACAATGCCATTGCTTTAATGGATATTATAAAACGACCTAAATGGTGGGTAATTCTATTATTTATTCCTATTGTTAACCTTTTAATGTTCCCTATTATTTGGGTAGAAACTTGCAGAAGTTTTGGCTTTAATAGTACAAAAGACACTTGGTTAGCCATTTTAACTTTAGGATTATACCTTTATTACATCAATTATTTTACGGATGCAAAATATAAAGAAGATAGAAGCTTAAAACCTCAATCAGGAATTGGAGAATGGATCAGTTCAATTGCGTTTGCAGTAATTGCCGCAACTTTAGTCCACACTTATTTTATTCAGCCATACACCATACCAACTTCATCTTTAGAAAAAACGTTATTAATTGGTGATTATTTATTTGTAAGTAAATTTCATTATGGTGCACGTGTACCTATGACTACGGTGTCAGCTCCTATGGTTCATGATACTATTCCGGTTTTAGGCATAAAATCTTATTTATCTGACAGTGATGAAGAAACCTATGAAAATTCTTGGTTAAACAAACTTTCATTACCATACATGCGTTTACCAGGTATTCAAAAAATAAAAAGAAATGATATTGTTGTTTTCAGTTGGCCAGCAGATAGCTTAAAATGGATGTGGAATGACAGATCAGGTAAATACACCTACAAACCAATTGACAAAAGAACCAATTATGTAAAACGTTGTGTGGGTATTCCTGGAGATTCTTTATCTGTAAGAGACGGATATGTATTTATTAACGGAAAACGCACCGTTTTACCAGAAAGCGCACAACCACAATGGATGCATGTTGTGGATACCGAAGGAAAAAACTTTGACAGGGAAACCATACTTAAATACAACATGGCTCAAGAAGGTAGGGTTTTTAAAGATGGTAAATTTTTCTTGAACCTAACAGATGCTGAAGCAGCAGAATTGAGAAAAAACCCTATAGTAAAAAGTGTTGAAAAACAGTTAACTCCGGCAGGATATTATGAAAAAACTATTTTTCCACACAACCCAAAATATGCCTGGTCAATGGATAATTTTGGTCCAATTTATATTCCTAAAAAAGGAGATACTGTAGGTTTAAATGCATCAACAATTCCTTTTTATGAGCAAATCATCCGTAGGTATGAAAATAATGATTTGACTATTTTTAATGATGATATTTATATCAACGGAAAAAAAGCAAATACTTACACTTTTAAGCAAGATTATTACTGGATGATGGGTGACAACCGTCAAAACTCATTAGATGCCAGAGCGTGGGGTTATGTACCTTTTGATCATGTGGTTGGAAAACCTATTATGGTTTGGTTTAGTTGGGATGCTCAAACAGGTTCTATACGTTGGGATAGAATGTTTACCACGGTTTCTAACGGTAAGTCAAAATCATATTTTTGGATTGCTATGGTAGTTATTGCTGCTATTTTGTTCAGTATTTTTAAACCAAAAAAGAAAAAAGCATAATATTTGGCACTTTTTATACCAACATACTTCGCTCCTATTGCTCAATATGCAGCAATATTAAAGACTGATAATGTGACTTTTGAAGTTGAAGATAATTTTCAAAAGCAAACCTATAGAAACAGATGTTATATTTACGGTGCAAATGGTAAGTTATCATTAAACATACCTGTTAAGCATACAGCCATTCAGGGAAGAAAAAAAACAAAAGATACTTTAGTAGAAAATGATTTTCCTTGGCAAAGTCAGCATTTTAAATCCTTACAAACTGCTTATAGAGCTTCACCTTTTTTTGAGTTTTTTGAAGATGACTTATCTTCTATTTTTAATAAAAAGTACAAGTATTTATTAGATGTAAATATTGATGCTCACCTATTTGTAGCAGATGCTTTACAAATTTCACAAAGTTTTGTTAAAACTTTATCCTATGAAATTGAAACTAATAATGACTTTAGAGACTTAGCTATTGCTAAAAAAGGTATAGAAATCCAAATGAATCCGTATGTTCAAATGTTTGATGACAAACACGGTTTTATTTCTAATCTTTCTATTTTAGACCTTCTTTTTATGGAAGGAGGAAATACTACAACGGTATTAGAAGCAATTAAATTGAATTTTTAGCTATATTTAATCTTTAAAACTAAACCGAGGAAAAAACTACTATGGGTGAAATAAAAGATATTGCCATGAGATATCTTACAAGTTATAGTAATGATGTTTCAGAAAAATCAATAAATCAATTTAAATCCCTAATTCATAAAGAAAAATATTCAAAAGGTGATATTATAGTAGATTATGGGAAAACAACGAGGAATTTTTATATAATAAAATCTGGTATAGCTGGTTGTTTTATTAAAAATGAAGAAGGAAATGAGTTTATTAGAACCTTGTATAGAACTAATAAAGCCTTGGGGTCCTTAACTTCATTAATAAAAAAAGAAGTATCTAACGCATCTTATGTTTGTTTAACAGATTGTGAAGTTTATAAAGGCGACTTTTATGAATTTATTAATTTAACCGAACAAAATAGCGAGCTTTTAGGAGTATATTCCAAAATATTAGAACAAGTTTACATTAGATCTGAAAAAAGAATTGATGAACTGTGTTTATTTGATGCTACTAAAAGATATTTATTATTAAAACAAGAAATTCAAGAGATTGAAAACTTACTACCCCAATACCAAATAGCTAATTATTTAAACATAACACCAGTTCAACTTAGTCGTATCAGAAAAAAAATATTTTCTTAAATAAATGTTAAAACAACTAAAACTAAACATATGTTAACTTGTTTTAGTTAAAAAAACTGTTTATTTGACTAAGTGAAATAATCCCCCCCTATATTTCATAAACTTCAAAAAAAGGCTCAACAACTTTGTTGAGCCTTTTTTATTTAATAATTTTTTTAAGCAGCATGTTAACCTGAAAAGATATTTTTAATTTGAAAACTAAAAATAAATATACCAATACTATTATTACACTTTTTAAAATAATATTAAGCAGTGGGTGAAGAGGAAAGCCATTAAAACTAAACTTTGGTAAAGAAAAATTCCAAAAATAAAACCCAACAAATAAAACTATTATTACCGCTATCATTTGCCAACTTTTATCCGTAAAAGGAGTCATGCCAAATTTCTTTTTAACAAACCAAATTTTATAGGTATTAAATATAAAAATGGTAACTAAAGTTGATAAGGCTAAACCATCTGTACTCATTTCTAAATTGAAATAAAATAATCTATTGAGTAAATACACTGATAAAGCCATTCCTACGCCAATTGGTAATGTAATTCTATAAAATTGTGAATTTCCAATTATGGACGTATTATTACCTAAAAACATGGTATAAAGCTTCATGCTAGAAATCATAAGTACAACTAACTCACCACCTGCATAACCCTTTTCAGGCATTATTCTAAATAGTTCACTTATATTACAATTTACCAACAAAAAGAACAAGCCTCCAATTAATAATAAATTTATAGAACTTTTCTTATATAAATTCTCAACCTCAACACTGTTGTTTTCATTAAGTGATTGTGAGGTTAAGGGTTGTAAAATTTGTGCCATTGCTCTACCTGGTGCTTCTATAAAAGATCCTATAAAAACAGCAACGGTGTAATATGCCGCTTTTTCAAACGTTTCTTTATCAGGAATCATAACTTTATCAATATCTAAAATTATAGCACTAGCACTACCTGCTAAAATGATGTATCCTGAATATTTTATTATCTCTTTAAAATTTTTGGGGAGTTTAAAACTAAATTTTGGTAGATATAAATAAAAGGCATATCCCATCATTAATAACGTTCTTAAAATATATGTAGCGGTAAGTATGCAAATAAACTCTGGTTTAGTAATCCAATTCATAAATACTGCTCCAAGTAACATCATTACCATGGCTCTATTCCAAAATTCCTTTAAAATATTACCAAATACTGTATGTAATTGTACTTTTGCCCAAGAATAAAACACTTCAAAATAAGCACAACAAACAGCTACTATATAAATAACAATAGTATAATCTTCCACAATAGCATTTTCTTTATTTAAACTATTGACTATAAAAGTGTGAATATTACTCCATAAAAGACCAATAGGAAGCGCTATTAATAATGGTAAGAAAACAGATGCTGTTAAAAACCTATCCTTTTCCTCTTTATTAATATAGGATGAAAAAAACTTGACAATTGTATACTGAATACCAAATGCTGTAAGTGGCATTATTAGGTTTGAATAAGCTAATAAATATGATGTTAATCCGTAGTAATCAGATTCTAAAATTCTTGGGTATAAAAAAATGGTATTTATACCTCCTACTATAAATCCTAAATAAATTATTAAGGTATTTTTGAACGATTGTTTAAAAATTATGCCCAAGTTGTTATTGAATTAATTGTTTAATAGATGTATATATTTTTTCTCCAACATCTGTTCCGTAAAGATCAACATTAAAGTTTTTTGTTGTATGTATAAATTCTTTAAAAACAGTAATTATTTTACTTTTATTGGCTCCTGTTAATTTTGCAAAACCTTCGTTAACTAATTCTATCCACTCAGTTTCTTCTCTAATAATTACACAATGCTTTTTATTAAAAAAAGCTTCTTTTTGCAAACCACCGCTATCTGTTAAGACCATTTTACAGTTCTTTAATAAATTGATCATATCAAAATATCCAACAGGATCAATCAATTTAATATTTGTACGTATATTAAATTGATCTAACATTTTTTTGGTTCGTGGATGTAATGGTAAAACTACAGTTAGTTTTTCATGAATTTCATCTAAAGCTGCAAAGATTTCTTTTAAGTTATTTTCAAAATCTGTATTTTCTTGTCTGTGGATGGTAGCAAGTACAAACTGGTTTTTAGTTAAAGCTAAATCTTGAATTATGTTTGATTTCTCTTCGGATAGTTTTGAATAAAAATCCATGGCATCTTTCATAATATCACCATGTTTTTCAATTTTTATACTAAAATCATTAAATCCTTCATCTTGTAAATTAGAAACTGCTTTATCAGTTGGACAAACTAACAAATCTGAAATTCTATCCGTTAAAATTCTATTGACTTCTTCAGGCATTTTCATATTAAAAGAACGTAAACCTGCTTCAATATGCACCACTTTTATATGAAGCTTTTTTGCTGCCAACGCTCCGGCAATTGTAGAATTGGTATCACCATACACCACAACAGCATCTGGTTTTTCATCCATTAAAATTTTTTCAATCTTCTCAAGCATTTGCCCAGTCATGGCACCATGATTCAATCCGTTGATTGCCAAATTATATTTTGGCTGAGGAATTTGCATTTCATCAAAAAAAACCTGACTCATATTAGCATCGAAATGCTGACCTGTATGAACAATAACTTCTTCAATTTTGTTGTGTTTTTTTATTACTCTGCTTAAAACAGCTCCTTTTATAAATTGAGGTCGCGCTCCTAATATGGTTACTATTTTTTTCAAGAATTTATGGTTTGCTTAAGTATGGTTGATAATTGTTCTGTTAGATTTTTACGATGATATTGTTCTATATTTTTTGATAAAACGTTTAGTTTTTCATTCTTATAATCTTCATAAAAACGTAACAATACTTGTTTTAGTTTTTCTTTGTTGTTGAAATCAACTATAACACCGGAATTAGTTTTTTGAAGAATATCTGCCAAATCACCATTTTCAGGACCAATAGCCAGAATAGGCCGTTTAGCTTGCAAATATTCAAAAATTTTTCCTGTAATTATTCCTTTAGCGCTTGGCACTTTATTTACTGCCAACAACAAAACTTGCGATTTTTTTTGAAACTCTTGTACTTTTTGATGTGAAACGTAGGGTATTTGAGTTATGTTCTTTATAGCTAACTTATTTATTTGTTCCTGAACTTCTTTAGCAATACTTCCTACCAACTTGATTTCTAAATCTTCTGCAAATTCATTATTTTCTTGAGAAATTTCGGTAATGGCTTGCCATAATACAATCGGATTTCTATCAGCATTCATCAAACCAATATGAGTAATAGAAAATTTATCATCTAAAACAACTTCACTCTCATTGTTATTTTTAGTATCATATCCATTAGTAATTACATGAATGTTTTTTGAAAACGGTTGAAAATTATCTTTCATTGTTTTTCCCACTACTAAAACAGCATCTGCATTATATAAAACTTCTTCTTCTAATTTACAATGCTTCTTTTTTGCCTTTTCAGTTAGAGGTAAATGATGAAAGTAATCAATATCTGTCCACGGATCTCTAAAATCAGCTATCCATTTTAAATTTAGTTCTTTTTTAAGTTTTAATCCTATAAGATGTAAACTATGTGGAGGACCTGTGGTAATAATTGCATCTATTGGATTATTTTTTAAATACTCTTTTAAGAATTTTACAGAAGGTTTGATCCAGAATTTTCGTGCATCTGGAATAAAATAATTGGCTCTGATATATTGAAGAACTTTTCCTACAAAAGACGGATTACTTTCTAAAAAACCTGCGCTTGTTTTGGTTTCTTTCTTTTTAAAAATGGTAAAAAAATCATTAGGTTCAAAAATGGGCGTTTTTAAAACTTTAATATTTTTCGGCACATCATTTTCTAACGAATCATCTAAAATTGGATAATTCGGATTTTTAACCGTATAAATAACTGGTTCAATACCAAAACCTTGTAAGTATTTTACAAACTTTAACCAACGTTGTACTCCTGACCCTCCTGCCGGTGGCCAATAATATGTTAGAATTAAAACTTTCAATGTAGTAAGTTGTTATAAAGATCAATTAACTCTTTAGAAGTTTTATCCCATGTAAACTCATTCTTTACAAACTGTTCTCCATTTTTTCCTAATTCATTTCTTAAACTTATGTCTTTATATAATGTTATAACCTTATTTATAAAATCATCTACATTTTTTTCTTCATGAACTAATCCTGAGTTTATTCTTTCAATTAAATTCTTTTGGGCTGTAGCATTGCTAACCAATAAAGGTTTACCAAAACTCATATATTGAAATAGCTTATTTGCATAAGCTACATCATGCTGAATATTTCTGTACAAAGGAGAAATACAAATAGAACTTGTTAAAATGTAAGACTGGAATAAATCAACATTTTTCCATCCTTCAAAATCAACATAATCATTAAGTTTCAATTCATTTACCTTTTCTTTTAAAATATAATCTGTAGTGTTTTTCCCTACTATTACCAGTTTAATATTTGAAATTACATTTTTAAGCTTATTAATTGATTCAATAGCTGTTAAGAGTCCTCTTCTTAAGTTTGTATCACCTAAATATAAAAGCACAAATTTATCTTTATAATTATCAATAATAGTGCTATTAATTGTATAGTTATTGTAAAAAGATTGATTAATTGTATTGGGAACTAACACCACTTTATCATCATTAACTTTAGTTCTTTTAACAATTTCTTCTTTGAACTCACCAGAAACCGTAATTACCTTGTTAGATTTTTTAATGTAATATTCCTCCTTTTTCTTCCATCTTTTGGGTGATATTATATATTTTCCAGGAAATTTTTTCATATGCGGATAAAATTTCATTATTTCAGGAAAATTATCATGCAAATCTAATATTATAGGTAGGTTTGTATTTTTTTGAGTTTTAAAAGTAGCTTCTGCAATTCTTATATCATGAATATGAATAGAGTTAATTTTATTTTCTTTTAAAAATCTTTTAATTTTTCTTTTCATTAAAAAAGAATACAAAGGAAAATCATAAGCTAAGGCAGATAATTTATATTCAATTAAGTTTGATTTATACCTTACAACATTAATTCCATTTATTACTTCTTTTGACTTTTGGTTATGATAATTTAAGCAAAATAAAAAAACCTCATGTCCGGCATTAATTAATTCTATGGCTTCATTCTCAACTCTTGGATCTGGCGGAAATGTTTTATCTAAAATCATTCCTATTCTCAGAGTATGCTTTTTTTGCATTTATACATTAATTAAGTGTAAATCTTATTGTTTTGTAATTTTTACCAAATGTAAAAAAAGAGCATAAAAAAAGGAAGCTTTTTAAAGCTTCCTTTTTGCTGTCATGCATTTTTTTTCTGCCCTTCATAGAAAAAAAACTTCTTCTTTCACATTGAATTATTGGCAATAGTACGGAGATATCTCTCTTAAAAAAAGTCTTATATTCGTTATTTTATAAAATGTATGATTACTTTTGTAAAAAGTTTATCCCTAATCTTTTCATTATAAAAATGTCAAAAAAAGTATTTTTTATACTCCTTTTTTCTTTAGTAGACGTATATAAAACGACAGCTCAAAAACCAGAAAATAATGATTCTCTTTACATAAAAAAAGCTATTTATTATAGTGAAGTAAATAATGATAGTGTTTTTTATTTTATAAATAAGATAAAAAATTCTAAAAATACTTGCATTAAATTCGAAGCTTTAGGTAGAGCAGCTTATGCATATTACAGAAAGAAAAATTACCAAAAAGCAAAAAAAATTTCATTAGAAAACTTAAAAATAATTGATTCATTACTTTTAACAAAAAGTAATGAAGATTGTTTACTTAATAGAAAAATTGCTTTTTTGAATAGATTATTTTGGATAGAAAAAAACAACGAAAATTATAATAAAGCATATAATTATTTAATTGAGGTAGAAAAAGTTGTTAATATATCCCCTATTAAAGATCAAATTCATCTAAGAAATAAATTAGGTACAATTCTTAACAAAGCAACTATTAAAAATTATTTAGATATGCCTGAAGAGGCTAAAAATATTTCACTTAAAGCTCTATCTGAAATTAAATCTGCTCCTTTAAAAAACATTAAAGATGATCAATTTTTATTGCTCTTTAAAGCTAATATTTTAAATTCTTTAGGTAATTCTTTCTTAATATTAGGTAAAGAGAAAAAAAACTTAGCTCTTATAGATTCTGCTTCGTATTACTATGATAAAGCATTTGCTGTTACAGAACATTTTATTCCTACTCATAAAGACTCAAAAATTCTTTATGATTTTTTAAAAACGGATGTATTAATGGCTAAAAATGATTTTGAAAATGCCATCATTAAAATTAATCATTATAAAAAAACCGCAAACGGTTATGATTATAAACATCATGAATTTTTAAATAAGGCCATTTGTTTTCATAATTTAAACAAAAGTGATTCTGCTCTTTATTTTGCATCTAAACTTTTACGTAACAAAAAAGAAAAATGTAAACGAAGTAATTTAATTACTTTATATGATATTTTATCAAAAGAGTATTTTAAACTACATAAATTAGACAGTGCTTATAAATATTCAAAGCTTGAAATAGCTGAATTTGAAAAAGCAAAAAAGAATAAAGAGAAAACTTTTCAGCTACTTTATAATAATGATTTTAATGAAGCCAAAAAGCTCAATGAATTAATTATTGAGCAAGAAGAAAAGAACAACACCAAATCTAATATTTTTATTTTTTCTATTTCAATATTGATTCTTTCGCTGTTTTATTTCTTGTTTAGCAAGAAAAAAGAAAAGGATTTATTACTTGCTGAAATAGAAACTAAAAACGAAACTCAGCCTAAAGTTGAATACAATATCAATCAAGAGTTTGAAAATGAAATAATTTTAACTATTGATAAGATGGAAAAGAATCTTGAGTTTTTAAGTCCTAATTTTTCTATCAACGCTTTGGCTGATAAACTTAACACCAACTCTACCTATATTTCTTTTGTTTTTAATAAAAATAAAGGTGAAACATTTAAGCAGTATTATACCAAGAAAAAAATTGACTATATCATTGAAAAACTAAAAACAGATAAAAAATACAGAAATTATTCTATTCAGAGTTTAGCTGAAGAAGTAGGTTATAGCAATGCTTCTGCTTTTACTCGTGCTTTTAAAAAGCAAATGGATACAACTCCATCTGCTTTTTTAAAAGATTTAGAAAACTAATTTTTTTGTTCGTTTTTGTTATTAAAAAGAAACCATCCTATTGGTAACAATAAAAGTAATATATAAGAAGTAAGTGAAACTGTTTTTCCTGTTTTAATTACTTTAGGTTCAAATTTAAATTCTATAGTATGGTTTCCTGTAGGAATTTCCATTCCTCTTAACACATAATTTACTCTGTAATGTGGAGTTAGCTTTCCATCAACATACGCATTCCAACCATCCTTGTAATAGATTTCAGAAAAAACAGCAAATTGATCTTTCGTAGACGTACTTTTATAAGTTAGCTGATTAACATTATAGTTTTGAAGCTCAATACTAGCCGTTGAGTCTTTTTCAAACTTTAGTCTGTTGGCAATCAAGCCTTTTTTAATTACAGCTGTTTTCTTGGTATTTAAACTATCAAGTGCTTTTATCTCTTCATCAGCAGAATCCACCACTAATAAATTTTCAACAAACCAGGCATTACCATTCGCTTCGGGATTTACTTGCACTTTATCTTCGCCAACAATTAAATACTTGGTGTTTAGCATATTCAACACACCTATGTTGTTTTTAGCTATTTGATAATCAAATAATTCTTGATAACGTTTCATTTTTGCTGCATGATATCCTCCTATGGATTGATGATAGTAAGAAGTCCTTCCATCTTGCATAGGATCTGTAGTAAAATTGGCTACTCTATAATGTGTTTTATCTTGTAATATCTGTTCATCTGCTTTAGTAGGCGTAAAAGGTTTATCAACTCTTCTTGCAGAAACAAAATCTTCTTTATTCACATATTTAATATCTACAGAAATCAAATCGAATAAAATTAATACCCCTAATATGAATATAACCGTTACCTGTTTTAATTTATCTTTTAAATACAACCATAACGCTCCGGCCGATAAAAACACTAAAATCAAAGTTCTAATACTATCTGAAAATAACATTGATTTTCTATCAGCAATCAATGCTTCCATTAACGAAGGTAGTTGACCATATTGTTCATCTCTAATTCCTTCAAACGCAAACAAACTAGAGCCAAAAAGTATAAAGAAAACGGCTATTCCTCCTACCACATAAAAAGCTTTTTTAATAGATTTTTCTTTTTCTTCGGATGAAATTTTTGATGAAAACAATTCTTTTAAGGCCAATATTCCAAGTAACGGAACACATAATTCTGCAATGACTTGTATAGAAGATACCGCTCTAAACTTATTATATAAAGGAATATAATCTATAAAAAAGTTAGTAATAATTGGAAAATTTTTACCCCAACTTAACAGTATAGAAAAAATTGTTGCAGAAACTAACCAATATTTTAATTTACCTCTCACTAAGAAAATTCCTAAGAAAAATAAGAAAAATAAAACCGCTCCAATATAAGCAGGCGCTTCAACTATAGGCTGTTTTCCCCAATAAGTTAATACTTGACTTGAATAATCTCTAGCTACACTCCTACCTGCTTCTTGTTCTAAAACTTGATAGAATTCAGAATCTTCACCCAACTTTTCAACCGTTCCTCCGCCCATAAAACGAGGAATCATTAAATTAAAAGTTTCCCAAATACCATAACTAAATTGTGTTATGTATTCTTTGCTCAATCCATTAGATGATTCTTTTGGCGTTCCATCTGGGTTGATAGTTAATTCAGATTTTCCTCTTGTACTATAATCTGCATATTCTTTCATAGCCATAAGTCGTGGTGCATTCACTCCAACTCCAATCACCACAGCAACAATAATTATAACTACTTGTTTTGCAAACGATGGCAATTCTTTATTCTTAAAAGCTTCAATAAGTTCAACTATTCCTAAAATAAGCAAACAAAAGCCTAAATAATAAGTCATTTGAGGGTGGTTAGAGTAAACCTCTAAAGCCATGGCTAAAGCTGTTACTGAAAAACCAATCAAATATCGTTTTTGGAAAACGTACAATACTCCCGCTACAACCATTGGAATATAACCAATTGCGTGTGCTTTTGCATTATGACCTGCTCCAAAAATGATAATTAAATAGGTAGAAAAACCAAAGGACAAACTTCCTAATACAGCTAACTTCCAATCAACTTTTAAAGCATTAAGCAGCAAAAAAAAGCCTAAAAAATATAAAAATAAGTAGTCTGCAGGTCTTGGTAAGAATCGGAATACTTTGTCAATATATCTTACAAAATCATTAGGGTAATATGTACTGACTTGATAAGAAGGCATTCCGCTAAAAGCGTTACCTAACCAATATGGTTCCTCATTATTTTCTTTTCTAAAATCAGCAATTTCTTTTGACATGCCAGAAAACTGAACAATATCACTCTGCTTTATTTTTTTTCCGCTTAAAACCGGATTAAAATATACTATAGATGCAATTACAAAAATAAATATTGCAATTGCATACGGTAAATACTTTTTAAAATTCATGATTAATCTATTTCTTCAAAATCAACATATTCTCCTACCGAATCGTTACTTTTGTTTGCTTTAGTCGGTTTTTTATCTATTACTGTTTCTCCTACGTTAACCTGATTTTCTTTTTGTTGATTGCCAAATTGCTCTTCTGCTTTTTGTTGCATTTTGTTAACCATTTTTTTCATCAAATAAGGTGCAAATAAACGTACTAAGAATTTAAATGCGTAGTAAATAAACAGGATTATAAGAATTGTTTTAAGAAAATTTAAAGGTCCTGCTTGGTGTATCTCCATCATAAATAGTATTCTTCAAATAAAATCAATCAAAAATAACAATTTGAAGCAAAATGATGCGTTAATAGTTTGGTAAACTTATATTGACTATTAATATTTTTACTGTATGTTTGTATAATCCCTAAAATTGTGAGTTTTTAAATGATTAAGAAGCTTTTAATTCTTTTTGTTCTCTTATTTTCAATTTGTGTTTCTGCGCAATATACTGAAGTTATCAACTCAAATCGTCCTGGTTTTTCTGAGAGTCCATATAGCGTGGGTACAGGTGTTTATCAATTTGAGTCAAGTTTATTTTATAGAAAAGCAGATGCTATACCTACGTTTAGCAATCCGCAAGCCTATGGTTTAAACTTACATTTTAGAACAGGATTAATCAGTCAAAAATTTGAACTAAACTTAACCACTGCTATCCAACAAGATAAAATGGCTTTTAAGAATGTTTTTGAGTCGTCTTACAATCAATTTGGATTCGGACAATTTACCATAGGCGCAAAATACTTAGCATACCATCCTGATTATAGCAAAAGAGAAAAGGAAATAAGAAGTTGGAGAAAGCGACATTCTTTTGATTTTAGAAGATGGATTCCTCATGTTGCTCCTTATATTGGATTAAATTTTGGAAGTTTTTTAAACGATTATCATCAGCGTGGAGGCATAACACCAAAAGTTGGAGTTTTATTACAAAATGAATTTTCAAATAAGCTTAATGTAATTACCAACATCTATTATAATTACATTGGTGGTTACTTACCTGAATGGTCATATGTTTTAACCGGTACATATAACTTTAATGATAAATGGTCTGGTTTTGCAGAACATCAAGCTTTATTTAATAAAGAAGAAAAGCAAAGTAATTTAGGTTTAGGTGCTGCTTATTTATTTAATAAGAATTTACAAATCAATGGTTCTTTACGTGCTACTTTTCAAGAAGAAACAGCTGGTTTTTACACCAGCATTGGAGTTTCTTACCGAATAGACAATCATGTAGATGATTTTATTGAATTAGATGAATTTGGTAATAAAATTGAACCAGAAGAGACACAAACATATAACAAAGGCTTCTTTGGTAAATTGTTTGATAAGATTGGCAGTATATTTAAAAAGAAAGACAAAATTGATCCTCAAATTGATGAAGAAACAGAGATTTCTGAAGACGAAAAAGTGGAAGATCCAAGAAGAAGATCTCGTCAAAAATCTATTATTGATGATTTAACGAAAAAGGACGAAAAAGAAAAGAAAAAAACTACTAAAGCTGAGAAAAAAGCAGCTAAGAAAAAACAAAAAGAGGAAGAAAAAGCTTTAAGAAAGCTTGAAAAGGAGAAGGAAAAAGAAGAAAAGAAAAAAGAAAAAGAGCGTAAAAAACTAGAAAAAGAAATACAAAAACTAGAAAAAGAACTCAAAGAAGAGGAAGAAAAACAAAAAGAAGAAGAGCTTCAGAAGAAATATGAAGAAGAAAAAAAGAAAAAAGAAAACGAAGCTCCTAAAAAAGATGATTAGAAATTTTATTTTTGCTGTATGATTCAGTTAAGAGAAATAAAAACCAAAAAGGAAATGAAACAATTTGTTACGTTTCCTTTTTCATTATATAAAAACAACCAATACTGGGTACCTCCTATCATTAAAGATGAAATTGATAGTTTTGACCAAGATAAAAACCCTGTTTTTGAACATGCTGACGCCCGTTTTTTTATTGCAGAAAAAAATGGAGAAATTGTTGGTAGAATTGTAGCTATTATCAACAATTATGAAGTAGAAAAACAAGGCATTAAAAAAATGCGTTTTGGGTGGTTTGATGTTGTTGATGACCTTGAAGTTTCTAGAGTTTTAATTGATAAAGTTAAAGAAATAGCCAAATCTAAAAACCTTGAATATATTGAAGGTCCTATAGGTTTTAATAACTTAGACAAAACTGGGGTTTTAGTAGAAGGATTTGATCATATTGGTACCATGATTACCTGGTACAATCATCCATATTATAAAGATCATTTAGAAACTTTAGGCTTTAAAAAAGAAAAAGAATACTTAGAAAATAAGTTCTCTTTTAACAACGTTAACATTGATAAATATATTAAAGCCAGTAAATTAATTCAAAAAAGATATAATTTACAACCTTTAAACTTTACTTCCTCAAAGAACATAATGCCGTATGTAGAAGAAATGTTTGACCTGTTTAGTAAATCATATTCAAAGCTTTCATCATTTGTTCCAATTTCTGATGCTCAAATTGATTTTTTTAAGAAAAAATACATCGGTTTTATCAATCCGGAATATATTAAATTTGTCACCGATAAGAATGGTAAATTAGTAGCTTTTGCCATTATTATGCCTTCATTTGCTAAAGCTTTGCAAAAAGCAAACGGAAAACTCTTCCCTTTTGGAATTTTTCATTTATTAAATGCTAGAAAAAATTCAAAAGATGTAACATTCTATTTAATTGGTGTAGATCCAGAATATCAAAACAAAGGAGTTACTGCTATTATTTTTGAAGAGTTTCATAAAACCTTACTAAAAAAGGGAATTGAAAATTGTATTCGTACTCCAGAGCTAGAAGAAAATGAGGCTATCAGAAAAATTTGGTCAGATTTTAATCCGACAACTCATAAAAGAAGAAGAACTTACAGATTAGACCTATAATGCAACTTTTTTATAATCCAAACATATCATCAGAAACTAATCAAATAATTTTCAATAAAGACGAAAGTCGTCATATTGTTAGGGTTTTACGTAAAAAAGAAGGAGACATCTTGCATATTACCAATGGCAAAGGTTGGTTGTTTACTTCAGAAATTAGTGTAGCTAATGATAAAAAATGTGTGGCTACTATTATTCATTCTGAAGAAAAACAAAAAGACTGGAATTATTATTTACACATAGCCATAGCACCCACTAAAAATAACGACAGGTTAGAATGGTTTTTAGAGAAAGCTACTGAAATAGGCATTGATGAAATTACTCCTATAATTTGTCAAAATTCTGAAAGAACAGTAGTAAAAAAAGAGCGTTTGGAAAAGATTATTCAATCTGCCATGAAACAATCTTTAAAATTTACGCTTCCAAGATTAAATGATGCTATAAAATTCTCAGATTTTATAAATAAACCTTTACAAGGTGATGTTTTTATTGCTCACTGTGAAGAATCAGACAAAAAAACACTTAAAGAAGTTGTAAAACTTAACACAAACATAACAATACTTATAGGTCCAGAAGGTGATTTTTCTTCTTCTGAAATTAAAATAAGCTCTGATAAAAAACTCATTCCCATTACCTTAGGAAAAAGTCGTTTACGTACAGAAACAGCCGCTTTAGTGGTTACTCAAAACATTTCATTTTTGCACCAGTAATTCATTTTTTTTAGTATTTTGGGGACAAATCCCCCATTAAATTGAATACTGCAGAAATTTTTAACCTTTTTCTTATAATAAGTGCTATCCATGGTTTTGTGTTTAGTTTTTTAATGTTTTGTTCAAAAAGAGGACGAGATAAAAGTATGTTATATCTAAATCTTATGATTTTATCTATATCTATTAACAACTTACAATCATGGGCGCTTGAAAGAGAATTAATACAACACAAATTTAAATTAGTATATGCTCAATATTCATGGCATTTTTTATCATTACCCTTTTTTTATACTTTTTTGATACATTATTTAGGTATTGAAAAAAAATCTTTTAACCTTTTAAGAATTGCCTTTCCTATTTTTTTTGCGCTATGTATATTTCAAACAGGGTTTGTACTTTACATAAAGGATATGTATGATAGAACAACTATTGATCATTTGTATGAAAAATATTCATCTTTTGAAGAGTTTTTTAGCTTAATTGTTTCTTTGATTGTATTTACTTATTCTTTTTATATAATATATATAAGAAAAGAGCTTTTTAAAAAAATTCTTTCTTATGATAATTTAAAATGGATTTACGCTTTTTTTATCTTATTACCTATAGGTTATTTACTCTGGTTAGGAGCATTAATCATAAAATTCAAATTAAATTTTTCTGGTTTTATATTTTCATATTATCCTCTACGCATTTATACAACAATTGTTATTTATTGGCTAGGATATCAAGGCATAAAACATTTAAGAATATTAAAAGAACGTAAACAAATTAGACAAGATTTTATTCCTTCAACAATTAGCAATAGCAATACATTTTATTTAGAGGAAACTCCTGCTTTATCAAAAAAGGACAAAGAAAAAGATGCTCAATTTATTTCAATAGAAAAATTTATTACACAAGAAAAAAAGTATTTAGAACCAAAATACTCTTTATTAAACCTATCAAATGATGTAAATTTAAGCACTAGTACATTGTCTGCACTGATAAATACTAATGCAAATAAAAGTTTTAGTGATTTTATAAATGAAATGAGAGTTGAGCATGCTAAAAAACTATTAATTGATCCTCGTTTTTCAAATTACACTATTACCTCTATTGGCTTAGAATCCGGATTTAATTCAAAATCAGCTTTTTATGATGTTTTCAAAAAACAAATAGGCACTACTCCATTGGCTTATAAAAATCAAAATCATCAATAATTTAAATTATCTTTTTATAAAAAAGGCTAATAAAAAGCATATCTTTTGATAATTAAATTTTATTAATTCATTTCAACACATATATTTGCCTTAAAATAAGAAAACAGACAGATAAATCATTTTATCTTTTACAAATAAATAATCCCCTTTTTATTCAACGTCCTAAAACAAGTTCTATCAATGAAGTTTTAGGACATTTTTTTTAATCATAAGTTTTCAATACTCCTTTTTTGATAACCATTTATTATAAAATAGATGTAAAAAAGTCCTAAAACAACCAATTTGGTTGTTTTAGGACAGCTTTATTAAATAAAAAAATACCTTTATTAAGAATTTAAATAACACCATTAAAATAATTGAAGGGCTTTAATGATGTTAACACCAATTCAATGATATTTATGGGGACTAAGCTCCTCATTATGAAAAAGGAAAAAGGCAAAACACTATTGATAATCAATAGTGTTTTTTGTTTTTAAACATAAAAAATTACAATATTTCTAAAATTGGATGTTTTGGGACTCAATAATTTAATCATCTTGTTATATTGTGATGAAGTTTAAAATGTAGTTTCGTAGATAATTTTTTAGGGGATTATTGTTATCTATGAATTCTAAGAAAAGCATCGTTTTTTAACGATGCTTTTTATTGCTGCACATTTAGTATCTTGCTGCCTTATGATTTAAAATAATGAAGAAAGTATTTGTGTGTTTTTTCTTATTAATATGTCAATTTGTTTTCTCACAACAAATGGGTGTTTTGCATTATAACGGTGGAGGTGATTGGTATGCTAACCCAACTGCTTTAAAAAATCTTATTGAGTTCACCAATCAGCATTCAAAAACTAATATAGATCGTACTATTGCAACTGTAAAAACAAATGATGAAGATATTTTTAATTATCCTATTGTTTTTATAACCGGTCATGGAAATATTTTTTTTAATCATGATGATATTGAAAATTTGAGAAATTACTTGATTTCTGGAGGTTTTTTACACATTTCTGATAATTACGGAATGGACAAATACATCCGAAGAGAACTCAAAAAGCTTTTTCCTGACCTAGAGTTAAAAGAAATCCCGATTAATCATCCTATTTATAATCAAACTTTTACTTTTCCTAACGGACTTCCAAAAATACACGAACATGATAGAAAGCCTCCTCAAGGTTTAGGACTTTTCTATGGAAATCGATTAATTATTTTTTATGACTATGAAAGTGATTTAAATGATGGTTGGGAAGATGCAGAGGTGCACAATGACCCTAAAGAAGTTAGAGAAAAAGCCTTAAAAATGGGTGCAAACATTATTGAATATGCTTTTAAACACTAACCAAAACATTCAAATAGACGATATAAAAATAAATTTTGATACCGAAGCTCTATGGATGCTCAACGTGGCTTTAGCAATTATTATGTTTGGAGTAGCGCTGGGAATAAAAGTGGATGATTTTAAACGATTAGTTAAAAATCCGAAGATTTTATTGGTTGGAATGCTTTCACAATTCATCTTATTACCTTTTTTAACTTTTTTAGCCATTTTAATTATAAAACCATATCCAAGTATAGCGTTGGGTATGATGATGGTGGCTGCTTGTCCAGGAGGTAATGTTTCTAACTTCTTTAGTAAAATGGCAAACGGAAATGCAGCTCTTTCTGTTAGCTTGACCGCTTTTGCTACTTTAATTTGTATAGTTATGACTCCCTTTAACTTACACTTTTGGGGTAGCTTATATGAACCCACAAATACAATTTTAAAAACGGTAGAATTAAATCCTTTCGAACTCTTTAAATTAGTTTCTCTTATTCTAGGCATTCCACTAATTTGTGGAATGCTCATCAATCATTATCATTCTGAAATGGCCACTAAAATAAACGCTGTATTGCGTCCGTTTTCCGTTTTTTTCTTTTTAGTATTGATTGTTATTGCATTGTATGATAATGTAAATGTTTTTCAAAATCATATCCATTTGGTTTTATTTTTAGTTATTTTTCACAACATTTTCGCCTTTATTATAGGGTACACTACTAGCTACCTTTTCAAACTCGATAAAAAGGAAAGGAAAACCATATCAATGGAAACCGGAATTCAAAATAGTGGATTGGGCTTATTACTTATATTTGATTTTTTTAATGGCTTAGGAGGAATGGCGCTGTTGGCAGCTTTTTGGGGAGTTTGGGACATATTTTCAGGAATTACATTAGCCACCTACTGGGTAAGAAAAAAAGAACATGAATAGGTTATTATACAACTCTTTTAAAATTATTGTTAAAGTAGGATTGTTTTTTTACAACAAAAAAACAAAGGTTTCAGGTGTTGAAAATATACCCAAAAAGGGAGCTATATTGTTTGTTGGCAATCATCCTAATGGACTAATGGATCCTCTGATTATAGCTAGTAGTTTTTCAAGAAATACTCATTTTTTAGTTAGAGCCGCAGTTTTTAAACATCCAATCGTTGCCAAGTTTTTTAACTGGTTAGGTATGTTGCCTATATATAGAATTAGAGATGGAATTCAAGAATTATCAAAAAATAATGAGATTTTTAATAAGTGTGAAAAAATCTTACGTAAAGGCAAAGCAATTTTAATCTTTCCTGAAGGAAGTCATTTACGAAAAAGAACTATAAGACCATTGAGTAAAGGATTTACTCGAATTGTTTTTGGTATTATAGAAAAATATCCGGAGGTAAAAATTCATATCATTCCCGTAGGAATTACCTATCAAAATCCCTCAAAGTACCCAAGCAAAGTAGCTGTAAATTTTGGAAATCCTATTTTAGCAAATGATTATTATAATAGCAATCATATAAACCAGTCTGCAAACTCAATTAAAGAAAAAGTTACTTCTCAATTAAAAGAATTAACTGTTCATATAAACGATGACGAAAATTACACTGAAATAGAACAACAACTTATTAAGGCTAATGTTGATTTTACAGAAGTAAAAAAAGTGAATCAAATGATTGCTTCTGGCAATATTTCACACAAAGAACAATCCACTCAAAAAGAATTAAAATTTATAAAAATTTTAATTATTGCAAATAGCCTTATCCCTTACTTTCTATGGAAAAAGGCATCAAGAAAGGTTAGTGAAATTGAGTTTGAAGATACTTTTAGATTTAGCTTAAATATTGTTTTTTTTGGGCTTTTTTATTACTTTCAAACTTGGCTAGTAGCTTATCTTTTTGATTGGAAAGTAGGTACTTTATACTTTTTAAGTTCTTTATTATTAGTATTTATTTACACTAAATTATCTCCAACTACTGCAGGATAGCTTCTTGAATTACTTTTTGAATCTTAGTTCTAATATTCTTTCTTACCAAGCCCATATTATTCATATTCGGATACACTCTGTTAGATAAAAAAACGTACACAATACCACTCTGTGGATCTGCCCAAGTATAAGTTCCTGTAAATCCACTATGACCAAAACTTTTGTCAGAAACACATCCACAAGTTGGTTTTTCATTAGGGTTTATTTGCGGCTTATCAAAACCTAAACCTCTGCGGTTTCTAACATCTTCATAATAACGAGTATTAAACTTTCTTACTGTTTCTGGTTTAAAATAATGAACACCACCATAAGTGCCTTCTTGCAAATACATTTGCATAATTTTAGCTACATCATTTGCATTGGCAAATAATCCTGCATGTCCTCCTACTCCGCCTAACATAGCAGCACCCATATCATGTACATAACCATGTACTAACTGATGGCGAAAATAATCATCATACTCGGTTGGCACTATTTCATCTTTATCAAACTTCTCTAAAGGTAAATATGTGGTCCTATTCAATCCTAATGACTTATAAAACTCTTCATCTACTAATTTATTCAGAGGTTTTTTATACTTATACTCTAAAATTTCTTTTAAAATGTAATATCCTAGATCACTGTATTTATATCCTATTCTATCTCGTTGTTCAGATTCTCTGACCAATCGTTGAATAGAATCTTTATACGATTGATTTAAGTACAGGTTTTTAGCAACTTTGATATTGTATTTTTTGGTTTTCTTTGAACTGTAATATTCGCTTAAATTTTCTCCTGTAGTGTCATCTTTTGTACGTTTATAAAATGGTATCCAAGACTGTAAGCGAGCATAATGAGAAAGAATTTCTTTAAGTTCCAAAGTGTCTTTATTACTTTCTTTATAAGAAGGTAAAATATCACGTAAACTAGAGTATAATGATATTTTTTTATCTTCTTCAGCCTTCATTACCATGGGTAAAGATGCTAAAATTTTGGTAAGAGATGCCAAATCATATACATCTGAGTTTTTAACCTCAAATTCCTTTTTATTTGTATGATAACCAAAGCTTTTATTGTAAATAACTTTACCAAATCTAGCAACTAAAATTTGTCCACCTGGAGCCATATGTTCATTTAAAATAGTATCAATATAACGATCTATATCTTCTAATTTATTTGAAGACATCCCCACATCTTCCGGAATTGAATATTGAAATCTATCTAAAGAATTAGTTAATAAACCATGACCTGCTGTAAAATTATCCTTAATTGAAACCGGTAATTTTCCTTGGATAGGAAAGGCTCCAAAAATAGCCTGTGCTGTTAGTTCTTGAGCAAGCTTACTGTTTTGATAAGAAACTACCAATCCTTCTATGTTTTTGAAACTTTTGAACTGCAGTAAACTATACGGACTAGTAAAAACGTTAACTAAAACATTATTATTTCTAGCTATTTCTTGCAACCATACTAAATCTTTATCTGAAAACTTATAGGATTTCCATGGGTTAGTATCTGGCTTATGCAAGCCTACTATAACAATGTTATATTTATTCAATTTTTTTTGTAATCCATCTAAATGCTTGTCTGTAACTACATCTATTTTAGTGTAGTTTTTCATCATATTAACAAAATCATTACCTGAACCATCACCTAAAGAAACATAGGCTATTTTTTTAGTTTCCAAATTTCTGATGGGAATAGTACCAATTTCGTTTTTTAAAGCTGTTATTGAATTCTTAATGAGTTTTCTATGTAAAACCTCATCTTTCGGTGAATTTAAATCTGCTGCTAAATTTTCTTCTGAAATAGGCTTATATGTATTTAAACCTACTAAGTATTTTGCTCGTAAAATTTTTCTAACAGACCTATTAATTCGTTCTTCTGTCAACTCTCCCTTTAAAAGAGCTTCTTTAATTAAAACAATTGTTTTAGGAATATCATCTGGAATTAACAAAACATCATTCCCTGCTTTAATTGCTGCTAAATTGATTTCTGCTGGAGAGGAATAATTAGCTGCACCTTTCATGTTTAATCCATCTGTAAAGACCAATCC
This sequence comes from Tenacibaculum sp. IB213877, assembly GCF_034043975.1. NCBI lineage: Bacteria > Pseudomonadati > Bacteroidota > Flavobacteriia > Flavobacteriales > Flavobacteriaceae > Tenacibaculum > Tenacibaculum sp. IB213877. Next base: position 147,365 of record NZ_JAXCHH010000008.1, on the reverse strand, counting down.
TAAAAAACCTAATTTTTGTTGTAATAAATTTGTTACTACGTTTTTTGATAGAGATGATGGAAGTTTTTCGTTACTTTCTAATGAAGGAATACTTAAGTGTGCCGTCATAACACTGGCAACCCCAGAATCAAATTGTTTACGGAACGGATACAACTCTAAAGTATCAATTCTTTCTTCATTAAAATTGATGACTGGTAAAGTATGATGTGAATCGGTTTCGGTATCTCCATGACCTGGAAAGTGTTTTGCATTTGCTAAAACACCTGCTTTTTGCATTCCTTTGGTAAAAGCTATAGATTGTTTTGCTACATTTTCTTTCTTTTCACCAAAAGATCTATTACCAATAATCGGATTGTTTGGGTTGGTGTTAATATCTACTACTGGAGCAAAGTTAATATGAATCCCCACTCGTTTACAATGCTCTCCAATACGTTCTCCTAACTCTTCAATAAGTTTTTCATCTTGAATAGCTCCTAAGGTCATATTCCACGGAAAACGATACGTATTTTTTAAACGCATATCTAACCCCCACTCACCATCAAAACCAATCATTAACGGAACTTTTTTTGCTACTGCTTGATATCTGTTAGTAAGTTGAACTTGTTTTTCAGGTGTACCTTGCATAAAAATTAAGTTTCCTACATGATAATCTCTTATCATTTGTACCACATAATTTTCATGCTTCATATCTTTATTTGAATAAGCCTGCATCATAAACAACTGACCTATTTTTTGGTCAATAGTTAAAGAGTCCATAATACTATTTACCCATACCTCTTGTGCATCTGCATTTTTAGCCCGAAGTGGATCTACACTTTGCGCATTAAGCATTAAACTAAAATTAGTTAGTAGTAGTATTACAAAATATTTTTTGTGCATTCTTCTTCTTTTTATTTTTTTAAAGTAAATCAACTATTAAGCCAAAAAACGATTGTGCCAACTTTGTTTTGCAGGCACTTCCCAATTAGTTTCAAATTCTTCTTTGGTATTTACCATGTTATTAAAAACTATGGTTTCTGAAGTTACTTTTTTTTCTTTTGCAAACTCTTGAAAGTCTGAAAGTTTTACAATATTAATATTGTCTCCATCTTTAAAAGTTACATTCATTTTATCCATTAAATCTACTTTCAATTCATTTTCTAATTCTTTTATAAAACGAACTGAAGCATCTATAGAGCAACCCGAAACATTGTTAAAATTCTCATCTACCGCTAATACCAAAAACTGATTATATTTTATGGTAAATGACCCTTTTAAATCATCGCCATGGCGTGTCCATTGATCAATAAACAACAAGGCTTTAGCACTAATATATTCTATTTCCTCTTGTGTAAACTCTCTATCTGCTTGATAGACCCAAACTCTTGAATTGTTTGGTATTTTTTTATATTCTGTAAACATGTATACAATAATTAATCAAATTTAAATGTATTGTAAAGCTGCACTATTCTTTCTAACTTAACTTTTCTAAGTAAGTTAGAATTGGTAGCTCTAAGCCTTAAATACTCTCTTGCTGTTATTTTGAACTTTTCATTTACTTCTTCAAAATCTAGATTATTATTTGAATTTAACTCTTTAAAATCTGAAGAAGAGAGTTTAAAATACAATAACATTGCTTTTAAATAATCTTTATTTAATTCTTTTCCTGCATCAAAAATTTTTTTTGAATTGATCACTTTTACTCCATTTAGATCAATAGTTATCTTTTTTTTAGAGTTTTTATGTAGTTTAAACGTTCTTTTTTCTTTTGCTTTTTCTGTTGATGAACTGGTTTCTACAAAACCATTGCTTAGTAAAATTTGTGCAAAACTTTCATTTGTTTGGGGATTCAGCATATTATTTATCTTAAATTAAATTTTTGTTGCAACGCTTGTAATTTTTCTTCATCTGTCATATCTGTTTCTTTTGAAGCTGACATTCGTTCTTTAATTTGTCGTAATACTTTTTTGGTGTATAAAGGAAAATCTGCATTTTGTATCCACGAATTGTACCCCGGATTTTCTTTTAACACCTCTTCTACTGTACGTCCTTTGTATTTTCCGAAAGAAAATATTTCTTCTTGATTATCATTAAACAAAATAAATCCTGCAAAATCTGCACGCTCTCTATGTGATGAAAACTCACTCAATGCCTCAACCGAGTTTTCTATATCATCATACATTTTTAATTGTGCTTTTAAAATTTCATACGTTGCTTTGGTATCTGCCTCTGCAGAATGAGCATCGTCTAAATCTTTTCCACAATAAAATTTATAACCTGCACTTAACGTACGTTGCTCTTTTTTATGAAAAATTACCTGAACATCAATTGCTTTTTTATCTTCCATATCAAAATCTATTCCTGCACGTAACAATTCTTCTGCTAAAAGTGGAATATCAAATCGGTTAGAGTTAAAACCAGCCAAATCTGCATCGGCTATCATTTCAAATACTTTAGGAGCTAACTCTTTAAAAGTAGGTTCTGTTACTACTTTTTCGTTGGTTATACCGTGTATTGCTGTTGAAGCCTCAGGAATCTCAACTTCTGGATTTACCAACCACGTCTTACTTTCTTTGTTTCCGTTAGGAAATACTTTTAAAATTGATATTTCTACTATTCTATCGGTTGCAATATTCACTCCTGTGGTTTCCAAATCGAAAAACACAAGAGGTTTACTTAAATTTAATTCCATTTTGTTTAGTTAGCAATTGAATACAGTAGGGAATGTATATTCAATTTAGATTTTTTATTCTTTGTTAAGTTGGTTTACAAATTCGTGTAATTTATCTAACACCTCATCATCTAAAGCAGGCTCTTTAAAGTTATATTTTTCCATTTCATTCAACAACGTTTTTGCTACTATATAACGAGCCGTATCTTTATCATCTGCAGGAACTACATACCATGGCGCATGTGTGGTAGATGTTTTGTTGAGCACATCTTCATAACACTCTTGGTATTTGTCCCACAATTTGCGTTCTTTTAAATCTCCCGGTGAAAATTTCCAGTTCTTCTCCGGAATATGCAAACGACGTAACAATCGATTTTTTTGTTCTCCCTTAGATAAATTTAAAAAGAATTTTAGAATTATAACACCATTATCTGACCAATGTTTCTCAAACTGATTGATTCTTTCCATACGAGAGTGGTAAAAATCATCATCTAAATCCTCTATACCCGTAACAGTAGGAATATTTTCAGAAAAAACATAATCCGGATGCACACGTGTTACCAATACATTTTCATAATGTGTACGGTTAAAAACACCTATTTTACCTTTAGGTGGTAACGCCTCATAATGGCGCCACATAAAATCATGTTTTAACTCTAACTCGGTAGGCACTTTAAAACTGTGTACCACTACTCCACGTGCATTTACATCTTTAAAAACCTCACGTATCAAACTATCTTTTCCAGAGGTATCCATACCTTGTAAACAAACCAAAATACTGTATTTGCCTTCGGCATACATAGTATCTTGTAATTTGCTTATTTTTTTCCGAAGTTTTTTTAGCTTTTTATCGGCATCTTCAACAACTTCTTTAGTAACAGTTTGGTGTAGTTGTATAGGTTGAGAAACTTTGTATTTGTCTATATCCATCTTCACTTTTCAAATTATAGCCTAAATGTATAAAAAATATGTTTTTTACCATTGATTTTAACTTGAGAGTTATCAATTTTAACAATGATTTTTTTGAAATACTTGGTACAGTAATACTCAATTTTACCATCAAAACAAACTCATATGAATACGAAAGTAATTATACAAGCAAGCTCACAAAGCAACCGAAACACCCAAAAAGTAGTAAATTATGTAAACCAAAACAATATGTTTGATGTTATTGATTTAGCTACCAAAAAAATAGGTCATTACAGCTATGAATATGTAAATGCTCATGATGATTTTTTACCTTTAATGGAGGATGTTATAACCAAATACGACACTATTATTTTTGCAACACCTGTGTATTGGTATACCATGAGCGGAACTTTAAAAGTGTTTTTTGACAGACTTTCTGATTTAATACGCATTCACAAAGATTTAGGAAGACAATTACGCGGTAAAAAAATGGCGATGATCAGTAATTCTGCGGAGAATGATAGACGTAACGGATTTGATATGCCTTTTGTAGAAAGCGCCAAGTATTTAGGTATGGAATATTTAGGTGATGTTCATACTTTTTTTTGTGGTGATGAAATTCATGAGGAAGCTAAAAAGAAAATTGATGAGTTTAGAGAAAATATTGTACGCTAATATTTATTTTATTTACGTTATTTTAGCTAACGTATTGCATTTTCATGTTATTCAACATAAAATACTAATGTCCAAAAATTAAAATTTTATAAAAAAATACCTTTTTAAAATGAGAATAAAATATTTTTTAATTTTCAATTTAGTTTTTACTTTAAGTTGTAATAACAATAAAGAAATTAGCTCAATAAATTCAGAAAATTGGTTAAAAAGAACTGTAAATGTAATTAAAAATGATTCTCTTGAATATGGTAAATCTTATTTATCTGTTTATTCACAAATATATAGTTTATCTGAAAAAAAGACTCATAATTTGACATCAATGATTAGTGTAAGAAATACAAGCGATCAGGATTCTATATATATTTTGCGTGCTGAATATTATGATACCCGTGGTAAATCTGTCAGAAATTATTTTACGAAACCAATTTATTTAGCTCCTTTAGAAACCGTTGAGATTGTAATAGATGAAATTGATGTATCTGGAGGAACTGGTTCTAATTTTATTTTTGAATGGAAAACACCTATATATTGTCCAGAACCCTTATTTGAAGCTATTATGAGTTCAACGATAGGAAAACAAGGCTTATCTTTTACGACTCAAGCAAAGAGAATAAAATAATATTTTTTTTATTTATAAGATAGTATGTCCAAAAAAGGAAAAGCAAAAAATACGGTTAATAAAGCCAAACATTCAAGATTGATGCAACAAAAAAAGAACAAATTGCGTCAAGAAAAACTTGAGCATAAAGCTCGTTTAAAAGCTATTATTAAAAAAGCAAATGAGCAAAAAGAGGAAGAAAAATAACTTTTTCTTTAAAAAAAGTTTTATCATTTAATTTATTAATCGTAATATTGCAATAAACAAATATGGGAGTTACTAAATCAGAAATATTTACCAATCAGCAAAACGAAATTGCTCAAATAGCCAAAGTGTTAGGGCATCCTGCACGTGTGGCAATTCTTCAACATATATTAAAAATGCAAGCATGTATTTGTGGTGATTTGGTAGAAGTTATTGGTTTAGCGCAACCAACTATTTCGCAACACTTGAAAGAGTTGAAAAACATAGGCATTATTCAAGGAAATATTGAAGGCACTAGCGTTTGTTACTGTATTAATCAACAACGATGGGAGGAAATTCAACAGATTTTAATGAGTTTATTTTCTACTGATTTTTCAACCGAAACCTGTTGCAATTAAAAAAATTTACACTAATCAATCGTAATATTACGATAAATATGAATACACAACTAACCACAACAATTTTAAATATCAATACAGAACAAATTTCTTCAGAAAGGAAAGAAGTTTTGAATTCTTTTACAGATTATTTACAACGCAAATTGGATAAAAAAGAGCACATAAACATTAATTTTATTTGCACTCATAATTCAAGAAGAAGTCATTTAGGCCAAATTTGGATGCAAACCTTAGCTTCTTATTTTAACATGAATACGATAACTTGTTATTCAGGAGGAACTGAAGCCACAGCCATGGCAAAACCCATTGTAAAAACCTTAGAAAAACAAGGTTTTGAAATCAACTCCATTTCCGAAGGAAATAATCCTGTGTATGCAATAAAGTTTGATGATAATTCACATCCTGTTATATGTTTTTCAAAAGAGTTTTCACATTCATTCAATCCGAAATCAAATTTTATTGCGGTGATGACTTGCTCCCAAGCAGATGAAGGTTGTCCGTTTGTTTCAGGTTGTGAAAAAAGATTTTCTATTATGTATGAAGATCCGAAATTGTTTGACAATTCACCCTTACAAGAAGAAAAATACTTAGAAAGAAGCAATCAAATTGCTACTGAAATATATTATGTTTTGAATCAATTAAAATCTTAAATATGAAATTATCAGAAATCAAAAATCATTTAAAAGACTTACAAACTATTGCTTTTGAATTACCTAACGGAAGTTTGGTTCCGGAACATTTTCATGTAACAGAAGTTGGTAAAGTTTCTAAACACTTTATTGATTGTGGCGGAACGATTAGAAAGGAAGAAGTAATTAATTTTCAACTTTGGGATGCAGATGATTACAATCATCGTTTACATCCTGAAAAATTAATTCATATTATTGAATTATCAGAAAAGACCTTGGACTTAGAAGATTCAGAAATTGAAGTGGAATACCAGGGACAAACTATTGGTAAATATGGTTTAGGTTTTAATGGGAAAAACTTTTTACTAACCACTACTCTAACCGATTGTTTAGCAAAAGATAAATGTGGAATTGAACCTAAACAAAAACCAAAAGTTAAACTTTCAGAATTTCAAAATCAGACTTCTTGCTGTGATCCTGCTAGCGGTTGCTGTTAAAAAACAAACCCAAGCCAATGGCTTGGGTTTGTTTTATTCTACATTAGTATCAAAAGAATATTCGTTTTTGTTTTTATAGGGTCTAATAATTAAACGTGTTTCTCTATCAAAACGGATGTAATTATATACCCAGTTTAAAAATACTACTGCTTTATTTCTAAAACCTATCAAGGAAAAAAGATGCACAAACATCCATACAAACCAAGCAAAAACACCTTGAAATCTCCATTTTGGTAAATCTACAACTGCTTTATTACGTCCAATGGTTGCCATAGAACCTTTGTCGTTATATTTAAATGGTTTTTGTTTTTTTCCTTTTAGTTCAGCTAAAATGTTTTTAGCTAACAATTTCCCTTGTTGAATAGCAGGTTGTGCCATCATTGGGTGACCATGAGGAAATTTTTCTGACTGCATACATGCAACATCTCCTATAGCATACACATTTTTATAGCCTTCTACCCTATTATATCCATCTACTTTATAACGGTTAGCTCTTTCAATAACACATTCATTAGTTAACCCATCTATTTTTTCTCCTTTTACACCTGCTGCCCAAATAACTGTTGAAGCTCTAAAATGATCTTCTCCATTGGTAGTAACCATATCTCCATTATAATCTAACACTCGTAGATTTTTCCAAACATCAACTCCTAACTTAATTAAAAAGTCTTCAGCTTTTTCTGATGCTTTCTTACTCATTCCTTTCAGTAATTCTCCTGAACTTTGGATAAGGTTTATCTTCATTTGACGTATGTCTAAATCCGGATAATCTTTAGGAAGAATCCCCTTTTTCATTTCCGCCAATGCTCCTGCTAATTCAACACCAGTTGGACCACCACCCACAATTACAAAGTTCATGAGTTTTTTTCTATCTTCTAAATTTGAAGTTAATAAAGCTTCTTCAAAATTTTCTAAGATCAAACTTCTTATGTTCAAAGATTGCGGAACAGATTTCATTTCCATTGCATACTTTTGAACATTTGTATTTCCAAAGAAATTAGTATTTGAACCGGTAGCTATAACCAAATAATCATACTCTAAGTTACCAATAGTGCTACTAATTTGTTTTTTTTCAGCATCAATACCTGTAACCTCTGCAAGCCTAAAATAAAAGTTTTCAACATCATTAAAACGTTTGCGTAATGGAAAAGCAATACTATCTGGTTCTAGGCCTCCTGTGGCTACTTGATAAAGTAAAGGTTGAAAGGTATGATAGTTATGTTTGTCTATTAAAACAACTTGTAATTCTTGTTCTTCAAGTCCTCTTGCAACTGCTAATCCTGCAAATCCACCACCAATAATTACAACTCTAGGAAAACAGGTTTGTGGTATGTTCATTATTATTTCTTTTTAAAGTCAGTCAATTAAAGGCTGAATTTTAGAATGGCAAATTTAGTTAAAAGTTTACCCTTTTTTTTATAGCTTTACACAAAAATGTAATTATAATTTCTTAAACTATTTTTATGTTTAACTTTTTAAAGAAAAAGAAGACAAAACATCTTGTTATTAAATGTGATACAGATAATATTACCATAAATAATAAAGAAATTTCTTTTCCAACTAATTATCAAAATTTAGCTACTGTTTTAGGAAAACCAAGTAGACAAATAACCAAAAGTAACACTTATACTTTTTGGGATAAATATGGTATTTTTTGTGGTTATGCAGATGAAAATAATATTTTGTCAATAAACATATATCAAAATAAACTGGACACGAGTGAATACAATACCAAAAATCAATTTAAAGGGAAGTTATTTTTAAATGATGAGGAGATTACTCATAACGATTTTACGAAAATTGGTTTAGGTAAATTAGCAATTTTAAGGCTTGGGAGTGAAAACGAAAATCGTTTTGGTTTTAGTTTAGGAGTTAATAGAGATTTTAATAACTAATTTCCTATAACAGTAACAGCAATCTTTCTTCTTCCTCCTTAATTTCTATGTTCACCTAAATAAATACCTTGCCAAGTTCCCAAATTTAATCTTCCGTTAGTTATCGGAATTTGAACTTGGCATCCTAACATCGAACTTTTTATATGTGCGGGCATATCATCAGCTCCTTCATAGTCGTGTTTGTAATACGGCATATTTTCAGGAATCATTTTATTAATATGCGTTTCAAAATCCATTCTTACAGTAGGATCCGCATTTTCATTAATGGTTAGACTTGCCGATGTATGTTTAATAAAAGCTTGAAACTGTCCTATTTTTATATTTCGAATTTCCGGAATTTCATTTATAACAAGATCGGTTATTAAATGATAACCTCTTGAAAACTCTGGTAATTGTATTTCTTTTTGATAAAAGCGCATAATGCAAAAACTAAAATACTTCTTTTACAATTTTTAAAAACTCTTGCTTTTTTGTTCTTGAAATTGGAATGGATGTTTGGTTTTGTAACAGCAAAAAATCTCCGTCTTTTTTTACAAATTTTTCTAAATAATGAAGATTGATAATGTACGAACGATGACACCTAAAAAACAAATGATTACTTTGTAATTGGGTTTCAAAATAAGATAAAGGTTTACAGATTAATTCTTGCTTTTGATTAGCCAAATGTACTTTTGTATACATACCGTCTGCCTCTAAAAACAAAATATCATCATGTGCTACAAAAACAATTTCTCCTGGTATTTCTAACGCAATTTTATGTGAAGAAAGCGACTTAATGGCTTTTTTGAGTTCTGTAAATTGAAAAGCTACTTTTTTCTCCTGAATATTATTTTTTGCTTTTTGAATTGCCATTTTCAATTCATCAATAGCAATAGGCTTCACCAAATAATCAATAGCTGATAATTTTAAAGCTTCTAATGCATATTGCTGATAAGCTGTTGTAAAAATTAACTGAAAATTGATGGGTTCTGTAATAAAGTCAAGTATTTCTAAACCTGAATATTCTGGCATTTCAATATCTAAAAAAACAATATCTGGCTTAAAATCATTTATAAACTTAACACCTTCTAAAAGGTTTTCTGCTGTTTTAACATGTGTTATCTCTTTAAAAAATTCTGAAAGCATTGTGTGCATTACACTCCTTGCTTTAGCCTCATCATCTATAATTAATGCTTTCATTGTTTATATCTTTTTAATTGTGATAATTACTTTAGTCCCTAATGCTTGTTGATCTTTTGAATATTTATCTTCAAAAGTAACCTCAACATCAAATAGTTTTTCTTTTTTATAAAGAGCAACTCTTTCTTGTGTAGCACTTACAGCAAACGATTGATGTCCTCTTCTTTTTTTATTAATTTCTGAAGATTTTTTTCTACCTATTCCATCATCTTCAACAATAACTTGAATTGAATTTTCATCAAGTTTATTAATGTAAATCCATAAATTTCCTGATTCTTTTTTATGTACCAGACCGTGTTTTATAGCATTTTCTACAAAAGGCTGAATAAATAAAGGCGGAACTATAACATGTTCTTTATCAACTCGATTATCAACACTTAAGTGCACTTCAAATTTATTTTCAAAACGAAGTTGCTCTAAGGCAATATATATTTCTAAAGAATGTAATTCTTCTTTTAAAAGAATTGTATTTAATCTGCTATGATCTAAATACAAACGAATTAAACGAGAAAACTTAACTAGATAATCACTTGCCAAATATTTTTCATTTTTCATTACATAATCTTGAATTGCTCCTAAAGAATTGAAAATGAAATGAGGATTCATTTGTGATCGTAAATTCTCTAGCTTTAATTTGCTAATTCTACTATCTAAAATTACTTTTTCTAACTCTCTTTGCCCTTCTTCTTCTTTATTTTTAATTTTTATACGATAGTATATCACAATAGCTCCAGTTAGTAAGGCAAAGATCAACGCATAAAACCACCAATTGTCCCAAAACGGTTTTTGTACATATATTCTTATTTTTTCGGTAACATTACCTATTTTTCCATCTAAACTCTTTGTTCTCAATAAAAACTCATAACTTCCTGATGGAATACCTATATACCTGACTATATCATCATTAACCTCTGCTGTATGCCAGTTTGTATCGTAACCAATTAATTTATACTGAAAAACATTTTGTTTACTTGCTAAAAAACCATTAGCTCTTAATTTAAAAGTAATATTGTTAACCTTATATGGTAATTCGTATTTTTCCTTTTTATCCTTAAACTCATCTCCTATAGAAACATTAGCTATATATGCTTTTGGAATTAAACTTTGCTTTATTAACTCTTTATTATTTAAATCTAACTTACATAGAAAATTGTTTCCTGGAATCCACAAAGCATTCTTATGAAACACAGGTTGCTTAAATTTTATAGAATTTTTATCTTTAAGTTTAATGGTTTCTATTTCTTTTGAAAGTGTATTATATTTTTGAATTCCTTTTTCTGTGATTATCCATAAGAACTCATTGTTAGACTGGATTCCTTTTATTTGAGAGGATAACAAACCTTTTGCGGTTGTAAGGCTATCAACTATTTTCGCTTTTTTTATTTGGTAAAGCTTATTATTGGCTTGTGCCCAAATTTGATTTGTACTTGTTTGAACAAATGCATTAAAAATTATATTCTTTTTATTTAAAAAAACACTCGTGGTATCTAAGCTTGAATTATAGTTTAAAGTACCATCAATGTAACTAATATAAATTTGCTTGTTTTTTGAATCGTAATGAGAACTAATCGGCCTTTTATCTTCTAACTCTACAAAAGAGGTTAAATCTTTATTTATATTGGTATAAATTCTAGAGTTTCTATAAGATAAATACAATAAAGAATCTTTTCCTATTTGATTAAATCCTTTAGCCGTTGCTAATTGATTTGAATGTGTATTAATTTTATTGTTTTTTAATGAAAACACATATCCTTCTCTTCCATTCGTACTTATATATAATTTTTGTGAATGTTTATCAAAATGTAATCTATTTACTGCTCGATTAGTAGGTAATGTTCTATTTTTTATTCTTCTATTTTGAGTATTATATTCTATTAATTTTCCATTTTGAGTTCCTAAAAAAAGTGTATTCTCATTTACAGGAGTTATAGAAATTATATCATAATCTTCTATTATTTTCTCTTTAGAAATTCCTAAATTAGGTATAACAACAACTCCATTATGAAGGGTTGTTAACCAGTAATTCTGATCATCATCTTTTACTAAATCTGTAAAATGATAGTGTTTTAAATAGTGTTTTTCTAAAACAAAAAAATCTTCTTCTTGTTCTTTTAAAACTATAACTCCTTTTGAAGTAAGTAACCAATATAAATTATCAATCTTTTTTAGATTATATAAATGTAAGTTTAGTCTTTTTATTTCTACGGGTAGTGTAATTTCTTCTAGTTCTTTTTTATTTTCATTTAATTTATACGCTATTTTAGAACTATTTAAAACAAGCATAAAATTATTTTTATAAGGAAGCATTTGAAAATAACCATTATCAAGGTTTTTGCTATTATTTTTATTTACTTCTGAAAAAACAATGGTATCTCCTTTTTCTTCAACTGATGTTAAAATATTTCCTCCACCATAATCCTGATAATAAAAACCTTTTTGAGTCTCTATAGATTTTGATATTTTATGATTTACAATTTTAGTCGCTTTTCGTGTTTGTTTATCAATTTGAAAACATTGCTTTTGTGATAAAAAATAAACGTGATTTCTTTTTATAATTAAATTCGCATATGCTCCTTTTAATTCATTTGATAAATCTTTAAAAAGTATTAGTTGTTTATTGATTACTTTGTAAATATGACCCGATAATGTAGAACACCATAATTGCCCATCGGTATCTTTTTGTAGATTAAAAATTGATTTTGTGCTAATTTTGGTATTATTTATTTTATTAAATGATTTTCCATCATAATAAAACAGTCCTTCATTACTACCAATCCACATCAAATTATTCTTGTCTTTAACTATATTATAGTTTGACAGAGCAGTTAGACCTTCATCAGAAGTAAATTGTTTATAATATACATCTTGACCAAAAAAGTATTTTGATGTTAAAAATAATAGAACAAATATGTGTAATGCTTTTTTCAATTATTTCTTTTAAAAATAAAAGGTGGTTATGCAATATTACGCAAAACACCACCTTTAATTAAAAATAAACTTATATTATTATTCTACAAAAATTTGATGAATTTTAGAATTTATCAATATCAATAATAATTGTTTTTTGTCCATTAAATGCTTTTACTAATTTCACAGACTCTAACCAATAAAGTTTGCCTCGAAAAATAATTGGTAAGAATAAAAACTTATTAACAATATGAGTGTGTCTTTTTTTAAAACTTCGTTTTTTTCTAAGAGACTTCATATTTAATTTTATTTTTTTGGTCTAGCATCACATTTAACATAAGTGCCATAAGGCGCTCTAATACTTCCTCTATTTATTCCATTAAAGAAAACATTACCGTATGTACCTGCTCCTGTATAATCTCTTCTTACAATAAACTGTTGTAACATACATTGCCCATCAGAGTTTTTCTGAACAACTGCTCCAACTGCCCACTGATATAAAGGAACTCCAGTTATTTTATGCTTTACAGTTGACCATCTATCGGAAGTTAAGTATTGATATACGTTTTTCATGCTTGTTTTTCCATAGTACTTATTCAACCCACTTACAGCAGCATTTTTAATATTTGAGTTTGTATCAAAACTTCCTTTTAATGGCATTGCTACCTTATTTAAAGCCTCTTCATTAGAATCTTTACGCAACTCATCAAATTTTGCAAACGTAACTTTTGAAGTTAGTTCAGGATTTTTATAATACTTTTTAATTAGTTCAGGATTTTTAGCAGCAATAACAAACTGTTGTGGTTGCACATTATTCATCCATTTATGGCCTTCATTATCATTTTTATGATATACTTCAGCCCCTATTAACAACACCCCTGGTTCTAATAAAAGCACATTAGCATTGGTCCACTCTGGTCCACCTCCCATTCCAAACTGAAACTGAATGTTTCCTTTGTCTGCAGATTTTCTATATTGCTCTGTAACTACTCCATAACGTTTTTGTTCTGGAGTGAAATAAGCGTTTAATTGATACGTTGTTGGATCATACTCTATTGAAAAACCTTCATAAATATCACCTGGATTACTATCAAAATGACTTGATGGATTTCTTACAAAGTATTGTGACAAATGATAATAACCTGACAATTCCATTTTGTCAGAAAATCCTCCATCATACGCAGGAAGCTTTTTAAATTTTGTTCTATTTAGCACATAAACTTGATTGTCTGTAAACTTATCTGCGTCGTTACTTTCTATTGGTGATGGAATTTCTGTAACAACTTTTCCTTTACTGTTCTCTTTGGCTAATAGTGCCTCTTTTTCTGCAACCTGTTTTTGCTGATATTCTTTATATTTTTTAAAATAATAGTCTTGTTTTTCTTTATCATTAGGATATTTTTTAGCTAACTCTTGCTTAAATTCTTCATCTGAATAACTTGTATTTTTTGATGTTGATTGATTAACTTTTGAAGTTGTTGAACTTTGTTTTTTTGTTATTTTTTCTTCAGCTTTTTTAACCACGCTTTGTTTAGCTTTCTTTAACATTTTCCCAAATTGTGCATTTACAGAGTGGCTGGTTAAAACACCGAAAAAAATAATACTGGCTATTTTTATAAAATTATGCTTCATAGTAAGTGATGTTTACGAATTAAAAAGCTGCTTGCTTTTCAACAAGCAACTTTTGAATAATGAAAAATTGGGGAAAATAGTTATTTATTAAGGGCAAGCTGTTGTACTCCAACTAGCACCAGTAGGTTTAACCCATTGATTTGCTGCGGTATTTGGTGGATTTAAAGGATCAAACCCAGCATCGTGCTGAATACAAGTTAAGTTAGCATTTCCGTCTGCAACCATGTAAAGAAAATTTACATTATTACCATTTGCTACGTTTAAGTTTGATAGATTGTTATTTCTAACATGTAAAGTCTTAACTTTTGAGTTAGCAGAAATATCTATACTTGTTAAATTGTTGTTGTAAACAACCAAAGTTCTTAAATCTGGATACATAGATACATCTAACGAACTAATTTGATTCTGTTCTAAATATAAAGTTCTTAAACCGTTTGCAACAGTAGGTAACACTAGCGTAGAAATATTGTTGCCTCCACATTGAAAGTTCACTAAGCTAGAATGATTTGTTAAATCTATTGTACTAATACCATTTTGCTGAATTAATATTGTTTGTAAAGCTGTATTAGCTGAAAGATCTAATGAAGTTAAGTTATTGTTTTTTAACGACAAATGTGTTATTGCTGTGTTTTGGCTTAAATCTATACTAGTTAAAGCGTTGTTCATTGCATGAAATTGTGAAATATTTTCAAAAACCTCTAAACCAGTAACATCTGAAATACTAAGACCATCTACACGAATAACACCTGTGTAAGCTTGTGCTTCCGACACTTGAATTTCACCATCTCCATTTGTATTTATCGATGAATCCCCTACCAATGCAGTCTTAAAATTAGCATCTGGTATATTAACCACATTACCTGTTACGGCTTGTAACCCATTTCCTTGAACAATAAGAGCATAATTAGGTTTTGTAGGATCATTACTTTCTACAACTATCGTTGCATATTTTTGTCCTTCTGATTGAGGTGTAAATCTAACAGTAACAGTATATGAGCTATTAGATACAATTGTTTGTGGAGCAGACACATTAATTAAGCTAAAATCACTTGCGTTAGCTCCGCTAATTCTAATATTACTTACCTCTAAATTTCCTTGACCATTATTTTGAATATCAAAAGTTAAATCGGTTCCAGAATTTCCTACGGTAACATCTCCAAAATTCAATCCTGTTTCGCTAAAGGCAATTGCTGGTTGCGCTGGCGCTGTTCCTGTTCCATTCATCCCTAAAAACACATCATTATCATTAGAATTATTAATAAGCCTAATAGACCCTGAAGCAAACCCTTCTGAACTTGGAGTAAATTTAACTTCAAAAGTATAGGTATCTCCAGCAGCAATGGTTCTTATTAATGAACTTGTTCCACCTACAACCGAAAAAGATGATGCGGTACTACCTCCTACTATATTTACATTAGTAATATCTAAATCAGCATTTCCTGTGTTACTAATAGTAATATTTTTAGACAATTCTTGACCTACTTCAACATTTCCAAAAGCAATTGGCGATTCACTAAACACCATAATAGGAGCTGCTGGTGCAATAGCTTTTCCTATTAAACTTATAGAAGCATCTGCTACATTAGAATCTATAACTAATACAGATGATTTTTCTCCCTCAGATGACGGTGTAAATCTAATAGTTACTGACAAATCTGTACCAGAGTCAACGGTTACAGGTGTAGTTATATTTTGTACAGAAAAATCTGACGCATCTGTTCCATTAAACACAAAATCATTTATTACTAAATCAGCATTTCCTGTATTAGAAACAACTAACGTTAAATCTTTATCTTCTCCTTGGGTAACATCTCCAAAATCTAATGATGTATTATCTAATGATATTACCGCTATTGGTTCTGGTATTGCATTTCCTAAAACCGATAATGAAACAACGCCTGCGTTAGTTACAATCTCTAAAGTAGCTGATTTATTTCCTTCTGTCTGTGGAGCAAAGGTAATTTCTACTGTCATAGCGTTATTAGATACCAATGTGGTAGGTGTTGCATTGGTACTAAAATCAGCAGCATCTGTTCCTGAAAAAGAAAAACCTGTAATTTCTAAATCTGTATTTCCAGAACTGGTTATAGTAAAAGACAAATCATTAGTTTGCCCTATTTGTACATCTGTAAAATCTAACGCTGTTGCACTTAATGTAGCTCCTGCAATTAACTCTGGTGTTGCTGTACCTGCTATATTTATGGTCTCTTCACCATTGTTAGTAATAATAACTAAATTTACTGATTTTGCTCCTTCAGACTGCGGCTCAAAACTCACTTCAAACGCATAACTTTCTCCAGCAGATAAAGAGGTTTCAGAGGCGTTTAATGAAAAATCTACAGAAGAACTCCCATTTAATGAAAAAGAACTTAACTCTAAGTCTCTACCTCCCGTATTTGTTATGGTAAAAGTTTTTGATGAAGATCCAGTCACCATAACATTCCCAAAATCAAACATAGTTTCATCAATGGAAAATTCAGCGGGTAAAATTTTTTCATCTTTGTCACACCCTGTAAACACTGCAAGAAATATTAAAAACAAACTTGCATACTTGATAATTTTTTTTCTCATTTTTTGTTAATTTTTTCTAAGTATTTTAAACTATAAAACCTATTATTTTCAAACAGGTCTCCCTTACAGCCTTCAAAACTAACAAGTCATTAACCTTAAAAATGACAAAACTTTCTAAGTAACATTATTGCTTTCTAAACAGTTATATTAAAGTTATAAACTGTTTTTTAAGCATAAAAAAACCACCTAAAATTAGGTGGCTTTATATATTTATTGGTATTGACTAAAGATTATTTTACCTCTTCAAAATCAACATCCTCTACATTATCACTTCCAGCATCAGAAGATCCTGTATCAGCAGTTCCTTGTGTTCCTGCTTCTCCATTTGCTCCTGCTTGTTGTTGTGCAGCATACATTTCTTCAGAAGCTGCTTTCCATGCTTCGTTGATCTTTTCCATTGCTGCATCAATTTGAGCTAAATCTTTACTTTCATGAGCTTTCTTTAACTCTTCTAAAGCTGATTCAATTGGTGCTTTCTTATCTGCTGATAATTTATCACCAAACTCTTTTAATTGCTTTTCTGTTTGGAAAATCATTGAATCTGCCCCGTTAATTTTATCAGCAGTTTCTTTTGCTTTTGCATCAGACTCAGCATTAGCCTCCGCATCTGCTTTCATTTTCTGAATTTCTTCATCAGTTAACCCTGAAGAAGCTTCAATACGAATGTTTTGTGACTTTCCTGTAGCTTTATCAGCTGCAGATACATTAATAATTCCGTTTGCATCAATATCAAAAGTTACTTCAATTTGAGGCACTCCTCTTGGTGCTGGTGGAATTCCGTCTAAATGAAAACGACCAATAGTTTTATTATCTGCCGCCATTGCTCTCTCACCTTGTAACACATGAATTTCAACCGATGGTTGGTTATCTGCTGCTGTTGAGAAAACTTGTGATTTCTTAGTTGGAATTGTAGTGTTAGCATCAATTAACTTGGTCATTACATTACCCATAGTTTCAATACCTAACGATAACGGAGTTACGTCTAATAATAAAACATCTTTTACATCTCCTGTTAATACTCCTCCTTGAATAGCTGCTCCTAACGATACAACTTCATCTGGATTTACGCCTTTACTTGGTGCTTTTCCAAAGAACTTTTCTACAGCTTCTTGAATTGCAGGAATACGCGTTGATCCTCCTACTAATATGATTTCATCAATATCTGAAATTGATAAATCAGCATTTTTTAAAGCTGTTTTACAAGGCTCTATAGTTCTCTTAATTAAATCATCAATTAATTGCTCAAATTTAGCTCTGGTTAAGGTACGAACTAAGTGTTTTGGTCCGCTTGCAGTAGCTGTAATATATGGTAAATTAATTTCTGTTGAAGTAGTACTTGATAATTCTATCTTAGCTTTTTCAGCAGCTTCCTTTAAACGTTGTAAAGCCATAGGATCTTTACGTAAATCCATGTCTTCTTCAGTTTTAAATTCTTCTGCTAACCAGTTAATAATTTTTTCATCAACATCATCACCACCTAAGTGAGTATCTCCATCAGTAGCTAATACTTCAAATACACCGTCTCCTAACTCTAAAATAGAAACATCATGTGTACCTCCTCCAAAGTCAAAAACCACAATTTTTTTGTCAGAATCTGCTTTATCTAAACCATAAGCTAAGGCTGCTGCAGTAGGCTCGTTGATAATACGACGAACTTTTAAACCAGCAATTTCACCTGCTTCTTTTGTTGCCTGACGCTGTGCATCGTTAAAATAAGCTGGTACAGTAATTACCGCTTCAGATACATCTTGTCCTAAATAATCTTCAGCAGTTTTTTTCATCTTTTGTAATATCATTGCTGATATTTCTTGTGGAGTATATAAACGATCATCAACTTTTACACGCGGTGTATCGTTATCTCCTTTAACTACTTCGTAAGGAACTCTACCTGCCTCTTTTTGACTTTCTGAAAACTTATTCCCCATGAATCGTTTAATAGAATAAACGGTTTTAGTTGGGTTTGTAACTGCCTGACGTTTTGCAGGGTCTCCTACTTTACGTTCACCTCCTTCTACAAAGGCAACAACAGATGGTGTGGTTCTTTTTCCTTCTGAATTAGGAATTACTACTGGCTCATTTCCTTCCATAACAGAAACACAAGAGTTGGTAGTACCTAAGTCTATTCCTATAATTTTACTCATAACTATATTATCTATTTAAATTTTTAATTCAATTTTACGAGTAGAAAATAGTCAAAGTGTGTGCCAACGGTTTTTTGACTAAATTTTGGCAGAAATAGTGAAGTATTAAAGAAGTTTTATGACAGACTGTCACAAAACTAAAAGTTTATTTAGTTAAATACGCTTTATACACCATTTGTATGTTTGCATAGGTATTTAAAAAAGCTTTTTGTATTTCTTCTTCATTTTTAAAAACTACTTCTGTAATTCCTTCTTCTTCTTGCGGTACTAATTCACCTTGGTAATCAGACTTCATTAAATACCAATAAGTTTCTTTGAGTCGAGTTTCATTATCCATGTAAAATATATGGTATGTTTTTAGTAAAAATCTATCTAAAACCAAATTTGTTATACCACATTCTTCCTCAACTTCTCTCACAGCGGTTTCTTCTATACTCTCTCCTTTTTCAATACGTCCTTTAGGTAAATCCCATTTATTTCCTCTGTAAATAAATAAAATTTCTTTATCTGTATTAAGTACCAAACCACCAGCAGCTGTGATAACTCTAAAATTTTTGCAGAAAACTTCCCAATCATTAAGTAAATTAGTTGAATAAAGATAAATGCCTTGTAGGTCGTCAGATTTTAACCGGTAAAGGATTTCATTAATAGAAGCGTTTTTAAAAATATAAACTGGAAAATTCTCTTCTTTTTGTAAAGAAGATGTTAAAATAATCGGCTTATCATTCACAAAAACTTTATACATTTGCGCTATGAGTTTAAACAAAGATACGGCAAAAAAAACTGCTGAGCTTCTTTTACAAATAAAAGCTATAAAATTAAACCCAAGTACTCCTTTTACATGGGCTTCCGGATGGAAATCTCCTATATATTGTGATAATAGAATTACTTTATCATACCCTCCGGTACGTAATTTTTTAAAAGAACAAATTGCTAAATTAGTAGAAGAAAAACACGGAAAACCAGATGTAATTGCTGGTGTTGCCACAGGTGCTATTGCAATAGGTGTGCTTGTAGCACAAGAATTAGGAGTACCATTTGTATATGTGCGTCCAGAACCCAAAAAACATGGTAGACAAAACCAAATTGAAGGCCATTTAGAAAGTGGTCAAAATGTAGTAGTTATTGAAGATCTTATCAGTACGGGTAAAAGTAGTTTAAATGCTGTTAAAGCCTTAAAAGATGCTAATACTACTGTAAAAGGTATGATTGCTATTTTTTCATATGGTTTTAATGAAGCTACAGAAAATTTCACTAAAAATAATATTGAGCTTACTACCTTAAGCAATTATGAGTTTTTACTTGAACAAGCTTTAGATAGTAAATACATTAATAGTGAAGAATTAAGAACTTTAGAAGATTGGAGAATGAACCCTAGCCAGTGGAAACAATAATGGCAACATTTTTGATTCGGCATTACTAATACAAATTATATTTAAAATGAATATTGAAGGAAATACTATTACAGTAAAAAAATCAGCTAAAGATTTATATGAGTTTTTAACTAATCTTGAAAATTTTGAGCAGTTAATGCCAGAAGAAAAAGAAAAATTTGAAGTAGATGGAGAGTCTTTTATTTTTGGACTGAAAGGAATGCCGGAAATTAGATTAGTAATGAAAGAAAAAACTGAATATAGTAATGTAACTCTTGGTGCTGCAAGTAGTAAATTACCATTTACTTTAGCTGCAAATATTGATGAAGTTGCTGAAAATGAAAGTAAAGTTCAATTAAAATTTGAAAGTAGCTTTAATCCAATGATGGCAATGATGGTTAAAAAACCATTGACCAAGTTTATTGAAACATTGACAGAAAATTTAGAAAAGTTATAAAATTAGGCAAAAGAAACTTCTTTAAGATCAAATTCTTCAACAGTTTCATTTTCCAATTCAATTTGGAGTTTTCCAATTTTACTAACTCCAATAATTTTACCTAAAAACAAAACGTTTTGAGCAGTTTTAAACATACTCGGAACGTTTTTTTTATACAAAACATTTAAATATCTTTTTTCTAATTCAGAAAAAGAATTTTCTTTAACCAAATTAATATTCATTTTTAACCGATCAACTATTAGATAAAGAACTTCTTCTAAATTATAATTCTTATTCATAATCAATTTTAAAGAAGATGCATTCGGAAGCTCTTTTGGGAAATTAGTTTGATTAACATTCAATCCTACCCCTATTACTGCGTTAGCTATCCTTCCTCCTTTTATTGAGCTCTCTATTAAAATACCACATACCTTTTTGTTTGCTGACATTATGTCGTTAGGCCATTTAATAGCCAATTTTGGCAGTTTTAAGGCTTGTAAAGCTTCAAAAACACTTAAACTAACTGCAAAATTCAAATACTTTTGATGTTCAGGGTCTAGAGCTCCAACCTTACAAAACATGCTAAATGTCAAGTTTTTACCGCTTTCTGAAAACCATTTAGCATGCATCTGCCCTCTACCTTTGTTTTGACTTTCTGCAATTACCACTGTAAAGTCATCAATAGTAGTATTTAATGCTATTTTTTTCAAAAAAGAATTGGTAGAATCAATGGCACTAAGTTTGATTATTTTCATGGTGTAATATTGTATGAACTCATTTCAATATTACGTAAATTACTCACAAAAAAGTAATAACTTTGCTAAAATTTAATTTTTTTTAATGACAAAAAAACAAGCTAGTACAGACGATTTAA
This sequence comes from Tenacibaculum sp. IB213877, assembly GCF_034043975.1. Lineage (NCBI taxonomy): Bacteria > Pseudomonadati > Bacteroidota > Flavobacteriia > Flavobacteriales > Flavobacteriaceae > Tenacibaculum > Tenacibaculum sp. IB213877. The sequence continues at coordinate 125,797 of NZ_JAXCHH010000008.1, read as the reverse complement.
TTGCAGCAATTATTAAAGGAATAGATGATGTAAAGGGTGAAGATATTCAATTGCTTGATTTAAGAGATATTGACAACACCGTTTGTGATTACTTTGTAATATGCTCAGGAAACTCTAATACGCAGGTTAACGCTATTTCTGGCGCTGTACAAAAAGTAGTAAGTAAAGAACTTAAAGACAAGCCTTGGCACATTGAAGGTACTGGAAATTCTGAATGGGTACTTATGGATTATGTAAATGTTGTAGTTCATATTTTTCAAAAAAGTGTCAGAGAGTTTTATGATATAGAAAGTCTTTGGGGAGATGCTATAATAACCGAAATAAATCCTGCTTAACAACCTAATTAATTCGACACATATTTATGAGCGATAAGAAAAAAAACACGCCAAAATTTACATTTAGTTCCTACTGGATTTATATTCCAATCATTCTATTTTTTATTGTTTTACAAGTTTTTAACTCAGGTGACTTAGCTTCTAGAAGTATTTCTAAAAATGAATTCATTAAAGTTTTAAAAGCTAACGATATTAAAAAAATAGTTGTAGAAAACAACAGTGTAGCCCAAATTTTTATAAAAGAAGATGCTATTAAAAAAGAAGAATACAAAGACTTAGTAAACTCACCTTTTTACAGAAAAAGCTCTCCTTTGTACACCTATAATTTTGGGAATCAAGAAAATTTTGAAAAAGAAATTCAGCAAGAAAAAACACAAAATAATTTAGATTTTGATATTACCAATATTGAAAGAACCAGTTTAATGGATACTATCATTAGCTTTTTGCCTTTCATTTTACTAATTGGTATTTGGTTATTCTTTATGCGCAGAATGTCTGGTGCTGGTAGTGCAGGTGGTGCAGGCGGACAGATTTTTAATATTGGAAAATCTCGTGCTAAACTTTTTGATGAAAACACAAAGGTCAAAACTACTTTTAAAAATGTAGCAGGTTTAGAAGGTGCAAAAGAAGAAGTACAAGAAATTGTAGATTTCTTAAAAAATCCTGATAAATATACCAAGTTAGGAGGTAAAATTCCTAAAGGTGCTTTATTAGTAGGTCCTCCAGGAACGGGTAAAACCTTACTAGCAAAAGCTGTTGCTGGTGAAGCTGGTGTACCATTCTTCTCTTTATCTGGTTCTGATTTTGTAGAAATGTTTGTTGGTGTAGGTGCATCGCGTGTTCGTGATTTGTTTAAACAAGCACAACAAAAATCACCTTCAATCATCTTTATTGATGAAATTGATGCCATTGGTAGAGCTCGCGGTAAAAACAGTATGACAGGAGCTAATGACGAAAGAGAAAACACCTTAAACCAATTATTAACTGAAATGGATGGTTTTGGTACTGACACAAATGTAATTGTATTAGCAGCGACAAACCGTGCAGAAGTTTTAGATAAAGCATTAATGCGTGCGGGTAGATTTGATCGTCAGATTTATGTTGATCTACCAGATTTACACGAACGTAAAGAAATATTTGAAGTTCATATTAAATCTTTAAAATTAGCTGATGATGTTAATTTAGATTTCTTAGCACAACAAACCCCAGGTTTTTCTGGTGCTGATATTGCTAACTTGTGTAACGAAGCTGCTTTAATTGCTGCAAGAAATAATAAAAGTGCAATTCACCATCAAGACTTTTTAGATGCTGTAGATAGAATTGTTGGCGGTTTAGAAAAGAAAAATAAAGTAATTACACCAAAAGAGAAGAAAGTAATTGCATTTCATGAAGCTGGTCACGCTACCGTTAGCTGGATGTTAGAACATGCTGCTCCTTTAGTAAAAGTGACTATTGTTCCAAGAGGTCAGTCATTAGGTGCTGCTTGGTATCTTCCGGAAGAAAGAAAAATTGTTCAAACAGAACAAATGTTAGATGAAATGTGTGCTACTATGGGTGGTAGAGCTGCAGAAAAATTAATGTTTGATAAAATTTCTACTGGTGCTTTGAGCGATTTGGAAAAAGTAACAAAACAGGCTCGTGCTATGGTTACTGTATACGGGTTGAACGATCAAGTAGGTAATGTTACTTATTATGATTCTTCAGGAAACGATTCCTTTGTAAAACCTTATAGTGAAGAAACAGCTAAAAAAATTGATGAAGAAATTTCTAAAATTATTGAAAGTCAATATAAAAGAGCCATTGAAATCTTAGATCAAAATAGAGATAAACTTACTGTTTTAGCAGAAAAATTACTGGAAAAAGAAGTTATATTTAAAGATGATTTAATTGAAATTTTTGGTAAAAGACCTTTTGAAAAAGAAGAAGCCCTAAAGGAAAACAGTACAGAAGAAATAGATAATTCAAAAGAATAGTTTAAGTTCCCTTACTTTAATGAATTTTTTTAAAAAGTTATTTAAAAATTATAAAGATTCACAATTAGATAAAGAGATAAAAGCACAACCTGTGCATTTATCTCTTGATGATTCATTTGTACACAACTTTATTAATAAAGGAGGTAAATTTTTGTATTGTACCAAAATTGATGAAGTTGCCAAACATTTAAATCATATTCTTTTAGAGAATGATTGGAAAAATATTGTATGTTCAGATATAGATTTATTAAAAGTCATAGAAAAAACAAATGCTGTCGCTTTAAAAAAATTCAGTAATTCTATTCCTTTTTTTACTACTTGTGAACATTTAATAGCCAGTAATGGAGATATTTTATTTTCTTCTCATCAATTAGGAAGTCGTAAACTATCAGAGTTTTCACAAAACTTCATTGTATACGCAACTACAAGTCAGTTAGTAAAAAATACAGGTGAAGGACTTACAGGAATAAAAACTCATTTTAGTGGTAACATTCCCACAAATATTAGTGCTATTAAAAACTATTCAGCAAAAAAAGATGAAGATAGTTTTTTAGATTACGGAAACAGTAATTCAAAAAATTTATATTTGTTGCTCTTTGAAGATCTATAACAAATGGAAAATTTTATTACAAGAAGTATTTCAGCAATAGTATATGCCGGCATATTTCTTTTTGCCATTCTTTTTTCAGCAGAAACATACATTGGCTTAATCACTTTATTTGCCGGAATTTGTATTTGGGAATTTTCCAAAATAATCAACTACAAAAGCTATATTCCCTATCTATTACTTGGGTTATGCAGTGCATTTGTTTTTGTTGAAAGACCAACTATTAGTAAAACTTGGATTATACTTTTAGTAACTCTTTTTAGTGCAGTTAAATTATTGATTGATTTATTTTCAGAAAAACTCACATCTAAATCAAAATTAACAACTCTTATAGTACAAATAGAATATTTAGTTTTACCCTTTTTCTTTTTAACCTTATTACCTTTTCTTAATAAAGAATATCATCCTAATTTAATTATTTATATCATTTTAATTATTTGGACTAATGATAGTTTTGCTTACATAGTGGGTAAAAACTTTGGAAAAAGGAAACTTTTTGAAAGAATTTCACCAAAAAAAACCATTGAAGGCTTTATAGGAGGCTTAATCTTTTCTATAATTATAGGATTTATCATAGGAAAGTATTCTGCATTATTTACCATTGGAGATTGGATTATAATCGCTACCATTGTCTCTGTGTTTGGTACTATGGGTGATTTGGTTGAAAGTAAATTTAAAAGACAAGCAAATGTTAAAGATAGTGGTACTATAATGCCAGGTCATGGTGGTTTATTAGATAGACTAGATAGTTTGTTTTTCCTTGCGCCCTTTGTATATTTGTATGTGCATTATTTTATGTAACAAATGACGAGTGATTTAGATAAGCAATTTAAAGAAGCTTTTGAAAAAGCATCTGCAACAGAGCAATCTTCTTTTCCCCCAGATATCTTATTGCGCCTATATGCATATTACAAACAGGCTACAAAAGGAGATAATTTTTCTTTTAATGCAATTGAACAGGATTATAGAAGTGCTTTCAAATTTAATGCATGGATACAACTCAAAGGTATGAGTGAAGAAGAAGCAAAAAAAGAGTATATAAAACTAGTTAATTCAATTTTAAAATAAAATCTTAATGAAAAAATTACTGACCTTAGCTACTGTGTTCTGTCTAACATTACAGGTAACATCATGTAAAACGGAAGCAAAAAAAGAAACCGAAACTACTACAGCAAAAAAAGCAGCTTATTCTTTAAAAGAGGCTGAAACTATAGTTGGTTTCACTGCTTATAAAACTACAGAAAAAGTTCCTGTAAAAGGACAATTCAACAAATTAAACATTACCTCTGGAGGTGAAGCAGAAACTTTAAAAGATGCTATTAATGGAGCAGAATTTTCTATTCCTGTGAGTTCAATTGAAACGAACGATGCGAGCAGAAACTTTAAAATTCAAAAATTCTTTTTTCAAGTGATGGAAAATACGTTGAGTTTAACAGGTAAATTACAGTTAGAAGATGAATCAAAAGGAACTGCTGAATTTACCATGAATGGCATTACTCAAAAATTACCTTTCAATTATACTATTGATGGAAAAAAATTTACGATGAATACCACTATGGATGTAGTGAATTGGAATGCTCAAAATGCAGTAGATTCATTAAACGTTGCTTGTAAAGAATTACATACAGGACCAGATGGTGTTTCAAAAACATGGAGTGAAGTAGCTATCAATGTTTCAACTACTTTTAAATAACATATTTTAGGACGAGACATATAACCCAAAAAGCCTCAGGTATTCTGAGGCTTTTTTATCCTAGTATTTTATTTATCAATTCTTGTTTTGATTTTTCATCATTTCCAAATAACCATTGTAATACATTATCTTCCCACATTTCATCTTTTTCTTGTTCGGTTATAATTTTTCTATCAATAGCTAAATCCAAAATTTTACCCGGATAAGACGATTGTTTTTCACTTTCCATCTCTCCTAATGGATACGGATCATCCAATCCAATCAACACTTGTTTTGCCCCTTGATTTTTAATCAATAAATCCAAAGAACCCGTATCATGTACCAACGTATCAAAGAAAATATTTTTATGTCCTACTGCTTTACGCGGATGTACTTTTCCTTCAAATAAATCTGGACGACCATCAAAACCTTGAATACGACGACCTAAATTCATTTGTGCTAACTGACCTCCATGTGCAAAACAAACGCGCATATTTGGATATTTATCATAATAGCCATTCAACGTTAAAAAATGATATGCGTCTGCACATTGTGCCAGCATCCAAATCAAATGAAAACGCCAACTGGTATTTTCTAACTTGATGAATTTTTCTCCGTCATACGGATGAATTTCAACTGCTAAATTGTATTTATCTGCTAATTCAAAAATAGGTTCATTCTCTTCATCAAAAATACAACGCCATGTACCAATGGTATCCATATAGTGAGTTGGCAAACACAGTAAACGCATACCTAGCACCTCAACACAGCGTTCAATTTCCCAACATGCACCACGAACAAACCCAGGATGCACTACAAATCCGCACGTAAATTTATCAGAATGATTGTGTTGCACACGTGCATTAAAATCGTTTTGAAAACGCAACGCTTGTTTCATTTCTTCCAAGCGTAATCCATTTCCATAGAGTTGAGAAAGGTTTAAAACTACCGCGTGGTCAATTTTAAAATGCTCCATCCACGCTAGTTTCTCGTCTAAAAAGAAACTAGAATCAGTTACAGGACGACTCCAATCTTTTTGAAGCATATATTTTCGATCTTTATCTACCCAAAAAATACCTTTATCTTTCATAAAAGATGGAATCTCCTCTGGATATGGTAGCAGATGTGAATGTCCGTTTATACGTAGTTTGCGTTTTTTCATTTTGTTTGTCATTCCCGAGTACACGGGAATCTTTTTAATGTTTAATTTTTATTTATTATGAGATTCCTGCGAAGGCAGGAATGACAAATTATTTTATTTTTTTAGGAGGCTCCATTACCGTTCCACATTCTGAACACGTGCATTTTTCTTTATCAGAATAATACTTATCAAAAATAATTGGCATATCGGTTTCAATATTATCCAAAGCAAATTCTTCTCTGTATAACTGATTTCCGCAGTTTTCACAATACCATTCTAATGCATCCATCATTCCTTCAGAACGTGGATATTCAATTACCAAACCAACTGTATTTGCTTTTCTTTGAGGTGAATGGGGTACTCCTCCAGGTAATAAATAAATATCTCCTTCATTAATTGCTACATCAACCATTTTTCCTTCATCATCAATGATTTTCAACACCATATCTCCTTCTAATTGATAGAAAAATTCCGGAGTTTCATTATAATGATAATCCTTTCTACTATTCGGTCCACCAACAACCATCACAATATACTCGCCGTTATCCCAAACACATTTGTTTCCTACCGGTGGTTTTAGTAAATGACGGTTATCATCAATCCACTTCTTAAAGTTTAAAGGTTGTACTAATTTGCTCATTTTATATAAATTTTTTGTCATTGCGAAGCAAACTTATGTTTGCTTCGCAATCTGTTTTCGAATTTGAGATTACTTCGTCATTCTTCCTCGTAATGACGAAAACTCTATAAAGTTACAAAGATTTTGTTCTACCTCCATCAACAGGTAAGTTAATTCCGTTGATATAACTTGCGCGTTCACTTGCTAAAAAAGTAACCGCACTAGCAGTTTCTTCTGGTTGCGCAAATCTTTTAGCTGGAATAGCATTTTTCATTGCTTGCTCTACTTCTTCGGCTGGTTTTCCTGTTTTTGTAGCTTTATTATTGATGATTTCATTTAAACGCTCAGTAGCCGTAGCTCCTGGTAACACATTGTTTACCGTGATACCAAATTGACCTAATTCATTGGCTAATGTTTTGCTCCAATTTGCCACCGCACCACGGATAGTATTTGATACTCCTAATCCGTCTAAAGGTTGTTTTACAGAAGTAGAAATAATATTGATAATTCTACCATAGTTTTCTTCTTTCATAAACGGAACAACCGCTTGCACTAACACATGATTACATTTTAAATGCATGGTAAAGGCACGCTCAAACTCATCTAAAGTTGCATTGAGAGCAGGACCTCCTGCTGGACCTCCTGTGTTATTAATTAAAATATGAAACTTTGTTCCATGCTTTTCTAAAACCTCTTTAAGTGCTGTTGGATTGGTAAAATCTGCTACCAAATACCCATGACATTGTTCTCGACTACGCTCGAACTGACAAGCTTCTCTTACTTCTGTTAAAACGGCTTTCAATTTTTCTTCATTACGAGCAACCAACGTTACATTTACACCTTCTTTTGCCAATGCTATTGCTGTTGCCTTACCTATTCCTTGTGTACTTCCGCACACTAATGCGTTTTTATTTTCTAAGTTTAAATTCATTTTTTTAAGATAAAAGAATCAAGAAACAAGAATCAAGACTATTGTCTTTTCTCTTTGTTCTCTCATCTTGGTTCTTATTCATATTTTATACAAACATTTTTTGGTTCGGTAAAGAAACGTAAAGCTTCAAAACCTCCTTCACGCCCTACTCCACTTGCTTTTTGTCCACCAAACGGAGTTCTTAAATCACGTAAGAGCCATGTGTTTACCCAAACAATTCCGGTATGCAAATTTTTACTCATTCGCATAGTTCGTTGTAAGTTGTTTGTCCATAATGTTGAGGACAACCCGTAAGTAACATCATTTGCCATTGCTAATACTTCTTCTTCCGAAGTAAAAGGCATGATGGTTACTACCGGACCAAATATTTCTTCTTGATTTAATTTACACTGATTACTTTTTACCTCTATAACTGTTGGCTGCAAGTAATAACCATTCTCGCAATTCTTGATAGTGACTCTGTCACCTCCATATAAGATTTTTCCTCCTTCTTGTTCTGCAATATCAATGTATGATTTTACTTTCTGTAGATGTTCTTTAGAAACTAAAGCACCTATATTTGTATTAGCTTCAAACGGATTTCCGATTATTAATTCTGATACTTTTTGAACAAAATCTTTTTTGAATTTCTCGTAGATAGATTGCTCAACAAAAATTCGGCTTCCACATAAACAGATCTGACCTTGATTTGCAAACGAGGAACGAACCGTTGTTGTCAACATATCTTCATAATTACAATCGGCAAAAATGATATTCGGATTCTTTCCTCCTAATTCCAACGACAACTTTTTAAACATTGGAGCAGCCACACGTGCAATGTGCGCGCCTGTTTTAGTTCCTCCTGTAAATGAAATTGCTTTGATATTTGGATGCTCTACGATAGCTTGTCCTGTGGTAGTTCCTAATCCATGAACAATGTTTAAAACACCTTTTGGAAGACCCGCTTCGTTACAAATTTCACCCAATAAATACGCTGTCATTGGCGTAACTTCACTAGGTTTTGCTACCACACAATTACCGGCAGCAATTGCTGGTGCGATTTTCCAAGTGAATAAGTATAGAGGTAGATTCCAAGGAGAAATACAACCGACCACTCCAATAGGTTGACGCAACGTAAAATTCATCGCGCCTAATCCAACACTTTCATGAGCCTCTGATGAAAACTGCGTAATGGCATCTGCAAAAAACTGAAAGTTTGACGACGCTCTCGGAATATCAATTGCTTTGGCTAAACTTAAAGGTTTGCCATTATCTTTAGCTTCTGCTTCCGCTAAGACATCTAATTTCTGTTCGATTAAACGAGCTATGTTAGAAAGAATTTTACTTCTTTCTGCCAAGGTAGTATTTGACCAAGCAGGAAAAGCTTCTTTAGCCGATTGATACGCTTTTTCTACGTCTTCTTGGGTTGAATTGGGAATTTGACCATATACCTCGCCAATAGATGGATTGTAATTATCAACCCACAGATTTTGGATTGGATTTACAAATTCTCCGTTTATATAGTTTTGGATTTTCATTAATTTTTTCTCCTTAATAAAGCTAATAAAATATTAATTGAATAAAATATTTGTCCAAATAAAAATATAATTACTCCAAATGTTAATAACATATTTTGATCTGACAAATCATAACTTTCTGGATTATATTGATTTCTTATATCTATTGATATTATAAAAATAAAAAGTAAACTTCCATAAGTAATTATCAAATGAATAATCGTTAACCATCTAAACAACCTTCTTTTAAATACTACAATGACCCAATAACCAAGACTTATTAATAAAAACAAAAAAGAAATAAAAATTGACAAATGAATTCTAGTAATGACAAAATATATATCATGTACATTTATATCAAAAACTTTATCCTTGTTTAATAATCCTATTGAAATTATTATCGGAATTAATGCCAAAAACGCAATATATGGTTTCTCTATTATCTTCTTCATTTTGAAAATAATCTATATACTATTCTTTTTTATAAGCCGTTACTTTTATCTCAACTACCAAATCTGGGTGTGGTAATTGATGTACTGCAACTGTAGTACGTGTGGGTCCGGTTTCTTTGTCAAAAAACTCTGCATAGGCTTTGTTATAACCTGCAAAATCGTTCATGTTTACCAAAAACGTAGTAACATCTACCACATCTTTTAAACTTGCTCCTACTTTTTGTAGATTTCTATCTATGTTTTTTAAAACTTCTCTCGTTTGTACCTCAGCATCTAGTTTTTTAGTATTCATTTCATCAATCAATTCTACACCAGCAATAGTATTGTCTGGTCTACGAGAACTAGTTCCTGATACAAAAATGAAATCTCCCACCACTTTTACATGTGGATAAGCGCCTCTTGGTGTTACTATTTTTTCCATAATTAAGCCCCTCCTAACCTCCCCAAGGGGAGGAACTCATAATTGGGTTATTAGAGTTTTTATTACTTGATTCCTGCCTTCGCTGGAATGACATATTTTACACTTTAGCCATTTCAAACAACTTTAACGTAGTTTTTAAATTACGTGTGGTTGCACTGACTTTTAATTTATTTTCAAAAAAATTGTTATTTAGTTTTGTGGATCCATATCCTCCTACAGCATTTACATATACTACCTCATCGATCAACTTAAACTCATCCTCTTTGGCATCAACTTCAATGGTTACTTGTGAAGGCTTTTGACTTAAAAACGTAAAATACTGTTGCTTTTCTTCAACGGCTTTAAACGGATTATTATCAATTGCTTTTTGCCATTCTTGAACAGTTTTTACTAAAACCGGAACTTCATATCCGTATGTATTTTTAATAACTTGGTGAATACTTTGGGTTACTTCATCTTTATTCTTTTGAGATGCTACCACAATATTTCCGCTTTGGATATAGGTTTGTACATTTTGAAAACCTTCATCTTTTAAAAGTTGACGTAATTCTGCCATGGGGAGTTTGTTTTTCCCTGAAACATTGATTCCTCTTAATAAAACGATGTATGTTTTCATTATAAGCCCCTCCTAACCTCCCCAAAGGGGAGGAACTCAAATTCGGGAAATAAGAGTTCAATTAATATACTCTTGCTCACCCCTTCCCTTTGGGAGGGTTAGAGTGTGCTTACTTCAATCCTGCTATTTTATCTTCTTCTAGTATTTCGTTGGTTTCTTCTGTTACCTTTTGAAATATTTGGTTTAAATCTTTAACTCCATCAAAATCGTGATGAGCCACTAAATTCAACAATGCCTTGTCTTGTGCACGACCTCTTTTCATGGCTTCATGATAGCCTATATCTTCATTGAAAGTAACCAATGAATACTTTGAAAAATATTGCGTTGGATAGTTTTTTTCCAACTCCATTTCAATTTTTCGTTTCTCTTTAAAAATAGGGTTTGCCACGTGATCTCGCATTTCAAAATAGTTTTCTACAGCTAAATCACCAATAGCATCAGCATCTTGTTTACGCGCTTTTTCATACTCTTTGAAAACGGTTCCCCAGTCTCCTTCAAACTCATTCAACACACTATCTAACACCCAAACATCTTCAAAAGACGCATTCATTCCTTGTCCGTAAAACGGTACCACCGCATGGGCTGCATCACCAAGTAACATGGTTTTATTTTGATAATGCCAAGGCGAGCATTTTATAGTTCCCAAGGCTCCGGTTGGATTGTTAGCAAATTCTTCTGCAATATTTGGTATCAGTGCTAAAGCATCTGGAAATTGCTTCTGGAAAAATGCTTTTATTTTTTCTTCGGAATCTAACTCTTTGAAGTTATATTCTCCTTCTTCATGACCTAAAAATAAGGTAACGGTAAAACTTCCGTCCATATTTGGTAAAGCGATTAACATATATTGTCCACGAGGCCAAATGTGTAAATAATCTTTACTGATTTGATGTTTTCCGTTAGCAGCTGCTGGAATTTCTAATTCTTTGTATCCGTGAGTCAAATAGTTTTGCGAAAAGCTAAACAAAAATTTCTTTTCTAAGTAATAGCTTTTACGCAACACAGATCCTGCTCCGTCAGTACCAAAAATGATATCGGCATCTACCGAAAATTTTTCTTGAGTATCGTAACTTTTAAAATGTGCTACCGTATTTTCAATATCTACCGAAGTACATTTATTATTAAAATGAACATTTACATTTTCGTGTTTTTCGGCTTCGTCTAACAACAACGCCGTTAAATCTTGACGAGAAATAGAATTGATATATTCACCTTGTCTACCCGAATAATTAGAAGCAAAGGTATTACCCTCAACATCATGAATTAAACGTCCGTACATAGGAATACATAACTCTTTAGCTTTATCTTCAACACCTGCTAAACGCAATGCTTTGAATCCGCGATCGGAAAGTGCTAAGTTGATAGAACGTCCTGCCGAAATATCTACTTTTCGTAAATCGGGACGACTCTCGTACATTTCAACTTTATATCCTCTTTGAGCTAAACGAAGCGCTAATAAGCTTCCGCATAAACCCGCTCCTATAATTAGTATTTTATCTTTTTTGTTCATTTATTTTTCCTGTCATTCCGAACTTGTTTCGGAATCTTATTATTTTATTTCTAGTTTTTAGATTCCTGCCTACGCAGGAATGACAAATTTTATGAGAAGCTGAAATAAATTCAGCTTGACGCTATAATAATCCTTTTAAAATCTCAACCATTCTATACACATCTTCAAAACTGTTATACATCGGTACCGGTGCACAACGGATTACATCTGGTTCGCGCCAATCGGTAATTACATTATTTTCAGTTAATTGATGATGTAAACTTTTATCGGCATTGATTACCTGAATTGATAATTGACAACCTCTTTCTTTTGGATTTGAAGGTGTAATAATTTTGATGCTGGCGGTATCAATTTGATTGACTAAGTACTCAAAATAGCCTGTTAGTTTTTCTGATTTCTCTCGCAAAGCGTCCATTCCTACTTCATCAAACATATCTAACGAAGCTCTAATCGCTGCCATGGATAAAATTGGCGGGTTACTTAATTGCCAACCTTCTGCTCCAGGCATTACGTCAAACGGTTGACGCATATTAAAACGTGTTTCTTTATTATGATTCCACCAACCCGCAAAACGTGGTAAATCTTTATTATAGGCATGTTTTTCGTGCACAAACAATCCTGCTAAACTACCGGGGCCAGAGTTTAAATATTTATAGGTGCACCAAGCAGCAAAATCGACTCCGCTTTCGTGTAAATTAGGCTGAATATTTCCTGCTCCATGTGCCAAATCAATACCAACCATACAATTTTTAGCGTGACCTAATTCGGCAATACGTTTTAAATCTAAATACTGACCTGTGTAATAATTTACACCACCAATCAACAACAACGCAATTTCGTCTCCTTGTTCACCCAGAATTTGCTCCAAATCTTCCATTCGAAGTAATTCTTCTCCTTCTCTTGGCTTCCATTCTATCAATCCTTCTTCAACATCAAAACCATGAAATTTTAATTGCGATTGAACTGCATATCTATCCGAAGGAAATGCATCACTTTCAATAACAATTTTATATTTCGTTTTAGTAGGTTGATAAAAAGACGCCATCAACAAATGCAAATTGGTTGTAAGCGTATTCATCACTACCACCTCAATAGGTTTTGCACCAACTATTTTTGCCATTTTATCAGTTAAAAACTCATGATATGGCAACCATGGATTTTTAGCCTCAAAATGACCTTCTACTCCGTAGTGAGCCCAATCATCCAATTCTTGCTGAATGTATTGTTGGGTTTGTTTCGGTTGTAATCCGAGTGAGTTTCCTGTAAAATATAACCAGTTGTTACCGTTTTTATCTTTTGGAATATGAAATTGATCGCGTAAGTAAGAAAGCTTATCTTCTTTGTCTAACTGTTGTGCGTATGCTAACGTATTTTGGTAGTTCATCAAATAAAAAAATGATTGTTTTCAAATATAAAAAACTAAACATAATTATTTCTAACTTACCTATTTCTTTTCATGACTTCTTTTGGTGTTCTTATACCTTAATTAAAATCGTTTGTACCTTTTTAAGATAGTTTCATTCATTTAAAATTTAATTTTATAACTGAAATCAAATCATTTACCTATGAAAACTATCAAACTTTTAACTTTGGTATTTTCTTTTCTAATTGTAGTTTCTTGTAATGAAGAGAATAAAAAAGAGGTTTACTCTAAAAAAGAAACGCTTGTAGAAAATTATCAATACCCTTCAGATTCCACAACTATTAATAAGTGGATAGCAAACAATAATTTTAATGCCATGTATAAACATAGTTGGTATATATGGAAACATTTGACCACACCTGTTGCAAATGACAAATTACGTTATCAAACATGGTCAAGTCCGGCTCAGATATTAGAAAAGATGAATCATCCGGAAAAAAACATGGTATCTGGAATAAAATTCAAAAAACCTAATCAATTTAGTCATGCTAAAATCAAACAAACTAATTTTGATGATACTGACATTGTTGAAATTGTAGCCTATAATGAAGCAGCAGAGAAATATGCTGTAGACAATAAAATCTTTTACATTTCAACTTTAAAAAAATTCCAAAAAGGAGAATATAGTCAAGTTCCAGAGTTTCCTGATGAAGCTATTACCATAAAACCTGTATACAAAGTTTTGACTCAAGATAAGTTATCAAAAGAAGGAGTTTATACCATGGCTGCATGGCATGGGCCAGAATATAAAAATAGCGGTTACCCTGAAAAAGAATGGAAGTCTTGTATTCATGTTAACACTAAAGAAAACAAATCAAATCCAAATGGAAGATTAGATTATAACTGTAATGATAAGAATGAAGATAACACTTACTATTTAAATGACTTTATCCATTTTAAAATAGACCAAACATTAGCTGATTCATACAATAGTGAAAATACTATTACGAATGACAACCAAAAAGCTCAGGCTGGTGATATTGCGTTACTAGTTGGTATGCATGTGGGTACAAAAGAAATTAAACGTTGGGTATGGCAAACATTTTGGTGGTCTCCAATGCCTTTAACTCCATCTATTCCTAGTTCAGATGATATCGCATCCTCTAAAAATGGTATTGGATTATCAAAAGCTGCAAGCCATTATGCCATGGACATTGCTTACTCAATGGTTATTCCTGCACAACCTTATATTGGGGGTAAAAATGAAGGTGAAATTGTTGTTGGCTTTAATCCTTATTTAGAATCTGGTTTTGGCACTAATGTGTTCAACACAAAAATGAGTTATGTAGAAAATAGCGGTACAAAAATAGCAACAAACCTTGGTGCTACCTCAAACTGTATGAGTTGTCATATGGCAGCTGCTGTTCACACTAACGGTAAACCTTCAAACGGTTATGATTCTCCAGATTATATTGGAGATAGATATTTGAGTTATAAAGACTCAATATTTAAAAATAGATTGATGTTAGATTTTGCATGGTCAATACAATCAAATATAGATTCTTTAAAATAAAGAAAGCCAGTATATACTGGCTTTTTTATTAATATAATACTCTGAATCTTATCGTTCCTTCTACTTCTTTTAATTTGGTAATGACATCTTGATTGTATTCTTTATCGACATCTGTAATTACATATCCTACTTTTGCATCCGTAGATAAATATTGACCTGTAATATTCAACTCATACTTAGCCAATTGCTTATTAATCTTAGCCATAATTCCAGGTACATTCCTGTGAATATGTAAAAAACGATGTGCATTTTGCTGTTTTGGCAAACGAATATTTGGAAAGTTTACCGCATCAACTGTATTTCCTGAATTGATATATGCCATAATTTTACCTGGAACAAAATCAGCAATATCTCTTTGTGCTTCCTCTGTGCTTCCTCCTACATGTGGCGTTAAAATCACATTGGGTAATCCTTTTAATTCTGTATAGAATTCACCATTTTTTCTTGGTTCTTCAGGATAAACATCTACTGCAGCTCCTGCTAACTTTCCAGATTTTAATGCTTCAACCAATGCTTTGATATCCACAACAAATCCGCGAGAAAGGTTTACTAAGTGCGCTCCATCTTTCATTTGAGATATTTCTTTTTCTCCAATGAAGTTTTTATTCAACGAATTATCATCAATATGCAATGTTACTACATCAGAAATTGATAATAAATCTGACAACGAGTTCATTTTAGTTGCATTCCCCAAGGCTAATTTATCTTCAACATCATAGTAATACACATCCATCCCTAAAGCTTCCGCTAAAACCGATAATTGTTTACCAATATTACCGTAACCTACAATTCCAAGCTTCTTACCGCGAACTTCTCTTGAACCTTGTGCCGTTTTATTCCACTGTCCCTTATGCAACTCTGTACTACGCTGAAAAACACTACGCATTAGCATAATAATTTCTCCAATTGCTAATTCAACCACCGAACGGGTGTTGCTGTATGGAGCGTTAAAAACCACAATTCCGTTTTCTTTGCAAGCCTCCAAATCAATTTGTTTTGTACCGATACAAAAAGCTCCAACCACTAATAATTTTGGTGCGTTTTCAATTACTTTTTTAGTTACTTGCGTTTTAGATCGGATTCCGAGAACATGAACATCTTGTAACTTTTCTATTAATTCTTCTTCTGATAAACTTCTAGAAATGGTTTCAACGCTAAATCCGTCTTTGGTAAATTTCTCTAACGCATCAGGATGCACGTTTTCTAACAGTAAAATCTTGATACGGTTTTTTGGGTATGATATATTTCTTGGCAAATCGTTGATATATAAAAATTCGTCTAAATTTGGAGTGATATAATCGGCATTTTTAATCGTTTTTTCTCTGGTTACATTTTCTGTAAAAGCAAAAAACTTATCTGCAACACCTGCTTTTCTTGTTACTGCATCGCTATAACCATCTCCTATAACTTGAATCTCTCCTTTTAAATTCAAATTGCGTAAGCACTGTATTTTTCCATCATGGACAGACAACACATTTTCACGATCAAATCCAATAATTTCGTCATTACCATTAAACTCAAATGTATTGGCAAAAACTCTTTCCGAAGGAATATTGTATTGAGCAACAATGGGGTCAATAAACTCTTTAAATCCCGCTGAAATTACATAAATATTTTCTGAAAATTTCTCAAAAAACTCTTTATTTCTTTCTATTGAAGCAGATACATGTTTTTTTAATTCTGTTGTCAACACATCTAAGTCAGACTTTTTAGCATTTAATAATTTAATGCGTCTTTCTAATGATTGAGAAAATGAAATTTCACCGTCAATGCCCAAATTAGTAATATTTACAATTTCTTGAACTATTTCTTCTCTCTTCGGATGGTTAGTTAAGGTGATTTCTGCTAACACATCCAAAGCTTCAACCCTTGTTAAAGTGCTGTCAAAATCGAAAATATAGTTTCTTTCAGGTTTAGCCATAATTGAAAAACTGATTTCACACTCGAAAAATACAAAGCTTTTTACAGATACCCTATTTTATTTTCTATAAAATTATGCTTTTACATAATTAGATTTTTATGAATATTTTGATTGAAAAATCATTAAAAAACAACCTAATTTTTAACAATAATTAAAAGAAGTATCCACCAAAAAATAGGTATTGCTTCAATCCAAAATGAAGCATAGTATTTTGTTTGTTTTCTTTTTGCTCGTTGTAAAAGCACTAACAACACAAAAAACACAATTAAAAAGGCCGTTTTAAAATCTGTATTGGGTGTGATAAAAAACTCGATTAACATTGTTAATCCTAATAGAATAAATCCGAACTTTTTTGCACGTTCAATTCCTATTAACTGCGGAATGGTTTGCAGATCTTTTTTATCAAACTGTAAGTCTCTAATATCAAACGGAAGTGTAAGTACAATTACAAATAACAATCTTTGAATAAAATGTAAGATTACTTTTGAATCAATTAATTTTTCAGCATTTATTATTGGTACTAAAACCGTGGTTCCTGCCCAAACTAACGCAATTACTAAAATCTTAAGTGAAGCTATATTTCTTAAGTTTTTAGACAATCCGTTTAAAAAAGGAATTGCGTAAAACAACGTTAACAACCCAAAAGGTAAAAACCAGAGTAAAGTGGAGAATTGTATTTGAACTCCGTAATACACCATCAACACAAAACAGATCAAAGAAAATATTTGTATCAATCGTAAGTTTTTAGTCAAACTTCTATGATGCAGTTTAGCAACCCCTGCGTACTTTACAAAATTATACCCCGTAATGCTTCCATAGAAAATAAAATAATCTAACGGTTCATTGTAAGGTAAGCCAAAATACAGCTCGGTTATTCGTACTAAAGCATACACCGCTAAGGCAACATGAATGCTGGAGTTGATATAAAAATCAAAAAAGGATTTAAAATACTTCACGCAGCAAAAGTAATCTTTTGTTAATAACCATTCAAAACGGTTAATAAATTACATTTTAGAAGCATAAAAACTCTTGTAATTTCATTATTTTTGAACCACAAAATAACAGACAACACAAAATGAATACAAATTCGTTTCAATTACGCCATATAGGACCTCGTTCTAATGAGCAAGAAACTATGTTAAAAGCAATTGGAGTTGAGAGTTTAGATCAATTGATTTACGAGACAATTCCAGATGATATTCGCTTAGGCAATGAGTTAAGTTTAGCTCCTGCTATGAGTGAGTACGAATACTTAAATCACATTAACCAACTAGGTGCTAAAAACAAAGTTTTTAAAAGCTACATTGGTTTAGGATACCACGAAGCTATACTACCAAGTGTTATTCAACGTAATATCTTAGAAAACCCAGGATGGTATACAGCTTATACTCCTTACCAAGCAGAAATTGCTCAAGGACGTTTAGAAGCGTTGTTAAACTACCAAACTATGGTTTGCGATTTAACAGGGATGGAATTGGCAAATGCTTCTTTATTAGATGAAGGAACCGCAGCTGCTGAAGCTATGGCATTATTATTTGATGTTAGAGAAAGAGCTAAAAAGAAAGCCGGAGCTAATAAATTCTTTATTTCTGAAGAAATTTTACCACAAACATTATCGGTATTACAAACACGTGCTATTCCTATCGGAATTGAATTAGTGGTAGGTGATCATACAAAATTTGATTTTGCTGATGATTTCTTTGGCGCTATTTTACAATACCCGGGTAAACACGGTCAAGTTTTTGATTATTCTGATTTCGTTACAAAAGCAAACGAAAAAGAAATAAAAGTAGCCGTTGCTGCTGATATCTTATCATTGGCAGTTTTAAAAGCACCAGGTGAATTTGGTGTAGATGTTGTGGTAGGTACTACGCAACGTTTCGGAATTCCGTTAGGTTATGGAGGTCCACACGCCGGATATTTTGCTACCAAAGACGCATACAAACGTAGTATTCCGGGTCGTATTATTGGTGTTACCAAAGATACAGATGGCGGTCGCGCACTTCGTATGGCTTTACAAACACGTGAGCAACATATTAAACGCGAAAGAGCTACTTCTAACATTTGTACAGCACAAGTATTGTTAGCGGTAATGGCAGGAATGTATGCTGTATATCACGGAAAAAACGGAATTGAATTTATTGCTAACAAAGTTCACACTGCAACAACAACATTAGCAGCTTCGTTGAACAGATTAGGCTTCATCAACAAAAACACATCGTATTTTGATACGTTATTAATTGAAGTTGAAGCAGCTATTTTACGTCCGATAGCAGAATCAAAAGGAATTAACTTTAATTACGTTGATAAAAATCATGTTTCTATTTCATTAAACGAAACAGTTGATTTAAATGAAATCAACGCAATTGTTGATTGTTTTGAGCAAGCTTTCAATATTAAAGATATTATTGTTACTGAATTTGTTTCAGAAGATGTAATTCCACAAAACGTAAAAAGAAATACTTCTTTCTTAGACAATGAAGTATTCAACACGTATCATTCTGAAACAGAAATGATGCGTTATATCAAAAAATTAGAACGTAAAGATTTAGCGTTAAACCACTCTATGATCTCATTAGGTTCATGTACCATGAAGTTAAATGCAGCTTCTGAAATGTTACCTTTGAGTAATCCGCAGTGGGGAAATATTCACCCTTTTGTTCCTTTACATCAAGCTGAAGGATATCAAACAGTATTAAAAAATTTAGAACATCAACTAAACGTAGTAACTGGTTTTGCAGCAACTTCATTGCAACCAAATTCGGGTGCACAAGGTGAATTTGCTGGTTTAATGGTGATTAGAGCGTATCATGAAGCCAATGGAGATTCTCACAGAAACATTTGTTTAATTCCTGCTTCTGCACACGGTACCAATCCTGCATCAGCAGTTATGGCAGGTATGAAAGTGGTTGTTACTAAAACCGATGATAAAGGGAATATTGATGTTGCTGATTTACGTGAAAAAGCTGAGAAACATAAAGATAATTTAGCGGCTTTAATGGTTACTTACCCTTCTACTCACGGAGTATACGAAAAAGCCATTAAAGAAATTACGCAAATTATTCATGATAATGGCGGACAAGTATATATGGATGGTGCTAACATGAACGCACAGGTAGGATTAACCAATCCTGCTACTATTGGCGCTGATGTTTGTCACTTAAACTTACACAAAACCTTTGCGATTCCTCATGGAGGTGGCGGACCTGGAGTTGGACCAATTTGTGTGGCTCCTCAATTAGTTCCGTTTTTACCAACCAACCCTGTAGTTTCAACTGGTGGAGAAAATGCTGTTACAGCAATTTCTGCAGCACCTTGGGGTTCTGCATTAGCGTGTTTAATTTCTTACGGATACATTACCATGTTGGGTGCTGATGGATTAACCAATGCTACCAAGTATGCTATTTTAAACGCTAATTATATGAAAGAGCGTTTACAAGGTCATTTTAAAACCTTGTATACCGGTGAAATGGGACGTGCTGCACATGAAATGATTTTAGATTGTCGTGCTTTTAAAGAAAACGGAATTGAAGTAGTTGATATTGCAAAACGTTTAATGGACTACGGTTTTCATGCTCCAACAGTTTCATTCCCTGTAGCAGGAACCATTATGGTTGAGCCAACTGAAAGTGAAAGTTTAGCTGAGTTAGATCGTTTTTGTGATGCGCTTATTTCTATTAGAAAAGAAATTGATGCAGCAACCAAAGATGATACTAACAACGTATTGAAAAATGCTCCTCATACACAAGAAATGTTAACTTCGGATGAGTGGACGTTACCTTACACCCGTAAACAAGCTGCTTTCCCATTAGAATACATTGCAGATAATAAATTCTGGCCTTCTGTACGAAGAGTGGATGATGCTTATGGAGACAGAAACTTAGTTTGTTCTTGTAATCCTATTGAAGATTATATGGAAGCAGAAGCTTAAAAAATATTTACATATAAATTAAAACCTCGCCAATGGCGAGGTTTTTTTGTTCTCCCTTAGTTCCGAATTAAATTAATTTCAGTTAAATTAGCTAACAGCTAACTACCAAATATGAATACTTTAACAGAAATAAAAGATTGGATGTTACAATATCCTACTTTCACTAGCTTTCTAAAGTATTTGCTATATGTGGCTTTGGTTATTTCTATAGTAGTTATTTTACGTCGCTATTTAAGAAAAAAACTCCCAGACACTTCTTTACGATACAAATCACAAAAAGGAATTGAATTTCTTGGGTACTTCATCATCTTACTTATTTCCATATCTTATTTTACGGGAAGCATCAAAGACCTGGGACTTGCCATTGGCTTATTAACCGCAGGTATCACCATCACCTTACAAGAACTGATCCTTAGTATTGCAGGTTCTTTTTATATTTTTTTGGTAAGAGTTTATAAACCTGGAGACAGAATAGAAATCAACGGAATAAAAGGCGATGTAATAGATATTGATAGCATTTATACCACCATGATGGAAATTGGCGAATGGGTATCAAGCGATAATTATAGCGGAAGAATTGTTAAGCTAAGCAATGCTTTTGTTTTTAAAGGACCGGTATACAATTACTCTCAGGATTTTCCTTTTGTGTGGGATGAATTCAACCTTCCTATTCGTTATGGTTCAGATGTTGAGCTCGCAAAATCAATTATCATTCAAATTGCAACAGAAAATCTTTCTCAGTATGTTTCAGAATCTATTGCCAACTGGAAAAAAGTAGTTGATAAATATTATATAGAAGATGCTCAGGTTAATCCAACATTAGCTATCACTATGACCGATAATTGGATGCAATTTAATCTACGTTATATTGTAGATTATAAAAAAAGAAGATACACTAAGCATCTTTTAAACGAACTCATCGGTAAAAAAATTGAAGAAACCCACGGTAAGGTAAAATTAGCATCGGCTACTTTTGAAATTGTAAAAATCCCCACAGTAAACCTTAGCACAAAGACAAATAACTGAAAACAAAAAATAGTATTTATCTTCATAATCCTCAATATAAAGTTTTTGAGAATGAGTTATAAAAACAAAAAACTTGGAAACCAAAATTTCCAAGTTTTTTGTTAAATTAAAATGGATTTAACTATTAAGCAACACTAATAATTCGTTCTAAAGGAATGATAGTAGATTGTTTTAGGATTACTGCTTTATCAGTAACACCCCAAATAGTGGTTTCTACTTTTTTAATTCCTGAATCATCAGCAAACAAAATTTTAACTTTTTCTCTTTCTAAGTTCCCTAAAGAAAGTGCTCTTTTAAGATTTAAAAAACGATTGACTTGATCGTTTTTTTCACTTAATACATCTTGTTTTGGAAAGTGTAAAAATTTAATTTTTTCTTTTGCAATCATTTGAAAACTTGCGTCTGTGGTCATAATTATGGGGATTTTAGGGATTAATTTAATTATGCTATTACTTAATTCAACAAGAAAACAATAACATTATATTAATCATAAATATAAAAACCATTTATTAGAAAAACAACATTTTTTATTGAAAATAATTTTACAATCAATAAAAAATAAATGTTTTAACAGCAAAATCAACAATTACAGAAGTATGAAAAAATTTTGCTTTAAATCAAAATGATATTTGACCACCGAGAATCGGAGTCTTGATACTATAGCATAAAAACAAATAGTTCTCGATACAATTTTTACTTTGTAACACCTCTCGAACTGACAATAATTTTCTCCGTCATTACGAGGCATTTATTGAGCGAAGTCGAAATAATGACGAAGTAATCTGTTTATTTATACTAAGATTGCTTCACTCCTTTCGCAATGACAAAAATTAACTCATTAAGTTAATATCTGCAATTTTATCAATACGATTACGCTCTAAGAAAGCATCAATCGTTTCAAAATGTTCAATAACACGTTGATCTTTGAATTCGAATACTTTTTTAGATAATCCTTGTAAAAAATCACGATCGTGAGACACCAAAATCAACGTTCCGTCAAAAGACTGTAAGGCTTCTTTTAACACGTCTTTCGATTTTAAATCTAAATGATTCGTAGGCTCATCTAAAATCAGCAAGTTAACAGGTTCTAACAATAATTTTACCATTGCCAAACGCGTACGTTCACCACCAGATAATACACCTACTTTTTTATCTAAGTCATCGCCACTAAACATAAAACGACCTAAAATATTCTTGATCTGTGTTCTGATATCACCTTCAGCAACCTCATCAACGGTTTGAAAAATAGTTAAATCAGGATCTAACAAAGCAGCTTGATTCTGAGCAAAATAACCCACTTTTACATTATGCCCTAACTCACAGGTTCCGTCCACATCAATTTCACCTAAAATAGCTTTGATCATGGTAGATTTTCCCTCTCCGTTTCTACCCACAAAACACACCTTCTCCCCTCTTGCAATCGATAAATTAGCATCTGTAAACACCACTTTATCTTCATAAGATTTAGCCACATCTTTAACTGTAACCGGATAATCTCCTGAGCGTGGTGCCGGAGGAAAACGTAATTTTAAAGCTGAATTATCAATCTCATCAATTTCAATAATTTCTAACTTTTCTAACATACGCTCACGCGAAGCCACCTGATTGGTTTTAGAATACGTTCCTTTAAAACGCTCAATAAACGCTTTGGTTTCGGTAATAAATTTCTGTTGCTCATCGTATGCTTTTTGCTGATGCGCTCTACGTTCTTTTCGTAATTCTAAGTAATGTGAATAGTTAGCTTTATAATCGTAAATACTACCCATGGTAACCTCAATAGTACGATTGGTAATGTTATCAATAAACGCTTTATCGTGCGAAATTACCATCACCGCATTGGCTTTGTTGATTAAAAAATCTTCCAACCAAATTACCGATTCAATATCAATATGGTTGGTAGGCTCATCTAATAAAATTAAGTCGGGTTTTTGCAGTAAAATTTTAGCCAACTCAATACGCATACGCCAACCACCACTAAATTCGTTGGTTTGACGGTTAAAGTCTTCTTGTTTAAAACCTAAACCTTTCAACGCTTTTTCAACCTCTGCATCGTAATTTACCTCTTCTAACGCGTAGTATTTTTCACCCAGATCAGAAACACGCTCAATAATTTTCATGTACGCTTCACTTTCATAATCGGTACGCGTTTCTAACTCTTTGTTTAAACGATCCATTTCATCACGCATTTCAAAAACGTGTTTGAAGGCTTTGGCTGTTTCTTCAAAAACAGTACAATCATCTTCTGTAAGTAAGTGCTGTGGTAAGTAAGCAATTACTGTTTCTTTAGGCGCACGAACCCCACCACGTGTAGCTTTTTGTACACCTGCCACAATTTTCATCATAGTAGATTTTCCTGCACCGTTTTTACCCATTAAGGCAATTTTATCGGTAGGATTAATTACAAACGATACATCACTAAACAAGGTAGAACCACTAAACTCTACCGCTAAATTATCTACAGAAATCATACGTTGTTTTTAAGCCTGCAAAAGTAGGAAAAAGACAATGGATTTAATTTATTTTATTAACCTGATTGTTAAAAACTTAATTTTTTTATCAAACTGATTATTTTAAAGTTGTCAACTTTAATAAACATAATTTATTATAAAAACAATTATTATAGATTTTATTTTTGTAACGTTAACACTACAATTGGTACGTTTATTGTATATTTGTATCTGTATTACAAACAAATAAGTATAATTAAAGCATTATGATACGTTCGACAACAATTAAGACTAATATCAATACTATTAAAGTATTGGAAAGAATGTCTCATGAAAAAGACGTTCATAGAAAGAACATAATAGCTAGAATAAAGCAAAAAGCTAAGGATAACAAATAAAAACATGTATAAATATACAAAAGAACAAGGGGCTGAAGGCCCCTATTTTTATTTTTACACTGAAAATAACCT
This sequence comes from Tenacibaculum sp. IB213877, assembly GCF_034043975.1. Taxonomy (NCBI): domain Bacteria; kingdom Pseudomonadati; phylum Bacteroidota; class Flavobacteriia; order Flavobacteriales; family Flavobacteriaceae; genus Tenacibaculum; species Tenacibaculum sp. IB213877. The sequence goes on along the minus strand of NZ_JAXCHH010000008.1, from coordinate 101,296 downwards.
TACATATTATGTTGCTTTTAGAAATATGTCTCAGGATAGTTATCCATTAAATAATTTATATTCTTTGGATTTTGGTGAAATAGACAATAGAAAAGGAAAAAATGATATTAAAATATCTTCTACTATTCTCCACATTATAATTCAATTTATAAATTTTGATCAATCAATAGTATTACATTTTTTATGTGATAGCACTGATAAAAGACATTTAAATAGAAAAAGATTATTTAGTCGTTGGTTCTCAATCTCTCATAAGAGCAATTGGATAAAATACGATTATGACTTTGATAATGCTGACTATAATATTTCTTTCCTCTATTGTTCAGATATTTATGAAACTCAAAAAATAGAAAGCGAAATTCTATTAACATTAGATGTTTACGAAAGAGCAAAAGACGAATAATAATTTCTTAAATTCTAAATACTTTTAATAATTAATTTTTCAATATCAAAAAACATTAAACATTTTTTTAATTTCAACCAATACAACAATACCTTAGACTGACTCTACAATATTTCACAGATACAAAAATTGCATTACTATTCAACGAAAATCTCTCATCAAAATCATCAAAAGAAAACACTTATTAGATAATTTTTCTTTCAACAGGAACAACTAAAGAAAAATAATCTCTTTTTACAATAATTCATAGTGTGTTTTTACAATAACTACTACATTTGCCGGCTAAAAAATAAACCATGGCAACGCAACCAAAACCGTTAAACGCACAAAACAAAGAACAATTAGATAAATTACAACAAGAGTTAACTACGGCACGTGATACATTTTTAGGGTATCCGGTATCTAAAGACTTTGATTATAGCGAGTTGAATACGTTTTTTCAGTTTCCTATTAACAACTTAGGTGATCCGTTTGAACAAGGTACCTACCGTGTACAAACCCATGAAATGGAACGTGAGGTAATAGCGTTTTTTGCAAAGTTGTTTAGAGCCAACCCTAAAGATTTTTGGGGATATGTAACCAACGGAGGATCGGAAAGTAATTTGTACGGTTTGTACCTAGCGCGTGAGTTGTACCCAAAAGCCATGGTGTATTATTCAGAGTCTACTCACTACAGTGTGCGTAAAAACTTGCATTTATTAAACGTACCGAGTATTGTTATCAAGTCACAACCTAACGGTGAAATGGATTATGAAGATTTTGAAAATACGGTGCGTATGAATCGTCATAAACCTGTAATTGTGTTATCTACCTTTGGTACTACCATGAAAGAAGCTAAAGATGATGTGGCAAAAATCAAGAGTATTTTACGCAATTTGGCTATTCAAGATCATTATATTCATTGCGATGCTGCTTTGGCAGGAACTTTTGGTCCGTTTATGGAACCGCGTTTACCGTTCGATTTTATGGATGGCGCCGATAGTATTTCTATCAGTGGTCATAAATTTATTGGTTCTCCTATTCCAACTGGAGTATTGATTGCAAAACGTTCGAATCGCGATCGAATTGCGAAAGGAATATCCTACATCGGTTCGTTTGACACGACCATTACCGGTTCGCGTAACGGACATTCGCCTTTGTTTTTATGGTATGCCTTAAAACGTTTAGGTATGGAAGGTTTAAAAGCACGTTACCAACATAGTTTAGCTATGGCTGAATATTGCGAAGCGCAGTTAAAAGCTATTGGTATTGATGCGTGGAGAAATCCGAATGCCATCACAGTAGTTTTACCAAAAACCGCCAAAGCGATTAAAGATAAATGGCAATTGGCTACCGAAGGTGACATCGCACACGTTATTTGTATGCCTAATGTTATCAAAGCTCAAATTGATGAGTTCATCAACGATATTAAAAATTGTGCTGAACCTGTAAATGATGATGAGTTTTCGTATGATTTTTCTTTGAGTTAAGTAGATTCCTGTCTACGCAGGAATGACAAAAAATCGCCATTTCGAGTGAAATAAAATGTAATGAAGCAATCTCTATTTCATGTAAACAGATTACTTCGGCATCATTTCGACTTCGCTCAATAAACGCCTCATATTGACGGAAAAATTTATTGTCAGTTCGAGCGCAGTCGAGAACTCTTTCTTATCAAACCTAAATGATTTGACACTCTCCTGCTAATTGTATGCCTGTTGTTACTCGTCATTGCGAGTGAAATAAAATGTAACGAAGCAATCTCTTTTTCATATGAACAGATTACTTCGGCATCATTTCGACTTCGCTCAATGAACGCCTTGTAATGACGGAAAAATTTATTGTCAGTTCGAGCGCAGTCGAGAACTCTTTTATTACTAATACAAAACCAATTGCATTCACTTTTTATCGGTTTGAGTTAATCTTTATTACTATAATCGGCTATTTTCGAATAAATCTTACTCAAAATGGCTATACTAGGAACAATTATTAAAGGATTTATCGATTTAAAAGATACATTAACTTCAGAACCCGATCATGTTGAGGCACAAAAAAATGTACTTAACAACTTATTAGAAAAAGCAAAAGATACTCAATTCGGGAAAAAATATCGTTTTGATGATATTCTTGCTTCTGAAGATATTCCACAGGCTTTTGCTACGTCAGTTCCATATTTTGATTATAATTCCATTCATCATAAATGGTGGTATAAATTACATGAAGGAGAAGAAAATGTTACATGGCCGGAAAATCCGTCATACTTTGCATTAAGCTCAGGGACAACAGGAAAATCTAGTAAGAGAATTCCTGTAACTGATGATATGATTGAAGCCATAAGACAATCGGGAATCAAACAAATTTCTGCACTCAGCCATTTTGATCTACCTGCGGATTTTTTTGAAAAAGAAATTATGATGTTGGGTAGCTCTACCGATTTAAAGGAAAGCAACAATCATTTAGAAGGTGAAATTAGTGGTATTAGCGCGAGTAACATTCCTTTTTGGTTTAAAAGTTATTATAAACCTGGAGAGGAAATTGCTAAAATTGATAATTGGGATGAACGCATACAACACATTTCTGACAATGCTAAAAATTGGGATATTGGCGCATTGAGTGGCATACCCGCGTGGATAGAGCTAATGCTTCAAAAAGTTATTGAAGATCATCAATTAAATAACATTCATGATATTTGGCCCAATCTGCAAGTATACACTTCTGGCGGTGTTGCTTTTGGACCTTACGAAAAAAGTTTTCGTGCTTTACTGGGAAAACCGGTTAGGGTTATTGATACATATTTAGCTTCTGAAGGATATATTGCTACACAAGTTAGACCCGAAACAGATGCCATGCAATTAAATACAGATAATGGTATTTATTTTGAATTTGTTCCCTTTCATCCAGACTACATAAAACAAGATGGTTCCTTAAAAAAGAAAGCTCCATCAGTTACCTTAGAAAAGGTAAAACCAGATCAAGATTATATTTTAATTATTAGCACCGTAAGTGGTACTTGGCGTTATTTAATTGGCGATACTATAAAGTTTACGGATGTTGAAAAGGCGGAAATAAAAATAACAGGAAGAACTAAATTCTTTTTAAACACCGTAGGTTCACAGCTTTCAGTAAACAAAATGGATGATGCTATGAAACACTTAGAGGAAAAGTTTAAAACTACAATACCGGAATATACCATATGCGCTAAAAGGCTTGACGATGGTGAATTTTACCATTGTTGGTATATAGGCTCTGAGGATGAAAATTTAAACAATGAAGAAGTTGCTAATGAGTTAGATTGCTTTTTGAAAAACGCTAACAAAAACTATAAAGTAGCAAGAAGCAAAGCACTAAAAGGCATAAAAGTATCTGTAATCTCTCCTGAAGTCTTTTATAATTGGAGCGGTAAGAATAAGAAAAAAGGCGGGCAAGTAAAGATGGAGCGTGTTATGAAAGAAAAAAAGTTTAATAAATGGGAAAAGCATGTTCAGAATCAATAAAAATAACTCATTAATATAGAAAGTGTTATAATTTTATGAGTTAATCATTGTTTTAAATGAGCTAAGAAAAACGCTTTACTTATTTTAATTTTGAATAAAAATAATAACCAAAAAAGATTAAGATTATGAGAACTTTACAAGACTTATTTGAACATGAAATAAAAGATTTATACTCAGCAGAAAAGCAAATGTTAGAAGCACTACCTAAAATGGTTAAAGCTACATCTGATAAAAAATTACAAAAAGCTTTTTCTGATCATTTAGAGGAAACCAAAAAACAATTTGATGCTGTACATAGCATTTGTGATGAATTAGATATTAACCCTACAAGCACAAAATGTAAAGCTATGGAAGGATTGATAAAAGAATGTGACGGTATGATTAAAGAAGATGCCGTAGCTGATGTTAAAGATGCAGGACTAATTGCATGTGCACAACGTATTGAACATTATGAAATTTCAGGATACGGAACTGCCGTTCGTTTTGCTAAAGAACTAGGGCATAACACTATTGCTAGAAAATTACAAGACATTTTAAATCAAGAATATAATGCTGATAACCTTTTAGATAAAATTGCAGAGAATAGAGTAAACGAAAAAGCTATGAGCTAATTAAGATTAAAAACTCGGGAATATCCCGAGTTTTTTTATACTATTTTCTCTTCAACTCTTTTTCCTTACTATTCTTCAAATTATTTTGACTCTTTAAAATAAAAATCAGTTAAACACTTCTTACTTAATAAGGTAAATTATATACGTACCATAAGGAAAAACACCCAAATAATTTCAATTTAACATATCAAGCCAAAAAAAAGTGTTAATTATACCGACTCCAATTTTTTATTTAACCAAAATTAGTATTATCATGAAAATTCATTTACAAAGTCGTACAAAAGGTTTAGGTGGCATTAAGACTAGACAAAAATTTTTATTTGTTCCGCTTATACACAGAAAAACTCTTTATTGGTTAGAGAAAGTTAAACTCCACTATTGCTGGAATGGTTCTAGATGGGTTATTATTGACATTCTTGATGTAGCGTAAGCGCATTATTTAAAACATTTTAATATTTCAAATCTTTTATTGTTTTTGACTGTAACCACTTTTTGAAATATTTTTTTTAAATGTGTGCTATAATTCAAATGCCTATTTGCAATTAACAGGAATTTACCTCCATGTTTTAAGCATGTATATACATCTTCAAACAAGGATAAAGTTACCTCAATGTTATTCTCATGCTCAAAATGAAACGGCGGGTTACTCACAACCAAATCAAAATTTTGATTGTGTAAACTCAAAAGGTTTTCTGCACAAAGAAAAGAGGCTTTTTTGCCTTTTAGATTTATTTTGGAAGATTCAACAGCTAAGTTGAAATCGTCAACCAAAGTTACCTCAGCTTTTGAATTTTGTTCAGTAACAAAATGAGCAATTACTCCGTTACCCGAAGCTAGATCTATTACTTTATTTTCATCTGGTTGAATCTGCAAATGCTCTAAAAAGAATTGCGTACCAATATCTATACTTCCCGATGAAAATACTCCGTAATGTTGCACAAACTCTTTGCCTTTGAATTCAATAGTATTAACAAGCTCTTCGCTCTCAATTTCTTTTTTTGGTTGTTTTAACACTAATAATCGAGCTTTTTTCCACGCTTTGGTTTGCTCAACCTCATCAAAATATTTTGAAGCTATTTTTAACATTGTAACACTAAAATACTTGGTCATAAAAGCACATACTACCGTAGTGCTATTATCAGAAGCTTTATGGATTTGTTGTAAAAACAACTCAAATAACTCTAACGATTTTGGAACTTTTACTAATGCTAATTCAACATTACCTAATCTATCTAAAGCGGTTTTATAATTTACTTTAACAGATAAATTGTTCAATGCTAGATTTTGTTCAATTGCTTTTTGCTGACTAGCATACGTCCAAACCGTAATAAGATTTTTATCTGCTAAAGTGCAGTTCCACACTCCAAATCTATCATTAAAAATATGGATGTTATTAATATTTAAATCAGCAATAAAATCCAACGCTAACAATTCAGCATTGCTCCATGCACGTAGTGAAGCATCTGATGTTTTAGGATAGCGTTGAAGCTGATATGTTTTTGAATTAAATTGAAGTGTATTTTTCAAAAATTGGAATTTGAATATTAGTGTACCGCTACTTTTTCAGTGAAATAAATTTTATCAAATGATGTAATTTCGCCTCCTTTATTTCTTCTAAAAACGTGTTTAGCTTCAATATCATTTATAGAATTTTTACCCATGGCTGCTACCATTTCTTTAAGCGCATCAATAGTTTTATCGTGGTAATTCTTCACACGTACATTTTTATACTCTACAACCAAAGCTTCTACCAAATCTTCATCTTGAGTAGCCACACCAACAGGACAGGTATCTAAATTACACTCACGCGCTTGAATACAACCTAAACTTAACATAAAACTACGTGCCATACCTACTGCATCTGCCCCCATAGCTTTAAGTTTTACAATATCAAAAGCATCAATAGCTTTACCACTTGCTATAATTTTTATTTGATCTTTTAAATTATACTTAACCAGTGTTTTGTAAACAAAAACCAATCCTTCTGTTAACGGAGTTCCCATATAATTTGAGAATTCTAAAGGCGCAGAACCTGTACCACCTTCTCCTCCATCTACTGAAATGAAATCTGGATAATTATTAGTTTCTACAAAAGTTTTAATCATCTGCTCTATTTCATCAGTATCACCCACACAAAATTTAATTCCAATTGGTTTCCCACCACTTAATTCACGTACTTTTTGAATAAATTCTACCATTCCTTTAAACTCGTTAAAAGCAGAATGACCTGGAGGAGAATCTACACGCGTAAAAGGCTCTACAGAACGTATTTTAGCAATTTCTTCTGTATTTTTCTTTGCAGGTAAAATTCCACCATGACCTGGTTTTGCACCTTGTGATAATTTAATTTCAATCATCTTTACTTCTGGTCTAATAGCATTCGCCTTAAAAACATTTTCATCAAAAACACGTTTTCCGTTTACAGTTCTACCTGCACCGAAATACCCTGTTCCTACTTGAAAAATTAGATCTCCTCCTTGTAAATGGTAAGGAGAAATTCCTCCTTCACCAGTATTATGAGCAAATCCACCCATTTTAGCTCCTTGGTTTAAGGCCATTATTGCATTTTTACTCAACGATCCAAAAGACATAGCAGAAATATTGATGATAGAAGCTTCATATTTTTGAGAGCATTTATCGGATCCGAAAATTACTTTATCTCCCGTAACTTCATGATGATCTGTTGGGAATAACGAATGTTTTACAAACTCATATCCTTTAGCATACACGTTATGTTGTGTACCAAACGGAACGGTTTCTATTTCTTTTTTAGCACGCTGGTACACTATACTTCTCTTTTCACGATTTATTGGTTTTCCACTTAAATCATCTTCAATAAAATATTGTTGTATTTTTTCTCTTTCCTCTTCAAATACCCAACGTAAACGAGCAACTATTGGAAAAGCTCGCATTAGCGAATGCTTTTTTTGAATAAAAGCATCATAAATAGCCAATAAAGTAATTGCAGATGAAATAGTTAATAAAATTACGTTTCCCATTTGAGGAATAAAATATACTAAAACTCCGCATAAAACAGTAGCAACAATACAAACTGCTAAAATGGTATCTCTCATTATGTTAATTTTTGTGAGTTAAAAATACAGATTTTATCCATAAAAAAAGCTCTAACCAAGGTTAGAGCTTTATATATTCTGAATACACTAAAATTACTTTTTAAATTTTGCGTATTTGTTTTTGAATTTATCAATACGTCCTGCAGTATCTACTAACTTAGATTTACCAGTGTAGAATGGGTGAGACGTTCTAGAAATTTCTAATTTGATTAATGGATACTCTACTCCATCAACATCAATAGTATCTTTTGTATTAGCTGTAGAACGAGTAATGAACACATCATCGTTAGACATATCTTTAAACGCTACTAATCTATAATTTTCTGGGTGTATACCTTTTTTCATTTTATTAATCTTTTAAATATTTTGTTTGAAATTGTTAAAAGTGGTAAGTTTTTATCGCATTCAAATAAATCAAAACACCTGCAATGGCTATTTGAGGGTGCAAATTTAACCCTTTTTTTTAATTTGCAAACAAATAAATTGCTTTATTTGTATAAATATTTATAAAATTCGATATCAAGACTTCAAATATGAGATTTTTAAAATACTTTTCACTAATTTTAACAACATTTTTAACTATAACCTCTTGTAGTGATGCAGGTTACAAATTTAAACTAAATACCTCTAAAAAAGTTACTTTAGGCGAAAAAGCTACAATTAACTTTGAACAAATAAAAGGAGAGCAAATTGATAGTGTTAAGTTATATGTTAACGGTATTTTACTTCCTAAAGAAGACAAAACTATTACTGTAAATTCAAGTGATTTTGGTGTAGGTAAGCATGCTGTAACTGCTTTGGTTTTTTACCCTGGTAAGGTTAAAAAAGTTAACAACTCTATAGAAGTAGTTGCTAATAAAACTCCAGATGTTTATAACTACAATATTGTAAACACCTACCCACATGACACCAAGGCCTATACTCAAGGATTAGAATATCATGATGGATTTTTATACGAAACCACAGGTAGAAAAGGAGAATCTTGGTTACGAAAAATAGAAATTTCTTCAGGAAAAATAGTGCAACAATATGATTTAGACGAAAAATATTTCGGCGAAGGAATGACTATTTTTAATGACCAAATTTACTGGTTAACATGGCAAGCAGGAAAAGGCTTTATATACAACTTGTCAGATTTTTCTAAAAAAGGTGAATTTTTATATAATAAGAGTGTTCAAGGATGGGGATTAACCCATAGTGATACAGAGTTGATAAAATCTGACGGAACTAATAAAATTTGGTTTTTAAGCACCGATAATCAAAAAGAATTAAGAAGCATTCAAGCATACACCAACAAGTACCCGGTTGATAACCTAAATGAACTTGAATACATAAACGGAAAGATTTATGCTAACAAATGGCAACAAAACTCTATTGTAATTATTGATCCGCAAACAGGAGTTGTTGAGGGTGTTGCAAACTTAAACGGATTACGTGATATTGTTGCTAAAGAACAAAAGTTAGAACCTGCAGATGATGTATTAAACGGTATTGCATACGATGCAAAAAACAATCGTTTATTTGTTACTGGTAAGCATTGGGGAAAACTTTTTGAAATTGAATTAATTAAACAATAGTTCATGAAAATTTTCCAATCTATTTTACTTGTAATTATAGTTATTGCTGTTAGCTCTTGTAGAAAGGATTTTAGTACAGTTCCTAGTTTTGGAAATTTAGAATTTTCTAAAGACACTGTTTTTTTAGATACAGTTTTTACCAATATAGGTTCTGCTACTTACAACCTAAAAGTATACAATCGCAGTAACAAAGCAATTACAATTCCACAAATACGATTGGAAAACGGAAATGCATCAAATTACAGATTAAATGTTGATGGGAATCCGGGAAAATCTTTTGATAATATAGACATACTTGCCAATGACAGCATGTATGTATTTATTGAAACGACTATCGATTTTAACTCAATTCCAGACCCTCTATATACAGACCGAATTTTATTTGATACAGGAAATAATCAACAAGATGTTGACCTAGTTACTTTGGTACAAGATGCAACGTTTATTTATCCGGGTAAAGACCCTGTTACTATGAAAATTGACAGTTTATCTTTAGATGGCACACCAACCACCATTAAAGGTAGATTTTTAGAAGACAGCGAACTTACTTTTACCAATGAAAAACCTTATGTTATTTACGGATATGCAGCTGTTGCTTCAACTAAAACATTGACTATTGAAGCTGGAGCAAGAATTCATTTTCATGATAATTCAGGATTAATTATTGACACTGATGCTACTTTAAAAGTGAATGGAACTTTAAACGAAAAAGTTGTTTTTGAAGGTGATAGATTAGAGCATTCATTTAGCAAAATACCAGGACAATGGGGAACTATTTGGATGCGTGCCGGAAGTACAAACAACGAAGTAAACCACGCACAAATTAAAAACGGAGTAATCGGATTTTTGGTTGACAGCATTGGTTCTCCTACTACTCCAACCTTAAAACTTGAGAACACTGAAATTTACAATCATACCAATTTTGGTATTTTAGGAAGAGAAACCAATATTGAAGGAAACAATGTAGTTGTTGGAAATGCAGGTCAAACCTCTTTTGCAGGAACTGTTGGTGGAACGTATAACTTCACCCATTCAACTTTTGCTAACTATTGGAATAATAGTTTCCGAACATTGCCAACAGTTTTGATAAACAATTTCTTCATAAGAGAAGAAAACGGACAGGAAATTATTGAAACTCGCGATTTACATGCGGCTAATTTTACAAATTGTATTATAGAAGGCACTAACAATATAGAGTTTGTTTTAGATAAAGTTGATGGTAATCTTTTTAACTACAACGTTTCTAATTGTTTAATTAGATTTAATGACCTAAACAATTCATATACTAACACTCCAGAACTTGATTTTAATAATGCTACGCATTACCAAAACATTATTTTAAACGGTAACCCTGATTTTAAAAATCCTTTTGATGAGGAGTATATTATTGGTGAAAATAGTGATGCAGTAAATAATGCAGCTCCAACATCTATCTCTTTTGATATTTTAGGTGTTGATAGAAGTACCAACCCAGATATTGGAGCGTATCAGCATATTATATTTGAGTAATTATTGTTTATAAACCACTCCATTTTTCATTACAAAAGTTACGTTTTCCATAGTATGGATATTTTGAGTTGGATCTTCATCTACCGCAATGATATCTGCATAAAATCCCTTTTTGATTTGCCCTAACTCATTCTCCATTTTTAAAATTTTTGCTCCTATAATAGTTGCCGATTGAATGCTTTCTATAGCAGGCATGCCTGCTTCTACCATATAACCAAATTCTTTTCCGTTATTACCATGCTTAAACACACCAGCATCTGTACCAAAAACAATTTTCACTCCGTTTTTATAAGCTTTTGCAAACGTTCCTTGAATTTGCGGACCAACAGCTAACGCTTTAGGAACAACAATTTCAGGATAAAAACCTTCTACTTTTGCCTTCTCCTCTACTTCTTTTCCTGCAGTAATAGTAGGTACTAAATACGCATTATGCTTTTTCATAAGCTCCATGGTTTTATCGCTCATATAAGTTCCGTGCTCAATAGTTTTTACACCTCCTAAAATAGCCCGTTGCATACCTTCATCTCCATGGGCATGAGCAGCTACATGCATTCCGTAGTCTTTTGCCATATCGCAGATAGCTTTTACTTCTTCTAAAGTAAACTGAGGATTATCTCCACTTTTTGCAACACTTAACACTCCTCCTGTAGCAGTTATCTTAATACAATCTGCTCCGTTTTTATAACGTTGACGAACCGCTTTTTTAGCATCTTCAACACTATTAACCACTCCTTCTTTTGGTCCAGGATTACCAGTAAGCTTTCTACTACTTCCGTTAGTAGGATCTGCATGCCCACCAGTAGTTGCTAATGATTTACCTGCAGTAAATACTCTTGGTCCCGGAATTTTACCCGCATTAATAGCATTTCTAATTGAAATATTTACTCCGGTTCCTCCTAAATCACGGACTGTTGTAAACCCGTTTAACAATGTACTTTTAGCAAATCCAACCGAATTAAAAGCAATATCTGCTTCATTAAGTATATATTTATTTAATTGTGTTTTGGCATTAAATTCTTGCTCAATATGCACATGCATATCTATCAAACCAGGCATCACAACTTTAGTTTTTAAATCAATCAATTTATCAACTTCATTTGTAGACTCTATATAACCATTTATAACATCTACAACTTTATCTTTATGTACTACAATTGTTTGTTTCGCTTTTATCTTTCCAGATTTTGCATCAATTAATTTACCGCAGTGTATATAAGTATTTTGGCTTGTTACCACTTGAATAACAGCTAAAAACACAATAAACAAGATTTGCTTTTTCATTAGTTTAAGTTTTACCAAGTGTTAAATATATCAAAAAAAACATTTAGTACTTAGTAGGTTGTAAAACCGAAAATAAAATTGCATTTTTGATTTCTAATCCCTACTTAAAACATAACTATGGAAGTTCTCTCAAGCTTAAAAGCAGATCAAAAACGCTTTAAATATGTAGGCAAAGGAACCCAATTTGCTATTATTTACTTTAAAAACTTACTTTTTACTATTTTTACTTTAGGCATCTATTACCCTTGGGCCAAAGTAGAAGAATTAAAATATCATTACCAATATACAGAATTGCACGCAACTCGTTTTACATTTCACGGTACAGGTAAAGAGGTTTTTAATGGTTTTATGAAAGTATATATTCTCTTTTTTTTACTTGTTACTTTTTTAATATTTGGCCTACAATCTCAAAATGAAATATTAGCTACTATATCAATAGGTATTTTTTACCTGTTTTTTATTTTAATTATTCCTTTTGCAATTCATGGAGCTATAAGATATCGCTCATCTAGAAGTTCTTGGAAAGGCATACATTTTAAATATTTAGGAAACAAAATGGAATTGTTCTGGAAATACATAACCGGAACTCTTATAACCATTTTTACACTTGGCATTTATGGTTCTTGGTTCATGGTAGATGTAAGAAAATACATATTAAGTCATTTACGCTTTGGTAATTTATCTTTTGATTTTAAAGGAAAAGGCGAATCATTATTCTGGATGAATTTAAAATTTATACTTCTATTTATTCCTACTTTCGGAATTTATTCTTTTTGGTATTATAAAAATCTTTGGAAATTTTATGCTGATTATACTGAAATTACCCAGAACGGTAAAAAAGTAAACTTTAACTTTTCTATGAAGACAGGCGACCTTTTTGAACTAATACTTATAAATTTTTTATTAGTTTTTATTACCCTAGGAATAGCTACTCCATGGGTAATGGTCAGAACCTATACGTTTATGTTTCGCTTTTTAGAAATTAATGAAGGATTAGATACAAACAGTATTCAACAAGTTTCATATGATACTTATACTGATGCCTATGGAGAAAGTTTAGTAGATTTTTTAGATTTTAATTTTATTTAAAAAACTATGTCTTTCAACGCAAATTATTTTAACGGAGAGTCGTCAAAAACCTATAAAGCCATTATAACTCCAATTTCTTTAGGATGGCAAATTGTTTATAATGATGAACTAAAAGGGCAAAAAGAAATTCACTGGAAACTTGATAAGATAAAAAAATCAGAAGTGTATACAAGTGGATTAGTTACTTTTACCTACAATAATACTTTTCCTTTTCAAAAAATTGAAAGCACAGATAAACGTTTTATTGAATACATAAACCAAAGTAATCATAAAAACCTCAACAACAAAGCTAACTCTTGGCTACATACATCACAAAAAAAAACAATCATAGCTTTCCTCTCAATCATTATCGCTTTTACCATAGCAATATATTTTTTTATCATTCCTGCTATTACTGTAAATTTTGCTAAAAATATGCCTACAGAAAGTGTTGTAAAATTAGGGAATCATGTATATAGAAAAATATCAAATGAATTAGAAATAGATTATAGTAAAACAAAAAAATTACAAAGCTTTGTAAATTCAATGAAAATTGATTGCGAGTTTCCTATAAAAGTATATGTTTCTGAAAATGAAGATACAAATGCATTTGCTATTCCTGGAGGTATAATTGTAGTTTATACTTCATTACTAGAAAAAATTGAAAATGAACATCAATTAGCTGCCCTAATAACTCATGAAGCAGCACATGTTAAAAATAGACATGTGCTTAAAAACATTACAAGAAATTTATCAGGAGCTATCTTTACATCTGTTTTATGGGGCGACGAAAGTAAGATAACAAAAATTATAGGTGAAAATGCTCATCGCGTTTCGCTACTTTCATACTCAAAAAAATCAGAAAAAGAAGCAGATATGTTTGGGTTAGAAACTATGCTAAAAAACAATCTTGACCTACATGGAATGGCACAATTATTTGAAATTTTAGAAAAAGAAACTAGTATTGATGTTCCTTTGTATTTTAACAATCATCCTATAACAAAAGATCGTCTTCAATATGTAAATGAAATAGTAAGCAAGCAAAAATCATTTAAAGAAAATGAAAAATTAAAAGATGAATGGCTAGATTTAAAACACTCTTTTAATGATAATGAAAAATAAATAATGAATAAAAACATAGTAATAACAGGAACAAGCAGAGGAATTGGATTTGAGTTAGCTAAACGTTTTGCAAATGCAGGTCATAATGTATTGGCTTTATCAAGAAATACCAAACCTCTAGAATTAATAAAACACAAAAACATTACTGTATTTTCAACAGATTTATCTTTAGAGGCGGATGTTGAAAGAGCCACTAGTTTTGTGAAAACTGAATGGAAACACGTAGACATTCTTATCAATAATGCTGGAAAACTCATCAATAAACCTTTTGATTTGTTAACACCTAATGATTTTTTAGAGGTATATAAGGTTAATGTTTTTGCTGTTGCAGAATTAACTCGACAATTACTTCCGTTTATGAAAGCAGGTAGTCATGTAGTTACGATAAGCAGTATGGGCGGAATTCAAGGAAGCATGAAATTCCCGGGGTTAGCAGCCTATAGCTCTGCCAAAGGAGCGGTTATTACCTTATCTGAGTTATTAGCAGAAGAGTATAAAGAACAACAAATAGCTTTTAATGTGTTAGCCTTAGGTGCTGTACAAACCGAAATGTTAGAAGAAGCTTTTCCTGGTTATAAAGCTCCGTTATCAGCAAAAGAAATGGCCAATTATATTTTTGATTTTGCACTTACAGGAAATAAATATTACAACGGAAAGGTGCTACAAGTTTCAAGTTCAACACCTTAAATTCCTTCTAAATCTCATTAAAGGGGAGAAAAAAACATATGCAATTACTTGAAAAATAACACATCACATAATGCCACTCTCACTTTGAGAAAAATACAATGGGCTAAACACATCCCAGAAAAAGCAATACCCTTGGTTGAGTATTTGATTATTGAGCACAAAATCAATTTAAAAATTGTTAATGAGCGTCAGACCAAACACGGTGATTTTAGAACTTTTTCTAACGGAAAAACCCAAATTACAGTTAACAACAATTTGAATCCACATCAATTTTTACTAACTTTAGTTCATGAGATTGCACACCATGTAACCTATAAAAAATTTGGTAGAGTACAACCACACGGAAGAGAATGGAAAGCTGTATTTCAGCATTTAATGCTACCATTTTTACATCCAGAAATTTATCCGAAGGAAATATTACCCTTATTAGCTAATCATTTTAAAAACCCTAAAGCCAGTACAGATTCTGACCCCAAACTTTCTTTAGCTTTAAAAGGAGGTATGGCAAATAACGGAAAGAGTTTTATCTTTGAACTTCATAACGGAAGTGTTTTTAAATTTAAAAACAACTTATACAAACGTGGTATGAAGCGTAGAACACGTTATGAATGTTTGAATTTAGCAAATAAACGTGTGTATCTATTTAATCAAAATGCAGAAGTTTTACTCATTGAGTAAAGCTAAAAATCAATATAAAATATGAATAGTAACTATTATGCAGTGATCATGGCAGGAGGAATTGGCTCAAGATTTTGGCCAGTGAGTACTCAAAAATTCCCTAAGCAGTTCCATGATATGATGGGAACTGGACAATCATTAATTCAGCGTACTTTTGAAAGAATTAATGAACTAGTACCAACCAATAACATTTTAATTGCCACCAATACTGCCTATGAAAAATTAGTACTACAACAATTGCCTCAATTAAATAATAAGCAATTATTGTTAGAGCCTACTATGAGAAATACGGCTCCTTGTATTTTGTATGCTGCATTAAAAATATATAATCAAGATCCAAATGCAGTAATGCTAGTTGCTCCTTCTGATCATTGGATAAAAGATGAAAGTGAATTTTTACGTAATATCAAAACTTCATTTGAAGCATGCGCTAACAATGATATTTTAATGACATTAGGAATACAACCTGACCATCCAAATACCGGGTATGGGTACATTCAGTTTGAAAAAAATTCTTCCGAAATTAAAAAGGTTAAAAACTTTACCGAAAAACCCAATTTAGAAGTTGCCAAAGAGTTTTTAAATAGTGGAGATTACTTATGGAATGCTGGAATTTTTGTGTGGTCTGCCAAAAGTATTATTAATGCATTTAAAAAGCACTTACCAGAAATGGTTGATGTTTTAGATGATGGAAAAAATGTTTACAATACTGATTTTGAAGATGATTTTATTAATAGCAACTATAAAAAATGTGAAAATATATCTATAGATTTTGGTATTATGGAACGCGCTAATAACGTACATGTTTTACCTGTTGATTTTGGTTGGAACGATTTAGGTACTTGGGGCTCTTTATACGGAAAACTTAAAAAGGATGAGAATGAAAATGCTGTTGTGGGTGCCAATGTTATTTTTAGAGATTCAAAAGGAAATATGGTAAGAACTGATAGTGGTAAAAGGGTTGTTATTCAGGGTTTAGAAGATTTTATTGTTGTTGAAAAGAAAGATGTTATTTTAATTTGTCCAAGAAAGGATGATCAATATATTAAACAAATAATGGCCGAAGCCAAAGAATCATTTGGTAAAAAGTATGTATAACAAAAAAATCCGATGAAAATTCATCGGGTTTTTTATTTATTCCTTTTAATAGTTTCTTCAAAGAACGGATAATAATATTCCGTCATGTAAGAGCCATTCTTTCTTCCCAAAACTTCTCCTTTATCATTAATCATAATCAATGTTGGAAAAGATGTTTGTGCATATCGTGCACTCAATTCTTCATTAGTAGATTTATTTTCAGGAGTCACCAAATCTCTATTTCTAGGGTAATCTGCCATGTATAAGATCATATTTTCATCAGCAAATTGCTTAAACTTTTCTGTATGAAATAAATCTTTATCCAAACGCATACAAGGTCCACACCAATCAGATCCTGTAAAATAAATTAATATAGGTTTACGTTCTTTTCTTGCTTTTTTAACCGCATCTTTAAAAGTAACCTCCCAAGTTATATCAATAGTATTTGCAGTTGTTTCATTTTCCTGAGCTACAGCTATAGTTGCAACTCCCAACATCATCAAAATTCCTAAAACAAATTTTCTCATAAAAGTTTACTTTTTCTATCTAAAAAAACTCTTTAGTAAAAGTCAAAAACAATGCCAATATAATAAATTTATTAATTGATTATGTTGAAGATAGCCGTTTTAAAGGCTTCTTCATTATTCAAAAAGACACTTTCAATAGAAATATAACTTAATTCGTTTATTTTATTTTTAAGCCTCATAAAATCTTTTTCTGTAGTAAGCATGAGTTTATCTTCTAACTCAATCTCTTGAAAAGTTGTATTGATTTTTAAAATATCTTCTGATGTAAAATTATGATGGTCAGGAAATTTTAAATGAGTAAATTGAACTTCTTTTATTTTTAAAAATTCTAACAAAGGATTTGGATTCGCTATTCCAGTAACCAATAAAACTTGTTTATTCTTTAATTCGTTAATAGTAAATTTTAAACTTCCATGTAAGCGCTCATCATATGAAATTGTTGAAAAAAATAACTGCTGATAAGATTTTAATTGAAGCTTTTTTTCAATTTCCTTCTGTTGATTCTTTGATAAGTTAGGCGGACATTTAGTTACCACTACTAATTCTGCTCGTTTTACTCCTCTCTTACTTTCTCTTAAATTACCCGTGGGCAATAAAAAATCATCCACATACAAATCATTATATTTGGTAAGCAAAATATAGCTTTTTGCTTTTACCTTTCTATGTTGATACGCATCATCTAATAAAACAACATCCGGTTTTTCTTTGAGTTTCAACAACTGAGAAATGCCATTAACTCTATTGGCATCAACTGCAACAGTAATCTCATTTTTATATTTTTTATAGAACTGTAAAGGTTCATCACCCACATCTTCTGCTGTATGAGCATCGTTTATTAACTGAAAACCTTTTGTTTTACGTTTATAACCTCTACTTAATACTGCAATTTTATAATCATTTTTTAGCAATCTTATTAAATATTCTATCTGCGGAGTTTTACCTGTACCTCCCACACTTAAATTTCCTACAGCAATTACAGGAATATCAAACTCGGTTGATTTTAAAACACCTATAGTAAAAAACCAATTACGAATTGTTGTAATAAAATCATACACTACGGCAAATGGAAATAATAAAAATCGAAGTAGTTTCATTGCAACGAAAATACATTAAAAATCTTAACTTTGAATTTGTTAAATTGTAACTATGCAAGTAAAAGATATTACTAATTATATAGAGCAACTTGCTCCACTTTCATACGCTGAAGATTTTGATAATGTAGGTTTGCTAATAGGAAGTTATGACACAACGGTTACTGGAGTTTTAGTAACCTTAGATACTTTGGAAGAAACCGTTGATGAAGCTATCGCAAAAAATTGTAATTTAATCGTAAGCTTTCATCCTATTATTTTTACCGGATTAAAAAAGTTAAACGGCAATAATTATGTTGAAAAAGTTGTACTTAAGGCCATTCAACATAACATTGCTATTTATGCAACTCATACTGCTTTAGACAATTCAAACAACGGTGTATCCGCTAAAATGAGTGAAGTTTTAGGTTTAGAAAACTGTAAAGTGCTTATTCCTAAAAGCAAAGTTATTAAAAAACTTACCACATTTGTTCCGCATGAAAGTGCCTTTGATGTAAGAGAAAAGTTATTTGAAGCGGGTGCCGGAAACATCGGTAATTATGATATGTGCTCTTTTAATTTTGAAGGAAGAGGAAGTTATAGAGGTAATGAAGATTCAAACCCTACTATTGGTAAAAAAGGAGAATTAATATCTGAAAAAGAAACCTGTATTACAGTAGTTTTTGAGAGTTATTTAGAAGGAAAAATTCTTAAAACACTATTCAAACACCACCCATATGAAGAAGTAGCTTATGAAATAATTACGCTTGATAATTCAAACCAAAATGTAGGTATGGGAATGATTGGTAATCTTCCTTCGGGAATGGATGAAAAATCGTTTTTACAATTTGTAAAAAAAACATTTAAAACTGATTGTGTTCGTCATTCACAACATATAGGCAAACCTATTAAAAAAGTAGCTGTTTTAGGAGGTTCAGGTAGTTTTGCTATTAATAATGCTATTAAAGCAAATGCAGATGCCTACATAAGTGCAGATTTTAAGTATCATGAGTTTTTTAAAGCAGAAAAAAAGATACTATTAGCAGATGTTGGACATTATGAAAGCGAACAATTTACAAAAAATCTTTTGGTTGAATATCTTAACAAAAAATTTAGTACTTTTGCAATTATTTTAAGCGAAAAAAGTACAAATCCAATACACTATATTTAAAGATGGCAAAAAAAGAAGTAACGGTAGAAGAAAAATTAAGAGCGTTATATGATTTACAATTAATTGATTCAAGAATTGATGAAATTAGAAGCGTTCGCGGTGAATTACCTTTAGAAGTTGAAGATTTAGAAGATGAAGTTGCCGGATTAAACACCAGATTATCTAACTTAGCTGAAGACGTTGCAAACTTAGAAACAGACATTAGTAATAAAAAACAAGCAATTACAGATGCTAAAGCTTTAATTACTAAATATGAAGAGCAGCAAAAAAATGTACGAAATAACAGAGAGTTTGATTCTTTAAGTAAAGAAGTTGAGTATCAAGAGTTAGAAATTCAATTATCAGAAAAACGTATTAAAGAATACAAAGCAAAAATTGCTCAAAAAAATGAGATTATAGATGCTACTAAAGAAAAATTAACTACTCAAGAAAGTCATTTAGCACATAAAAAAGGTGAGTTAGACGCCATTTTAAAAGAAACTGAAAAAGAAGAAAAATTATTACAAGAAAAATCTGAAGAATTCTCTAATTCTATTGATAATCATTTATTAGAAG
Source organism: Tenacibaculum sp. IB213877 (assembly GCF_034043975.1). NCBI lineage: Bacteria > Pseudomonadati > Bacteroidota > Flavobacteriia > Flavobacteriales > Flavobacteriaceae > Tenacibaculum > Tenacibaculum sp. IB213877. The sequence goes on along the minus strand of NZ_JAXCHH010000008.1, from coordinate 81,413 downwards.
CATATAAAAGAATTCGTAAAAAAGTTAAAAACGGATTAGCAGTTGTATCTATTGAACGTGGAGCTGCAGGAGGTTCTTTCTTTACAATTCCACCACAGGTTCAATTAGAAATTGCAAACCGTAAGAAGATAACAATCGACGAGCACAGTGGGCGTATTTTAGTAGACGCAGGTTTGGCTACAGAAGAAAAAGAAAAAATTGATAGCTTATTCTCTTAATTTTTTCATCAAAAATATACTTTTAAAAGAGCTCTCGTTTTCGAGAGCTTTTTTGTTGTAATAAGTTAAATAGTTGCATTTTAACTTATTTTTATTGAAATTCGTTATTTATGAATATATTTTTCTAAAACAATATGTATTCTTAATTAATTGTTCGTAAACTTTTCTTGTAAAAAAGAACAGAATTACTACATGTAACTTACATTTTATTCTAAAAAAATACAACTATGAAAAAAATTGTTGGCTTTATTCCGTTTTTCTTATTCATTCTTTCTCTTAATGCCCAAGATAAGAATACTCAACTTACTTTAAGTTCAGAAATGATCTTGGCTCCAACTATTTTAGACAAAGAAAACAATATTGCTGTCATGGGCTTATACAGAAAAAACAATGGGACACCTGTAAGTGTAGTGGAAGCTGGAAATTTGTTAAACCAAACCATTAACGCACAAAAGCCTACCAATTTCACACAGATTACTATGTACAGCGGAAAATACAGTTCGGAGGGTCAAAAATACAATATAGACAACGATTTTCAAAAGGCCAATTTTACTGTAAAGGATTTAAAAAAATTTCTGGAGAGGTTACCATCAAAATATTTCCTGTAGAATATAGACTAAACGTCAAAAATAGTATTGTAAATGACCTAAAAGTATTAGATGTCTCAGATTCTTCCAATACTACATTATTAGCGCATTATAAAATAAGCGGAAATACAATCATTACGTATACATATAAAGGAGGAAAACTCGACAGTAACGAAGAGACAAATGTAATTTCAGACCTTCAAGCGTGTAAAGACGCTATAGATAAATTAAAAACTACTGAATGTTATTATCATAACGGAAAAGTAAATATAAAATGTACTTATGATGAAAATGGCAAAGAAAACGGACTTTGGGAATATTTTTATGAAAATGGACAACTTTCCGTGTCGCAACAGTATGTTCATGGAAAGAGAGATGGTAAAAATATAAATTATTATGAAAATGGAACGTTGCAATCTTCAGGTGATTATTTACACGGAGAAAGAAACGGAAACTGGAAATATTATGACAAAAACGGAACACTAACCGAAGATGTTAATTACGACAATGGAGAGCTTATTTCAAGCAACACAAAGCCTAAAGAAAATAATGAATCCACAAGTTCTAAAGTAACTAATGGAGGTTTGTATACACAAATTGTAAATAACGCAAAAGAAAGCAATAAGCCCAAAGAAATCAAAGAGTACTATGATAACGGTCAACTTAAAGCGATAGGTTTTAAAAATATAAATGGAAAATTACAAGGAGAATTAAAAACTTATTATGAAAACGGTCAACTTAAATCCATTGATCAATATAAAGATGGTGTTATATATGATAAGTTAAAAGGCTATCATAAAAATGGTAACTTATTTTATGAAGGAAACATTACCAATGGAATTGTCCAAATAGTATATTATAGAGAAAATGGTAAAAAACAAACTACAGGTAAATTCAACTTTACCAATAAAACCAAAATAGGCGAATGGAAATATTATGACCAAAATGGCAGTTTATCACAAATAAAAACATACAAAAATGGTAAAGAGATTTCTACAAAAAAGGTTGAACAGAAAGATTATGATTACAATATTTTTGGAGGAATTTCTAGTTCAAGAGTAACAAAAAAAGATTGGGAAGCCGTTGATAACTATAAAAATAACATCAAATTAATGCAATCGGTAAATATGGAAATAATTAAAGATATATCAAGTTATTTCGGAAAAGATGATACCGAAACATATTATTTTCAATGTTATCGAGACCGTAATACAGATGTTTTATTTATTAGAACAAAATTTAAAAAGGATAAGGTTTATTTTAAAGGTAGGTATGTATATGATGTTATGTACGAACTTCAAATAAAATTTAGCGATGTAATATCTGTAGAAGAAAGAGGAAATACTGTTTATTTTAACTTAAACAGTAACGGGTTTAATAGAAGAACAAAAGTACCAGGTGAAAATTGGACACAATATTTTCAATTTAAAAACGATTTTCAATTAACAATTTATAATAGTGAAAAAAGAAAAGAAGCTTTAAAAGCATTTAAATATTTAGCCAAACATCCTTACAAAAAAAATTAATATCTAATAACTTATCTGAATAACTTATAAGTCTTTACAGCATAAAAATCCTTTTTTATTTTTTTTACAATGTGTAACTTTTCTGTTTGAATCTTAGTAAAGCCTAAGACATATTAGACAAACAAATCTAAAATAAACTAAAGAGAAAGAGAAAAATGTCAGGTTTTATTCACTCGTAAAAAACAATGAAAAATGGGGATATAGATTGATTGAAAAATGTAGTTTTAACAGATAGTTTTTTTGATAATAGTAATAATATTTTTATTTAATATAAATGACTCAATAAAGCTTACTTTAGTAATTTTATAAATGAATCTTCAACCCCTAAAAATACCATCTGGCTGGTTAGTAGAGTGGAATTTGTTAACAGATACAGATCCTACTGAAGACACCATACACGAGTTTACTGGCAGTTCTCTATTGCTCATCAATTCACCTACAAGATTAAAAGCTATTGATGTGTCTTGGAAACCAGAAGGAGATATTAATGGCGCTTACCTTTTGCAGGTTATTTATTTACTACCAAAATTCAATATTAAAACTAATACACTAGATTATGAAGGTGTTTGGGAAGCTCCAGAGTTAGAATTTTCTACCAAAAACCGACTAGAATTAGTTGATAAGTTAAATCATTTGCTGTTTTATTTAAAGCCTTACACTGATACTCGTATTTTACTACAACCTGGTATTGTAGATGAGCCTAATGAAGCTATAAGGCAAGAATTGTTAGACAATGGTTTAACGCAAGAAATTGCAGAAAAAATAATAGCATCTAACCATAAAAAACTTCAGGAATTACTATTAAATCACAAAGCGGTTTCGTATACGGATGTCGAAAAATTAGCACGACAAGGTGCTACTAAAGGCGTTAAAAACAAAGCAAAGCAACTACTAAATAGCAAACAGTTTAGAAATCAGAAATTCAATACACCACTAGAAATTGACAAGGCTAAACTCATTTCATCCATCACAAATAAGATGGAAGCTGTTCTTACGGAGTTACAACACCTAAAGCCAGAAAAAGAATTCACACTTACAACCCATGAGCCTAATGGATATTGGAGCTTTCATTGGAAAAGCACAAAGCTTTGGAAAACCGAACATTATTTAAAAGAATGGTTTACCGTTAGTTTATATGGTAATATTGATACTTTTTCATTAAGTGGGCATCATGGCATTAAAGATATTTTTGAACAACTTGAAGACAGACATTTTCTATATAAGAAAAAAACAACAGAAATGCTTTTTAAAATGGTTAACACTATTAAAAAGCAAACCAAAGAAGCTGTTTTAAAAGCCATAGACCAACAATTTGATCCTAGTTTTTAAAATAAATCAACACTGTACCATAAAAATTTCATCGGATCAGACTTTCTTTCACTCCGATTTAAATTACTAAATGAAAAACATGAAAAATTTTATACTCATAAAGCTAACTGTTTTATTCCTCTCAATAAACTTTATTGCTTATACGCCTAAAAAAAAGAAACGAGTAATTAATTTTCCAAAAACTGATTTATCATCAGAAAATTTAATACCAAAACCTTTAAAAATTAATGTAACCAACAAAGGTTTCCCCCTTGATAAATACACAACTATTCATACTTCAGAAAAAAGCGATTCTTTTAATGAAATCGGCTTGTTTTTATCAGAAAAAATAAAGGCTAAAACCAATTTAGACTTATCTGTAAATGCAGAGAATATTCTAAATTATGAAACTATTATCTATTTAAAAAAGACCAGTAAACTTGATGTAGATAAATCAGAAGCTTACCAATTAACTATTTCTCAAGATTCTGTAATTATTGCTTCAAATACAGCAAATGGTGCATTTAGAGGTATTCAAACATTACGACAAATTATTCCTGAGCTAAGCAATGATACACTTGCTAAAAATAAAATATGGGTTATTCCGACTGGTAAAATAATTGATGAACCTCAATTTGAATACAGAGGTGCTATGTTAGATGTGGCTCGTCATTTTTTCACCGTACAAGAAGTAAAAAAGTATATTGATCTGTTGGCTTATTACAAATACAACACATTGCATTTACATCTTTCTGACGATCAGGGTTGGCGTATCGAAATTAAATCGTGGCCCAAACTTACTGAAGTTGGTGGAAGCTCAGAAGTTGGTGGCGGTCCAGGTGGTTTCTATACACAAAAAGAATTTTCTGAAATAGTAGAATATGCTGCCTCTCACTATATTACAATTATTCCTGAAATCGATATGCCAGGACATACCAATGCTGCTTCTGTTTCCTATCCTTTTTTAAACGGAAATGGTAAAACTCCAAAAATATACACAGGTATGAGAGTTGGTTTTAGTACGCTTGATACACATAAGGATACTGTTTATAGTTTTATTGATGATGTTGTACGTGAAATAACTGCATTAACTCCCGGACCATACTTTCATATTGGAGGCGATGAAAGCCACGTAACTAAAAAGAAAGATTACATTCATTTTGTTAATAAAGCAGAAGAGATTGTACAAAAACACGGAAAACAAATGATTGGTTGGGATGAAATAGCCTCTGCAGATGTTGACTCTACTTCTATTTCTCAATTCTGGAATAGTAAAAAAAATGCGCAAAAAGCAGTAAGCAAAAACATGAAAATCATCTTATCTCCCGGAAAAAAAGCATATTTAGATATGAAATATGATGAGGATTCTAAGTATGGTTTAGATTGGGCAGGATATATCCCAACTGATAGTGCTTATATATGGAACCCAGAATCATATGCTGGCATTCCTTTAAAAAACATTTTAGGATTAGAAGCTCCACTTTGGTCAGAAACTATTACTAATAGTGCTGAATTAGAATATTTAGCTTTCCCAAGAGTTATAGGGTTTGCGGAACTTGGTTGGACAATTCCAGAAAACAGAGATTGGGAGAATTATAAAATCCGTTTGGCTAATCAAAACCCTTATTTAAAACGTATGAATGTTAATTATTATCCTTCTCCTTTAATTGATTGGAAGAAAGGTGAAGTTAATCAAAATAAAAAGCTCAAACCTTAAGTTTGAGCTTTTTAAATATTAATAGATTCAATCAATCTAATCTAGTAATCTAATCCTTTTAAATAATCTAGTTTAGTTTGTAAAATATCAAGTTCATCTTTAAAACCTTGAATACCTTTACGAACATTTTGCACTAACGGATTATCTTCTGTTGCATTGGAAATAAAACTTAAATTATTCTCTAACTGTTGCATTTCACGCACAGTTTCATCAATCTTTCTACGGATAAATAGTTGTTCACTATCTAACTTTCTATAATCTTCTTGAGAAAGGTAATTATCAACTACATTCTTAAACTTTAGCATTTCAATTTCTTCTTTACCTAAATTTTGGTTTTCTAACAAAGCATCAATCGCTTTATTGAATTTACCATCTAAATGGCGTGCATTTCTTGGTAAAGACCCCATTTCTCTCCATTTAGCCATAGCATCTTTAACCTCATCTAAACTTGCTTCTGCCTTAGCTTTTAATTGCTCTAAATACTCTTTTTTTGCATCTACTACAGCTTGTAGTTCTTCTCCTAATTCATTTTTATGAGCATGAAATTTATCAAAATAGTAATTACATGCTGCTTTAAAACGTTTCCAAATTTCATCAGAATATTTACGAGGTACATGACCAATTTTTTTCCAATCTGCTTGAATACGCTTCATGGTATTGGTTGTTTCCTCCCATTCTTCACTATCCTTTAAACTTTCGGCTAACTCAACTAATGCTATTTTTTTCTTCAAATTATCACTCTGAACATTTTTTTCCTCTTTATAAAAAGCATTTTTAGCTGAATTAAATTTTTGAGTAGCTTCTTTAAATTGTTGCCAAACAGCTTCACTTTTGTTATAGGGAAGTTTTCCTGCATCAAAGTATTTTTTTCTAAGCGCTTCAATTTCTTTTATACTTTTTTGCCAATCGTTGTGGGTTTGGTTGTTAGAAACATCATAAGCGTTTATTTGCGCAACTACTTCTAATTTAGCATCAATAATTTCTTGATGTTTTGAACGCAACTTTTTTAATTGCTCATGGCGTCTATCATGAAGTTTTTTAGTTACATCACTAAATTTACTCCAAACTTCTTCTCTATGTTCTTTATCAACAGGCCCCACCTCTTCTTTCCACAAACGGTGTAGCTCTTGTAATTCTTTGAATGAATGATTTATGTCTTCATTATGCAACAATGCTTCTGCTCTATCAATCAATTTTAATTTTTCTTCTAAATTATGCTTGAACTCTAACTCTCTAAAGTCTTTGTTTAAATGTAATAAATCATAAAAACGCTCAACATGGTGGTGATAAGTGCGCCAAGTATCATTGTATTTTGATTTTGGTACAGGACCTATGCTTTTCCAACGATCATTTAATTTTTGATATTCGTTGTACATCGTTTTAGGATCGGCATCTTCAATAAGAGCTTTTAGCTCTTCAATAATTATGTTTCTTTTTTCTAAATTATCGTTTAATTGACTTTCTAATTGCTTATAATAAGCGTCTCTTTTGATTTTATAATCGCGAAGTAAGCTGTTATATTCAGATTTTATAGGACTTGAAAACTGAAAATCGATGGAATTTCCTCCTTCTTCTAAAAATGCTGCCTTTTTTTCTGCCAACAATTTTCCAAACTTACTGTTAAATGCGTTTTTAACTGCATCTACATTGTCCTTAATTTGTTGTATTGGATTATTTTTAATTAATTTTTTTAGTTCATCAACCAATTTTTCAAGCTCCATAGATGCATAATCCAACATTGGTATTTCATGCTTTTCTGCAGATTTTTCTGAGCTTTCTGCTACTTCATTTTCTACTTCATTTACTGCATGATCATTTTGGTTTACAGCTTCATTTTGGTTGTTTGTTGTTTCTTCTACGTTTTTCTCGCTATTTTCTAACATATCAATGATGTTTAAAGTTCCAATAATTTAGATTATAAAGATAAGGATTATTGTATAAATGCAAATTTTAATTTTTGAAGACCCTTTTTCTGTTTTATTTGAGAAAATAATAGGAAGAACAAAAACTTTGTTAAGAAAAGAAGTGTTTATAAATACAGTTATTTATTCCAAATTTTCCAAGCTTTTTCTGCTTGCAATTCCAGCATTTCTAATCCGTTTTTAATAGTAGCATCTTTATCTAATCCTTTTTGTAAAAAAGTAGTGATTGATGGATTGTAAATTAAATCATATAATAAATGATTTTCATTTAAGAATTTATACGGAATATTCGGTGACTGCTCTATGTTAGGATGAGTTCCCAAAGGTGTGCAATTGATAAGAATTGTATACTCTTTTAGTAAAGCCTCATTGATTTTTTGATAAGAAATTTCATTTTCTTGTCTTGGGTTTCTGGATACAAATAAAAACTCAATATTCAATTTTTTAAGCGCATAGGCTACCGCTTTTGAAGCCCCTCCAGTTCCTAATATTAATGCTTTTTTATGATGTGGTTTTAACAAAGGCTTTAATGATTTTTTAAATCCGTAATAATCAGTATTAAATCCTTTTAGTTTTCCTTTTTTAGTAATTGTAATAGTATTTACTGCACCTATTTTTTTTGCTTTTTTATCAACTTTATCTAAATATTGAAAAATTTCTTCTTTGTAAGGAATCGTTACATTCATTCCGCATACAACCTCTTTATATTTTTCAAAAAGTGGAGGAAATTCATCTATAGATTGGATATCAAAATTAACATAGGAATGATTGTTCAAACCTAATAAATCAAATTTTTCAGTAAAATAACTTCTAGAAAACGAATAGGAAATATTTTTACCTAAAAGAGCAAAAACTTTATTTTTTTCTTTTTCTGCCATAATAATCAATAGCTAAAATTAATATTACTCCTAACAGAACAAAACCTATGGCCACCCATGTTTCTGTGTCTTGAATATTAGGAATATATCTATCATAATTTTGAATAATCTTGTTACCGTTCTGGTCTAGTAAAAACGTTCCATTTTGTGTTTTAAATATAGTTTCTTTCCAAGGCCATACAATTCCTAAAGAACCTGTAATAAAACCTATAATTACAGCTGTAACTAGTTGATGCCATCTTTTTAACACATATCCGAGCATATGAGAAATTGACACCAAACCAAATGCTGAGCCTGCAGTGAATGTACCTATAATTTTTAAGTATCTTATTTTTATCGGATCTTGTAAAACAGTAAAATTTCCTGCAAACAACTGTGTAATTACACCTCCTAAGGCGTTTACACTATCAACCAATAATAGCACATAATTACCTAAAAGGATAAGTATAAAAGAGCCTGACAACCCTGGTAACGTCATCCCCGAAACTCCAATAATTCCGCATACAAAAACAAACCATAAATTATCATTTTCTACTGCTGGTGTCATAAAACTGATAGATATTCCAATCAATGCTCCTGCAATTAATGAAATGATATTCTTTGGCCTCCAATCACCAAAATCTTTGGATATATAATAAATAGATCCGATAATCATTCCGAAAAACCATGCCCAAACATACAGTTCATAATTTTTCAAAAAATAATCTAAAACCAACGATACACTAAAGTAGCTAAACACACTTCCTAAGAGAATTAGTCCTAAAAATTGCATGTTGGTATACTTAAAAAAACTTTTAAACCTACCATTAAACAACAGCTTAAAAGCTTTTCCGTTGATCCTTTGAAAGCTGAAGATTAACTCTTCATAAAACCCCATTACAAACGCTACCATGCCTCCCGAGACACCTGGAACTTTGTTTGCACCTCCCATAGCTAATCCTTTTAAAAAAAGATTAATTTTTTGAAGTAAAGTTCGGTTTTCGTACATGTAGCAGTTAGTTTGTGAAAGTTATTTGGTATTTGCTACTCTTTCTAAGAATAAAATTAGACTAAACCCAGCTAAAGCTAATAAAACAGCATATAGCAATTGTGGATCTCCTTCATATGAAAACGGAGATACAGAAAGCTCATTAAACGGAACCTTTTCTCCATGTGAATTGGTTCTAAAAGTCAACACTTTCTTCCATGGCCAAATTTTATTAAGTGATCCTACTATAAAACCAGTTAAAGCCACCAGTGTATAATTCTTATAATTGGCAAATAACCATTTTAATACTCTAGAAAAAGAAAGCAGCCCTACTACAGCTCCTAATCCTACAGCTGCTATGGTAGCAAAATTACGGCTATTTACTGCTGATAAAATAGGTTTATAAGCCCCTAGTAAAACTAAAATAAATGAACCTGAAATACCTGGTAATATCATAGCACAAATAGCGATGGCTCCTGCTAAAAACATAAAGAAAAATGAAGAATTTTCTGAAACCATTGGGTTTAATGTAGTAATATAATAAGCTAGAAGTGCTCCTATAATTAAAAGAATAAAAGCAATAACATTCCATTTGGTTACTTGTTTAGCGATGTATATAATACTTGCCAAAACTAATCCGAAAAAGAAAGACCACAATAATACAGGATGATGATCTAACAACCAACTTATAACTTTAGCTAAGGAAACTATACTGATAAAAATTCCAGAAAATAAGGCTAGGAGGAAATTTCCGTTAAGTTGTTTCCAAGCTTTTGCAAAACCTTCTTCTTTCAAGGTTTTAAATAAACTCAAATTAATGTTACTTATAGATTGTAATAGTTCTTCATAAATTCCTGATATAAATGCTATGGTTCCTCCTGAAACTCCTGGAACTACATCTGCAGCTCCCATTGCCATCCCTTTTAATGCTAATAGTATATAGCTTCTAGTTGTTCGGTTCATTCTTGACTTTGGTTGTGTCTATTTTCCTTTTAAAATTAATTAAACTTCGCTCTCTTGCAATGATAGTATCTTTTTTCTTTTCTTTTTCCTTCTTTTTCAAACCAATTTTTTCTTTTAGCTCTTTCATATTGTTAAAATTTACTTGATATGAAAGACCTAAACCTTGAGTGTAACCTTCATCTTCTAAAGAATATTGAACATCATTTGGTTTATTAAAAAATGTACCTCTAAGTGTACCTTGTTCATTTAGTAATACTTCAACTTTTACTTCTCCAACTACACTTGTTTGTGTATTTGTTCCTACAGGCACACCTACTTTTCCGTTTACAATTACCCTATCGCTTAATTGGGTTGATACAGATACATCTACCTGATCATCAATAGCATTTGTTAAACGATTAACATCTGCCTTATCTCCTTGTGTATATCCTACCCCTACTTGAAATTTACCATCTTTACTATTAATCATATTTGATAAAATACCTGTTGCTACTTGTGCTGCTGTTCCTGTAATTCCTGCTGACGCACTATTACCAATGGTTTCTTCATTATAAAAAGTACCAAAAGCTAATAAAAATGTAAAATGCTGCATTTTGGTATTTAAATCATTTTCATTGATTTTAAACTCTAATTCTGAGGTTACAGTAGAGTTTGCATTGGGTATTTTTATATCAAAATCTTGTTTAGAGTTAAATAACCCTCCTGTTATTCTAGTATATAGATCTATTGGAATTTTTCTTGTTGAGTTAATATTATCTAATAATTGAGCAGGGTTTGCTTTGGTTCTATAAACGGCTGTTAAATCAAGTTCAGCATCTAGCGGATCTCCATTCCATGATATAGTTCCTCCTTTTTGCACTGTAAATGGTTTGTTTACTATACCTCCGTATCTAAAATTATAAACACCATTGTCTATAGTTACATCTCCATACATGTTGAATTTACCCCGCGTATCAATTTCTATTTGCAAGTTTCCTGTTCCGCTTCCTTTTAGGTCACTTCCTGAAACTTTATCAATAACCACCTGAGCTACTGCATCTTTAGTTACAGTTAAGTTTATTTTTAGGTTTAACCCTTTAAATTTATCAATATTTAATATGTTTTCATCAACATCTTCTACTGTTTTGAAACGAATTAATCTATAATTATTAACTGTAGTGACATCGCTTAATGGAATGACAAATATGGTTCCTGGTTGAGTACTTCCATTTACATCAATACTTAAATTACTACTTAGACCTCTTATTTGTGCATTTCCTCTTAAAAAACCTGTTCCATAATAAGGAATATTATCTGCTTCTTTAGTGTCAAGCACCAACATATTTGGTGTGTTTAAATCAAGATTTAAATACCATTGCTCAAAATTTTGATGCGTTACACTACCTGATAAGTATCCTTTTGTGTCATACTTTGTATCTTCCAACACTATGTTTTTAACTAAAAAGGTTTGGTCTTGCAGTTTAATGTTTGCATTCTCAATAAAATCGTAATCAATATTTAAATAAGGAAATGTTACACCGGCTTCAATTAAATTTAAGTTACCTTTAAAATTAGGGTTGCTAATAGATCCTTTTGAAGTAAAATTACCCGATAACCTTCCTCGAAGGTTTGAGATTACATCTCCTCCAAAATCACTAAACCCGTTAAGTTCGTACTCTCTAAAATTTACTGCTAAATCCATTGTTGGATTGTTAGAAGAAAAATCTAAAGAACCTGTAGCTTTTACGTTATCAAATTCATAATCTCTTATAGAAAAATCTACATTATACTTATTGAATGAATTTTGTCCTTCTACTTTAATTTTTAATGTACCCTGAGAAAATTCATTTACAATTAAGTCATTCACTGTTAAATTTGCTACAGGCTTAATAATATTATTATCTTGTTTTAATGCTGCTGTACCGTTTAATGAACCGTTTAGTTTTAGGTTTTCTATTTCTGGTAATAACGCTTCAAGGTGCACGCTTGAAAAACTTGCTTTTAAATCTTTGTAGTTTTCACCTTGCATATCTCCTTCAAAAGCAATTTGCATATTTTCTGAAATTAAAGAGAATGGACTAAAGCTAAAGCTATCATTGGTTAAATCAAAAGCAACGTTGTTTAAGTTATTATCCTCCGGATTTATTTGCCAATCAAATCCGTTGTGTTTAAAGGTTGATTTTTGTATACCTACTACTGATTTTCTATCTTCATTAATAGTGTAATAGAAGTTTAGATTAAAATTATCTTCAATTTTTTTTCTTCCTCCTTTAAATGTAGTTTTAAAAAATAAGGTATCATTAACCGTTCTGTTAAGCAAATTCAAATCGGTAACGTTATAGTTTTTATTTGAAATTTTTTGTGCGGTAAAGTGAGTATTATAGAGTTTATTTTTATTATCTAAACGAAGTACAACTTCTTCAATAGCATTTTCATACACATCTAGTTCTGGTGATGAGAAGGTAAGTTTTACAGAATTTTCATTTGAGTTTATTTTTCCTCTAATTTGCGTATCTGCTCCTATTGATACTTTGGGCAGAAAAATATCTACTATTTGGTTATAAATAGTAAAATTAAAATTTATGTATTGATTTGGTGCTACCGGAATTGGCTTATAGTTAGTATATACACTACCAAGAGCATTTTGAAAAACAGGCAATAACTCATTAAACGTAAATTTACCTTCTAACTTGCCTTCTGCAATGTCTTTTGAATCTACTTCAATAGTTTTTACACTATCTTTTACGGATGAATTTATTTCAAACTTCTTAAATTCATAACTCTTTTTTTGATTGGTATATACTAAATCTTGGAAAGTAGCTTTACCAACCACATCATCTAATTTATTCCCTGAAACATCTAATTTAATAGTTCCTTTTAAGAGGGAAATACTATCTCTTTTAAAAAAATTGGTTTTAAGTAAGTCTATTTTATCAATATCTGCTGTAAAATCAAAATTATTAATGTCTGATGAAAAATCTGCAAGACCTTTAAAGGTCATATTGAAATTTTCATCTTTTGACTCTAGGTAACCATCAAACTTTTTATTTTGAAATTCTCCATTAACATTTACATCTTTGTAGGTATAATTATTGTATTCAATACTTGAAATTTTTCCTATTACTGTAGTATTAATATTATCAACATTAAACCCTTTTCCTTGCACATCTGCTCTTAATGAAACTTTACCAAGAGAAGAGTCATTGGTTATTACTCCTAAATCAAAATTTATAAACTCTATTTCACCGCTGTATTCAGCGTTATCCATATTATCAATCCCAGTAATAAGTAAATCTGACGTAGTGTTTCCTATCTCTGAATTAACTCGTAAAGTGGCATCCATTTGTTCTGGAGTTACTTTTACAAGTCCCGACATGGTAAAGCGTCCTATTTTTTTAAAATCACTTGGTAAAGTTCTTCCAAGTACATTTGGTAAAATATTTCTTAACTGATTATAGGTTGAAGAAACTTTATCTAATTCTGCATCAAAAATAAAGCCTCTATCTGTATTAAAAGCATTCACAAACCCCATATCTCCTTTAACTTGCATTCCGTTTTTAGAATACATATCAAAATTTGACAAGCTAAAATTATTAAGAACTCCGCTCATTTTCCCTGTAAAATATGCCATATCTGCACCACCTAATTCACCATAGAGCCTATTTAAATCTAATACTGAAATGCTACTCTTTTTAAAATTTCCAGTAACTTTTACTTTATCTATAAAGTCAGCAAAATCTTTTCTTTTATATTTAAATTGAATATCTGCATTGACATCAGAACCATTGTCTGTTTTCAAAACAGTATTTTTAAAAAGCATGTTTGTTTTTGTATAGGCAAAATCTGTTGATAAACTTGTTATATGTACACCTCTGTTTTCAGTAAAATACAAACCTTTAATATCTGCAGTAATATTAGGTCCTATTAAAGAAAAATTTTGCAAATTACCTCCTGCATTATAGGCTGCAAATTGTAAAGTATTTTCTTTGTTTTCATTAATAAGTTTATAGGTTAAATCATCTATGTAAATATTTTTAGTACGAAGAATAAATGGTGTAACACTTTTTGTCTGACTTCCATTATCAAAATTATCTATGAAAATATTCATGTTATCACTATCCTCTCCTTTGTAGGTTTTCATGTAAAAATGAACTCCGGTAAGAGTAGCATCTCCTAAGTTCACTTTATTATCTAAAACCATTTTAGCATTGCGCAGAGAAGTTTTTAAATTTTTAACAAAAATAAGTGTGTCTTGGTGATGATCTCTTATTTCAATTTGTTTTAATTGAATACTTCCTAATAAGGATAAGTCAAGTTTTTTTACTACAATATGAGTATTGAACTCTTTATTAATAAAGTTTGTAGCTATTTTTGCAAGTTTACTTTGAACTGCTGGAATAGATAGAAAAAGCATTAAAAAGAGTAACAGAATCAATATGATTCCAAAAACCTTTAATAGTATTTTCCCCGTTTTTTTTATGATTTTTTCTTTTTAGAGTTATGTTGAAAAACATCAAAAATATTGCCTTAGTACAAAGAAACATCAATTTTAACGAAAATCTAACGTATAATGAATATTTTTGTAGCTAAATCTACAAATAATTGAGCAAGAAAAACATATATATTCTAGGCATTGAAAGTTCTTGTGATGACACAAGTGCTTCAGTAATTTGTAACGGAAAAGTGTTGAGCAATGTAGTGGCTAATCAAGAAGTTCATGCACAATACGGAGGTGTAGTTCCTGAATTAGCTTCAAGAGCACATCAACAAAATATTGTTCCGGTTGTAAAACATGCACTTTCTAAAGCTAAGGTTCATAAAGAAGAGCTAAATGCCATAGCTTTTACAAGAGGTCCTGGGTTAATGGGCTCTTTACTGGTAGGAACTTCTTTTGCAAAATCACTTGCTTTAGGGTTAAACATTCCGTTGATCGACGTAAATCACATGCAAGCTCATATTTTAGCTCATTTTATTAAAGAAGAAGGAAGTAAAATTCCTCCGTTTCCTTTTATTTGTTTAACCATTAGTGGCGGACATACACAAATAGTAAAAATCACCAATCATTTTGAAATGGAAATTTTAGGTGAAACTATTGATGATGCAGTTGGTGAAGCGTATGATAAATCTGCTAAAATTTTAGGTTTACCCTACCCAGGTGGACCATTAGTTGATAAATATGCCCAACAAGGAAATCCGAAAGCATTTAAATTCACACAACCTAAAGTAGGAGATTTAGAATTTAGTTTTAGCGGATTAAAAACCCAGATTTTATATTTCATTCAGAAGAACAAAAAAGAGAATCCAAATTTTATTGAAGAAAACTTAAATGATATTTGTGCTTCTATTCAGTATACAATTATTGAAATATTAATGAATAAACTGAAAAATGCGGTAAAACAAACAGGCATAAAACACGTTGCTATTGCCGGTGGAGTTTCTGCAAATTCAGAAATTAGAAAAAGATTAGCTTTAGCAGAAAAACATTGGAAGTGGACTACCTATATTCCTAAATTTGAATACACGACCGATAACGCCGCAATGATTGCCATTACAGGTTATTTAAAATATTTAAACAACGATTATTCGGATGTTTCTATTGCTGCTAAAGCACGATTAAAAGTTACAGAATAACCCTATGAAATCATTAAAAAATAGACTTTTATTTAGCGTTTCTTATTTTTTTTTATGGATAATTTACTTTGCTTTTGCAAGGTTAATTTTCTTAGTTTTTTATTATGATAAAACCAAAGAATTAGATTTTTTAACTATTCTAAAAACTTTTTTTTTCGGAAGTAAGTTAGATATTTCTTTTACAGGATATATAGTTGCCTTTCCTTTTTTACTTATTCTTTTATCTATATGGATACCTAAAAAAATCATATCCGCTATATTAAAATCATACACTTTTATTATCCTATTTTTAATCACTTTTTTAATGCTGATTGATGTTGTTTTATACAAATCATGGGGCGTTAGAATTGATTCTACTTTACTGAATTATATAAACACCCCTAAAATAATGTTAGCATCGGTATCAACTGGATTATTGGTTGGTGGTATATTCATTTGGATTGCTTTATCATTATTTATTGCATACCTTTTTAATAAAAAAATTAATAACGACATCAATAAAATTGAAAGAGGTAAGTTGTGGGAAGCTCCTATTTTTCTTTTACTCATTGGTAGTTTAATTATACCTATTAGAGGCGGGTTTCAAACAATTCCTATTAACCAAAGCAATGTATATTTTTCTAAAAAAATGTTTGCCAATCATGCTTCGGTAAATTTTATTTGGAATTTTGCAAATGCACTTACCCATAAAACCGAAGACAAAAACCCCTACATCCATTTCAGTAGTAAAAAGGCACAAAAAATAATTAACGAGGTAAAAAACAACCTATATACTAACAACACTGATTCTATATTAAATACCCAAAAACCAAACATCATCTTAATTATTTGGGAGAGTTTATCTGCTAAATCAGTGGGAGTATTAGGAGGTGAACCTGATGTTACACCTAACCTTAACCAACTAGCAAAAGAAGGTATTTTGTTTACAAATTTTTATGGTAATGGTGATCGTACCGATAAAGGTTTAGCTGCAATTTTAAGTGGCTACTACCCTCAACCAACTTCTAGTATTATTAAAATTCCTAGTAAAACAAGGTCATTACCTATGCTTACACAAGAAATGAAAAACTTGGGATATTATACTAGTTTTTACTATGGAGGAGATAGTAATTTTGGAAATATGATTACTTTTTTACGAAATGGAAATATTGATTATATAGTCGATGGAGAAGAATTTGACGATGAAGATTGGAATTCAAAATGGGGTGCGCATGATCATATTTTTTTAGAGCGTTTTATGAAAGATTTATCAGTTCCCGATCTTAAAAAACCTTTTTTTAGTGTCGCTTTAACACTTACTAGTCATGAGCCTTATGAATTTCCAGATGAATATAAGTTTGGTAAAAACTCTCAAGAAAATTTATACAAAAGTGCTCAATCTTATACAGATAAAGCTATTGGTAAGTTTATTGATGAGGCAAAAAAACAACCTTGGTGGGATAATACTCTAATTGTAATTATGTCCGATCATGGTCATCCACTACCTAAGCATAAAGGATATTTTAACTCTCCTAAAAAGTTTCAAATACCTATGGTATGGTTGGGTGGTGCTTTAGCCAAAAAAGGAATTACTATTGATAATTTTAGTGGACAAACTGATTTTGCCTATACTATTACCGATATGCTACAAGGAAATGCATCACAGTTTTTCTTTGGAAAAAATATTTTTAATTCTTCAGATAAAAACTATGTTCATTATGTGTTCAATAAAGGTTTCGGAACGCTTAACAAAAACGGGATATTTGTTTACGACTACGTTAGCAAAAAACCAGTAATTAAAGAAGGAGATTATAAAGAATTAGAAACACTAGGTAAAGCTATTAGTCAAGAAGCATATCAAGATTTTTTAGACCGATAAAAAAAGCTCTCAAAATTGAGAGCTTTTTTATTTTTAGCTTGCCACCTTTATACTACAACCAATGGTTTTGGTCAATGTCTTTTCAGGTTGCTTTCCTTCTAGTAAACTATTAACCGCTTCTTCAACATATAATTCATTTGCACTAGCCGCATCTCTTGCGTTATTATCAATAGCTCCGATGTACGACACTACAAATTTATTGTTCGCAGCTTTTTTTAATACAAACACATGTGGTGTTCTTGTTGCTCCAAACTTTGGATATACTTTTTGTCCGTCATCAAATAAATACGGAAATGTAAATCCTTTTGATTTTGCTCTTTCTTTCATTGATTCAAAATCATCTCCTGGTGAAGCTGAAGGATCATTCGGATTGATAGCCACCACAGGATATCCTTTTTCTTTGTACTTCTTATCCAATGCTATAATACGGTCTTCGTACATTTTAGAATACGGACAATGGTTACACGTAAAAACTACGATTACTCCTTTTTCATTGTTATAATCAGATAATGAAACCATATTACCATCAATATTCTTTAAGGTGAAATTTCCTGCTACATCACCTACTTCATAACCCGAAGAGGTTTTAACTGTAAATGCTGTTGCTACTAACACAACGGTTAATATTAAAATACTTTTGAATGTTTTCATAATTGTTAATAGTTAATTAATAAATTGCTTTAGTTCATTTTCTAAAGTTTGATAGTCAAATGGTTTTTCAAAAAATTTTCTCTGATTTTTATTATATATCAAAGTTGCTGGTAAAGCCCCAGACCAACTTTTATCTATTTTATTTATCCATTCATTCTGGTTTGGATCATCAAATAAAACTACATGGCTTTTAATATTGTTATTTTCAATAAAGGGTAACAAATCAGATTCTACTTGATTAGGAAAATCTAAGCTCACTAATAAAACCTCTACATTTTGATTTTTATAATTATCATTTAATTTTTCAAAATACGGAAGTTCATCTACACAAGGCTTACACCATGTTGCCCAAAAATTCACCACATACGTCTTACCATCATTTTTATGTAATAGTGGCTCTAAACTACTGTAATTATAACTTTTAATGGATTTAGGATTTTGCTTTTCAACTTCTTCTTTCTTCTCACTTGTATTTGTTTTACAAGAAAAAAGAATTACCGGAAGTAATAGTGCTATTAATTTTAATTTCATGTTATAAATTTATCAATAAGAAATTCTCAAAGAAAAATATTAACTCTTTTTAACTAAAAAACCTCTTTTAAAAAAGAGGCTTTGCTTTGTGTTTTATCAATTTTCTAACAAAAAATATCGTTTAATATTTTAGCTAATCTAATTCCGCCTTTTTGTAATTGTTCTCTTACAATTGGAAAATACTCATACGAGTAACGATAACGTAAGTTTTCTCCTATTTCAACAGATGCATATACTTTTTTGGTAATTTCATGAGTTTCTTCAACCCAATCAACAACATTACCTTTCTGCAATTGTTTAATTTGTTCTTTTGAAAGGTTTTTTGTGTTGTTTGCTAATTCAGCATAACTCATCTTCCACTCTTCAATCATATTCTCATCCCAAACACGGTGTAAATTAGTTCCTCTTTTAAACCATTGTAATTGTACAGTATTTCCTCCTTTGTCTTCTTTTTGACCAATATGCATTGGCTGATGTAAATCTCCCACCAAATGCACTAACATTTTTAAAAAAAAGCGTTTCTCTTCATCAGATGATTTTTCATCCTTCAATACTTTAATACAATGATTAATACCAGTTACCAAATCTCCTTTCGGATTTTTCTCTGAAGAATGATAATGACCATCTAAAGGCATGTTTATATAGTGCCATGTATAATATTGACTATATTTTCTATCAGATTTTATTTCATCTGCAAACGTAGATACGAAAGCTAAACTTTCTCCTTGTAAGAGTTTTTCAATCTTACGTTTTGCTTTATTTTTTAAATGCTTCTCAGCAATTTTTCCAGTAGTTCTATGTCCTGTTGGACCCCAAATATCTGTGTTTGAAAAGGCTGATACACTTAAAGACAGTAACAGTATAAATAGTATATTTTTTATTTTCATCTTGATTATAATTTTTGCTAAAGTAAAAAATATTTTTAGCCCTACTGTTTGGAAAAATTAAAAATTTTTATATATCTTTATGATATCATTTTAATATCAATATAAATTCAACTACTATGGAAACAGAAAAAGTTACAAAGCCTACCAACGGGTACTTAATGCTATTTATAGTATTACTATTAATTTTTGGAGGAGTATATCTCTCTTTTGCTAACAAAGCTCCTATTTACATAACTATGATATTATTAGGGCTTTTTCTGGCTCTAGGATTTATTTTAGTGAATCCAAATACATCAAAAGTTTTGTTACTCTTCGGAAAATATGTGGGAACCGTTAAACAAAATGGTTTGTATTGGGCAAATCCATTTTATACTAAAAAGAACATTTCTTTAAGAGCTAGTAACTTTGATAGTGAGCGTTTAAAAGTTAATGACAAATTAGGTAACCCGGTAATGATTAGTACCATTTTAGTTTGGAGAGTGACAAACACTTATAAAGCTGCTTTTGATGTAGATAATTACGAAAACTTTGTTCGTGTACAAACTGATGCCGCAGTTCGTAAACTGGCAAGCATGTATCCGTATGATAATTTTGCAGATGATGGTCATGAAGAAGACATTACGCTTCGTTCAAGTGTTAATGAAGTTAGTGATGCTTTAGAAAAAGAATTGGAAGAAAGATTGGCAATTGCAGGTATTGAAGTTTTAGAGGCTAGAATTGGTTACTTAGCGTATGCCCAAGAAATTGCCAATGCCATGTTAAAGCGTCAACAAGCTACCGCTATTGTTGCTGCAAGACATAAGATTGTTGAAGGTGCTGTAAGCATGGTTGAAATGGCTTTAGATGAATTAGGTAAAAAAGAAATTGTGGATCTAGATGAAGAGCGTAAAGCTGCTATGGTTAGTAATCTTATGGTTATTTTATGTGGTGATAAAGATGCGTCTCCAATTGTTAATGCCGGAACATTAAACCATTAACTATGAAATGAGCCATAACAATTCTTGATTCCAACCAAGATGTTTATTAGCAAATTGCATCTCATCAATAAAAAACAATAAATTAAAATAGATGAAAGAATATAAAGTCATAAACTGGAAAATGGGTTTAACAGGTAACAACCAAAAATTAGAAGACACCTTAAACAATTATTCAAGAGAAGGATGGAAAGTCATTCATATTGCTGAACATTCTGCAAGAATAGTTTTTGAAAGAAATAAAAATCGTTAATCATGAAAGTGTTTATTGAAGAACAAAAATACACGCAATGGTATATTTGGATTACGCACCTCTTTAATTTAGGTATGATTGGTCTTTTTTTGTACGCACTTTACTCTCAACTAATTTTAAACACTCCTTTTGGCGATAGTCCTTCTCCTAATTGGGTGTTAGTTGTCTTAATTGGAGTTATGATTGGTATATCAGCATTAATTTATTCAATGAAATTATCGACTAGAATTGATGAGAAAGGAATTCAATATAAGTTCTTTCCTTTTCATCAATCTTTTAGAAAAATTCCATGGGAAAATATAAATAAAGTATATACTAGAAAGTACAATCCAATAACAGAATATGGTGGTTGGGTTTTACGTACAGGCTTTTTAAGTAAAAAAGGAAAAGCAGTTAATATATCAGGAAATATAGGAATTCAGTTAGAATTAAAAAACAACAAAAAACTATTAATCGGTACTCATAAAGAGCAGGATGCTAAACTTATACTCTCTACTTATAAAAATAAATTTTAAAACCATGATACAATTTATCTTATATCTGGTGATACTCATCATAACTTTAATTAGTATTATAATTTAGTAAATGAATTAAAAACAAATAAATGGCTAAAAAGAAAGCGTTTGCATTACGAATAAATGAAGACATGCTCAAAGCAATTGAAAAATGGGCTGCTGATGAGTTTCGATCTACCAACGGACAGATTGAATGGATGCTTATGCAGACTTTAAAAGATGCAAAACGAGAACCTAAAAAGAAGGAAGAATAGCCATATTCATTCTAAAAAGAACATCCCATATATTTTTGATACATTAGCGAAAATTTATTCTTCTAATGGAAAATCAACCGCTTTTTTCAAATGATGCTATAGTATTTGGTATCTTAATGATTTCACTCGGATTCGTATTTTATACCGAAAGTAAAAAAACAGGGTTTTGGTCTAAATTCTATAAAATTGTTCCCGGATTATTAATGTGTTACTTAATTCCGGCAATTTTTAATTCCTTAGGATGGATTTCTGCTGATGTATCTCAAACCTACTATATCGCAAGTAGATTTTTATTACCCGCATCTTTGGTTTTAATGACTTTAAGCATAGATCTAAAAGCCATTTTTAATTTAGGTCCTAAGGCATTAATTATGTTCTTTACAGGAACTATTGGAATCATTATTGGAGGTCCAATTGCTATTTTATTAATTTCTTTAGTATCCCCAGAAACTGTTGGTGGCGTTGGTTTTGATGCTGTATGGCGTGGACTTTCAACCCTTGCAGGAAGCTGGATTGGTGGTGGAGCAAATCAAGCAGCAATGTTAGAAATTTATCAATACAATCCACAAAAATATGGAGGAATGGTATTAGTAGATATTGTTGTTGCTAACATTTGGATGGCGTTGATTTTAATAGGAATAGGAAAATCTAACAAAATTGATAATTGGTTACAATCAGATACTTCTGCCATTGAAGAATTAAAACAAAAAGTAAGTTCATTTGCCGAAAGCGTTACTCGCAATCCGTCATTAACCGACTTGATGATTATTTTAGCGCTGGCTTTTGGTGCGGTAGGGTTTGCTCACTGGGGAGCAGATGGTATTTCATCTTTCCTAAAAAACAATTTTGAAGCTGTTTCTGATAAGTCTTCTGCCCTATCTTCTTTTTCATCTAAATTCTTTTGGATGATTACCATAGCCACAGCTATCGGAATTTTATTATCTTTTACCAAAGCAAAAAATTACGAAGGAGCTGGTGCCAGTAAAATTGGTAGTGTTTTTATTTATGTGTTAGTAGCAACCATTGGTATGAAAATGGACTTATCAAAAATTGTTGAAAACCCTGGTTTGATAGCTATTGGTTTAGTATGGATGGCTATTCACGCTGGATTACTAATTTTAGTAGCAAAACTAATTAGAGCTCCTTATTTCTTCTTAGCAGTAGGTAGTCAAGCTAATGTGGGTGGAGCTGCTTCTGCACCTGTAGTTGCTGCCGCTTTTCATCCTTCTTTAGCTACTGTGGGAGTTTTATTAGCTGTTTTTGGATACGTTGTAGGTACGTATGGTGCTATTTTATGTACAATTTTGATGGAAATAGCATCAAAAGTTTAAATGAATTCTGCATATTTGCAATCGATAATTTTAAGATACAATGAAAAGATTTATAGCTGTTTTAGTATTTGCTGTCGTTGCTTTTTCTTGCTCAAAAGAAAAAGGAAACATGGTGGTAAAAGGTCAAATTAAAGGATTAAAAAAAGGTACTTTATATCTTCAAAAAATGAATGATACCTTGTTAGTATCTGTAGATTCTGTTAAATTATTTGGTGATGATAAGTTCTTACTTTCTGATAATGTTGAATCTCCTGTAATGTATTATTTAACTTTTGATGGAAATACTCAAGAGAAAAAAATAATGTTTTTTGGTGAACCGGGTGAAATTACAATTAACGATAATGTTGAAGAGTTTGGTTGGAAACCTGGAATTTCAGGATCTAAAAACCAAGAAGTAATGGATAAATTCAATGAAATTAATCAACAATTCAAATTAAAAAGGTTAGATTTTATTGCAAAAGACATGGAAGCTCGTGCTAAAAAAGATACTGCTGCTATGGATAGTTTAGAAAAAGAGTACAAAAAAATGGTACGTCGTCGTTTTCTATTTACAACTAACTTTGCTGTTGCTAATCCTGACACTGAAGCGGCACCATACATTGCTTTATCTGAACTTTTTGATGCTAATCTTTATTTATTAGACACCATAAATAACAGCTTAACTAGTAGAGTTAAAAGTTCTGATTACGGTATGCGTTTACAAAAGTTTATTGATGATGTAAAAGCTCAAGAAAAAAAATAATCATTTTTTATAAATCATTAAAAAGGCTCAACAACTTTGTTGAGCCTTTTTATTTTTTAATCAGTAAATTTACTGTATGAAAAAAACTATTGGAAAGTATGTTCAAGACATACAAATAATGCCACTGATATCTTGGGATATTTATTCTCAATTTACATTAACCAATAAAGAGTCACTCTCACAAGATCTTAAACAATTATCTTTATATGCTTCTAAATTTAATTGGGAACATAATTTCAAATCAATTTTACAGAATAACACCTATGATGCTCTAGTTTTAACTAATAATTTAAAAGAAATTATATGGGTAAACAAAGGTTTTACTAAAATGACAGGTTATACTAAAAAGCAAGTCATAAATAAAAAACCTAGCTTTTTACAAGGAAAGGATACTTCTGAAAGTAAAAAAATAGTCATCAGAAAAAAACTCAACGGAAAAATCCCTTTTAAAGAAGTAATTTTAAACTACAAAAAAGATGGAACACCATATAAGTGTGAAATCTATATTATTCCTATAAAAAAAGAAAAAGTAACACATTACTTAGCTTTAGAAAGAGCAGTGTAACAACTTATCAGTTATCTCAATTAGCTTCTTGATTATAGTTAACTTTTATTTGTTAACTTAGGCACTAATCTTATCTAAAAACAATGAAAACACACCAAGTTTTTAATCAATCTCCAGTTTTTGAGAACGTAAATTTATACGAGTTTGATGCCATCATGCAATCTTTAGTCAAAAAGCAAGATATAAGTTGGATTGAAGATACACTTAAAAATTACGGTAAACATTTAGGAGATAAAGAATGGATTTATAAAGGAAAGTTAGCTAATGAATACACTCCAAAATTCCACACACATAATACCAAAGGCTTTAGAGTTGATGAAGTTGAATTTCATCAATCGTATCATGATTTAATGCAATTAGCAATTAAAAATGAAGTACATAGTTTACCTTGGGTAAGTCAACAAAAAAATGCACATGTTGCCCGTTTGTTTCTTAATTATTTAGATAATCAAAATGAAGCAGGAACCAGCTGTCCGTTAACCATGACGTTTTCTGCAGTTCCTCCGTTAAAAAAATATTTTCCGCAAGCGGATGAATGGTTGCCGAAGATTCTAAATCAGGAATACGATCCGTCAAACAAACCTTATTTTGAAAAGAAAGGACTCACCATTGGTATGGCAATGACCGAAAAACAAGGAGGTACCGATGTACGAGCCAATACAACTGTTGCAATTCCTGAAAACACAAAAGAACGCGGTGCTGTGTATCATTTAACAGGACATAAATGGTTTTGCTCTGCACCCATGTGTGATGGATTCTTAACCTTAGCGCAAACCGAAGGCGGACTATCCTGTTTTTTATTTCCTCGTTGGAAACCAGACGGAACTAAAAACAACTTCAGAATTCAACGTTTAAAAGACAAATTAGGAAATAAATCAAACGCATCCAGCGAAATTGAATTTGATGGTGCTTTGGCTTGGTTAGTCGGTGATGAAGGAAGAGGCGTACCCACCATTATTGAAATGGTAGCACTTACCCGTTACGACTGTATGATTGGTTCTTCCGGATTGATGCGCAGAGGCTTATCAGAAGTTTTACATCATATTAAATATAGAAGTGTTCTTAGTAAAGAACTCATTAACCAACCTTTAATGCGTAATGTGGTTGCCGATTTATGTTTAGAGTCGGAAGCGTCTTTAACCATGACATATCGAGTAGCACAATGTTTAGATAATTTTAAAAATGAAGAAGAGCAATTATTACTTCGTCTTTTAACTCCAATTGGTAAATTTTGGATCACTAAAAGAGCTATTACTTTTTTAGGTGAAGCTATGGAATGTTTGGGTGGTAACGGTTATGTTGAAGATAGTATTTTACCAAGACTCTATAGAGAAGCTCCTGTAAATGCCATTTGGGAAGGTAGTGGTAATGTTCAATGTTTAGATGTGTTAAGAGCTTTTCATAAATCACCAGAAATTAAGGATGTTTTGTTCCGTTTCTTAAATCAGGAAAAAGGAAAGATTGAAGCTTATGATGCGTATGTTGAACGTTTAAAAAATCGTATCAATAGCACAAAAAATATGGAAGGTAATGCAAGAATTATGGCTTCAGAAATGGCTTTAAGTATTCAAGCCTCTTTAATGATTACATATTCTACTGAAGAAAGTGCATTAGCTTTTTGCGAAACTAGATTAACTGGTGGAACTGGATATCATTTTGGATATTTAACCGAAGAAAAGTGGATTGATCATATTTTAGAAAGAAATAGTATGTAACAAAAAATCCGTTGAAAGCTTTCAACGGTTTTTTTTATGTGCATAAATAAAGAGGTTACGCTTTTTCAGAAGCGATATACTCATCAACTTTATTTTCTAAAACATTTAATGGTAACGGTCCGTTTGTTAAAACCACATCGTGGAATTTTCTAATATCAAACTTTTCTCCTAGTTCTTTTTTAGCTTTTTCTCTTAACTCAACAATCTTCAGCATTCCAATTTTATAAGCTGTTGCTTGACTAGGCATTACAATATGACGTTCTACCATTTTTACAGCATCTAACTCAGTATTTGGTGTGTTTTCGGTATAATAGTTAATTCCTTGCTCACGCGTCCATTTTTTAGCGTGAATTCCTGTATCAACTACTAAACGACAAGCTCTCCATAATTCCATTGCTAAACGACCAAAATCTGAATACGGATCTGAATAGAAGCCCATTTCTTTCGGAATTAATTCAGAATATAAGCCCCAACCTTCAACATAAGCTGTATAGCGAGCAAATTTTCTAAACATTGGCACATCTTTCAATTCTTGTGCAATCGCAAATTGCATATGATGTCCCGGAATACCTTCATGATATGCTAACGCTTCCATTTGGTATGTTGGCATACTACTCATATCATATAAATTTGCATAATAGGTTCCCGGTCTTGAACCATCTAAAGCTGGTTGTTGATAAAATGCTTTTCCTGCTGATTTTTCTCTAAAAGCTTCCACCGCTTTTACTCGAATATCTGCTTTTGGTTTAGTGATAAACAATTCATCTAAACGAGTTTTCATACTATCAATAATATGGGTTGCTTTCTTTAAGTAGGCTTCTTTTCCTTCGGCTGTATTAGGATAATAGAATTGTTTATCAGTTTTCATAAACTTAAAAAAGTCTTGTAACGAACCTTCAAACCCAACTTTGTTTTTAATACCTTCCATTTCACCATGAATTCTACCAACTTCTTTTAATCCGATTTCGTGGATGTCTTCAGCAGTTAAATCGGTTGTAGTTGTTCTTTTTAATGCATTGTTATAAAATGCTTCTCCGTTAGGAAATTTCCAAGCTCCATCATCTGTAGTAGCAACTTTCTCTTGCTCTTCTAACGTAGAAATTAAATTTTGATAAGCGGGTAATACTCCGTTTAATAATGCTTCTTTACCCTTACTTAACAATTCATTCTTTTCATCTGTTGAAATATCTAATCCGTTTACTTTCGATTCAAAATCATTTAATAACGTTGATTTTTTTGCTGATTTATCAAAAGGCTGACCTTCAATAACATTTCTAGAATCTTCTAAAACCTTTGCAAAAACAAATTTTGGAATCATGATTCCAGCTTCTTGTCGCTTTTTTAAATTAGCCGATAATTGCTCAAATAAAGGCTTCATATTTAGCAAACGACTGATATAGTCTTCAGCACCTTTTTTATCTTTTACCTGATGCATATTGATTAAAAATGCAGGAATTTCAGCTTGCATCCCGTGCATTTGGTTTACAGGGTATGTATACAGTCTGTATTTGTCATCTGCAATAGTATTTTCTAAGTTTTGTTTGAATAAATCTAGACTCAATTTAGCATCAGAATCTAAAGCATCAACTTTTACCGAATCTTTAATCCATTGTAACGCTTGTTTAGTTAACTCTAATTCTTTATCTGCAAACTCATCAGAAATATTGTTCCATTTATCAGCATCTTTAGTAATACCTAAATAGGTTTGATACATTGGATGACGATCTAAATTCTCATCAAATTGCTTTTGAAAAAAAGCATTTACTTTGTCTGATTCTTTTTTAATTTCTTCAGCTGTATATGTTTTGGCAACCTCTTTTTTACAAGAACCCAAAACTAGTAAACCAACAACAGCTGTTACTTTTACAAAATTTGATTTCATTAATTATGTTTTAAAACTGAAAGATACTAAAACCAAATTGTTTGCTAATTTAATTTCTATTAACTTAGCTATCTATGAATATCCACAATTAAAACAAATGGATATTCTTTTACCTTTTGTAAGCAATTCTCGAAATAATGCAAAAAATCATATTATTTTCTTTATTACTATTCATTAATTGTTCGAACTCTGAACAAAAAGACAAAATCAAAAAAGTAAAAACTACTGTTGAGTTATCAATCAAAAGAGTCTCTTCTAAATCAAATAAAATAATTTGGGCTTTTAATGAAAAAAAGGCAAAAGGAATTGATAATTCAGATGAACTTCAAAAACTTTATGAAGAAGCTTCCATTACCAATAAAGCTTGTAGAACATTATTAGAAAATCTGGAAAATATAGATTCTAAAATCGATTTAAAAAAAGAGGCTATAAAGTATGTAGATTACAGTGAAGTATTATTGACAAAATTCTCCAAACCAATTATTAAAACTAATCTAGATACTCTAGCAAACGATACAAAACTTATTGAAGAAATGTTTCGAGTTGTAAAAGAAGGAATGGAAGTTACTCAAAAAATGAATGATAAGTTATTTGCTTTTTGTAAGGAACATAAGCTAAAATCAGAATTTACAACGTATGATAAGTCTGAATTTGATGAAAAAGTTGAGGAAGTTGAAAGATTAATAATTGAAAGAAAATAACTGCTTACAATAATAGCTAAACATTAAAATATAATCCATAAAAAAACCGAAACTCATGAGTTTCGGTTTTTTGTTTTATGCTTCACCAGTGGTTCCACCAAAATTCATAGGAATAGGCGGTTGTTCATAGTCTTTTATTTCACCATTATTCTGCTCAAACTTTCTAATATTATCTGCTAATGCTTTACTTAAACGTTTGGCATGCTGAGGTGTTAATATGATTCTTGATTTTACTTTTGCCTTAGGTACACCTGGCATAATATTAATAAAATCTACAATAAACTCAGATACTGAATGATTGATAATTGCCAAGTTACTATACGTTCCTTCTGCAATTTCTTGATCTAACTCAATATTTAATTGAGGTTCTTTGTTCTTATTATCTTCCATTAAAATTCTTTTAAAAAAGAAAGACCTCTAAAATTAGAGGTCTTTACATATTGAATTATAAACTTTTTTCAATTTCTTCTTTAGAACCTACAATAATGTTTTCGTATTCCTTCATACCTGTACCAGCAGGAATTCGTTTACCTACAATAACATTTTCTTTTAATCCGTCTAAAGTATCTACTTTTCCATTAACAGCTGCTTCATTTAACACTTTCGTTGTTTCCTGGAACGATGCTGCTGAGATAAATGACTTAGTTTGTAACGAAGCTCTTGTAATACCTTGTAATACTTGTTCTGCTGTTGCAGGTTGAGCGTCTCTTGCTATTACTAAATTTTTATCTGCTCTACGTAAAATTGAATTTTCGTCTCTTAATTGACGTACGGTAACTAATTGTCCTGACTTTAAGTTTTGAGAATCTCCTGCATCCTCAACAACTTTCATTCCGTAAATATCATCATTTTGTTGGATAAAATCATTCTTATGTACTAGTTGGTTTTCTAAGAATAATGTATCTCCAGAATCAATGATTCTTACTTTTCGCATCATTTGACGTACAACTACTTCGAAGTGTTTATCATTAATCTTCACCCCTTGTAAACGATATACTTCTTGAATTTCGTTTACTAAGTACTCTTGTACTGCAGATGGCCCTTTAATTCTTAAAATATCTTCTGGCGTTGTTGCTCCATCAGATAACGGCATACCTGCTTTGATAAAGTCATTCTCTTGAACTAAGATTTGATTAGAAAGTTTTACTAAATACTTTCTTATATCTCCAGTTTTAGATTCTACAATAATTTCACGGTTACCACGCTTAATTTTACCAAATGTTACCACACCATCAATTTCTGCAACTACTGCAGGGTTAGATGGGTTACGTGCTTCAAATAACTCCGTTACACGTGGTAAACCTCCTGTAATATCTCCGGCTTTACCAGATTTACGAGGTATTTTAACCAATGTTTTACCCATTTCAACATCGTCTCCATCATTTACCATTAGATGTGCTCCTACTGGTAAGCTGTATGAACGTAAAGCATTACCATCTTTATCTTCAACTATTAAAGAAGGTATGATTTTCTTATTTTTAGAATCTGTAATTACTTTTTCTTGGAAACCTGTTTGTTCATCAATTTCAACAGAATAGTTTATACCTTGTTCTAAGTTATCAAATCTAACTTTTCCTCCAAATTCTGATACAATAACTCCGTTAAATGGATCCCATTGACAGATTGCATCTCCTTTTTTAATGGTATCTCTATCTTTATTAAAAATAATAGAACCATAAGGAATGTTATTAGTACTTAAAGTAATACCTGTACGTTTATCAACAATCTTAATTTCAGCTGTACGAGAAATTACAATATCCACTTCCTCTCCTTGACTATCTTTACCTTTAACGGTACGTAAGTCATCAATTTTAACATTTCCTTCAAATTTAGCAACTAAAGTGTTTTCTTCAGAAATGTTTCCTGCTACCCCACCAACGTGGAATGTACGTAATGTTAACTGTGTACCTGGTTCTCCAATAGACTGTGCGGCAATTACACCAACAGCTTCTCCTTTTTGTACATTAGAGTTGGTAGATAAACTCTTACCATAACATTTAGCACAAATACCTGAATCAGCCTCACATGTTAATGGTGATCTTACTTCTACTCTATCAATACCTGATGCTTCAATTTTCTCAGCAACAGGAATAGATATTAATTGACCAGATTTTACTAATAACTCATCAGATACTGGATCATATACGTCATGTAAAGAAACACGTCCTTCAATTCTATCTGATAAAGACTCAACAATCTCATCATTTTTCTTTAAAGGAGTAACTTCTAATCCACGTAAAGTACCACAATCTTCTTCATTAATAATCACATCTTGTGAAACATCTACTAAACGACGCGTTAAGTAACCTGCATCGGCTGTTTTTAATGCGGTATCGGCAAGACCTTTACGCGCACCGTGTGTAGAGATAAAATATTCTAAAATTGAAAGACCTTCTTTAAAGTTAGATAAAATTGGGTTTTCAATAATTTCTCCACCACTAGCTGTAGATTTTTTAGGCTTAGCCATTAATCCACGCATACCAGTTAACTGACGAATTTGTTCTTTAGATCCACGTGCTCCAGAATCTAACATCATAAATACTGAGTTAAATCCTTGTTGATCTTCACGTAAACGCTTCATAGATAATTCTGTTAAGCGGTTGTTTGTAGAACCCCAAACATCAATTACCTGATTATAACGTTCTTTTTGGGTTAACATACCCATGTTATAGTTCATTACAATTCCATCAACTTCTTTGTTTGCCTCAGCAATCATCGTATGTTTTTCTTCTGGAATAATAATATCTCCTAATGAGAATGATAATCCTCCTTGGAATGCAAACTTATAACCCATGTTTTTGATTTCATCTAAGAAGTTTCCTACAGAAGGAATATCAGTAACTTTTAAAATACCACCAATAATTCCTCTTAAAGATTTCTTAGTTAAAACCTCATTAATATATCCTGCTTGTTCTGGTACTACTTCATTGAATAATACACGACCAACAGTGGTTTCAATAATTTTAGTTACAATCTCACCATTTTCACCAAGGTCTTTTGTTCTAACTTTAATTCCAGCATTTAAATCAACTCTTTCTTCGTTGAAAGCGATAATTACTTCTTCTGGTGAATAGAAAGTTAATCCTTCTCCTTTAATTGGCACTTCTGGAGTAGATTTTCTCTCTTTAGTCATATAGTAAAGACCTAATACCATATCCTGAGATGGTACAGTAATTGGAGCACCATTTGCAGGGTTTAAGATATTGTGAGAAGCTAACATTAATAATTGTGCTTCTAAAATAGCCTCTGGACCTAATGGTAAGTGAACCGCCATCTGATCCCCATCAAAGTCGGCGTTAAATGCCGTACATACTAATGGATGTAAACGAATAGCTTTTCCTTCAATTAACTTAGGTTGGAATGCTTGAATACCTAAACGGTGTAAGGTAGGGGCACGGTTTAACAATACCGGATGTCCTTTAATTACATTTTCTAAGATATCCCAAACAACAGGCTCTTTTCTATCTATAATCTTCTTTGCAGATTTTACTGTTTTAACAATTCCTCTCTCGATTAACTTACGAATAACGAAAGGCTTGTACAATTCAGCTGCCATATCTTTTGGCAATCCACATTCGTATAATTTTAATTCTGGACCTACAACAATTACAGAACGAGCAGAATAATCAACACGTTTACCTAATAAGTTTTGACGGAAACGACCTTGTTTACCTTTTAAACTATCAGATAACGACTTTAATGGTCTGTTTGATTCTGTTTTTACTGCAGATGATTTACGTGTATTATCAAATAATGAATCTACAGATTCTTGTAACATACGTTTTTCGTTACGTAAGATTACTTCAGGAGCTTTGATCTCCATTAATCTTTTTAAACGGTTGTTACGGATAATTACACGACGATATAAATCGTTTAAGTCTGAAGTAGCAAAACGACCTCCATCTAATGGAACTAATGGACGTAATTCTGGTGGAATCACCGGAACTACTTTCATGATCATCCATTCTGGATTGTTCTCTCTATTTTTTTGAGAATCTCTAAATGCTTCAACAACATTTAAACGTTTTAATGCTTCGTTTTTACGTTGTTTAGAAGTTTCTGTATTTGCTTTATGTCTTAATTCATAAGAAAGTTGATCTAAATCAATTCTTTCTAATAAATCAATTAAACATTCTGCTCCCATTTTAGCGATGAACTTGTTAGGGTCAGAATCTTCTAAATACTGATTATCTTGTGGTAAAGTATCAACAATGTCTAAGTACTCTTCCTCAGTTAAGAAATCCATTTTTTGTAATGGCTCTCCTTCTGCATTTTTAGCAATACCTGGTTGAATTACTACGTAGCGCTCGTAGTAAATAATCATATCTAACTTTTTAGATGGTAAACCTAATAAGTATCCCATCTTGTTAGGTAATGATCTGAAGTACCAAATATGCGCAACTGGTACTACTAAATTAATATGACCTACTCTATCTCTACGTACTTTCTTTTCAGTTACTTCAACACCACAACGGTCACACACTATTCCTTTATAGCGAATTCTTTTATATTTACCACACGCACATTCGTAGTCTTTTACAGGTCCGAAAATACGCTCACAAAACAAACCATCTCTTTCTGGTTTGTGTGTACGGTAATTAATGGTTTCTGGCTTTAACACCTCTCCTTTTGATTCTGCTAAAATAGACTCAGGAGATGCTAATCCAATTGAAATTTTGTTAAACTTCTTAACAGTGTATTTTTCGTTTTTTCTTGCCATGATAATGGATTCGAATTAAAAAAATTGACAGTCTTTAAAAGACCAATATTGAAAAAATGATTTGCCTCTGAGCCAAAACTCAGAGACACTTCACTGTACTTATTCTTCTAACTTAACGTCTAGTCCTAAACCTTTAAGTTCATGCATTAATACGTTAAAAGATTCTGGTAAACCTGGTTCTGGCATAGGTTCTCCTTTAACAATACTTTCGTATGTTTTAGCTCTACCTAATACGTCATCTGATTTTACCGTTAAGATTTCTCGTAAGATACTTGATGCTCCATAAGCCTCAAGTGCCCAAACCTCCATTTCTCCGAAACGCTGACCTCCAAACTGTGCTTTACCTCCTAATGGTTGTTGTGTAATTAACGAGTAAGGACCAATAGAACGCGCGTGCATCTTATCTTCAATCATATGTCCTAACTTAATCATGTAAATTACTCCAACTGTTGCTGGTTGATCAAAACGCTTACCTGTACCTCCGTCATATAAATAGGTATGACCAAATCTTGGAATTCCGGCTTCATCAGTTAATTTATTAATTTCATCTAATGATGCTCCATCAAAAATTGGTGTTGCATATTTTTGACCTAATTTTTGACCTGCCCATCCAAGTACAGTTTCATAAATCTGACCAATGTTCATACGCGATGGTACCCCTAATGGATTTAATACGATATCTACAGGTGTTCCGTCTTCTAAGAAAGGCATATCTTCTGCACGAACAATTTTTGCAACAATACCTTTGTTACCATGTCGACCTGCCATTTTATCACCTACTTTTAATTTACGTTTTTTAGCAATGTAAATTTTAGCAAGCTTTAATATTCCGGCTGGTAATTCATCTCCAACAGAAATGGTAAACTTCTCACGACGTAATACTCCTTGTAAATCGTTTACTTTAATTTTATAGTTGTGAATTAATTCACCTACTAATTTATTTAAGTCTTTATCAGTAGTCCAACTTCCGCTTAAATGAGTAAAATCATCTACAGAGTTTAACATCTTTTGGGTGAATTTCTTTCCTTTAGGAAATACTTCTTCTCCTAAATCATTAAAAATTCCTTGAGATGTTTTTCCGCTGATTAAACCGAATAATTTTTCTACTAATATATCTTTTAAACCTTCAAACTTAGATACAAAAGATGCTTCTAAAGCAGCAATTGCTTCTTTATCACGAGCACGCTTGTT
This sequence comes from Tenacibaculum sp. IB213877, assembly GCF_034043975.1. NCBI lineage: Bacteria > Pseudomonadati > Bacteroidota > Flavobacteriia > Flavobacteriales > Flavobacteriaceae > Tenacibaculum > Tenacibaculum sp. IB213877. Next base: position 46,947 of record NZ_JAXCHH010000008.1, on the reverse strand, counting down.
TTTATCTTTTACTGCACGTTTGAATAATTTCTTGTCAATTACTACTCCTCTTAATGATGGTGAGGCTTTTAATGATGCATCTTTAACATCACCTGCTTTATCACCAAAGATTGCACGTAATAATTTTTCTTCAGGAGTTGGATCAGACTCTCCTTTTGGAGTAATCTTACCAATTAAGATATCTCCAGGATTTACTTCTGCTCCAATTCTAATCATTCCGTTTTCATCTAAGTCTTTAGTAGCCTCTTCAGAAACGTTTGGAATATCGTTAGTTAACTCTTCTGCTCCTAATTTTGTATCACGAACATCTAATGAATACTCGTCAATATGAATAGAAGTAAAGATATCTTCACGAACAACTTTTTCAGAAATTACAATTGCATCCTCAAAGTTATACCCTTTCCAAGGCATAAAGGCTACTTTCATGTTTCTTCCTAAAGCTAATTCTCCTTTTTGCGTTGCATACCCTTCACAAAGAACCTGACCTTCTTCAACTCTGTCTCCAACTTTTACAATTGGTTTTAAGTTGATGTTTGTTCCTTGGTTAGTTTTTCTAAATTTAATTAAGTCGTATGATTTTTCATCAGAATCAAAACTTACTAAACGCTCTTCATCTGTTCTGTCATACTTAATTATAATTTTGTTTGCATCTACATACTCTACCGTACCTGCACCTTCTGCATTGATTAAGATACGAGAGTCTTTTGCTACTCTACGCTCTAAACCTGTACCTACAATTGGTGATTCTGGACGTAATAATGGAACTGCTTGACGCATCATGTTAGATCCCATTAATGCACGGTTTGCATCATCGTGCTCTAAGAACGGAATTAACGATGCAGAAATAGATGCAATTTGGTTAGGAGCAACGTCCATATAATTAACTACATCTGGAGTAACTACCGGAAAATCTCCTTCTTCACGTGCAATTACTTTATCTCTATCAATAGTTCCGTCTTCTTTAACTTCAATATTAGATTGTGCAAACTTCATTCCTTCTTCTTCTTCCGCACTTAAATAGATTGGATCTTCAGAAGAAACTTGACCATTGTCAACCTTTTTATATGGGGTTTCAATGAAACCTAAGTTATTTACTTTAGCATACACAGCTAAAGATGAAATAAGACCAATGTTAGGTCCTTCAGGAGTTTCAATCGGACATAAACGACCATAATGTGTATAGTGAACGTCACGAACCTCGAAACCTGCTCTTTCTCTTGATAAACCTCCTGGTCCTAATGCCGATAAACGACGCTTATGAGTAATTTCTGCTAATGGATTTGTTTGATCCATGAACTGAGATAACTGGTTAGTACCAAAGAATGAGTTAATAACTGAAGATAATGTTTTTGCGTTAATTAAGTCGATTGGTGTAAACACCTCGTTATCACGAACGTTCATACGCTCACGAATTGTACGAGCCATACGTGCTAAACCTACACCAAACTGACCTGCTAACTGCTCTCCTACTGTACGTACACGACGGTTAGATAAGTGATCGATATCATCAACTTCAGCCTTTGAATTGATTAGCTCAATTAAATACTTAATGATGGTGATAATATCATTCTTAGTTAATACCTTTTGATCGATATCTTCATTTAAGTTTAATTTGGTGTTCATTCTAAAACGACCAACTTCACCTAAATTATAACGTTGCTCTGAGAAGAATAACTTATCTATAATACCACGTGCAGTTTCCTCGTCTGGCGGTTCTGCATTACGTAATTGACGATAGATATGTTCTACGGCTTCTTTTTCAGAGTTTGTAGGATCTTTTTGTAATGTATTATGAATGATTGCATAATCTGCTTGCTGATTATCTTCTTTATGTAATAAGATAGTTTTAGCTCCAGCTTCGATTATTTCATCAATATGTTCTTTCTCTAAAATGGTATCACGGTCGAAAATAATTTCGTTACGTTCAATTGAAACAACTTCTCCTGTATCCTCATCTACGAAATCTTCAAACCAAGTTTTTAATACTCTTGCTGCTAATTTTCGCCCTAATACTTTCTTTAATCCAGCTTTCGATACTTTTATTTCTTCTGCTAGATCAAAAATTTCTAAAATATCTTTATCTCTTTCAAAACCTATGGCTCTGAATAATGTAGTAACTGGTAATTTTTTCTTTCTATCAATGTAGGCGTACATTACCTGATTGATATCGGTTGCAAATTCAATCCAAGATCCTTTAAAAGGAATTACTCTTGCTGAATATAATTTTGTTCCGTTAGCATGAAAAGATTGTCCGAAGAACACACCTGGTGAACGGTGCAACTGAGATACAACAACTCTTTCTGCCCCATTAATAATAAAGGTTCCTGAGTTAGTCATATAAGGAATTGTACCTAAATATACATCTTGAACAATAGTTTCAAAATCTTCGTGTTCTGGGTCGGTACAGTATAACTTTAAACGTGCTTTTAATGGAACGCTGTAAGTTAATCCTCTTTCAATACATTCTTGAATGCTGTATCTTGGTGGATCTACAAAATAATCTAAAAATTCTAATACGAATTGATTGCGTGTATCTGTAATTGGAAAGTTGTCCATAAAGGTTTTGTACAAACCTTCTTCACCTCGCTCTTCAGCTTTTGTTTGCAATTGGAAAAAATCTTGAAAAGATTTTACTTGAATATCCAGAAAATCTGGATAGTCTGTTCCTAATTGTGATGATGCGAAGTTAATTCTTTCAGTAGTGTTTATTGTTGCCAAAAGAGTATCTATTTTTTAATTAAAAATATTTAGATGCAACCCTTAATACATTGGGTATTGCAACACTTAGTATTAATATTGAGTGTTATAAAGTTAACAATCAATATTTTAAGATAAAAATATTACAAAACAAATTTTGTAATAAATTGATTAATGAATATATACACAAAATGGTTTAGGGCTAAAGCTAATGCTTTAGCGCCTAAACCTGTATTTGTTTTTCCCTTTTTATTCGGGAGTGTAGATTACTTTAACTCTACTTCAGCTCCAGCTTCCTCTAAAGACTTTTTAAGACCTTCTGCCTCATCTTTAGATACTCCTTCTTTTACTGCTTTAGGAGCGCTATCTACGATTTCTTTAGCTTCTTTTAATCCTAATCCAGTTAATTCTTTAACTAACTTTACTACAGCTAATTTAGAACCTCCTGCTGCTTTTAAGATAACGTCAAATTCAGTTTTCTCTTCACCAGCATCTCCTCCAGCTCCTCCTGCAGGACCTGCTACTGCTACTGCTGCTGCAGCTGGCTCAATACCATACTCTTCTTTTAAAATATCAGCTAATTCATTAACTTCTTTTACAGTTAAGTTAACTAATTGTTCTGCGAAATCTTTTAAATCTGCCATTTTAATTGTTTTTTAAAAATTTTATTATTTAGTTTATTAGTGCGCTTAATTATTTTTCTGATAATGTTTTTAAGATACCTGCTAATTTACCTCCACCTGATTTTAAACCAGAAACAACGTTTTTAGCTGGTGATTGTAATAACATAATAATATCTCCAATAAGTTCTTCACGAGACTTGATGTTAACAAGTGCGTCTAATTGATCATCACCAATATAGATAGCTTCTTCTACGAATGCTCCTTTTAATAATGGTCTATCTTTAGACTTTTTTCTGAACTCTTTAATTACTTTAGCAGGTGCATTACTTGCTTCAGCAATCATTAAAGAAGTATTACCTTTTAATGTGCTTGGTAATTCTCCAAAATCTTTATCAGAAGCCTCCATTGCTTTTTCTAACAATGTATTCTTCACTACAGCCAATTGTACGTTTGCTTTAAAACAAGCTCTACGTAAATTTGATGTGGTACCTGCATCTAGTCCAGAAATATCTGCTAAATAGACTACATTAGTATCTGCCAATTGCGCTGTTAAATCTTGAATTACTTGTGATTTTTCTTCTCTAGTCATAATTGAAAAGTTTTAACTGCCTTATGATACAGATTTTACATCTACAGGAACAGAAGGACTCATGGTTGAAGACATAAAAATGCTTTTAATATAAGTACCTTTTGCCGCTGTTGGCTTTAATTTAATAAGTGTTTGAACTAATTCATTAGCGTTTTCTTCAAGCTTACTTGCATCGAAAGACGCTTTTCCTATTGCTGCATGTACAATACCAGTTTTATCAACTTTAAAATCAATTTTACCAGCTTTTACTTCTTGTACTGCTTTACCTACCTCCATAGTTACTGTACCAGTTTTTGGGTTAGGCATTAAACCTCTTGGACCTAATACACGTCCTAAAGGACCTAATTTACCCATTACTGAAGGCATTGTAATAATAACATCAACATCAGTCCAACCTCCTTTAATTTTTTGAAGGTATTCATCTAACCCAACATAATCTGCGCCAGCCTCTTTAGCTTCTGCTTCTTTATCTGGAGTAACTAATGCTAATACTTTTACATCTTTACCTGTTCCGTGTGGTAAAGTTACCACTCCACGTACCATTTGATTTGCTTTACGAGGATCTACTCCTAAACGCACTGCTAAATCTACAGATGCATCAAATTTTACGTTTGTTATCTCTTTTACTAAAGCTGATGCTTCTCCTAAATTATAAACTTTTGAGCTATCAATTTTAGCACGAGCTTCTTTTTGCTTTTTTGTTAATTTTGCCATTTCGAATCTCTTTTAAGTTTAAGCAGGAGCATCACCTGTTACTGTTAATCCCATAGAGCGAGCTGTTCCTGCAATCATTTTCATTGCTGATTCAATTTCAAAGGCATTTAAATCTGCCATTTTATCTTCTGCAATAGTTTTTATTTGATCCCAAGTAACACTTGCTACTTTTTTTCTGTTTGGTTCTCCAGAACCTTTTTTAACTTTGGCCGCTTCTAATAATTGTACTGCAGCTGGTGGTGTTTTTACAACAAATTCAAATGACTTGTCTGTATAAACTGTAATAACAACTGGTAAAACTTTACCTTGACTGTCCTGTGTACGAGCATTAAATTGCTTACAGAACTCCATGATATTAACACCGGCAGCACCTAAAGCGGGTCCAACTGGTGGCGATGGATTCGCAGCACCTCCCCTAACTTGTAGTTTAACTAACTTACTTACTTCTTTTGCCATTGTTTAAAATTTAATGATATGTTTAAAATTGGAAGCTAAAAACATATCTTTTTCAAAATATATTAGTTGTAACAATTATATTTTCTCTACTTGCATGTAACTTAATTCTAATGGTGTTTTTCTTCCGAAAATTTTCACCATTACTTCAAGCTTACGTTTTTCTTCATTTACCTTTTCAATAGTACCATCAAAACCATTGAAGGGTCCATCAATAACTTTTACAGTTTCTCCTACTGTATAAGGAATTGCAACATTTTCATCTTTAACAGAAAGCTCATCAACTTTACCTAACATTCTGTTAACTTCTGATTTACGCATTGGCACAGGATCTCCTCCTTTTGTTTCACCTAAAAAACCAATAACACCTGTTACTGATTTGATTACGTGAGGCACTTCACCTGCCAAATTTGCTTCAACCATAATATAACCAGGAAAATAAACTCTTTCTCTATTTATTTTCTTACCGTTTCTTATTTGAACAACTTTCTCTGTTGGCACAATTACCTGACTTACATAATCAGATAATCCTAAACGAGAGATTTCAGTTTCAATGTAGTTTTTAACTTTATTCTCTTGACCTCCGATTGCTCTCACAACATACCATTTCATCACCGAATCAGCCATCATTAAAACATTTTAAAGAAGTTATCTAAACCTGTTTGAAAAACTTTATCTATCGCCGCTACTGCTAAAGCAAATAAAATAGTAAATACAGCTACAACTATAGTAGACTTTTGTGCTTCTTCACGAGAAATCCAAGTCATATTTGTATTTAATTCTTCAAAAGAATCTTTGATATATTGTATAAAGTTGCCCATTATTTTATTATTTGCACGGGTTGAGAGACTCGAACTCCCGACACCTGGTTTTGGAGACCAGTGCTCTACCAACTGAGCTAAACCCGTTTATTCATTTATAAAGGCGTCTCGAATGAATCGAGACACCCTTAAAATTTATTATAATTAAACTATAATTAGTCTAAAATTTCAGTTACCTGACCAGCTCCAACTGTTCTACCTCCTTCACGGATAGCGAACTGTAAACCTAAGTTTAATGCAATTGGCTGGATTAAGTCTACTGTGATAGTTAAGTTATCACCTGGCATTACCATTTCTACTCCATCAGGTAAGTTAATGTTACCAGTTACGTCAGTTGTACGTACGTAGAACTGTGGACGGTAGTTATTATGGAATGGCGTGTGACGACCACCTTCTTCTTTCTTTAAGATATATACCTCAGCTTTGAACTTAGCGTGTGGAGTTACAGAACCTGGCTTAACGATTACCATACCTCTCTTAATCTGAGTTTTTTCAATACCTCTTAATAAGATACCTGCGTTATCTCCAGCCTCACCTCTGTTTAAGATTTGACGGAACATTTCAATACCAGTTACTGTAGAAGTTAACTTCTCAGCACCCATACCGATGATCTCTACAGGATCTCCAGAATTGATAACTCCAGTTTCGATACGACCAGTTGCTACAGTACCACGACCAGTAATAGAGAATACATCCTCGATTGGCATTAAGAATGGCTTATCAGTATCTCTTGGTGGCTCTTCAATCCAAGCATCAACAGCTTCCATTAATTCTAAAACTGTATCAACCCATTTTTGCTCACCGTTTAAAGCTCCTAAAGCAGAACCTTTAATTACAGGACCATTATCTCCATCATACTCATAGAAAGATAATAAGTCTCTTACTTCCATTTCTACTAATTCTAATAACTCCTCATCGTCAACCATATCAACTTTGTTTAAGAAAACAACGATACGTGGAATACCAACCTGACGACCTAATAAGATGTGCTCACGAGTTTGTGGCATTGGACCATCTGTAGCAGCAACTACTAAGATAGCTCCATCCATTTGTGCAGCACCAGTTACCATGTTCTTTACATAATCCGCGTGACCTGGACAGTCAACGTGTGCATAGTGACGGTTCTGAGTTGCATACTCTACGTGAGAAGAGTTAATTGTAATACCTCTTTCTTTTTCTTCTGGAGCGTTATCAATTTGATCAAAAGCTCTAGCTTCTGAATATCCAGCATCAGCTAAAACTTTAGTAATAGCTGCAGTTAAAGTAGTTTTACCGTGATCTACGTGCCCGATAGTACCAACGTTTAAGTGTGGTTTCGAACGATCATAAGTTCCTTTTGCCATGATTATAAATTTTAATTCTTAGTTAAATATATTTAGTGTTATTTTAAACTCTTAAATAAACTCTAAAATAGAGCCAACAACGGGATTTGAACCCGTGACCTCATCCCTACCAAGGATGCGCTCTACCAACTGAGCTATGTCGGCAACAGTTTTGAGCGGGAGACCGGGTTCGAACCGGCGACATTCAGCTTGGAAGGCTGACGCTCTACCAACTGAGCTACTCCCGCATTTTTTAAGGATTTTGTGGGGAGAGCAGGATTCGAACCTGCGAAGTCGTAAGACAACGGAGTTACAGTCCGTCCCATTTGGCCGCTCTGGAATCTCCCCATAAACCTTAAAATATTTTAAAGAACTTGTTCTTTTTGAGCCGATAGAGGGACTCGAACCCACGACCTGCTGATTACAAATCAGCTGCTCTAGCCAGCTGAGCTATATCGGCTATTGTTATAAAAAAACAATCCGCTATTTCTAACGGACTGCAAATGTAAAAAGTAATTTTTAATTTCTAAAACTTTTTTTAATTATTTTTTAATCTTTTTACGACACTAAGGAATCTTTGTGTTTTTCTTTTGATTTTCTTAATTGTCGCTTTAAGGATTCTACGCCAACACTTATACCCTCTTCAAAGGTTTTTGCTACTTTTTTAACAATCATTTCATCACCGGGAACATTAATTTTTACTTCTGTTATTTTGTTCTCCTTATCACTTGTTTTTTGAACTTTTAAAAACACTTCTGCATCTACGATCTTGTCGTGAAATTTTTCTAAACCTCCTACTTTTTTTTCGATAAACTTAATTAAATCTCCATCTGCTTTGAAGTTTACTGATTGAGTGAATACTTTCATAGTGTTAATCGTTTTTGTTGCTCCTAGGATGAGCTTTGTTAAACATATCTTTAATTTGACTCAAATTATTGTGAGTATAAACTTGAGTTGATGCTAAACTTGAATGTCCTAGTAATTCTTTAACTGAATTTAAGTCTGCGCCTTCGTTTAGCAAATGTGTCGCAAACGTGTGCCTAAGTATATGTGGACTTTTTTTTACTTTAACAGACACCTGACTAAAATACAAATTTATTGTTCTGTAAACAAGTGTTTCGTAAATTTTTAACCCTTTTTTTGTTACTAAAAGTTCCTCTACTTTTGAGGGATATTCTTTTTTAAATTCGAGGTATTTTGTAAGAGTTTGAATAACAGAAGGCAACAAAGGCACAAACCTTTCTTTATTCCTTTTCCCTAAGACCTTAATCGTTTTATTGTAAAGATCAACATCTTTTTCTTTTATATTGATTAACTCATCTCTACGCATTCCTGTTGAATACAATAACTCTACAATTAATTTATTTCTTACGGACTCAAAATCATCTTCCTCAATACCTTCAATTACCTTATCTACTTCTTTTTGAGTGAATGGTATTTGCACATTCTTTTGGGCTTTTAATGCTTTATGTTTTTGTAATGGATTTACACTTATAACTTCCGTTTTTTGTAAAAATTTATAAAAGGTTTTTAAGGAAGTAATTTTTCTGTTGATAGTTCTATTAGTTAATCCTTGATTAACCATGCTCACAATCCAACTTCGTATTTGATTGTAATGGACATTTTCTAAATCTGTTTGATCGAATTCAACTTCGCAAAAATCTTTAAAAGCCATCAAATCTGTTTGGTAAGCCAATACAGTATGTTTGGAATAATTTTTTTCTAATAGAAGGTAATTAAGAAATTGTTGAATTAACATATACAAGTTACATGAGTAAAACTCAAATTTACAAAATGATGTGCAAATAAAAATCCCACACAATAACTTGTATGGGATTTTTTATTTTGATGAAGACATCTACTATCCGATTTCTTCTTGAGTTCTTAATCTTTGAACGTAAGATGCTTTAATCTTTTGAGCTCTTTTTGCTACAGATGGCTTAGTGAACTGCTTACGATCACGTAATTGTCTCATAGTTTTTGTACGATCAAATTTACGCTTGTAACGTTTTAACGCTCTATCGATATTCTCTCCTTCTTTAACTGGAATGATTAACATGTTTTTGCACCTCCTTTCATTGTAGTATCTTTATATTTTAAGTAATGAACAGACACTGATCTGCTTATTACATGATTAATTCTTATTTTTTCGGATTGCAAAGATACAAACTTCTTTTTATTGGACAATTATTATTTTTTAGTTTTTTTTGCGTTAGGGGTTGTAGTGGCATCCTTTTGCTTTGCAAAAGATATAACGAAAAACCCGACGGTTTTATTCATCGGGTTTTCTAAAAACAAGCTAAAAGCTTTGTCTGGGGATTATACTTGTAAATATTTTTTAAATAAAACCGGAACGCCCAAATTATTTTGGCGCCCAAACTGAATAACTTTTTGGTGGTACTTGAATTTTTACCCATTTGCCAGATTGTGTAACTGGTTCCCAGTTTGAGTGACCTGTGTAATCTTTTATAGTTGTGTTTGACCAATTGGTTTCTACCCAACGCTCTTGCCATGAATTTGAATTATTAATATACACTACAATTCCTGCGCTATTATAACCGTTTCTTTTTGCTATATACTCATCATTATCTGTATATAAAATTGAAGTGCTACCCGATGCTAAATTGTTATGTATCCAAATTAAATTGTTTAATCTTTCTTTATTTAACCACTCTTCATAATCTCTATAAAATATGGTTGGATACCCTTCGTGTGTTAAAATATAGGCATAGGCTAACATTTTTCCGTTAATAATTTCATCTGTATCATGATTGGTAACAAAAGTTACTGCTTTCATTGAGTTACGTTTCCATAACATATCATCATTCAAACGATTTAAATCATTTCCTTCAAAAGCATCTTTCATTCGATAATAACATGCAAAATCGAATGCGCTTACTTCTGCTTGACCCGACCACCAATCTAAAGTAGCTGCATTACCATCCCAATACTCTCCTACTGAGAATCCACCAACTTCGTTTTTCCAATCTTTCACTACCCAAGGTTCGAAACCTTTTACATAGTCAAAACGCCAACCGTCAAAGCCCATTACATTTTTATAATACTTAGCAACACTTTCAGCTCCTTTCCACAACCAATCCTGTACATAAGCTTGATCGTGACACAAATCTGGGAAGCCACCAAAAGCACCTGAATCATTATTGTGAATACCGTTTGGATGGAAATCATTATAGCTTCGGTAGAATTTTCCTGATAACGGATTGAAGTCAGTCCAGTTAGATTGACCTGTAAACGGATTCACTTCACTATCTCCTCCACTGTTATGATTGATAACAATATCTGCAATTACACTTAACTGTGCTGTATGCGCTTCGGTGATTAAACTTTGAAGTTCTGCTTTAGAACCAAAACGTGTTTCAACGCTTCCCATTTGATTATACTGGCCGAAATCATAATAATCAAAAGGATCATATCCCATTGAGAAAGCTCCGTTTTGAGCTTTAGAAGCTGGTGGTAACCAAATAGCATCTATACCTGCATTACTCCAATCTTGCACTTTGCTTTCTACTGTTTGCCACCAAGTTCCGCCTGCTGGCACATCCCAATAAAAGGCTTGCATCATAACACCTGATCCGATGGGTTTTAATCCGCTACGTGCTGCTACTTGCTCTTCTTTTTTGTTAATTTCTGTTTGAGTTTTTAATTGATCTTCTGTTTTTTCTGAAGAACAACCAACGCCTAAATATAGAATGACTATTAAGGCGCTTAATTTTTGAAGGGTTTTCATGGTTTGTTTGATTTTATTCACGGTAAGTTAAATAGAGAAAATCAAACTACGAAATCGATATAGAAACGAAATCGATTTCGTGTTAATAACTTATTGTTATTTCAATAAAAAACACAAAAACATAAACTAATTATAAATTTTAAGGTGTTTTTTTGACAACTAAATAAAAAAAAGAGCCTCCTTATCAAGAAAGCTCTTACAAAATATCATTTATAAAAATCTTATGTAGCCGGCTTATATTCCTTCTTATCAATTATCATTTTTGCGATGCGAGAACGCATTTTCGCAAAAATGAATTTATGTAGCTGGCTTATATTCCTTCTTATCAATTATCATTTTTGCGATAATCTCTTTTAAGATTTCAGAAGTACCACCACCAATTGGTCCTAAACGACTATCGCGTAACATGCGTGCCAGCGGATAATCTTCCATATACCCATAACCCCCCAACATTTGAAGTGCATCATAAATTACTTCGTCAGCCATTTTAGTCGACAATAATTTACTCATACTTGCTTCTTTTACTACGTATTGCCCATTATTTAAACGTTTAGCAATTGAATAGTTATACTCTTTACACATATCTACTCTACTTGCCATTTCTGCTATTTTATGGCGTAGTGCTTGAAACTTATCGATGGTTGTACCAAACGCTTCACGCTCACTCATATATTGTAAAGCGTATTCAACAGCGTATTCTGCGCGCGCATGAGCATTAATACCCATAACCAATCTTTCTAAAGCAAAGTGTTGCATAATGTATGGAAATCCTTTCCCCTCTTCTCCCATTAAATTTTCTGCAGGAATAACCACATTGTCAAAAGCTATTTCACCTGTATCGGATGCTCTCCAACCTAATTTATCTAATTTAGTTGATGAAATTCCTGGTGTATCTCTATCTATAATAAAAATACTCATTCCTTTATGCTTATCTTCTGGATTGGTTTTGGCTGCAACCACTAAATAATCTGAATACACCCCATTAGTAATAAAAGTTTTTGATCCATTGATTACATAAGTATCTCCTTTTTTAATAGCAGTGGTACGCATACCTGCCACATCACTACCTCCAAAAGGTTCTGTAATACATAAACAACCTATTTTATCTCCTTCTATACTTGGCGTTAAGTATTCTTTTTTAATTCTGTCATCCCCTTCTTTATTAACATGTGTCATGGCTAAATAAGCATGCGCCCACATGGCAGCTGCAAATCCACCAGAATTAATGCGTTGTAGTTCTTCTAGGAAAATAACGGTGTAAAACAAGTCAAGATTCAATCCTCCATACTCTTCTGGTTGGTTTAACCCGAAGTATCCCATCTCTCCAAACTTCTTCCATATAAAACGATCAATAGTTCCTGTTTTTTCCCATTTTTCAATGTGCGGAACTACTTCTTTTTGTAAAAAGTCTCTAAAACTCTGACGAAAAGCTTGATGCTCTTCGGTAAAATACATACTATTCATAAGTTAAAATTGGTTGTTTGTTTGTTATTTGGCTTCCAAATATAAGACTATTCTATCGTATTTTTCTACTGGGAAACCATCTATATTTTTTAACTCATCTATGTTTTGAAGTTCAGCCACTTCATCTCTATAGTCAAATATTTTTTTACAGAGTTCGTAATTTATATATGGATTTTTTAATACTTCTTTAAAACTAGCTGTATTTACATTCACTTTTTTAATGATTGGTTTATTTTGAATTTTGAAGATATTTAGCAACTTATCTACAATATTAGCCTCTAAACCCCAAACTTCATTTACTTGGTTTTCATAAGTAAAACCTTGTAATTTTGTTCTGTATTTTATAATTCTTTCGGATAATTTATCTCCTATTCCGTAAATTGTTTTGAAATCTTCTGACGTTGCTAAATTGATATCATTTGTGGAAATTTCTTTCTTTGAATATTCTTTTTGAAAAGATGATGTTGATTTGTTTGACTTATTCTTTTGCTTGTTTCTTTTCACCACCCAATCTGGGAATTTAAAATACGAAGAAAGTTTTGCCAACAAACTATCTGACACTTTTGTTACTTGTTGAAAATCGGATGCAGAGTTAATCCATTTATTTTGTTTTCTATATATAAGAAGTCTATCAATTTCTTCAACTGACATTCCTAATTGATATCCTTTAAAGTCAGTTATGTAATTCGGATTAAAAGGATATATTTTAGGTTTTCTTTTTTCAATTTCAACTACTTTTAAACTATCTATTTCATTTAAAAATGAAGTTATTTCATACTTATTTGTATCTACTCTTTCTTCCGAAGAAAAATCAACAAAAGCATAAACACATTGAAAAAGAATGATAAGTATTACTAAAAACAAAATCCCATTTCGTTGGCTTTTGGTATACCTGAAATGGGATTTTAATGTTTTCATATTGTCTATTTTATTCGATAGCTTCCTTTTTTAAATTGATGGCTTCTAAATAACGCTTTAGTTGTTTTTTCACAACCGGCATCAATAAATATAAACCAACCATATTAGGGAATACCATTGCAAAGATCATTGCATCTGAAAAATCCCAAATTGATTTCATACTTGCCGCAGCACCAATTACTACGAAAGTTAAAAATAATAATTTATACGTTAAATCTGCTTTTTTACCTCTACCAAATAAGAATTTCCATGATTGTAGTCCGTAGTAAGACCAAGAAATCATCGTAGAAACTGCAAATAATACTACCGCTATTGTTAAGAAAACGTTTGAATATGGAATGTATTTAGCAAATGCTTTTGAGGTAATTCCGGCGCCTTCATAAGCTACACCATCAATAAATACAGCACCACTCCCGTCGCCTCCATAATTAAACTCGCCTCCAAAGTTAAAAATGATGATTACTAAAGCTGTCATGGTACAAATAACAACCGTATCAATGAAAGGCTCTAATAAAGCCACTAATCCTTCAGAAGCAGAATATTTGGTTTTTACAGCTGAGTGAGCAATTGATGCAGAACCTGCACCTGCCTCATTAGAGAATGCCGCTCTTTTAAATCCTACCAATAATACACCTATAACACCACCAACACCTATTGCTTTCGGGTTAAAAGCTTCTGTAACTATTAAACTTACTGCATCATCAATTAAGCTAAAGTTTGCAAAAATGATATATAAACAAGCTACAATGTATAATACTGCCATAAAAGGCACTACTTTTTCGGTAACCGAAGCAATTCTTTTTATACCTCCAATAATAATGATTCCTACTAAAACAGCTAATACAAGACCTACGATAGCTCCTGCGCTTGTACTTTGCCAACCAAATAACTCTTTAATAACAACAGTTGCTTGGTTTGATTGTGCAGCATTACCTCCTCCAAAAGATCCTCCGATACAAAAAACAGCAAATAAAACTGCAGCAACTTTACCTAACATTCCATAACCTTTCTCCTTTAAACCTTTTGATAAGTAGTACATAGGACCACCATACACTGTTCCATCTTCACCAACATCACGATAATGAACACCTAAAGTACATTCAACAAATTTTGTTGACATTCCTAATAAACCGCATACAATCATCCAAAAAGTTGCTCCAGGCCCTCCTAAAGCAATTGCTAATGCTACTCCTGCAATATTACCGTTACCTACAGTACCTGATACTGCTGTTGCTAACGCTTGGAAGTGAGATACCTCTCCATCAGAGCTTTCATCTCTAATTGTATCTTTAATATCTCCGTCTATTTCTAAATCACTGTGAATTTCTTCAATATTTTCAATATGTTCTTCAATATCATCTACCTCGTTCATATCTACTCCTTGAGCAATACCTCCTTCTCCATATAACAATTTAGCTCCATGTTTTTCTATATCTTCATACTTTCCTCTCACAACATTAATAGCCGTCCAGAAATGACGAATATTTGGAAATCCAAAATAGATGGTAAAAAATGCTGCACTCACCACTAAAAGGATCAATACAAAAGGAGTACCTGCAATTTGAAAGAAGATAACGTTGCTAAAAAAATCAGAAAAAGGTTTAAACCATTCATCAATTTTTTGATCAATTCCTTTTTCTTGTGCAAACATCAACATCGGTGCTATAGTAAATAGCAACGTAAGTAGCTTTTTATTCATAATGTAATAATTATTTTTGAATTAGTGATGCGCAATATCTTAAAAAACTGACCTTTTGCCAACTTTTTATTGTTAAATCTGAATTTTAGTTTAACTTTTGTTTAAATCTATGTAAATCTTCTCTAAAAGATTTAAAGTGTAATCCTAGTTCCTTTTCTGTTTTAGCTAAATTAAACCCTGTTTTAGCTGGTCTTTTTGCTTTTTGATTGAGAGTTTGAGTTGAAATTGGTTTTAATAAAGATGTATCTAACTCAAAAACTTCTGCAATTTGTTGTGCGATTTCATAAATACTTAACAACGTGTTAGATGATACATTAAAAACTCCTTTCACCTTAGCGTCCATTGCTTTTTTACAGGCCAATGCTAAATCAACCACATACGTTGGCATTCTATATTGATCTTCAACAATAGTTAACTCTTTTCCTTCTTCTAATGATTTTTTTACCCAAAGTACAATATTATTCCTACTCATATCATGCACTTTTCCGTACACTAAAATAGTTCTTAAAATAGTATAATCTATTCCTGAGTTAAGAATAATTTCTTCGGATTTTAACTTAGACACCCCATAGTAGCTTAACGGATTAGCCTTATCATTTTCTTTATATGGACCATCATTTCCGTCAAAAATAAAATCGGTTGAAATATGAATTAAGTGACAATCTAATTTTTTAGATACATCTACTAAGTTTTGAACTAATTCTACATTAATCTTATCACACTCTTCTTTAAACTCTTCACAAGCATCTACATTGGTCATTGCCGCTGTGTTTATGATAAAATTAGGTTGGATTTGCTTAACGAGTGTATCAAGAGACTTTTTATCTGTTAAATCGATAGAAAAGTAATTATATCCTTTGGTTGTTGGATATCGATTCTTTCCTTTTGATAAAGCAAAAATTTGATATTCATGCTCAGGAAGCAATAAATCTAATAACGACTGACCTAACAACCCATTGCTACCAGTTATAAGTACTTTCTTCATTAAAAAATCTCTCGTAGTTTATTAATTTGTTCTGGGCGACCCAATACAATTAAATTAGAATCTTTAGTAAGTTCGGTAGAAGCTTCTGGATTAATAATATAATCTTGTTCAGAATTTTTAAACCCAATTACGGTACAGCCTGTTTTTCTTCTTAAATCTAAATCTAAAATGGTTTTATTTAAGTACTCTTTAGGCAAATCATTCACTGCTATTTCTTCTAAGTTTGTAGTAGTATCTCCAGAAATTGTTAACCTATCAACAAACTCTATAACATCAGGTGTAACTACTAAAGATGCCATATGAGCACCACCTAATTTATCGGGCATAATTACATTATCTGCTCCGGCAAACTTTAATTTTTTATAGGAACTTTCTTTAGAAGCCCTACTAATAATTTTACAGTTTTTATTCAATTGATTGGCAGTTAGCACTACAAATAAATTATCTGCATCTGAGGCTAATGCCGTAATTAAATACTTTGCATTTTCAATTCCAGCGCGCAGCAAAACATCATCTGACGTAGCGTCTCCTTCAATATTCAATACTTTATCGGCATCTAACTTTTTAATTAATTCTTTATCCTTTTCAACCACCACTACATCTCGTTTATAACTCTTTAATTTGGTCAAGGCTTGCTTACCGTTTCTGCCGAATCCGCATACAATTATATGTCCGTTTAATTGCTCAATTTGTTTTTGCACTTTTTTAATTTTTAATTGATAAAAAAATGTACCACTTATTAAATATTCTGAAAAGGATGATACTGCATAACCAAAAGTAAATAAACTAGAAATAATTAACCCTACTGTAAAAATTTTTTCTCCTACCGTAAAAGGATGCAACTCTCCAAAACCAACTGTAGTAACAGTAATTACGGTCATGTAAAGTGCATCTATGAAAGAGTAACCAAAAAATAGCTCATAACCTACAATTCCTATAAATAAGGTTAATGCTGTAAAAAAAATAGCTTTGTATAATCTAGATTGTAAAACAATGTTCATTATAAATCAAATACTGAAGTTCGTTTTGTGTAAATCATATCTTTTAATCGTAATAAAAAAGCTAAAGTAAGATATATACCAAATGATAAACCAACGGTTACAAAAGATATATAAATAAAAAATAAACGTACATTGGTAGCTCGCATACCCAACCTGTCTGCAAACCGAGAGGACACATTAAATCCGTGACGTTCAAAAAAGTGTCTTACCTCGTGAATAAATTTCATATACTCAATTTAATTTGCAAGATACTATTTTTGTTTTCAACACTACACGCAAAAATAAATTGGTTTTGGTAACTTTGCTTTTTTTCGTAAAAACCTCACATTGAAAGAACAAGAATATATTGAAGTTTACGGAGCAAGAGCTCACAATTTAAAAAATATTGATGTTAAAATTCCGCGTGAAAAACTGGTGGTAATAACTGGTTTGAGTGGTAGCGGAAAATCATCTTTGGCATTTGATACTATTTATGCCGAAGGTCAACGTCGTTATATTGAAACATTTTCTGCCTACGCACGTCAGTTCTTAGGCGGATTAGAAAGACCAGATGTTGATAAAATTGATGGACTTTCTCCAGTAATTTCTATCGAACAAAAAACCACAAATAAAAGTCCGCGATCTACAGTTGGAACCATTACAGAGATTTATGACTTTTTACGCTTACTTTTTTCTCGTGCTTCAGATGCCTACTCATATAATACTGGAGAAAAGATGATAAGCTATTCAGACGAACAGATCAAAGAATTAATTTTATCTGATTTTGCTGACAAACGCATAGCAATTTTAGCCCCATTAATTAAATCAAGAAAAGGACATTATCGCGAACTTTTTGAACAAATTTCTAAGCAAGGTTTTGTAAGAGTTAGAGTTGACGGAGAAATTCGTGAAATTGAAAAAGGCATGAAGTTAGACCGTTACAAAACTCACGATATTGAGGTTGTAATTGATAGACTTATTGTAAATGAATCTGCTGAAAAACGTTTAGAAGAAACCATTAAAACCGCCATGTACACAGGCAACAATATTTTAATGGTTATTGATGTAGATAATGAAAAACCACGTTATTTCAGTCGTGAATTAATGTGTCCTACCACAGGAATTGCATACCCAAGTCCAGAACCAAACACTTTTTCATTCAATTCTCCAAAAGGAGCTTGTGACACATGTAATGGATTAGGAATTACCAACGAAGTAAACATTCATAAAATTATACCTGATGATTCTATTTCTATAAAAAATGGAGGAATTATACCGTTAGGTGAACAAAAAAACAGTTGGATTTTCAAACAACTTCAAACTATTGCAGAAAGGTATGATTTCAAATTAACAGATCCTATTAAAAAAATTCCGAAGGAAGCTTTAGAAGTCATTTTACATGGAGGAAAAGAAAAATTTGAAATACAGTCAAAAAACCTTGGTGTTACTCGTAATTATGAAATAGATTTTGAAGGGATTATTGCTTTTATTGAAAACCAATATAAAAACACCGACAGTACATCTATAAAACGTTGGGCAAAAGATTTTATGGATGAAGTTGATTGTGGTACATGTGATGGAAATAGGTTAAAAAAAGAAGCACTTCATTTTAAAATTACAGATAAGAACATTAGTGATTTAGCTAAAATGGATGTTACAGAATTAGCTAATTGGTTTTCAAAAATTGATAAAAAATTATCAGAAAAACAGCTCATCATTGCTTCAGAAATACTAAAGGAAATTAGAACCCGAATTCAGTTTCTGCTAGATGTTGGATTGGATTATTTAACGTTAGACAGAACCTCAAAATCTTTATCGGGTGGTGAAGCTCAACGCATCCGTTTAGCTACCCAAATAGGCTCTCAATTAGTTGGTGTTCTCTATATTTTAGATGAACCAAGTATTGGTTTACATCAGCGTGATAATCAAAAATTGATTGATTCTTTAATCAAACTTCGAGATGTAGGAAACTCAGTTTTAGTCGTTGAACATGATGAAGATATGATTAAAAATGCTGATTTTGTATTAGATATTGGTCCGGGAGCAGGACGTCATGGAGGAGAAATTGTAAGTGAAGGTGATTTTAAAGAATTACTCTCACACAACACCCTCACAGCCGATTATTTAGCTAAAAGAAAAAAAATTGAAGTCCCTAAAAAAAGACGTGAAGGTAACGGTCATACCATAAAACTTATGGGAGCCAAAGGAAATAATTTAAAAAATGTTTCCGTAGAATTTCCTCTTGGAAAAATGATTTGCGTTACTGGAGTTTCGGGTAGTGGAAAATCTACGTTAATTAATGAAACACTTTATCCTATTTTAAATGCTCATATATATCGTGGTGTAAAAAAACCAATGCCCTATAAAAAAATTGAAGGTTTAGAGCATGTAGATAAAGTGATTGATATTGATCAATCTCCTATTGGAAGAACACCTCGTTCAAATCCGGCAACCTATACTGGTGTTTTTAGTGAAATTAGAAGTTTGTTTTCAAAAACTCCTGAAGCTTCAATTCGTGGTTATAAACCTGGTCGTTTTAGTTTTAATGTAAAAGGCGGACGATGCGAAACTTGTCAAGGTGGCGGTGTTCGTGTTATTGAAATGAACTTTTTACCCGATGTTCATGTAGAATGTGAAACCTGCCAAGGAAAACGTTTTAACCGTGAAACACTCGAGATTCGTTACAAAGGAAAATCGATTGCTGATGTATTAGAAATGACCATTAATCATGCTGTTGAGTTTTTTGAACATATTCCTAAAATCCACAGAAAATTAAAAACCATTAAAGATGTTGGACTTGGATATATTACACTCGGACAACAATCTACTACGCTTTCGGGAGGAGAAGCACAACGTATAAAATTAGCTACCGAACTATCTAAAAAAGATACAGGAAATACATTTTACATACTTGATGAACCCACCACTGGGTTGCATTTTGAAGATGTCAGAATTTTAATGGACGTTTTAAATAAACTTACCAATAAAGGAAATACAGTTTTAATTATTGAACACAATTTAGACGTGATTAAACTTGCCGACTATATTATAGACATTGGTATGGAAGGCGGCAAAAAAGGTGGTAAAGTTCTTACAACAGGTACTCCAGAAGAAGTTGCGAAACATAAAACAAGTTATACAGCTAAGTTTTTAAAAAAAGAACTAAATTAGCAGGCTTGTTTTTAAACAGATTTAAAAATTAAAAAAGAAGATAATGACAATTGACGACAGAAAAATTAGAGAAAAGTTTCAACAAAAAACATGGAATGAGATAAAAACAAACGATTCTTGGGCAATTTTTAAAATAATGTCTGAGTTTGTAGATGGATATGAAAAACTGAGTAAAATTGGTCCATGTGTGTCAATTTTTGGTTCTGCACGTACTAAAACCGATCATAATTATTACAAATTAGCTGAAGAAATTGCTTATCAATTAACGCAAAACGGATTTGGAGTAATTACCGGTGGTGGTCCTGGAATTATGGAAGCAGGTAATAAAGGAGCAAACCGCGGTAAAGGAACTTCAGTAGGTTTAAATATTGAATTACCGTTTGAACAACATGATAATCCTTGGATTGATAGCGATAAAAATTTAGAGTTTGACTATTTCTTTGTACGTAAAGTAATGTTTGTAAAATATTCTCAAGGATTTGTAGTAATGCCAGGTGGATTTGGTACTATGGATGAATTGTTTGAAGCTATTACTTTGATCCAAACAAAAAAAATAGGTCGTTTTCCAATTGTTTTAGTAGGTAAAAAATTCTGGGGAGGTTTATTAGACTGGATCAAAAACACCTTAATTGAAGAAGGTAATATTAGTCCGGAAGATTTAAATTTATTCAGAATTGTAGATACACCAGAAGAAGCGGTAGATCATTTTAACAAGTTCTATGCTAAATATCAGTTAAAACCAAACTTCTAAAAAATAAGTTTTATATTCAACTCGTTGTTCATTGAGCAACGAGTTTTTTATTTGTGAAAATTTGAAGTTAAAACTAAGCCTTGTTATTATTTTTCTTGTGAGCATGTATTCTACAAATGCTCAAGAGAATGCTATTTCAATAACTGCCGAACTTGACACTTTAAATCAAACATTAAAAATTCAACAAAAAACCATTTTCTACAATAAAACCGGTGAACCTTTAACCTCTGTTTATCTACACAATTGGGCCAATAGTTTTAAAAATAAAGAAACTCCCTTAGGAAAAAGATTAATTGAAGATTATAAAAAAGATTTCTTTTTTGCAAAACCTAAAAACAGAGGCTTTTCTAAAATATACAATATTACTGTTAACAAAGAACAAGTATCATTTAGCACACCTAAAAATCACCCTGATGTTGTAAAAATTTTACTTAACAGACCCTTTTCTTATAAAGACAGCATAGAAATAAGATCCACTTACATAGTTAAAATACCAAGTTCTGAATTTACAGGGTATGGAAAAAATAAAAACGGATATCATCTTCGATTTTGGTATATGACGCCTGCTGTTTTTAATAAAAAATGGCAATTAATGAGTAACTTAAATATGGATGATTTATACCAAGATATTGCTGATTATGAGATCAATTTAAAACTTCCAAAAAATTATTTTTTAGAAAGTAATTTATACCAATATGAAAATAAAGATAGTTTAGCGACAAACTATTACTTGGTTGGTGGAAAAAAGAAAGATATTATTCTGAGTATTACCCGAGATAAAATATTCAAATCTTTTCAAACAGAAAACACACAAGTAAAAACAGATATACACTCAGAAAAAATAGAACATGATGTAGCTAGAAAAATTATTAATCAGCAAGTAAATTTTATTGAAGAATACATGGGAAAGCATCCTCATGTTGAAATTCTAGTAGATGCAAACACAGTAAATAGAAAC
Organism: Tenacibaculum sp. IB213877; assembly: GCF_034043975.1. Classification (NCBI taxonomy): domain Bacteria; kingdom Pseudomonadati; phylum Bacteroidota; class Flavobacteriia; order Flavobacteriales; family Flavobacteriaceae; genus Tenacibaculum; species Tenacibaculum sp. IB213877. The sequence goes on along the minus strand of NZ_JAXCHH010000008.1, from coordinate 25,054 downwards.
TCTTTAAAGGAACTGTTTGGTTTACCAAGTTGGCTAAAACCATATCCTGAAAATTTTAGATGGGAAATGCGTTTTTTTCAAGCATTGTCTTCAAAATATTTACATGATATTCTGTTATTAAATCCAAGAAAAGATTATTGGCTTACCGATGGTATTCAAACTTTTTTAATGATGGAGTACATTAAAAAATACCATAATAACGTTACTTTATTAGGTAAATACTCAAAGTATTGGGGTTTAAGAACCTACAATATTGCTAAAATGAAACAGGTAGATAAGTATCCTTTCCTGTATCAAATAAGTGCCAGGAAATTTTATGATCAAGCATTAACTACACCATCTGAAAAACTTTCCAATTTTAATAGAAAAGTAATAAGCAAATATAAAGCCGGTTTAGGGTTGAAGTATTTACAAGGATACGTAGGTGATTCTACTTTAAGAAAATCGTTAAAAGAATTTTATACAAATACAAAACTTAAAATATCAGAGAGCGCATCTTTTGATTCTATCCTTACTAAAAATACAGACAAAGATGTATCTTGGTTCTTTGGTGATTATATTCATACAACTAAGAATGCCGATTATAAAATTACCAAAATAAAACTCAACAAAACTAAAGATTCTTTAGCTGTAACTATTAAAAACAAAAGAGATTTAGTTGCTCCTGTAGCATTGTATGGTGTTCATAAAAAAGAAATAAAATTCAAACAATGGGTTGCAGGAGTTGACAGCACAAAAACGGTAACTATAGCTAGAAATGGTTTTGATAAATTAGCGTTGAATTATGAACAAATTTACCCAGAATATAACTCATTTAATAATTTCAGAAATGTAAACAACACTTTACTAAATAAACCTTTGCAATTTAGGTTATTTAAAGACGTAGAAAACCCATACTACAATCAAGTTTTTTTTACTCCTGATGTTAAATACAATTTTTACGATGGAGTTCTATTAGGAATAAAATTTAATAATCATCATTTTATTGAGCGTAACTTTGAAGCTAGTTTTACCCCATATTACGCTACTAAATCAAACAACATTACAGGAGGCTTTTCTTTAAAGTACAATCATTATGTTGACAATAACACCATATACAAAATAGTATACGGAATTTCTGGCAGCAATTATCATTATGCTCCCAACTTAGGCTACCATACTTTTAGCCCCTATGCATCTATTAATTTTAGTAGAAATAGTTTGCGAGATGTGGGTTATAAATACCTTTTAGGACGATTAATTTATATCAATAAAGAAATTGAAACAGGATTTCAAGAGCTAGAAAAAGACAAATATAAGATTGCCAATTTAAGGTATGTATACAGTAAACCTGATGTAATTAAAAGCTTTCAATATGCCCTAAATGCTGAGTTAGGAAATAATTTCACAAAACTATCTGCTGATGTTAGGTATAGAGAGTATTTTGATGTAGACAGAAGCTTCGATATTCGTTTCTTTGGCGGAATTTTTGCTACCAACAATACTGACGGAAACTATTTTAGCTTTAGCCTAAACAGAGGATCCGATTACTTATTTGAACAAAATCTTTTTGGTAGATCTGAACAAGAAGGTATTTTTAGTCAGCAATATATTGTAACTGACGGAGGTTTTAAGTCTTTTTTCAAACAACCTTCTTTTGCCAATCAATTAATTATGGCTGGCAACTCTAGCATAAGCGTATGGAAATGGTTAGAAGTATATAACGATTTAGCAATGCTGAAAAACTATGATGAAAACCCTAGAATGTTTTATGAAAACGGAATTCGATTAAACTTCATTCCTAATATTTTTGAATTTTATTTCCCAATTTACACAAATGAAGGTTGGCAAGTCAACCAACCTGCTTACCCATCAAAAGTTAGATTTGTTATCACCACTAATCTTGATAGGATTTATAATTTTATTAGACGAGGTTTGTTGTAAATTATTCAACAAAAACTCAATATTCAACATAATTTTACGATTTGTGCAAAAAAACGTTCTATTTTTAAATTTCATTTAAAAAAACTACCTTTGTAGCAATACCAATTACACTTAATATATGTCACAAAAAATAGAAGTTTCTAATTCTCAACAACTTTCATTCAACGATTTTAAAACAGAAGTTTTAAATGATTATAAAATTGCTCGTGTTTCTCGTGAATGTAGTTTACTAGGTCGTAGAGAGGTTTTAACAGGAAAAGCAAAATTTGGAATTTTTGGCGACGGAAAAGAAGTTCCGCAATTAGCCATGGCTAAAGCTTTTCAAAATGGTGATTTCCGTTCAGGATATTATCGTGATCAAACTTTTATGATGTCTATAGGAGAGTTAACTCCAACTCAGTTTTTTGCGGGTTTGTATGCACATACTGATATTGACCAAGAGCCAATGTCGGCAGGTCGACAAATGGGTGGTCATTTTGCTACACATTCTTTAGATGAAAATGGTAATTGGAAAAATTTAACTGCTCAAAAAAATTCATCAGCAGATATTTCTCCAACAGCAGGACAAATGCCTCGTTTGTTAGGGCTAGCACAAGCTTCTAAAATATATAGAAATGTAAAAGGATTGGAGAGTTTTACCAACTTTTCAAAAGATGGTGATGAAGTTGCTTGGGGTACTATTGGTAACGCAAGTACATCAGAAGGATTATTTTTTGAAACTATTAACGCTGCCGGAGTTTTACAAGTACCAATGGTTATGAGTGTTTGGGATGATGAATATGGTATTTCGGTACATGCACGTCATCAAACGACTAAAGAGAGCATTTCAGAGATCTTAAAAGGTTTTCAAAAAGAAGAAGATAGCAACGGATATGAAATTTTAGTGGTAAACGGTTGGGATTATGTAAAATTGATTGATACTTATAACAAAGCATCTCAAATTGCAAGAACCAATCATACTCCTGTATTAATTCACGTAAAAGAATTAACGCAACCCCAAGGTCACTCTACTTCAGGTTCACATGAACGCTACAAATCTCCTGAACGTTTGCAATGGGAACAAGAATTTGATTGTATTACTCAAATGCGTAAATGGATCTTAGAATTCGAATTAACAGATGAAACAGGTGATGTATTACGTTTTGTAGAAAATGAAGACGAATTGGTAGCTCTTGAAAAAGAGGCTAAAAAAGAAGTTTCTACCGCAAAACGTGATGCTTGGAATAATTATATCAATGAAATTAAAGCAGAAGTTACAGAAGCTGTAAACTTATTAGACCGTGTTGCCCAAAAAAGTGCAAACGGTGCGTTCATTAGCAAATATAAAAATGACTTAGCTGCCATTATTGAACCGATTAGAAAAGATATTTTAGTAGCCTGTCGTAAAACCTTACGCTTACTTCGTGAAGAAAACTTTGCTGAAAAAACAGAACTACAAAACTTCATTCAAAATGCTATTCATAAAGCTCAATTTAAATATTCATCTCATTTAATGAGTGAAACTGAAAAAGCAGCAGAAAATATTAGCGAAGTTAAACCAACTTTTAGCTCAGAAAAAAATATAGTAGATGCTCGTGTTATCATGCGCGATAACTTTGAAGCTATTCTAAAAAAGCATTCTGAAGTTTTAATTTTTGGTGAAGATGCAGGTCATATTGGTGATGTAAACCAAGGATTAGAAGGCTTACAAGAAAAATTTGGTGAATTACGTGTTTCTGATACCGGAATTCGTGAAGCAACTATTTTAGGTCAAGGTATTGGTATGGCAATGCGTGGTTTACGTCCGATTGCTGAAATTCAATATTTAGATTATTTATTATACGCTTTACAAATTATGAGTGATGATTTAGCAACACTTCGTTACCGTACATTTGGCAAGCAAAAAGCTCCATTAATTATTCGTACGCGTGGTCACCGTTTAGAAGGAATTTGGCACTCGGGTTCTCCAATGGGAGGAATTATTAATAACATTCGTGGAATTCATGTATTAGTTCCAAGAAATATGTCTAAAGCAGCTGGTTTCTACAATACTTTATTAGAAAGTGACGATCCTGCTTTGGTAGTTGAATGCTTAAACGGATACAGATTAAAAGAAGAATTACCAACCAATTTAGGCGAATTCAAAACTCCAATTGGTGTAGTTGAAACCATTAAAGAAGGAACAGACATTACTATTATTTCTTACGGATCAACTCTAAGAATTGTAGAAGAAGCGGCTAATGATTTAGCACAAGTGGGTATTGATGTTGAAATTATAGATGCTCAAAGTTTATTACCTTTTGATATCAATCACGACACGGTAAAATCGGTTGCAAAAACCAACAGATTATTAGTAGTAGATGAAGATGTACCAGGAGGAGCATCTGCCTATTTATTACAAGAAATAGTTGAAAACCAAAATGGATACAAACATTTAGATAGCAAACCACAAACCTTAACAGCAAAAGCACATCGTCCTGCATATGGTACTGATGGAGATTATTTCTCTAAACCATCTGCTGAAGATATTTTTGAAAAAGTGTATGAAATTATGCACGAAGCAAATCCTGCTAAATTTAAGAGTTTGTACTAATTGAGAAGTGATATTACTTCTTTAAGACAACAACATAAATAAAACCTTACAGATTAGATACAGAGCGTAGCCGAAGTATCATCTGTGAGGTTTTTATATCATAAAACGTCATTACGAAGAATTTTAATTCTGAAGTAATCTCAAAATAGAGATTCCTTCATTTCACTCGGAATGACATTAATACCTTAACAAACTATTTCCTATTGCACATTGTAAACAACGTTTCGGTGTGCAATAGTTGTTTTTAAGCTCTAACAAAGCTTGTGTTTCAAAAGCATTATTGGCTTTAATTTTAAAATCGGAAAACTTAGAAATGATAGAATTTTTCTCAGGTTTTAACTGCTGAATTAATCGCAAAATATTTTCTTCATCTACTTCTCCTCTACTTTGTAGCCAAACAAATTTTAAAGGAATGACCGTATTAATAAGTAACAGATCAACAAAAGACTTGGTAAGTTTTTTAGCAGATTTTTTCGATTCCTTTTCAAAAGTGTAATGTATTTTCCAAAAGTCGTTTACATCAACAGAAAACAACGAATAAAAATCTTCCAGCTTTTCAATTGTCATCAGTTTTGAAAATAAATTTTGATGTTGATGATACAAAGCTACCAATTGTGCAATTCTAATCGTTGGAAAATTATTTGGTCGCATCCTAAAAAATTGAAAGCGACTTATAGATAATGGTTTCAAGTTATACTTATGCTGTTGATATTTGTATTCCTTTTTTAACAATTGAAAATATTCATCTTCTGTATCCTCTTCTAAAAATCCTGCTTGACCAAATAGTAAAGCCGATAAAGCTTCTTCTTTAAATCGTTCTTTTCGAATCACAGAAAAATCAACAGATGTTGCTAAGCTTAAAAATGCTTCTCCATTTACTTTTAATCCAAAGTTTTTAGCTAATAATTGAAATAATACCGCTTCAAAATCATTGTTACTTCGTTGTAATAATTCATTTATTACTACCGATTTATTTTCCAACCGTTCAAAGTACAATCGTTCTAACCAATTCTTAAGTAAAAAAGAATCAACATCTTGTAATTGATTTTCACAAGGAATCCATCTTAATTGTTTTGAAGTTAAATTTTGATAATTGTTTAGCAAACTTTTATCAATCTTACCTTTTAACTCTAAAGTTGGTAGCGGTTGATTATTCTTCATAAAAACTTCCGCATCATCTTCATACACTACATGTAAAATTACAGCATCATAATTTGAGTCTGTTTCATGTTGATGCGCATACCAATCGGAAGATTTCACATGAATTTCAACATTCCCCACCCACTTTTGACCATCAATGGTAAGTTGAGCATTCAAAAAATCAGGTCCAGAATTCGTATTGTAGGTTCCAGACTTCAAAATTGAAATCCGTTCGTTATTCCTTGTTATTAATTCTGAAGAAAATAATTGATATTGCCACACGTAGTGCAAAAAATCTTCTTTCATAGCTCAAAAGTTTGATTATCAATGTACAAAAATTTTGTCTATCAATCTATCAATTTTTTCAATCATTAATTTATTTCCCACGGAAACTAAATTGTATTTTAGCACCAAAATTAAAATTCATGAACACAGTAGAAAGTTTACAATGGAGATATGCCGTTAAAAAATTTGACGAAAACAAATATTTAACGGATACACAATTAAACACCTTAAAAGAAGCATTTAATTTAACAGCCAGCTCTTTTGGTTTACAACCGGTAAGTTTAGTTGTTGTTAAAAATAAAGAAATCCAACAACAATTGGTTGAGCATTCTTGGAATCAACAACAAATTGTTCAAGCATCTCATTTGTTAGTATTCGCTATTCCTGTTGAGCATACTGAAAAAGATGTTGAAAAATATTTTAGCTTAGTAAAAGAAATTAGAAATACTCCAGATGAAATTTTAAATCCGTTCAAAGAATATTTAATGGGTAGTTTTTCTGGTAAAACTCAAGAAGAATTATACCAATGGAACAAAAACCAAGCCTATATAGCTTTGGGTAATTTATTAACCGTTTGTGCTATTGAAGGTATAGATTCTTGCCCTATGGAAGGCTTCATTCCTGAAAAATATGATGAGATCTTAGATTTAAAATCTAAAAATTTACAATCTGTTTTGGTGTTACCAGTTGGTTTTAGAGCCGAAGACGATTTTATGAAAGATTTAAAAAAGGTGCGTAAACCGGTAAATGAAGCTGTTTTACACATCGATTAATAATGGGGGTTATTAATTTTGAAAATGCTGATAATTTTAACCGATTATCGGCATTTTTTATTTGTTATATTCGTAGCAACATAAATTTAGTATATGCAACCGTTTCATATTTTACTACTTATACTCGCCTATTTTGGAGTGCTTATTTTAATCTCTTACTTAACAAGTAAATCTGCCACCAACGAAACCTTTTTTAAAGCCAATAATTCATCTCCTTGGTATTTAGTTGCCTTCGGTATGATTGGTGCTTCGCTTTCGGGAGTTACGTTTATTTCGGTTCCGGGTTGGGTAGAAAATAGCCAAATGAGTTATATGCAAATGGTATTAGGTTATGTGCTTGGTTATGCCATTATTGGCTTGGTACTTCTCCCACTCTATTACCGATTGAATTTAACCTCAATTTACACCTATTTAGAAGATAGGTTTGGTAAATATTCCTACAAAACCGGAGCGTCATTCTTTTTATTATCAAGAACTGTTGGAGCTTCATTTAGATTATTTTTAGTTGCAAATGTGCTACAATTAATTTTGTTTGATGCGTACGGAATTCCGTTTTGGGTAACGGTAGTCATTACCATTTTATTGATTTGGTTATACACCTTCAAAGGCGGAATAAAAACCATTGTTTGGACGGATACTTTGCAAACCTTATTTATGTTAATTGCTGTTGGCGTTTGTATTGTAATGATTAAAGATGAAATGCAAATTGATAGTTTGTTTAGCTACGTAAGTGAAAATAAACTGTCAAAAATGTTCTTTTTTGACAATTGGAAAGCAGGAAATTTCTTTTGGAATCAGTTTTTTTCGGGAGCTTTTATTGCCGTAGTGATGACTGGTTTAGATCAAGATATGATGCAAAAAAACCTAACCTGTCGTAACTTACAAGATGCACAAAAAAACATGTTTTGGTTTACCATTGTATTGGTAATTGTAAACTTTTTCTTTTTAGCTCTAGGTGTGTTACTAACCGATTATGCTGCTTCATTTGATATTGATGCACACAAAGATAATTTGTTCCCAACCATTGCTATGAGTGGTGAATTAGGTATTGCTACTTCTCTCTTCTTTTTATTAGGTTTGATTGCTGCCGCTTACTCAAGTGCCGACAGTGCGTTAACTTCGTTAACTACTTCGTTTAGCATTGATATTTTAGAGGTTGAAAAGAACTACGAAAAAAGTGAGCAGGTTAAAGTGCGTAAGAAAATACACGTGTTATTTTCTTTGATTTTAATAGCTACCATTTTAGTATTTAAGTATTTTATTGCTGATGAAAGTGTAATTGCTAACATTTTTAAGTTTGCGGGTTACACCTACGGACCTTTATTAGGTTTATACGCATTTGGACTCTTTACCAAACTTAATGTTGCCGATAAGTTTGTACCTGCGGTTTGTATTATTGCTCCAATACTAACCTATTTAATTAGCACCTACAGTAAAAATTATTTAGGTTTTGACTTTGGCTTTTTTGTATTGGTATTAAACGGAGTACTAACTTTCTTTGGACTGTTGACGATTTATAAAAGGAACAACCAAGTTCCTTCTTAATTTATTTTTATTGAAATCTGCTGTTTAACAATCTCAATCATTGACTAATACCTTAATATATTGTAAGAAATTAAAATGAAAGAAAAGAGTATATTTAGAATATTCTTAACCACATTAATTATAATTATTACTCAATTTAAAATTTTTGAGTATTATGGTATAATTGCTAGTACTGGGATTGTTATTCTTTTAGTATTTGATATTTTTGAAAAAAACCATTCTTCTGATTTAATACCTGAATTAATTTACTATGCTAATTGGATTTTAATTGGAGTATCTACTTTTTCAATTAGAGGTAGTTCAGTGGTTCCTTACACTCCAATATTTATAATATTAATTATCAAAACAATTTCTTGCTTAATATTTCTACTTAGATATAAAAGTCTAATTATAACTAGAACAATAATTTCAAAAATAAATTTGATATTTATAGCATTATATTTTATGGAATTGTTGTTTAACTCTACTCATGGTATAGCTAGAAATACAGTATTTTGGACAAAAATTTCATTTATTGAACTTTTAGCATTAATCATTCTTTTCAAAAATCGAGTAGAATATACACCAATAGTTATTAAACCAATATTTCAAAAAATTAAAAACTACGTACAAAAATGATTCTAGTTTATCTTAGTAGTAAAGTTTAACTAACAGAATAGCTGTTTTCAATTACGAAAAAGTCACAGACATTTTCAAAATAAAATTATTACAGAGAACGATAGCGAAACTTTTTAAAAAATAACTAAATCCTATTCTCAGAAAGAAATCCCATGAAATGTCTAATAAATAAAACCATAAAGACAATTTTAACTAGCCTTTTGTTTGTATTCACCGCATGCAAATCAACACAAACCCTACCCGATCCGCTAGCAACAGGTTGGAAGGGTAAAAAGGTATGTAAAACACTTAGTGAAAATGAAAAACTACGTACCCTAAAATGTACTTTCCCTCCTGGTGTAGGTCACGAAAAACACTTTCATGCAGAACATTTTGGTTACACACTTAAAGGTAGTAAGTTTAGAATAACTGATGCATCAGGCACTCGTGAGGTAAAAGTACCCACAGGTTACGATTTTTACAATAAAAAAATTGAGTGGCACGAAGTACAAAACATTGGTGATTCTACTGCTGTTTTTTTAATTATTGAACCTAAAAAGTAAACATCGACTTATATCGTTTGAATAATTTTGATTACCTGAATGTCAGTTCGAGTGATTTTTTTCTGACTAAAGAAAAAAATGTATCGAGAACTGTTTTTAAGTGTGAAAATTCTTGTTCTCGATACAAATTGTACTCATTTCAATCGTAAAATTCACTCGAAATGACAGAATTTTATAAAAAAACTCCCAAGCTTTCACTTGGGAGTTTTTTATTTTGGTATACAACCAATACTATTTATCAATAGAACCTAAAACACGTTGCATAAAATTGTTTAACGCTTCTTTTTTAGGAGTTCCTTCTTTAATCATTTTATCTACTTCTATCGCACCATACATGTTAGAAATTAATTCTCCAATAACATCTAATTCCTCATCTTTTAACGATGGAACTTCTGTTAATGCTTCTAACGTTTCAATGGTTTCTAAAACGAAATCTTGATCGTTTTCTTCAATAAAAGCAGTAAGGTGTTTTATAACGGGTAATTTCATATCATTGTTTTGTCATTCCTGCGAAGGCAGGAATCTGTTAGTTAATAATTCATGAGATTCCTGCCTACGCAGGAATGACATTTCTAATTAGATTACCTCAGCAACCAAATCTTTTAAAACCTCAAACTTGTTAGTTTGTGTTTGGTTTACAAACTTACCATCAACAAACGTTGCAAAGGTTGGTAAATTATCTACAGTAGCTAACTTGCGACTTTCAGTAAACTTTTCAGCATCTGCCATTACAAATACTACATCTTCATTTTCTGAAGCTAATTTTTTAAATTTTGGCTTCATAATTCTACAGTTACCACACCAAGTGGCTGAATACTGAACTACAACTTTTTTATTCCCTGATACGATTTCTGATAAATTATCTTGACTTAATTCTTGAACCATTTTTGTGAATTTAAAAACGTCATTGCGAACAAAGTGAAGCAATCTAAATTCAAAGATTACTTCGTCGTCTCTCTCCTCGCAATGACGAAATATTTTTAGTTTGAAGCTAAATACTCAGCAGTTGCTTTAGCGTTTGGCGCCATTGCTTCTTTACCTTCTTCCCAGTTTGCAGGACAAACTTCACCTTTTTCTTGTACGTGTGTATACGCATCAATTAAACGTAAAAACTCATTTACGTTACGTCCTAATGGCATGTGGTTGATACCTTCGTGTACAACTGTACCTTCTTCATCAATGATATAAGTAGCTCTGTAAGTTACATTATCTCCTTCTACTTGTACTGTACCTGTAGCTTCGTCAAAAGTTTCATTAGTAATGTCTAAAATACCTAAGATAGAAGATAAGTTACGGTTGCTATCTGCTAATAAAGGATATGTTACTCCTTCAATACCTCCGTTATCTTTAGATTGGTTTAACCAAGCAAAGTGTACTTCTGGAGTATCACAAGATGCACCAATTACAATAGTGTTTCTTTTTTCAAATTCTGGTAAAGCTGCTTGAAAAGCGTGTAACTCTGTAGGACACACAAAAGTAAAGTCTTTTGGGTACCAAAATAATACTACTTTCTTTTTGTTGTTTACTGCTTCATCTAACACATTTAATTTAAACGTATCACCCATTTCGTTCATTGCGTCAACGTTTAAATCTGGAAATTTTTTACCAACTAATGTAGCCATTTTTATTACTTATTTTTAAAAATTAATATTCGTTTTTAATGAGTGTAAAGATACTATCAAACACAGCATAAAGAAAAAAAAGTTGATGCTAATATTTTATATCAGTATCAGCTTTATCTATACTTTTAAAAGATAAAAATCGATTTCGGTTATTTATATAAAGTCTGAAAATTACTATCTCAATGAATATCATTTTCAATTATTAAACAACATTTATATAAACTTTGATATATTTAGTGTTTCAATTAAGAGTTTTCTTGTGTTTTTAAAAAACAAATTATTATTTTTTCTGCTCACATTAAATTTCTACATAAGTAATTGTAAAGCAGAACAACTAGCATCCAAAAATCCAAAAATTGAATATAAAAATTTTGATATTCAAAAAGGTTTTGAAGTATATTCAGCAAGTTCTATGGAATTTGATGATTTAGGCTGGCTGTGGGTTTCAGGATCAAATCTTCAATTGGCAAAAGGAAAAATATATGAAAGAACAGGTATTATACAAAGATATGATGGTAATAGATTTTATACAGTTGAAATACCAAATTTTCCTGAAACACCAAATTTAATAAGCTTAGTAAAGAGATTAGATGGGCAATTTTATGTGATTTTCCATTTCTTTAATAAAAACTTGCTCTTTTTAATAAACCCTAAAACTTTAGTTTTCAAAGAGATAAAACTTCCTTTTTCAAAAGAATATCAAAATATTTTTTTATTTCCATACAAAGATTATTTCTTAACATATGCTAGAGAGAAAACCGAAATCCAATTATTTAGACTCGATAATAATTTAAAATTTACCTTATATCCTTTCAAGCCAATTACTTCTAAAGAAGAAAAAGACATTCCAGATTTTCAACATTTTATAGGTTTTGAAAATCACTATATGGTTAGTGATACTCGTATGGGGACATATGTCTATAATAAAGATGGGAGTTTATTAGAAAAAGTCTCACTATCTAATCTTGGATTAAAAAATAAAGAAAAGGATTTTTTACTAAATATAGATTTTTGGTTTAAAATAGATGATCTAGTGTACATTTATTTTTTAGGTATTAAAGATTGTTTTGAATACAATCCACAAAATAAAAAATGGTCTAAAACAAAAAATATAAAAGAACAATTTCCTAGTAAATATGATAGACAACAATTTTTATCAGATACAAAAGGAAACTTGCTTCAGCAAAATATATTTAAAGATAATATTACTATAACAATTAATCTAAAAGATAATCCAAACAAAACTATTATAGATACAAGTTTAAATAGCTTTTCTATGATAGCCTCTAGAGATTATTCTAAAGAATTGTTTATGGTAAATAAAGGGGGTTTTTATCATTACACATTTAAGAATACAGTAGTAAGTACATTTTTAGAAAATAATAGCATCCGTGGAATGTTACAATTAAATTCAGATGAAGTTCTAGTAACCACAAATCAATCAGGATGGTATATTGTTAATTTAAAAACAAAAACAGAAAAAAAATACATAGCGACTCTTAAAGGAGAGCCTTATCAACTGCCATATAGTAATAATATATACGAAGATAGAGATTATTATTGGGCCAATAATCATAAGGGAATTATCTGGATAAACAAAAAAACAAAGAAAGCTGAGTCACATATCTTTTACCCAATAGTTACCTCTGTTGAAGATGGAGACTATATTTATAGTGGTACTTTTTATTACAACCTAATGAAGTTTGATAAACAAAGGAAAAAAAATAGCATTCTCACATCTACAAGTAACTATGATGTTCAAAATATATTAAAAATCAATAATACAATTTATTTAGCTTGTGTAGAAGGGCTATTGGCATATGAAAACAACCAAAAAACACTTTATAATCCTAAAAAAGAGATTGGAAACTCTTTATTTATATGTATTGTACAACATCCAAAACATGGGATTTTATTAGGAAATCAATTAGGAGAATTATTTCGATTTAATCCAGTTTCAAAAGTATTCACACTTTTATATAAAGATGATTTAAAAGCAAGTATTGCCACTATTTTATTTGATAATGATGATATTTGGTTAAATACTTACAATGGTATTATTTCCTTTAATCCAAAAACAAAAGCAACCACAAGATATACAATGGATGATGGATTAAGTTTTTATGAAGCAAATAGATATAGTGCATTAAAAACAAACGAAGGTTCTTTTTTGGTAGGTACTATAAAAGGTCTTAATTATTTTGATCCTAAGAAAATTTCCAAAAAAATTATAAATGCAGATTTTAAACTAACCTCTACCACTTATTTTAATAAAAATACCAAAACTGAAGTAAAAGAAATATCACCAGAAAAACTTACTGCTTTAAAAACTATAACATTACCACCAGAGAGTAAAAATTTACAACTTCAGTTTAGTTTATTTGGCCTATACAATTCTAATAAAATTAAGTATAGATATAGATTAAACAAAGAGTTATGGGTTGATCTTTTTACAGATACAGAAATAAGGCTATCTAATTTATCTGCTGGAAAGCATATTTTAGAAATTGAAGCTATTGATTCTGCAAATAAAATCATAGGAAAGCCTATTATGCTTTCAATTTTTGCGGGTGAGTTTTTTTATAAATCAGACTGGTTTTATTTTTTATTTTTCTTAGGAATAGTTGTAATTATTTTTGGGTTTTATTTAGAAGAACGAAAAAAAAATATACTCAAAGAACACTTTTCAAACAAAATAATTAGCACACAAGAAGAAGAACGCTCTAGAGTAGCAAAAGAGTTGCATGATAGTATTGGACAACGATTATTAGTTTTACAAAAAACAGTCTTGAAAAACAAAAGCAAAGAAGAGACTGAATTAAAAATGATTAATGATGTAATAAACGAAGTAAGAAACATCTCTCATAATTTACATCCATTTCAATTTAAAAAATTAGGTTTAGCTAAATCTTTAGAAAACATGATGGATGCTTTTCAAAAAACTTCCGATGTATTTTACTCTTATGAAATAGCTGATAATATTGATGTATATATTTCAAAAGAAAAAGGCTTATTTATTTTTAGAATGCTGCAAGAATGTATTGCTAATGTAGAAAAACATGCCAAAGCCACTGCATGTAATTTAACTATTACAAATGAAGCAAAAATTATAAGATTTGTATTAAAAGATAATGGCTCTGGGTTTATAGTAAACAATGCTATGAATTCAAACGAAAGTTTAGGATTAAAAAGTTTACAAGAACGAGCTCAATTTATAAATGCAATTCTAAACATTCAATCAAACCCAAAAACCGGCACCGTAATTACAATAAAAATAGCAAAATAATGAATGTAACAATTGTATTAGCTGATGATCATCCTTTGTTATTATCAGGAAACGAGCAGTTTTTAAAATCTAAAGGATATAAAGTAGTAGCTACAGAAACAAATGGTAATAATGCTTACAACTCTATTTTAAAATACAATCCCACTTTAGCTATTTTAGATTTTGACATGCCCATTCAAAATGGTTTAGAAGTTGCTAAATTGTGTGTTCAAAATGAACTAGATGTTAAAATTATCATTCTCACTCTACATAAACAAGAGGCGATCATTAAAGAAATAGGCAATTTAATTCAGGGGTATGTTCTAAAAGATGACGATTTATTAGAACTAGAAAATTGCATAAAAAAGGTTTTAAAAGAAAAAACGTATATCAGCAAAAACATACAAAATGCTGTTCATCTTTCAAATAAAAAAAATGTGTTACAAAATTTAACAGTAACTGAAATAAAAATATTACGCTATTTGGCACAAAACATGTCTTCCTCTGATATTGCTGAGAAATTATTTATTTCCAAACGTACTGTTGAAAAACACCGCAGCAATATCATTCACAAATTAGGAATAAAATCTACACAAAACGGACTGTTGTTATGGGTTCAAAAAAACACTAATTTGTTTAATACGTAGGTGTACGTATAGTTTAAAATCATGTTCTTGGTTAACTTTGAGATTATGAAGTCTCAAGGGGGTGTACGGCTAACTTTATCTGAAATTGAAATTCTTTTTTATATTAAAGAAGGATTTACCTCTGCACAAATTGCAAAATTAAGAAACTGCTCTGTAAGAACTATTGAAAAGCATAGGAGTAACATAATCTCAAAACTTAAAATACCCTCTTCTCAAAATGCTTTATTAGTATGGATATTAAAACATCCAGATTTATTTAATACGTAGGTCTACGTATTTCAAGGACTCTTTTTATATAATAATTTTACCCTAATTAAAATCATAAAACCCTACTACTATGCTAGATTACCTTGGAGAAATCCGAATTTTTGCTTTTGACTTTGTGCCTCATAACTATGTTATTTGTGACGGTAGACGATTATCTAAAAAAGATAATTTCTATTTACATCAATTTTTGGGTGATAAATTTACGTATGACAACAGTGATCCAACAACATTTGCTATACCAGATTTAAGAGATAGATTTCCGAAACAACCTGGAGAAACTATTAATTTTGGAGAACAAAAAGGTGCAGATGAAGTAATAATGGATATGCAACAAATGCCCGAACATACGCATGAAACTCATATTGAAGTTGATAACACTACAGGAGGAGATGAACTAGTCAATACTCCCAAAAATGCATTTTTAAATAATAATAAAAGCGTAAAAAAAAATAGAAATTTTAGTGTAAAGCCTAGTGAGAATACTTTTTTAGGAGGTCTTACACAAGAGGACGTTGGCAATTCAGCACCAATTAATATTAAAAATGCGCATGTAAAAATGGTGTTTGCTATGTGCATAAAAGGAGAGCCTATAACTTCATCACAATCTAATGTTGAGGATCTAGGGTTTATGGGAGAAATTAAAATTTGGCCAAGTACCATTATACCTAGAGGATGGATTCTGTGCAACGGAGAAAGTAACTATACTGTATCAAATAATAGTGGCTTGTCAAATATTATAGGAGATCTGTATGGTGCAATTGATAAAGATACTCCCAATGAAAAATTATTGTATCCAAACTTTAAAGACAAATTTGCAGCAGGAGCAGTCAAAATAAAAGATGTTGCTAAAAAAGGTGGAAAAAATAATGTATTACTAAGTAAAAGCAACTTACCCTCACACATACATAATGTTCAATTAGCTGTAAATAATAATACAAACAGTAAACCACATACAGGTTTACCTAATGATGCTTTTATTAATAGCAATGCAGGAAAATTTAGTGCCGAAGTTTCTACTTCTACACATTTGGGTGGAATTACACAAGAAAACAGAGGAGGGTTAAAAGAGATAGATATTGCCAATTCATCAATAGGTCTTAACTACATTATATGTACTAGGGGTATGTATAAACCTATAAGTCATAATACTTATAAAGGAGAGATTAAGTTATATGCTGCTAACAAGAAATCTTTTATTGTAGATACTGGATATTATATCTGCCAAGGACAAAAATTAAACATTAATATGAATCAAGGTTTATTTTCTCTTTTAGGAACAAAATACGGAGGTGATGGTAGAACATATTTTAATTTACCTGATCTAAGAG
Organism: Tenacibaculum sp. IB213877; assembly: GCF_034043975.1. Taxonomy (NCBI): domain Bacteria; kingdom Pseudomonadati; phylum Bacteroidota; class Flavobacteriia; order Flavobacteriales; family Flavobacteriaceae; genus Tenacibaculum; species Tenacibaculum sp. IB213877. The sequence continues at coordinate 8,527 of NZ_JAXCHH010000008.1, read as the reverse complement.
ATAGGCTACCTATATGTGTTACAAATTTAACCCAAGTTGGTAAGTATGGTGGTGCTAATACCATACAATTAACTAAAGAGAATTTACCAGCTCATAATCATAATGTACAATTAGCTGCCAATGTTGAAGCTGATGGAACGAAAACAGAAATTCCTAATGGAATTTTAAATGAAACGTCAGGTGATTTCAGTACAAAAGAAAGTGAATCTGCTTATCTGGGAGGTGTGAAAGAAATCACTTTTAAAGGAGAAAAAGTAGCTATAAGAAACCCGTACTTAACAATCAATTATTTGATTTGTACTGATGGAAAATTTCCCTCGCGTAATTAAAATAATTAATCAAAAAGTATTATTAACAACCTAAAAATAATTAAATCATGAATGAAGTAAAAAACAATTCAGCTCTTACTACATCTTTCAATGAATCTTTAAAAAAGATGTTAAGTAACAAAATGACTAAAAGTGAAATTGATAGTTATATACAAGAAAGGAGTAAAATAATAGATTCTATTGATGCAAAAATAGACTTGAAAATGCTTGGTTTTGATGGCAGTATAAAATGTGAACCCACAGATAGTGAGTATCCTTATGAATATAATCACAGAATTTATGGTGTAGGTATCATAGACTTAAAGTGTGAAGGATCACTTACTACAGGCTATACAGATTGGAGTGGACTTTGGAGTAATACAACTTCAGTAGCAGTAACTTCAGCAGATATAAAAATAGGCGTTGTCTTAGCTGTTTTTTTTAGAAAAGATGGAGCTCCTATTGGAGATTTTAGAGGTGTTCCTGTTGGAAGTATAGGAGCAATAGCCGCTGGCGGAGAAGGTGGTTGGGAAAAAAAATAGATTCTTAAAAACCGCTATGACTCATAATTTCAATCCCCTTTTTTGATATTTAATATAATAAATTATATAAATTTCATTACCTCTGTTTTTAAATTTCAATATAATGAAAAAAGCATTTCTTTTAATTTTAATCGGTTTGTTTAATTACACTTCTCAAGCTCAAAAAGTAGCTATCGTTGGTTCAAAAAGCCTTGAAACAACTGAAGATGGTGTATCCATTTTAGCACTAGAAAACCTAACTGTTGGAGAAATCTATTATTTTACAGAAAATGAATATGATAATACTACTCATGCATTTGTTGATGCTGCAGAAAGTGTTGTGTCTATTACCGTTACATCAACCATTAATAAAGGAAATGTCATTTATTTTAAAGAAAGCGCCAGTACTCCAAATACTTTTACTACATCTGTTACCGCAGGTTCAGGTACAGTTACAGTAACACACGTAGCAAGTAGTGGCGCTTTTTCAATTGGTAGTTTAGGAGAAATTCTTTATTTGTATTCAGATAATGATACAGATCCAACCAATGGTGTTACTGAAATTCATTCAGCATTTTTCCCAGGTTCAGGTTCTAATGCAAATACAGGAGGAGCTATACCGGCAACCGAGAATCCAAGTTCAGATTTTCCTAATGCGGTAATAACTCACAATTTTCCTGAATATGATTATGGTGTAGAACCATATTTTTCAAATGGGGTTAATAGAGTAGAATACAACATTTCTATAGCTGATAGAACAGATGTTAATAAAGTAAAACTCGAGAACCCTGCTAATTATGTTTTTGCCGGCAGCAATCAAGATTTATCTGTTAATCAATTTACAAATTTTAATTTAGTAACTTCTAATCCTGTAATTACATTAACCACTTCTACAAGTCAGTTAGATGAAAATAGCAGTAGTAATTTTAGTTATACGTTTATTGCAGATGTTGCACCCACAACCGATTTAGTGATAAATTTCTCTGTAAATGGAAGCAGTGCTAATGGTATTGCACTCTTTGGAAGCGATTATACTCAATCGGGAGCAACATCAATGAATACCACTTCGGGAACCGTTACAATTGCAAGCGGAACAACTTCCAAAACAATAATTTTAAACCCTACTGAAGATACTACCTTAGAGCCTGATGAAACTATAGAAATTTCTATTCTTGCAGGTACAGGTTATGATTTTGGTAGCCCAAGTATAGCAACTTCTGTTATTAAAAATGATGATACAAAAACAGTTCTTCCAGAAGTTGCAATAACAGGATTAAGGCATTATACAGGGACTGAAGATGATGTTAGCGAGTTCTCATTTGTAGCCTTAAAAGACATTCCTGCAAATAGTGAGTATGTATTTTCAAGCAATTCTTTTGATAAGAACACCTTAACTTTTTCTGATGTTTCTACGTACTCATCAGAATTAAAATGGATAGCTCCTGCTGGAGGTATTTTAAGAGGTGATGTAATAGTTGTTAAGAAAACAGCTCCTAGTACATTTACCATTACCCGAAATGGTTCTTTAACTTCTGCTGGATCCGTTACAAAATTAAGTCCTTCCAAAAACTTTTTTATATCTGAATACCATGGATTATTTATAGCGCATACAGATACTGATGATAATCCTTACAATGGCATTTCAGAAATACACAGTATGATATATACCTACGACAATTTAGGGAATTTTGGAGGAGCTGTACCTTCATCTCTAGATTTATCAACACTTTATATAGGTGCTATATTAGTAGATGGCTTTCCTAACACATCTCCAGGTAGATTAGAATATAAACCATCCTTAAGAACAATATCAGTAGATCAATCAAATTTTGAAAGCCCTTCAAATTGGTTGTATGCAGAGGCATTAGAAGATTTATCTCCAGTACCTTTTACCAATATTATTATCAGTGAAGGATCTGCAAATCCAAAGGCAACAGTTGTTGTTTCAGCAAGTTCAATTATTGAAGATAGTGAAACAGCAATATATACATTCAGTTTAAACTCACCTGCTGCTTCTGATATAACCATAAATTTTTCTGTAGCAGGTACTGCAACATATTCTTCTGATTATACCGTAACAGGTGCCAGTTCTTTTACTTCATCTGAAGGAAGTATTGTAATCCCTAGCGGAACATCATCATCTCAATTAATTTTAACGCCTATAAATGATATTAATTTAGAAACTACAGAAGATGTACTATTAACAATTACGACAGGGATTGATTATGATGGAGGTTCTCCTGGTGCTGCAACAGTTTCTATTACTAATGATGATGCTGATGATTCAGAAGCGAAATTAGCAATTATAGGAATCAATCATGAAAGTCCAAGTAGTATGTCTTTAGTAGCAATGAATAATATTGATGCTAACTCTACATTTTATTTTATAAGAAATCAATTTAATAAAGAAACCTTATCCTTTCAAACCGGAGGAAAATACAAACTTATAACTCCCAACACTTGTATACCCAAAGGAACTGTTTTAACCATTACAGGAGACCTCAATGGTCCTTTGACCGTGAATTGCAATGGTACGTCTGGTAGTGATTGTGGAACAGCAATCATTATTGGAAGCGGAAATGTATTCGACTTTTTAGATATTGGTACAAAATACTATGTGTTTCAAGATACCGATGAAGATCATACAAATGGAATTTCACAAATTCATTCCGTATTTCATACCGGAGGTACATACCCTTCAAATCATACAGGAGGAATATTAACTCCGGAAGAAAACCCTAAATCGGTATATAGCAACGCTGTTGTTGTAGATGGGTTTCCAAATACCACTCCAAATAGGACTGAATTTGATTCTTCAAAAAGAAATATAGATGTTTCTACCACAGCTATAGAAAATATTGGAAACTACCTACACGCGCAACCTAATACAACTTTAAATACAACTAATTTTAATACAGCGTCTTTTGCAATTGTATATGTAAACTCAAGTGCTACTTCTGGAGGAGATGGTACAAGTTGGGCAACAGCCTATAATTCTTTACAAGAAGCCATAGCCAATGCTTCTACTTGTTTTAATAATGAAATTTGGGTAGCTACGGGAGTGTATAAACCTCACGAAACTAATCAAAGTGTTTCATTTTCAATTCCTGCAAACACCAAAATATATGGAGGTTTTTCAGGGACGGAAACAGATTTAACACAAAGAAACTTTTCTTTAAACCCAACTATTTTAAGTGGTGATATAAATAACTCTAATTCTTCAAATGATGGAGATAGTTATACAATTGTAAAAATAGAAAATGATAATGTAGTTTTAGATGGTTTTATTTTAGAGCATGGTTATGCAAATGGAACATCAGGAACTACTGACGCTAAAGGGGCAGGAATATATGTTAACGGAACTAATATAACTATAAACAACACTGTTTTTAGAAATAACACAGTGGTTGATGGTATTGATGGTTCTGGTGGGGCAGTTTTTAATATGGGTTCTATAGATTTTTATAACTGTCTTTTTTATAACAATAGTACTTCTGGAAAAGGAGGTGCGATTTATACCGTAAATGGAGTTGTTAATATGGTAAATTGTACTATAGCTAACAACAATGCTAATGAAGGTGGTGGACTTGCCACATCTAATGATGATATTACTATAGTAAATACCGCTTTCTATAATAATGTTGCAACACAACAAGACATTTACGAAGTAAGTGCTTCAAACACTTCTATTTCTTACAGCTTGTTTGACAGTTCTTTTCCTAGTGGAGCTACAAATGCAGGTAATAATTTCACCAATTCTGATCCATCGTTTGTTGATGCTAATACTAACAATTATCAGTTAAAACTTACTTCCCCATTAATTAATACTGGTAATAACACAGTAAATACCCAAACCCAAGATTTAGCTGGAAACTCAAGAAAAACAATGAATATAGATATTGGTGCCTATGAATATGATACAGAAGTTACAGAATGGTTGGGTACAACTGATATAAATTGGGATGAAAGCAATAATTGGAGTAACGGAACACCCTCAAATACAACAAGTGTTATTGTACAGACAGGAACTTTACATGAACCTATAATTGATATTCCACAAGCAAAAGTCAAAGATATAGCTATACAATCAGGTACAACTCTTACTATAAATTCGGGAAAATCTTTATTAATAGAAGGAAATTTAGACTTATTAGGAGATCTTGTAGTAAAATCTGATGCAACAAGTAGTGGATCGTTAATTTTAGAAGGTGATTTTACAGGAAATTCAACTATCAACTATCAGAGATATGTTACAGATAATTGGCATTTAGTTTCAGCTCCTGTAATAGGAGAAGCTTATGATGATAGTTGGATGAGTGCTAACTCTATTGCATCTGGAACAGGTAATAATAGAGGAATTAGCACTTATAATAACAATGGTTTAGCATGGGAATATATTCAAGCAGGTAGCTCAGGTACTTTTACTTCCGGAGTAGGATATTCTATAAAAACCACCTCTCCTTCAACTTTAAACTTTATTGGGAATATAGCAACAGATAATGTTTCTGTTGCCACTACGGAAGGAACTGCTAATAAATGGAACTTAATAGGAAATCCATATTCTTGTTTTTTAAATGCCAATAGTGCCGCTCACACCGATAATAATTTCTTAACCATAAATAGTACGAAATTAGATCCTTCTAAAGTTGCTTTATATTTTTGGAATCCTATAACTAATTCTTATGATATTGTTAATCATAGTTCAGGAGTAACTTTTATAGCACCTGGTCAAGGTTTTTTTATAAATACTATAGATGGTGGTTCAACTATTAGTTTCACTGAGACCATGCAAAGTCATCAAACAGGAAATCTTTTTTACAGAACTTCTATTGTTCAACCACAAATAAAACTTTCAATTTCTAATGGAGAAACAACTAAAAGTACTCTTATAAAATATATTAATGAAACCACTACGGGTTTAGATATAGGATATGATGCAGGTGTATTTTCAGGAACATCATCAGACTTTAATATTTACACTCATTTGGTTACTAATAGCCAAAATATTGATTTTGCTTTACAATGTTTACCCAATGCTAATTATGAAAACATGGTAATCCCTATAGGAATCAATGCTAATGTAGGTACAGAAATCATTTTCTCTGCGGAAGCATTAAACTTACCAGAAGAAATTAAAGTTTATTTAGAAGATAGAGAGAAAAATATACTTATTGAATTAGAGCAATTGGGAACTGAATACAAAATACAACTGAAAGAAGATATGAACGGTATTGGACGATTTTATCTCTACACCAGTTCTAAAAGCTTAGTTATAGAAGATATGATCTCAGAAAATATAAAGATATATAAGACTAATAATAAAACTATTCGAATAGTGGGATTAAAAGACGATCAAGCTACTATAAAAATATTTGACATCCTTGGTAAACCAGTCATAGAACAAGCTTTTAAAGCCAAAAGCACAAAAGATATTTTACTACCACAAACTTCTCCTGGAGTTTATATTGTTCAATTACTTACTAAAAAAGGAAAGTTGAGTAAAAAAATAATTATAGAATGATATGACAAACCCTAAAAATAAGTATGATGAAAGACCTAAAAAATAAAGAAAATAACGAAGAAAAAATTTCAAGAAAAGAAGCCCTTAAAAAATTAGGAAATTATAGTAAATATACAGCATTAACTGCTCTAGGAACGTATATGATTTTAAGTCCTAAAAAAGCTCAAGCTGCCAGTCCTGAACCTCCTGGTGGAGGTTTTTAACTATTTTTTTTAAGTGCTCTCAACAGTAAATATTTATACGTAGGTCTACGTATATGATTTGGTTAGAATTCATAATAACTTGCTCCCGCAATTTGATTCAACCAAACTTAAATGAAAAAAGCTACCCTCACTCTTATACTGTTTTTGGTTAATTTCTTGAGTTTTAACACTCTTTTTGCTCAAGAATTTATAACCACCTGGAAAACAGATAATCCTGGTACATCTGCCAATAATCAAATAACCATACCTATAGGTTTTGGTTCATTTAATTATAATATTGATTGGGGAGACGGTACTACAGACACCAATTTAACAAACAGTGCAACTCATACCTACGCTACTCCTGGTATATATACTGTTAAAATTAGTGGAAACTTTCCTCATATTTATTTTAACAATAGTGGAGACAAGGGAAAACTGCTCTCTATTGAGCAATGGGGAAACATTCAATGGGAAAGTATGAATAATAGTTTCTCAGGATGTTCTAATTTAATTATCAATGCTACCGATGCTCCAAATCTGTCTAACGTTACGAGTATGTATAGTATGTTTCAAGGAGCAACTTCTTTTAATCAAGATATTGGTAATTGGGATGTAAGTAATGTTCTTATAATGGATGACATATTTAAAGGTGTCACTTTATCAGTCGTCAATTACGATGCTTTATTAATTGGATGGTTCTCATTAACTTTACAGAATAATGTCAATTTTCATGGAGGCAATAGTAAATATTCTGGAGGAAAAAATGCTCGTCAAAATATAATAGATAATCATAATTGGACAATTACTGATGGTGGCTATACTGCTATAAAAGCTAATTTTAACTTATCTCCTCAAACAGGCTCTTCTCTTCCACATACAGTATTTTTCACAGACCAATCTCTTAGACCCGATACTTGGCTTTGGAAATTTGGTGATGGTACTACAAGTAGAGCTAAAAATCCTACCCATACATACACATCCTATGGAGACTATACAGTAAACCTTAAGGTAACAGATACGTTGACTTTAGGCTCTGATTTTATAGTAAAAACTGTAAAAATTGCTAGCGCAAGTACAAATTTTACAGCTTTAAATAACTTTGGTTGTAGTCCATTAACTGTAAATTTTTCAGATACTTCAACAGTTTTAGGAAATGATACCATTACTAGTTGGACATGGGATTTTGGTGATGGAAATACTTCTACAGAACAGAACCCTACGCATATTTATGAGAATCCTGGAACATATACCGTAACATTAACTACAAAATTAGCAACAACTGGCTTTATAGACACACATACTAAAACTAATTATGTTCAAGTTATTGGTCCTAACCCTGACTTTACAACATCAAGCTCTACTATTGGAAATCGGCCTTTGACCGTTAATTTTGAAGACAATACTTTGGTTAGTGCCCCAATTACTGGATGGCAATGGAACTTTGGCGATGGTAATACTTCTTTATTACAAAATCCTACACATACGTATACTACATTGGGTGTATTTGATGTAAGCTTAACTGTTACCGATATAGATGGTTGCTCACGAACCATTACAAAACAGTCATTTATAGATACTTCTGATAATATTCCTCCTAATGCCATATGCAAAACTTATACTGCACAACTAGATGCTTCTGGAAATATTTCCATCTCAGGAACTGATGTTGATGGAGGCTCAACCGATAATGATATAATAGCATCCTATACAGTAAGTCCTAATAGTTTTGATTGTACTAATATTGGAAACAATACAGTTACACTTACTGTTACAGACATTAGTGGAAACAGTGCAACTTGCAATACTACGGTAATTGTAGAAGATACTAACCTCCCTACCGCAAGTTGTACTGCTCCATTTACGCTACAATTAGACACTACAGGGAACGCTACCCTTACTGTAAATGACATTAACAATGGAAGTACCGATAATTGCAGCATTGCTTCCATGAGTATTGATAAAACTTCTTTTGATTGTAGTAATATTGGGGAC
>NZ_JAXCHH010000007.1:0-14010 GCF_034043975.1 Tenacibaculum sp. IB213877 | reverse complement strand
GATGCTGCGGGGAATGCTACCCTTACTGTGAGTGATATTAACAACGGAAGTACCGACAATTGCGGTATTGCTTCCATGAGCATTGACAAAACTTCTTTTGATTGTGCTACCATAGGAGACAACCTCGTTACACTTACTGTAACTGATAACAATGGAAACAGTGCAACAAATACTACCACAGTAACTATTGAAGATACCATCGCTCCCGTGGTTAATTGTGTCGCTCCGTTTAGTATTCAACTTGACGCTACGGGGAATGCTAGTGTTACCGTAAATGATATCAACAACGGAAGTACCGACAATTGTGGTATTGCTTCTATGAGCATTGATAAAACTTCTTTTGATTGTGCTACTATTGGCGACAACATTGTTACACTTACTGTAACTGATAACAATGGTAACAGTGCAACGAATACTACTACCGTAACTATTGAAGATACTATCGCTCCTATAGTAATCACTCAAGACCTTAGTATTGAATTAACATCCAATCAAACTATCTTAATTACTACTCAAGACATTGATGATGGTAGTTTTGATGCCTGTGGTATAGCAGCAATGAGTTTAGATATTTCCAGCTTTGAGGCTCCTACATTGGGTGATCATACTGTAGTCTTAACTGTTATTGATAATTCGGGTAATAGCTCATCAGAAGCTGCTATCGTAACATTTACCTCTAGTGATTTAGATGCTGATGGCATTGCGGATATTTTTGATGACGATATCGATGGTGATGGAGTTGCAAACGAAGTGGATAATTGCTCAACATCCTACAACCCTGATCAAGCGGATTTAGACAATAACGGTATTGGTGATGTGTGTGATAAAGGGGACCTGGAAATTCCTAAAGGATTCTCTCCCAACAATGATGGTATTAATGATGCATTCGTCATAAAAGGCCTTCATAAATACCCTAATAATAGTATTCAAATTTATAATAGATATGGAAACAAAGTTTTTGGATCGGATAATTACCAAAATGATTGGCATGGAACTTACTCTGGAAAAATGAAAAAACTACCTATAAACCCCTATTTCTATGTCATAAATATTAACAAAGGAAATAAAATTATTAAAGGCTGGGTGTATATAAACTATTAAAAATGAAACATATTATAATAAACATAGTCTTTGTAGGCATTTTTTTAACAGCTTTTGAAAATTTAGCTCAACAATATCCAATGTATACACAATACTATAATAACCTTAGTTTACTGAACCCTGCTTATGCCGGAAGTCATAAAACGCTAACGGGTATAATAAATATTCGAAGTCAATGGGTAAACGAAATTGGAGCTCCAGAAACTAAAACTTTTTCTTTACACACCCCAACCGGAAAAAATATAGGATTGGGATTGTCAATTGTTAAAGATGAAATATATGTATTAGATGAAACACATGTGTATGCAGATTTCTCTTACTCTATTTATCCCTCAGAAAGATCAATACTTGCCTTCGGATTAAAAGCAGGAGGGACATTTTTAAACGTAGATTTACTGAAATTAGGAATTACTGAAGACCCTCTGTTTACTCAAAATATAAGTGAATTTAATCCTAATTTTGCTGTGGGTGCTTTCTTTTATACAAATAATTTCTATACAAGTTTGTCTATTACAAATATCTTACAACACAAAAATTATAATAGAAAAAGCTATGTAGTAACTAGCGCTTCTGAAGAAATGGTATTTTATCTTTCATCAGGATACGTGTTTAGTTTAAGTGAAACTGTTAAATTAAAACCTTCTTTTATGTTAAGGATGATGAATGAAACCTCAACATCAACAGATATTGCTGCAAATGTTTTATGGAATAACAAATTAGAATTTGGAATTTCACATCGAATCAACGAATCAATTTCAGGGTTATTTCAAATCAAAGTAACAAATAATTTAAAATTTGGATATTCTTACGATGCTGTTACTACTAAAATTTCCAAAAACAAGAATGCTTCTCATGAGTTTAGTATCATTTTAAACCTACAAAAAAACACAAGAAGCTATAAAGAAGATATATCTGCTCCTTTTTATTGGATGAATAATTAAAATATTTTTTTCACAGTAACTAAGTTGCACTTTATTGTTTTAAAAAATCCCGCTTTTTTTAAGAAAGCGGGATTTTTTTTATTTACTAGCAAATAGTTTTACATCATTTTCAGAAACTTCTTTTTCTCCAAGAATTATTAAACGCTCAACAACATTACGTAATTCACGAATGTTTCCTGTCCAATCATATTCTTGTAGTAACTTAATGGCTTTTTTAGAAAAGTCTTTTTTAATCATTCCTTGTTCGGTAGCCACTTTTTGAGCAAAGTGTTCAACCAATAACGGAATATCATCTCGTCTGTCATTCAGTGCAGGAACTTTTATTAAAATAACCGCTAAACGATGGTATAGATCCTCACGGAAACGACCTTCTTCTATTTCCTTTCTTAAATCTTTATTAGTAGCGGCTAATACACGAACATTTACCTTGATGTCTTTATCCGATCCTACCCTTGACACCCTGTTTTCTTGCAACGCTCTTAATACCTTAGCTTGTGCAGAAAGACTCATATCTCCAATCTCATCTAAGAAAATCGTTCCGCCATTGGCTGCTTCAAACTTACCAGCTCTGTCTTTATTTGCTCCTGTAAAACTTCCTTTTACATGACCAAACAATTCACTTTCAATTAATTCTGACGGAATTGCAGCACAATTTACCTCAATCATAGGAGCTGTTGCTCTTTCAGATTTTTCATGCAACCAATGCGCCACTAATTCTTTACCCGTTCCGTTGGGTCCGGTAATTAGCACACGAGCATCGGTAGCTGCTACTTTTTCAATCATATCTTTTATGTGAGTAATTGCATCACTTTCACCAATCATTTCATAGCTTTTACTCACTTTTTTCTTTAATCGCTTGTTTTCTACAACCAATTCTTTCCTATCCAATGCATTACGAACCGTATTTAACAAACGGTTTAAATCGGGCGGTTTTGAAATATAATCAAAGGCTCCTAAACGCATAGTATTTACAGCGGTATCTAAATCACCATGACCTGATATCATCACCATGGGAATTTCTGGTTTTATTTTGCGTGCTTTTTCTAATACCTCAACACCATCCATTTTTGGCATTTTTATATCGCAAAGTACCAAATCGTAATCGTTTTTTTGAATAAGCTCTACTCCCGCTAATCCGTCTTCAGCTTCTTCTACTTCATAAGCATCATTTTCTTCTGAAATGATTTTTTTTAATACTCTGCGGATTGCAGCTTCATCTTCAATAATTAATATTTTAGCCATAAAATTTTCCACCTTACTCCGGCAGACAGGAGTTTTATTGTTAGTTCTTTTACCTAGTGCTTACCTATAACAATAACTATTCCGTTGTTGTTTCTTCTTCCGAATCGTCTTTTGGTTTTTCTTCATTTTTAGAGAGTCCTAAGGTCCCTCCTATAATGTGAAGATCTCTTTGTGGGAACGGAATACTAATATTATTTTCTTTAAAAAGTTTATTTATTGAAAAACGAATATCACTTTTTGGTATTGCTGCTTGAAAGCTATCATTAATAGTAAATACTAATTTAAAATTTAAAGCACTATCACCGAAATTAGTGAACAACACTAAAGGTTCTGGTTTCTTTAAAATATTAGGGTGATCATTTGCTGCTTTGATGAGTAATTTTTTAACCAATTCTACATCACTTCCATAGGCTACTCCAACTTCAACACTCTCTCGGGTTATGATACCGTTTTGGGTCCAGTTATATAAACTATTGGTTAAGTATAAATGATTGGGTATTACCAATACTTTATTATCTATAGTTACTGCGCGGGTAGTTCTTAATTTAATCTCTTCTACTCTACCTACTTTTCCGTCTAGCTCAATAATATCACCCACATGCACAGTTTGATCTACAATAATGAATATACCTGATATTATATCTTGAAAAAAAGTTTGCAATGCCAAACCAACACCAATTAACAAGGCTGCTGATGCGGCAAAAAGTGCAGTTACATTAACCCCTGTAGAACTTAGTGTTACTAAAAAAATAATGATGTATACAAACCATCTGGCAAATGAAAATATGGTATCAAACTTGTTTCTATCTTCTACTTTTAATCTTTTTTTAGTTAATCTTTCAAAAAGATTTAAAAAGTATTTAGCCAGAATAAGCAGTAATATGAGAATTAAAATAATCTTAACAGTTACTTCTACTTTCTTACTTCCTAAAGGGATTTCATAATTTAATAGATCCGTTATCTGCTTTAAAAAATCTTTCATGTAACAACATACAATTTAGTTAGTGTATCTAATCCATTTCCATAGGTCTTTATAGGTGGCTTTTTTCCCATACATTAAAATACCCACTCTATAAATTTTTGCTGCAATCCATACTATTGCCAAAAATGTAAAAATAAGAATTAACATAGAAACTAAAATTTCCCACCAAGCTACTCCAAACGGAACGCGCATTAACATAACTATAGGTGATGTTAATGGTATATGTGAAAAGATAACAGATACTGGACCGTGTGGATCATCAATAACTGTAAAAGCACCTACATATACTGCTAACATTAATGGCAACATAATTGGCATCATAAATTGTTGTGTATCGGTTTCACTATCTACTGCTGCACCCACAGCTGCAAACAATGAACTATATAACATATAACCTCCTAAAAAATAAAATATAAATAGGAAGAATAATTTTACCAAAGGTAATTTTGATATTTCTTGAAAAATAAGTTGTACTTTTCCATTATCGGCAGCTACTTGCTTAATAGCTTCTGCTTGTTCACTGGGAATATTTGTACTATTCAAATCACTCATATCCATACCAAAAAATTGAGAAGCAACTACGTTGAGTAGTAAAAGTAAAATTCCCCAAACCATAAATTGCACTAAACCTGCTGATGCATTCCCAATAATTTTCCCCATCATTAGCTGAAAAGGTTTTACAGATGAAATGATAACTTCTATAATCCTACTGGTTTTTTCTTCTATTACACTTCGCATTACTGAAGTACCGTAAATAATTACAAACATCATAAGTAAATAACCAGCAATGGCTCCTACTCCTATTTTTAATCCGTTGATTAATTTTGATGATTCTTCTCCGGAGAAATTAAACATTTTGATATTAGATTTTATTCTTGACAAGGCTATTTTGTCTTCATCAATACCTAATTGTTGCATTTTTATGCTACGCAACTTTTGGTTAACATTGCTTTCAATATTATCCATTGTTGACATACCTGGTGTGTCTTTTGAGAAAAACTCAACCGATTTTGCAAGTAATTCTAAGCTATCCATTTTAGGAATATTCAGTACTCCGTAATACTTTCCTTCTTCCACTTCTTTTTTAGTGGCTTCGAGACCTAATTTGGTAAAGTCTATGTATTTTAAATTTTCAGTGCTTTTAAAATCATCTTCAGAAAATATTCCTGAACTGTCTACATACACTATTTCTTTGATCTTATCATCATTCTTTTTGGTTAAAAACACCACTAAAGCAATCATAGCAATAGCTATAACCGGACTCAAAAACGTCATAATGATGAAGGATTTATTTCTAACCTTAGCAATAAATTCACGCTGAATAATTAGTAGTAACTTTTTCATCCCTTAGTTTATGTTTTTGTGTACTGTTTGAATAAAAATATCATTGGCACTTGGTACCAACTCAACAAAATGCTGCACTTCTCCTTGACTACTTAAATACGAAAGCAAATCGTTTGCTGAGTTTCCTTCTGTTAATTTCACATTGAGCTTTAAACCTCCGTTTAACGATTTAAATTCAGCCGGAGTTACTACAAACTTTTCACTAAGTTTTTGCTGAACTTCACTTGCCGCTTCGGTTTTTAAACCTATTTCATAAGTATGAGTTCTGTACTGACGTTTGATGTCTTCTAGCTTACCATCTAAAATCTTATTTGATTTATTAATTAGTGCTATATAATCACACATTTCTTCTACACTTTCCATACGGTGGGTTGAAAAAATAATGGTAGCTCCTTGATCTCTTAACTGTAAGATCTCTTTAGCAATTAATTGTGCATTGATTGGGTCGAATCCAGAAAAAGGTTCATCAAAGATCAACAACTTAGGTTCATGTAATACAGTTACTATAAACTGTACCTTTTGAGCCATCCCTTTTGATAGTTCTTCAATCTTCTTATTCCACCAAGCTCCTATTTCAAATTTATCAAACCAGTATTTTAAGCGTTTTTTAGCTTCTGCTTTACTCAATCCTTTTAATTGCGCTAAGTACAAAGCCTGCTCACCCACTTTCATTGACTTGTACAAACCTCTCTCTTCAGGCAAATAACCAATCTGCTCTATATGCTTGGGTGCTAATTTTTCTCCATCTAAAATAACCTCACCACTATCAGGCATGGTAATTTGATTTATAATTCTAATTAATGATGTTTTTCCTGCCCCATTAGGTCCTAATAAACCAAAAACACTTCCTTTAGGTATATGTAATGACACATTATTTAATGCAGTATAATCTCCATAACGTTTAACCACATTATTAACCTCTAATAAATTGTTCATTGAATTTTAAATGATTTACATTTTAGTAGTATACAAACTTACATTTTTTATCAGTATTTGTAATTCTTTTTACCAAAACGTTACAAATAAATTTTACTATGCACGCATAATTTTTTTCTTATTTACTATGCGTGCATAATAAATTTTTATATATTTGAAACCAGGATATGGAGAAAAATAAAACTATAGACCATCAATTAAGAGCCACGTGGCAAGCGGTAGCTAAAATGTACAATGAACAAGCTTCAAAACATGATAGTACTATGGCTATGGCTTTTGTATTATTAAATATTGATCAAGATAACGGAACCCCTTCAACTGCTTTAGGACCTTTAATGGGTATGGAACCCACTAGTCTTTCTCGTATTTTAAAATCTATGGAAGATAAAGACTTGATTACGCGCGAGAAAAATCCGGACGATGGTAGAAGCGTACTTATTAAATTAACTGATTTTGGAAAAGAAAAACGCGAAGTTTCAAAAGGTCATGTATATCAGTTCAATAATAAAGTAAAAGAACATTTAACAGAAAAAGAAATCGAAAATTTCTTTAAAGTAACAAAAACAATAAACAAACTTATAGCTGAAAGAGAAATATATGGAGATATATCCTCTAAAGCTGTATAAATTCAAACCATATTTAACTAATGAGCAAAAGAAGAATTAAAAAAGTAGCTATTATCGGTTCCGGAATTATGGGAAGCGGAATTGCTTGTCACTTTGCTAACATTGGCGTAGAAGTTTTACTTTTAGATATTGTTCCAAGAGAATTAAACGATGCCGAAAAAGCAAAAGGATTAACTTTAGAAGACAAAGTTGTTCGTAATCGTATTGTAAATACCGCACTAGCAACAGCCTTAAAATCAAAACCCTCTCCTATCTATAATCAAAAATTTGCAGATAGAATAACTACAGGAAACCTTGATGATGATTTACATAAAATTAAAGATGTAGATTGGGTAATGGAGGTAGTGGTTGAGCGCTTAGACATTAAACAAAGTGTTTTTGAAAAAGTAGAAAAATACCGTACCCCAGGCACTATCATTTCTACCAATACTTCTGGTATTCCTATTAAATTCATGAACGAAGGCCGTAGTGAAGATTTCCGTAAACATTTTGCTGTTACTCACTTCTTCAATCCACCACGTTACTTAAAATTATTTGAAGTAGTTCCTGGTCCAGATTGTAAACAAGAAGTTACTGACTTTTTAATGGAATATGGTGATAAGTTCTTAGGTAAAACATCTGTTTTAGCAAAAGACACTCCAGCCTTTATTGGAAACCGTATTGGTATCTTCGGAATTCAATCTTTATTCCATCAAGTAAAAGAATTAGGATTAACTGTTGAAGAAGTTGATAAATTAACCGGACCAGTAATTGGGCGTCCAAAATCAGCAACTTTCCGTACAGTTGATGTGGTTGGATTAGATACTTTAGTACACGTTGCTAACGGTATTTATGAAAACTGCCCTAATGATGAAGCTCACGAACTTTTTAAATTACCAAATTTCATCAACACCATGATGGAAAATAAATGGTTAGGAAGTAAAACTGGTCAAGGTTTTTATAAAAAGTCAGTAAACGCTGAAGGTAAAAAAGAAATTTTAACGTTAGATTTAGATACCATGGAGTATCGTTCATCTAAAAAAGCAAAATTTGCTACGTTAGAATTAACAAAAACTATTGATAAGCCAATTGACAGATTTAAAGTATTAGTTGGCGGAAAAGATAAAGCAGGAGAATTCTATCGTAAGAACTTCGGATCTATGTTTGCGTATGTTCAAAATAGAATTCCTGAAATTTCTGACGAATTATACCGTATCGACGACGCTATGAAAGCTGGTTTCGGATGGGAAAATGGTCCTTTTGAAATTTGGGATGCTGTAGGTGTTGAAAAAGGTATTGAGTTAATGAAAGCTGAAGGTAAAGAACCGGCAGCTTGGGTAACTGAAATGGTAGCTAAAGGAGAAAAATCTTTCTATACCGTTAAAGACGGAGCTACGTATTACTATGATGTTGAGGCAAAAGCTCAAGTTAAAAAACCAGGTCAGGATTCATTTATCATTTTAGATAACATCCGTAAATCTAAAGAAGTATTCAAAAACTCAGGTGTAGTTATTGAAGATTTAGGAGACGGTATCTTAAACTGTGAATTCCAATCTAAAATGAACACTATTGGTGGTGATGTTTTAGCAGGATTAAATAAAGCAGTTGATTTAGCAGAAAAAGATTTTGATGGTTTGGTGGTAGGTAACCAAGCAGCAAACTTCTCAGTAGGTGCAAACATCGGTATGATCTTTATGATGGCTGTTGAGCAAGAATACGATGAGTTAAACATGGCTATCAAGTATTTCCAAGACACCATGATGCGTATGCGTTACTCTTCAATACCAGTAATTGCAGCTCCTCATGGCATGGCTTTAGGTGGTGGATGTGAATTATCATTACACGCAGATAAGGTGGTAGCTGCTGCTGAAACCTATATGGGATTAGTAGAGTTTGGAGTTGGAGTAATTCCTGGTGGTGGTGGATCTAAAGAAATGGCGTTAAGAGCGCAAGATCTATTCCATAAAGGAGATGTTCAATTAAACGTGTTACAAGAGTATTTCTTAACTATTGGTATGGCAAAAGTATCTACTTCTGCTTACGAAGCTTTTGATTTAGGTTTATTACAGCAAGGAAAAGACATTGTGGTTGTAAACAAAGACCGTCAAATTGCTGAAGCTAAGAAACATGCTAAATTAATGGCTGAAGCTGGTTACACACAAAAACCAAAGAGAAAAGACGTATTAGTTCTTGGTAAACAAGCTTTAGGTGCGTTTATGGTTGCTACAGATTCTATGCAAGCAAGTAACTTTATTAGTGAACATGATAAAAAGATTGCTAATAAATTAGCATTTGTAATGGCTGGTGGAGATTTATCAGAACCAACAAAAGTTTCTGAACAATATTTATTAGATATTGAGCGTGAAGCATTCTTAAGTTTAGCTACAGAACGTAAAACTTTAGAGCGTATTCAGCATATGTTAAAAACTGGTAAACCACTTCGCAACTAAAGTTGCGTAGCTATATGCCTTATGCTATATGCAAAAGGCAGTTTATTTAAAAATTAGCTTATAGCATATAGCTTAAAACTTAAAGCATTAAAATAAAATGAAAACAGCATATATAGTAAAAGGATATAGAACCGCCGTAGGTAAATCTAAAAAAGGTGTGTTCCGTTTTAAAAGAGCCGACGAATTAGCTGCTGAAACCATTCAGTATATGATGAAGCAGTTACCAGAGTTCGATGTAAAAAGAATTGATGATGTAATTGTAGGTAATGCAATGCCAGAAGGATCGCAAGGATTAAACATGGCACGTATTATCTCATTAATTGGATTAGATTCTGTAGATGTACCTGGAGTTACTGTAAATCGTTTTTGCTCATCTGGATTAGAAACCATTGGTATGGCAGTAGCTAAAATTCAGTCTGGAATGGCTGAATGTATCATTGCAGGAGGTACAGAAAGTATGAGCTCGGTACCCATGACCGGATTCAAGCCAGAGTTGAACTACGATGATGTAGTAAAAACTGGTCACGAAGATTATTATTGGGGAATGGGTAACACTGCAGAAGCAGTGGCACAACAATTCAACGTATCTCGTGCAGACCAAGATCAATTTGCATACGAATCGCATATGAAAGCCTTACGAGCTTTAGACGAAAATCGTTTTCAAGATCAAATCGTACCAATCAAAGTAGAAGAAACATATATCGATAGTAATGGTAAACGCGCTACACGCGAATACACAGTTACTAAAGATGAAGGGCCACGTCGTGGAACTACCGTTGAAGCATTAGCCAAATTACGCCCAGTATTTGCTGCAAATGGTTCAGTTACTGCGGGTAACTCATCTCAAACCAGTGATGGTGCTGCCTTTGTTATGGTAATGAGCGAAGACATGGTAAAAGAATTAGGAATTGAGCCAGAAGCACGTTTAGTAAGCTATGCTGCTGCAGGAGTTCCCCCAAGAATCATGGGTATTGGTCCTGTTGCGGCTATTCCAAAAGCATTAAAGCAAGCAGGTTTACAACAAAACGATATCGACTTAATTGAATTAAACGAGGCATTTGCTTCGCAATCATTAGCGGTAATTCGTGAGTTAAACTTAAACCCAGATATCATCAACGTAAATGGTGGGGCTATTGCTTTAGGTCACCCATTAGGATGTACAGGTGGTAAGTTATCAGTTCAGTTATTTGATGAAATGCGTAAGCGTGACATGAAAAACAAATACGGAATGGTAACTATGTGTGTAGGTACTGGTCAAGGTGCCGCAGGTATTTTTGAATTCTTAAGTTAATAAAAACAATAGTATAAAAAGATGGAAACATTAAATAAAGATATTTTACGTGGTGGTCAGTTCTTAGTAAAAGAAACTAAGTGCGAAGACGTATTTACTCCAGAAGATTTTTCTGAAGAGCAAACAATGATGAGAGACGCGGTTAAAGAATTTAACGACCGTGAAATTATTCCTAACAAAACTCGTTTTGAGGCTAAAGATTATGCCTTAACCGAAGAAACTATGCGTAAAGCTGGTGAATTAGGATTTTTAGGGGTAGCTGTACCTGAAGAATATGGCGGATTAGGAATGGGATTCGTTTCTACCATGTTAACGTGTGATTACATCTCAAGTGGAACAGGATCATTTAGTACTGCTTTTGGTGCGCACACAGGTATTGGTACTATGCCAATTACATTATATGGTACAGAAGAGCAAAAGCAAAAATATGTTCCTGCTTTAGCTATGGGTGAAAAATTCGGAGCGTACTGTTTAACGGAACCAGGAGCTGGATCGGATGCAAACTCTGGTAAAACGACTGCTGAGTTAACTGCTGATGGTAAGCACTATAAAATCAACGGACAAAAAATGTGGATTTCTAACGCAGGTTTTGCTGAAATCTTTATCGTTTTTGCTCGTATTGGTGATGATAAAAACATTACAGGATTCATTTTAGAATATGATAAAAACAACCCTAACGGAGTTACTTTAGGTGAAGAAGAACACAAATTAGGTATTCGTGCGTCTTCTACTCGTCAGGTATTCTTTAACGATACCTTAATTCCGGTAGAAAACATGTTATCTGAGCGTGGAGGCGGATTCAAAATCGCTATGAACGCATTAAACGTAGGTCGTATTAAATTAGCTGCTGCGTGTTTAGATTCACAACGTAGAATCATTTCTGACGCAGTAAACTATGCTAACGAGCGTAAGCAGTTTAAAACATCTATCTCTGAGTTTGGTGCTATCAAATTAAAGTTAGCTGAAATGGCTACAAACGCATATGCGAGTGAGTCCGCATCATACAGAGCTGCTAAAAACATTGAAGACCGTATTGCTATTCGTGTAGCAGAAGGTAACACTCACCAAGAAGCAGAGTTAAAAGGTGTTGAAGAGTATGCTATTGAATGTTCTATCTTAAAAGTTGCTGTTTCTGAAGACGTACAAAACTGTGCTGATGAAGGAATTCAAATTTACGGTGGTATGGGATTCTCTGAAGAAACGCCAATGGAAGCTGCTTGGAGAGATGCGCGTATTGCTCGTATTTATGAAGGAACTAACGAAATCAACCGTTTATTATCGGTAGGTATGTTAGTAAAAAAGGCAATGAAAGGTCATGTAGATTTATTAAACCCTGCAATGGCTGTTCAAAATGAATTAATGGGTATTCCTTCTTTTGATACACCAGATTATTCTGAATTATTTGCTGAAGAAAAATCAATTTTAGCTAACTTAAAGAAAGTATTCTTAATGGTAGCTGGTGCTGCGTTACAAAAATTTGGTCCTGAATTAGAAAAGCACCAACAGTTATTAACGGCTGCATCTAACATCTTGATCGAGATCTATATGGCAGAATCTACAATTTTAAGAACTGAAAAGAATGCGAAGCGTTTTGGTGAAGCTACTCAAAAAGAGCAAATTGCCATGGCTAAATTATACTTATACAATGCCGTAGAGATCATTACACAAAGTGCAAGAGAAGGTATTGTATCTTTTGCTGAAGGTGATGAGCAACGCATGATGTTAATGGGATTAAAGCGTTTTACAAAATACGCTAACTACCCTAATGTAGTAGAGTTACGTAACACTATTGCAGAGAAATTAAAAGCAGAAAACAAATACTGCTTCTAACAATATTAAATAAGGTAGTGTTACATCGAGCGCAGTCGAGATGTCTCATTTACCTTATTTTAAAAACTTTCTTCAACTTTTTTATAGGTTTTAGAATTTAGTTGTTTGTTTAAAAAGATCGTTAACGAAAGTTAGCGGTCTTTTTTATTTGGTTACTATTTAAAAAATAGTATTTTTAGACGAAATAAAAACTTCTTTTTGCTATGAAGTATTCTCTATTTTTAGCATTTAGTATATACTGAACATACAATTTAGATTAAATTTTCATAGAAAATAAGAGTACTAAAAAAGGATAAAAAGGTACGCTTATACCTCCAAAAAAGTAGTATAAGAGTATAAAAGGTATCCATATAAACAAGTTGTACGCAATGATGAAAAACCTACTTATAATATTAATTCTAACTTTTACAATTTTAGGTTGTAAAGAAAAATCATCGGAAACCAAACCGAATGAAAAACTGGAATTTTATTCTGATAATAAAAATTTGACTTTCAAAAAGACTGTGAAATTTGAGAATCACGATAGTCTTTTTTACTTCTATAGAAACGGACAAATATTTAAAAAAGGGAAAATCCATAAAAACGGAAAGCCATTCGGAATTTGGAATTTATACTCAAATGATGGGAAATTAAGGGAAATAAGAGAATGGTTTGTGATAGATGGACATTCAAGAATAAATAGAGCTTGGTTTCTTAATATAAAAGGAGATACACTTGCTTGGAGAGACCAAGATTCCATTTTTAAACAAAAAGAATTTGTAAATGACACTTTAGGAACACGAGCAACTGACTATAATGTTTTCGATTTTAACAAAGACACTATCTACTTAAATGAACCAATTCGTGGAGTTGTATATTGTAATTCTCGTCGAATAAGAGATTATGATTCTCAAATCAGAGTCTTTTTACACAGTGAAAGTGAAAATTTCAATTCACCTTTTCCAAATGACAGCCTCGTTAGAACAGACCATTTTAAAAACTTAAAAATTGACACAATCAATCAAAAATGGTTTCCCGATATTGACCCTGAAAGATTTGGACACGTAGCAATTTTTGGAAGTTGGTTCAAAAATCCAGGAAAAAAGCTGTTAAGAGGATATATGGAAGAGTACTCTTATGGTCCATTTGAGGACAAAGAAATTGACAGTATGACTGCAAGAGTTTATTTTGAGAAAATGATTTACGTAAAAGATACAATTCAATAAAATCACTGCGTACAACACCGGTGTCTGTTGCACAATTATGTAAAAGTAGTAATTTTTTGTATTTTGAGGTATGCAAGGCAAAA
>NZ_JAXCHH010000006.1:0-362559 GCF_034043975.1 Tenacibaculum sp. IB213877 | reverse complement strand
GATCCCGACGATGATAACGATGGAAACCCAGACGGTACGGATGCGAATCCATTAGTACCCACTACGGCAGACGATGTGTTGACGGTGGTAGAAGGCACTACGGGAGTGGTGAATATACTGACCAATGATGATTTCTTACCAGGATCAGACACGAGTATCGTTCAAACGGGCGGTACTGCAGGCGGTACAGTTGTATTTGATGCATTGACAGGAGAGATGAGTTACACTCCGTTAGCAGGAGAAGAAGGCACTAATGTTACGGTGGTTTACCAAGTATGTAATACGTCGGTGACTCCGAATGTTTGTGAAGAAGCTACAGTTACGATCACAGTTCAGGTAGATACCGATGGCGATGGCGATCCCGATGTAACAGATCCCGACGATGATAACGATGGAAACCCAGACGGTACGGATGCGAATCCATTAGTACCCACTACGGCAGACGATGTGTTGACGGTGGTAGAAGGCACTACGGGAGTGGTGAATATACTGACCAATGATGATTTCTTACCAGGATCAGACACGAGTATCGTTCAAACGGGCGGTACTGCAGGCGGTACAGTTGTATTTGATGCATTGACAGGAGAGATGAGTTACACTCCGTTAGCAGGAGAAGAAGGCACTAATGTTACGGTGGTTTATCAAGTATGTAATACGTCGGTGACTCCGAATGTATGTGAAGAAGCTACGGTTACAATTACGGTAACAGCAGGACTTGATACTGATGGTGATTTAATTCCTGATTATTTAGACGTAGATGATGATAACGATGGTATACCTGATGTAATTGAAGGTAACGCTGATACAGATAATGATGGAATTCCTAATAGTTTAGATTTAGATAGTGATAATGATGGTATTTTAGATGTAGATGAAGGAGGTAATGGTAATTTAGACACCAATAATGATGGAGTAATAGATGATTTTGATGACGGTTATGTAGATGAAAATCTTGATGGACAATCAGATGATTCTGTCGATGTTAATGAAGAACCAGATACAGATAGTGATGGAGTTCCAGATTACTTAGATTTAGATAGTGATAATGATGGTATCAACGATGTTATTGAGGATGGTAATATAGATCTTAACAATGATGGTTTAGCTGATGGTGTAGATAATGACAATGATGGTATTTTAGATAGTGCGGACGCTAATGACTCAATTTTTGGAGAGGGTAACGGAGGAGAACCTGTAAATACCGATTCTGATGGAGATGGAGTTCCTGATTATCAAGATTTAGATAGTGATGATGACGGAATTAATGATATAGTTGAAGGAGGAAATGAATCATTAGATTTAGATGATAATGGAATTGTGGATGGATCAGACTCTGATGGAGATGGAATAGTAGATGATGTTGATCAAGATGTTAATAATTACGGAGATACAGGTAATTCTGATTCAAATATAACTGACCCAACAGATCCTACTAGTGGAGGGAATGGAGTAGTAAGTGACAGCGGAACAGATAGTGATGGAGATGGTATAGCAGATAGTGTAGATGGATTAAATGGCTTTGGTGATGCTATTATTAATGATAGTAATGTAAATGTATTTAATGTGTTAACACCTAACGGAGATGGAGATAATGATACATTAGTAATTCAAGGAATAGAAAATTATCCTAATAATACTTTAGAAATATTTAATAGATGGGGTAATACTGTTTACAAAAAAGTTAGTTATGATAACAGTTGGGATGGTACTTCTAACGGAAGGGTAACTATTCAAATTGATAAAAAACTACCTACAGGAACCTATTATTATGTACTCGATTTAGGGAATGGATCTAAACCTAAAGTAGGTTGGATTTACCTTAATAGAAAGTAATTTTATAATATAAAAACAATTATGATCAGAATCAAAAGTGTAGTAATCTCTGTATTTATTATATTATCTTTTGTCAAAATAAATGCTCAGCAAGATCCTCAATACACACAATATATGTATAATACATTAAGTGTTAATCCGGCTTATGCAGGCTCTAATGACCACACTATAATAAATATACTAGCAAGAACTCAATGGGTAGGTGTAGATGGTGCCCCACAAACACAAACATTGAGTTATGATACACCATTAGGTTATAGCGGAGTAGGATTAGGAATAAATTTAATAAATGATAAAATAGGACCTTCTAATGAACTGTTTTTAGATGCAAACGTTTCATATACAATAAGAACTAGTAATAGAGGTAATTTATCATTTGGATTAAAATTAGGAGGACGTTATTTAAATGTAGACTGGAGTAAAACAAATCCTCAATCTGGTAGTGATATTGAATTAAGAAATAACATAACTAAGTTCTTACCAACTATTGGAGCAGGTGTATTTTATTACAAACCAAATTGGTACCTTGGTTTAGCCATACCTAATTTTTTAAGAACAGACCATTATGATGATAATGTAAACGGGGGAGATGTTGCTACAGAAAGAATGCACTATTTTTTAATAGGAGGATATGTTTTTAATCTAACAGATGATATAAAATTTAAGCCAGCATTTTTAACAAAAATAGTTGATGGAGCTCCTTTATCATTAGATGTATCTGCTAATTTTTTATTCAATGATAAGTTTAGATTAGGAGTAGCATGGAGATGGGGAGATTCTATCAGTGCTCTGTTAGGTTTACAAGTGTCTAGATCAATGCAAATAGGGTATGCATATGATTTAACTACTTCAAATTATAGTAATTATAACTCTGGAAGTCATGAAATTATGTTAAGATTTGAAATTTTTAAACAAAAAGTAATGAAATCACCTAGATTCTTTTAAAATATGATTATTAAAAAAACTATATTATTACTTACAGTTGTATTTTGTTATAATTTTATTTATGGTCAAAATAGATATGCGGCTGATAGATATTTTAAAGAGTTTGCATACAAAAAATCAGCAGAATTATATAAAAGCATATATGAAAAAGGAGATGAATCATATATAACATTAAGTAGGTTAGGTGATTCCTATTACTATAATGTTGATTTTGAAAAAGCAGAACATTGGTATGAAAAACTAATGGAAAAATATCAAAATGAAGTGAGTTCAAATCATATTTTTAGATATGCGCAAACATTAAAAGGGAACGGTAAAGTAAAAGAGTCGGATGAATGGATGTTAAAATTAAAAAAGGTTAGTAAAAATGATAGCAGAGTAAAATATTTAGAACAAAATAAAGAGTACTTTTCAGAATATACAAACAAAGAAAAAACATTTATAAACATCCATAATTTATCAATAAATTCTAAATATTCAGATTTTGGAGGCTTTATTTATAATGATTACTTATTCTTTTCTTCTACAAGACCAGATGAAAATAAAAAACAAATCTACAAATGGAACAATCAACCATATTTAGATATTTACAAGACTAAAAACAAGCTAGTTGATAACCAAAATTTTTTGGAGGTTGATGAAATTGAAAAAGAAGAACAAATAAATTCAAAATATCATGAGTCTAATCCAATCATTACAAAAGATGGTTTAACAATTTATTTTACAAGAGATAATTTTGACGGAAAGAACCTTGAATTTGATAAACAAGGAAAAACTCATTTAAAAATTTTTAAAGCTGAATGGGTAGATGGAAAATGGATTAATATACAAGAATTACCTTTCAATAGTAATGAGTATTCCACAGGGCATCCAGCTTTAAGCGAAGATGAACAGACACTTTACTTTGTTTCTGATATGCCTAATGGTTATGGAGGAACAGATTTATATAAAGTATCTATTTTAGAAGACGGATCATTTGGTACACCAGAAAATTTAGGAAATACAATCAATACAGAATCAAGAGAAATGTTTCCTTTTATAGATAGTAATAATAACTTATATTTTGCATCAGACGGTCATTTAGGTTTAGGTGCTTTAGATGTTTTTGAGTCTAAATTAAATGAAGAGAAAAAGTATACAAAACCAGTAAACTTAGGGTCACCTATAAATAGTTCATTAGACGATTTTGCTTTTGTTATAGATAATTATAAAGGATATGGTTATTTTTCATCCAATAGAAAAGGAGGGAAAGGAGACGATGATATTTACAGCTTTTTAATCTATAAATGTAAAGAAGATATAAAAGGGTTAGTTACTGAAGCTAACACCAACAAACCTCTTTCAAATGTTACTATCCGATTAATTGATGAAGAGGGAAAGCCAATAGCAACACAACAAACAAAACAAGATGGTAGTTATTTCTTTAAAAAGATAGATTGTGAAAAAAAATATACCATAGCAGCTACAAAAGATGATTACAAACCATTTCATAAAAATACACAAACCTTAGATGTTAATGAAAAAATACTACAAACAGATATACAATTAGAATCATTAATTATTGAAGACCAAATAGTAATAAATCCAATATTTTTCGACTTTAATTCGTCTAAAATAAAAGAAGATGCTGAATATGAGTTAGAACATATCGTTTCTGTTATGAAAAACCATCCTGAAATGATTATTAAAATAGAATCTCATACGGACAGTAGAGGTACTAAAACGTATAACAGAATTTTATCTGATAAAAGAGCAAAATCTACCAGAGATTATATAATTTCAAGAGGAATAGCTAAAGAAAGAATACAAAGTGCCATAGGATATGGAGAAGATAGGTTATTGAACCATTGCAACGATAATAACAAATGCACAGAAGAAGAGCATCAAAAAAATAGAAGATCTTATTTTTATATTCTCAATTAATGTTTTTTAAATAAAATTTATACTTAAAAAGTATATTAAAACACCTTAATTTAAGGTGTTTTTTTAGTTTTCAAACCTAACAATTACAAGAAAATACGTAATTTCGCACATTCAATATACAGAACGACAAAATGAGCAAAAATTTTACTGAATACAAAGGATTGGATTTACCAAAAGTAGCCGAAGAAATTTTAAACTATTGGGAAGAAAACAACATCTTTGAAAAAAGTATTACTACACGCCAAGGTAATGAACCATTTGTGTTTTTTGAAGGTCCTCCTTCTGCAAACGGATTACCTGGAATTCACCACGTAATGGCTCGTGCTATTAAAGATATTTTTTGTCGTTATAAAACCCAAAAAGGATACCAAGTAAAACGTAAAGCAGGTTGGGATACACATGGTTTACCGGTTGAATTAGGGGTTGAAAAAGAATTAGGAATAACCAAAGAAGATATTGGGTCTAAAATTACGGTAGAAGAGTATAACGAAGCCTGTAAAAAAGCAGTAATGCGTTATACAGATATTTGGAATGACCTTACTCAAAAAATGGGATATTGGGTTGATATGGATGATCCTTATGTTACCTACAAACCTAAATATATGGAGTCGGTTTGGTGGTTGTTAAAACAAATTTATGATAAGAATTTGTTGTATAAAGGGTATACAATTCAGCCATATTCACCAAAAGCAGGAACAGGGTTAAGTTCGCACGAGTTGAACCAACCAGGAACGTACCAAGATGTAACCGATACTACCGTGGTTGCTCAATTTAAAGCTGTTGAAGAAACCTTACCTGATTTTCTTGCAGATGAAGGAACAGTATATTTCTTAGCATGGACTACTACTCCTTGGACCTTACCAAGTAACACAGCATTAACAGTTGGACCTAAAATTGATTATGTATTGATTGAAACATACAATCAATATACCTTTAAGCCAATGAATGTAATTTTAGCTAAAAATTTAGTTGGAAAGCAATTTAGTGGTAAATATAAACAAGTAGAAAAAGACTCAGAATTATTAGAATATTCTGATGGAGATAAGAAAATTCCATATTTTGTTAAAAAGGAATTTAAAGGAACAGATCTTGTAGGTATACGTTATGAGCAATTATTGCCATACGCATTACCTTATGAAGCTGCAGAAGATGCCTTTAGAGTAATTTCTGGAGATTTTGTGACTACCGAAGACGGTACAGGTATTGTACATACCGCACCAACATTTGGTGCAGATGATGCTTTAGTAGCCAAACAAGCGGAACCACCAGTACCACCAATGTTGGTATTAGATGAAAATGCAAATCCGGTTCCGTTGGTTGATTTACAAGGAAAATTCAGACCAGAAATGGATGAGTTTGCAGGTAGATATGTTAAAAATGAATACTACGCTGAAGGAGAAGCTCCAGAAAAATCAGTAGATGTAGAGTTGGCCATCAAACTTAAAACAGAAAATAAAGCCTTTAAGGTTGAAAAATATGTGCATAGTTACCCACATTGTTGGAGAACCGATAAACCTATTTTATACTATCCGTTAGATTCATGGTTCATCAAGGTTACAGATGTAAAAGATAGAATGTTCGACTTAAACGAAACCATCAATTGGAAGCCAAAATCTACTGGAGAAGGACGTTTTGGAAACTGGTTAAAGAATGCGAACGACTGGAACTTGTCTCGTTCTCGTTTCTGGGGAATTCCATTGCCAATTTGGAGAACAGAAGACGGTACAGAGCAAATTTGTATTGGTTCGGTTGAAGAACTGAAATCAGAAATAACAAAAGCAGTTAAAGCAGGAGTTATGTCTGAAGATATTTTTGCCAATTTCAAAGTGGGTGATATGTCTGAAGAAAATTATGATACTATAGATTTACATAAAAATGTGGTAGATAAAATCGTACTAGTTTCTTCATCAGGAAAACCAATGCATCGTGAGAGCGATTTAATTGATGTTTGGTTCGATTCAGGTTCTATGCCGTATGCACAATGGCATTATCCGTTTGAGAATAAAGAATTAATTGACAATAAAGAAAACTACCCAGCAAACTTTATAGCAGAAGGAGTAGATCAAACTCGTGGTTGGTTCTATACCTTACACGCAATTGGAACGATGGTGTTTGATTCGGTAGCGTATAAAAATGTAGTTTCTAACGGATTGGTGTTAGATAAAAACGGACAAAAAATGTCTAAACGTTTAGGTAATGCGGTAGATCCGTTTACTACGTTAGCAGAACACGGTCCGGATGCTACACGTTGGTATATGATTTCCAATGCAAATCCGTGGGATAACTTAAAGTTTGATATTAGCGGAGTAGAAGAAGTAAAGCGTAAGTTCTTCGGAACCTTGTATAACACCTATTCATTCTTCAGTTTATATGCGAATATTGATAATTTTACGTATGCCGAAGCTGAAGTTCCGTTAAACGAAAGACCAGAAATTGATCGTTGGATCTTATCAGAATTAAATTCATTAATCAAAACCGTTGATGAAGCGTATGCTGATTATGAACCAACCAAAGCAACCAGAGCAATCAATACGTTTGTACAAGACCATTTAAGTAACTGGTATGTGCGTTTATGTAGAAGGCGTTTCTGGAAAGGAGAGTACGCTCAAGATAAAATTTCAGCATACCAAACATTATACACATGTATGTTAACTGTGGCTAAGTTAGGGTCACCAGTTGCGCCATTTTTTATGGACAGATTGTATAAAGATTTAATACAAGCAACTCAAAAAGATGCTTTTGAAAGTGTGCATTTAGCTGATTTCCCAAAATGTAATGAAGAGTACATCGACAAATCATTAGAACGTAAAATGGAAAATGCGCAAACAATATCTTCATTAGTATTATCGTTAAGAGCTAAGGAGAAGATTAAAGTGCGTCAACCGTTACAAAAAATAATGATTCCGGTATTAGACGCTACTCAAAAGGAAGAAATTTTAGCAGTTTCAGACCTGATAAAATCAGAGGTAAATGTAAAAGAAATTGAGTTGTTAGATGATGCATCAAATATTCTGGTAAAACAAATTAAACCAAACTTTAAAGCTTTAGGGCCTAAGTTCGGAAAAGATATGAAGTTGATTTCCAGTAAAATACAAGAATTTAATCAAGAAGATATAGCCAAAATTGAAAAAGAGGGTGGGATTTCTGTTGAAATTAACGGAAAAATGATTACTTTGGAAACCGCAGATGTAGAGATTTCATCTAAAGATATTGAAGGTTGGTTAGTAGCAAACGCAGAAGGTTTAACAGTAGCGTTGGATGTTACAATTACCGAAGATTTACGCAAAGAAGGAATAGCCAGAGAGCTTGTTAATAGAATTCAAAATGCGCGTAAAGATTCAGGTTTTGAAGTAACCGACAGAATAAAATTAACATTTATTAACCTTGAAGATCTACAGCAATCAATATCGGCAAATGAAACCTATATAAAAACAGAAACATTAGCAAATGAAGTTGTTTTTGTTGATGCAATTGAGAATGGTACAGAAATTGAGTTTGATACCATTAAAGGTAAAATGTTAATTGAAAAAGTATAACATTATGACAGAAGATGTTAAAGTAAGATACTCTGATAGTGATTTACAAGAGTTTAAAGAAATTATCTTAAAAAAGATTGAAAGAGCTGAGGAAGACCTTGAACTATTACAATCAACTTATAAGAATGGTTCTGATAATGGAACAGATGATACGTCTCCTACCTTCAAATCATTTGAAGAAGGAACAGACACTATGTCTAAAGAAGCAAATATGCAATTAGCTATTAGACAAGAAAAGTTTATTCGCGATTTAAAGAACGCTTTAATTCGTATTGAAAACAAAACTTATGGTATATGTAGAGTTACCGGTAAGTTAATTCAAAAAGAAAGATTAAAATTAGTACCTCATGCCACTTTAAGTATTGAGGCAAAAAGAAAACAATAACTAAAGCTTCCTGTAAGGAAGCTTTTTTGTTTATGAAACAAGTTCAATTTCTTTTTTTATTGATGTTGTGTTTGAATCTGTTTGGGCAACAAACCCATAAAAAGCAGTGGCAAACTACAGCAAATTTCATTGAGTTATATACTTCCGGACTTGATGAAATCCAAATTTTAAACTCCGAAAATGATATGATTGATGTGAGTTTATTTGATGAAAATCCAAATTCGCATTATATTACAACGAGTGAAAGTGATAAAATTTTAAAAATTAACTTTAAACTTAATTTTCTTGAAGATGAATCAGTAGTTTTTAGAAAGTTTATTACTAAAAGACTCAACAGAGCTTCAGCAATTGTAAAAATTCCTCAAAATAAAGAAATAGTGGTTTACGGTACAAACATTGGTGTTATTTCTAAAAATTACAAAGGAGATATCAATATTTATATTGATAAAGGATTTATCAATCTTAATACAGTTCAAGGAAATGTTACTGCAAAGCTATTTCAAGGCAATGTATATGCTACCGTTAAGAACGCTACAATCCATATCACTTCTACCAATGGAAATATACTAATTAACCATAAAAAACATCAAAAAAGCTATCATCAACTATCCTCTTCAGAGAATAAAAAGTTTGAGTTAAACTCAATTAATGCTAATGTTGTGTTAACCACTCAATAAACTCAATACTTTTCTTATTTTTGCTGCTATTAAACTAAAAATATGTCAAAAAAGAATCTAGCCATACTTACTGTTGTTTTAGCAATATTGATAGATCAAATAAGTAAAATATATGTAAAAACCCACTTTATGTTAGGAGAAGAAGTGGTGATTTTTCCCAATTGGTTTATCATTCATTTTACTGAAAATAATGGAATGGCATGGGGATTTGAATTTGGCGGAAGAGCAGGAAAATTATTTTTAACTCTTTTTAGGGTTACTGCTGTAATAGGTATTGTGTATTGGTTATGGCAAACCATAAAAAAACGTACACATAATGGAGTTGTAGTTGCTATTGCTTTAATCTTATCGGGAGCTGTGGGTAATATTATTGATTCTATTTTTTACGGAGTAATTTTTGATTCTTCAAGAGGCAAATTAGCCACTCTTTTTGCAGAAGAACCATACGGACACTTATTTCATGGTAAGGTAGTGGATATGCTTTATTTTCCGATGTGGGAAGGAATTTTACCCAACTGGTTGCCTATTTGGGGCGGACAACCATTTACTTTTTTCAATGCTATTTTTAACGGAGCAGACAGTTGGATTACCATTGGGGTAATTTTGCTATTTATTTTTCACAAGCAAGCCTTTCCTAAAGAATAAATCATAAGTATTTACTGTATAGTTTTTTAGTAACTTGCATTAAAACTATAGGATGAGATACTTAAAATACGCTGCTATTTTTTTACTGGGGTTGTTACTTGGTAAGCTTTTTTATGAGCAAAAGGAACAAAAACATCAACAAGAAGAAGTAAAAGTAATGCTTCATAGCATTAAAAACTTAAGTAAATTGGTAGTTACAGAAGGTAATTACTCGCAAATGTATAGTTTCTCGGATACCAAAAAATATTTTTACGATTACTTTCAATTTCAAAAAAAGGCAATTCTTTCTGTAAATGCAAAGGTTGAAGTTGGTTATGATCTATCTCAGTTAGATATCCAAATAGATAGCATTCAAAAAGAAATCATTATTAATAAAATACCTGAAGAAGAAGTAGTCATAAGTCCGGATATAAAGTATTTTGATTTAGAGCAAAGTAGGTTTAATACTTTTACTAAAGATGAATTAAATCAACTTAATGATAAGGCTATTGAAAGAATTAAAGAAACCATTGAAGTTACCAAGTTAAAAGACGATGCCAAAACCCGATTGTTTGAAGAGCTTTCTAAAATTTATCAACTCTCTAAAATCTATCAATGGAAAGTGGTTAATAATACTGAGCTAACACTCATAGAAAAACAAATACTCAAATACTAGTGAGGTAGTTTTTTATGTAATATTCCGTATACCATAGAACCTAAAACTGCACCTACAATTATGATAATTGCCGGTAAAGGATTAAACCCTAATAGCACAAAAACAGGAGCTACACAGGCACCAGATAATGCCCAGCCTAAACCAAAAATACTTCCTCCTAATAACGTTCTTATAAATCCTTTTTCCTTTGCTTTTGGTTGAATTGCATTCCCGTCAATATCTTTAATGGTTTTCTTCTTAAACAAGTACATTAATACTGCTGAAATAGCAATAGCAGAACCTATAATACCATACATATGAAAAGATTGAAATTTAAACATTTCATAAATTCTATACCAAGAAATTATTTCAGCTTTACTCAATACAATTCCAAAGAAAATACCTAAAAGTAAAAACCTTACATTTTTCATACTAACCAAAAATTAAAGGAATTAAAACCCAAGTCATTAGTAAACCTCCTATAAAAAAACCAATAGTAGCTAATAAAGAAGGCAATTGTAAACTACTTATACCAGTTATAGCGTGTCCAGATGTACAACCACCAGCATAACGCGTACCAAAACCAATTAAAAATCCTGACCCAATAAGCATCATAAATCCTTTAAAAGTTAATACAGTATCTAAACCATAAATTTCATCAGGTAAAAATGAATTACCAGCATTTTTAAAACCTAAAGAAGTAAGTTCTTCAATGGTTTTCGGATTTAGATCAATTACTTGAGATGGAATTAAGAAGTTAGCAGCAATTGTTCCACCAACAATTAATCCAACCAAAAAAAATAATCCTTCTTTTTTCTTTTTCCAGTTGTCTTCAAAATAATTGCAAAACTTATGCATACCAACTATTGAACAAATAGTTTCAAAATTGCTAGATACTCCAAAGTTTTTTCCGAAGAAAAAATATAGGAACAAGGTTAAAGCAATAAGTGGTCCAGCCACATACCAAGGCCATGGTTGTAATATAAAATCCATTTAAAGGTTATTATTTATATAATCAACAATACTATTTGTAGCGCCAATTTGTTGTTCAACATACTGTTTGTTGATTTTTCCCATAGTATGGCGCATATCAGGTTGATTTTTTAAGCTTACAAAGATAGAAGAAAATTCTTCTTTATTAGTTACTGTTTTAGCTCCATTTAACGATATCAAATCTATAGCTTCATTAAATTTTTGATGCTTATTACCGCCAAAAACTACTGGAATGCCAAAGGTTGCTGGCTCCAAAATATTATGTAAACCAGTAGCTAAGCCACCACCTACATAAGCAACATTGGCATACGAATAAATTTTAGTCAAAATACCAATGGTGTCAATAATAAAGACTTGATACTCTTTTAAACTTTTATCTTCTTTATCAGAAAAAAGGACTGTTTTTTTATGGATAGATTGTTGTAATTGCTGAATTTGTTTCGGATTGATATTATGTGGAGCGATGATGAATTTTTCGTTTTCAGAAGATGAATTATTGATGTAATTCACAATCAGTTCTTCATCTTCTTTCCATGTACTACCCGCCACTATGGTATAAGTGTCATTTTTGAATTCTTCAATAAAATCAAGAGAATTATCTTGTTGTAAGATTTCATATACACGGTCAAAACGAGTGTCTCCTGAAACCGTTACGTTTGAAAGGCTTATTGAGTGTAATAGTTTTTTAGATTCTTCATTTTGAACAAAAAAATAATCAAAGGATTGTAAGGATTTACGCATCCAACTTCCAGAGGATTTAAAAAATAATTGTTCCTTCCTGAAAATCCCTGATACTAAAATGGTTTTCGTTTGTGTTCTTTTAAGCTCCTTTAAAAGATTCGGCCAAAACTCATATTTAATAATAACAGCCATGTCAGGATGTACTTTTTGTATGAACTTTTTTACATTAGAAGGCGTGTCTAAAGGTAAGTAGCAAACCACATCTGCAAGGTTGTAGTTCTTTCTAATTTCATATCCTGAAGGAGAAAAAAAAGTAACTACAATTTTATGATTAGGAAACAGTTTTTTTAACCGTTCAATAATGGGTCTGCCTTGTTCAAACTCACCTAAGGATGCCGCGTGAAACCAAAAGACTTTATCGGAAGGAGAAATACTGCTTAATTTTGAAAAAGTTTCTTTTCTACCATTAACAAATAGCTTTATTTTTTTATTAAATATAGCTACTATTGGAAGTAAAAAAGAAGCAATATGAATTGCGATGTTGTATAAAAAACTCATTGTTACGAAGGTATAAAATAAAAAAATCAGTGAAAAAGTTCACTGATTTTTTAGTAATATGAATTAAAATGTTATTCCATTTCAAAATCTTCCATAAACTTGGTTGTATAATTACCCGCAACATAATCTGGGTGATCCATTAACTGTCTGTGGAAAGGAATGGTAGTTTTTACGCCCTCAATAACATACTCATCTAAAGCACGTTTCATTTTGTTAATTGCTTCTTCACGTGTCTGTGCTGTAACAATTAATTTTGAAATCATAGAATCGTAGTTAGGCGGAATCATATAACCTGCGTATACATGCGTATCTACGCGTACACCATGACCTCCTGGAGCATGGTATGAAATGATTTTTCCAGGAGCAGGTCTAAATCCGTTGTAAGGATCTTCTGCGTTTATTCTACATTCAATTGAATGTAATTGTGGTGTATAGTTTTTACCAGAAATTGGTACACCTGCAGCTACTAAAATTTGCTCACGGATTAAATCGTAATCTACTACTTCTTCTGTAATTGGATGTTCTACCTGAATACGTGTATTCATTTCCATAAAGTAGAAGTTACGGTGTTTATCAACCAAAAATTCTACTGTACCAGCACCTTCATATTTAATATATTCAGCAGCTTTAACAGCAGCTTCTCCCATTGCATTACGTAATTCATCGGTCATGAATGGAGAAGGTGTTTCTTCTGTTAATTTTTGATGACGACGTTGTACCGAACAATCTCTTTCAGATAAGTGACATGCTTTACCATAAGCATCACCTACTACTTGAATTTCAATATGTCGTGGCTCTTCAATTAATTTTTCCATGTACATTCCGTCGTTACCAAAAGCAGCTTTTGCTTCCATACGAGCAGAATCCCATGCATCTTTAAGGTTTTCTTTTTTCCAAACAGCACGCATCCCTTTACCACCACCACCAGCAGTTGCTTTTAACATGACAGGGAATCCCATATCAACAGCTATTTTTTCTGCTTCTTCATAATCCTCTAAAATCCCTTCAGAACCAGGAATACAAGGTACACCAGCAGCAATCATTGTTGCTTTGGCAGTAGCTTTGTCTCCCATTTTTGAAATCATTTCAGCAGAAGCACCGATAAATTTGATTTCATGTTCTTCACAAAGTTTAGAAAACTTTGCATTTTCAGATAAGAAACCATATCCTGGATGAATAGCATCAGCATTAGTTATTTCTGCAGCAGCAATAATTCTGTCCATTTTCAAGTATGACTCACTACTTGGTGCAGGACCAATGCATACAGCTTCATCGGCAAAACGAACGTGTAAGCTCTCTGCATCTGCTTTTGAGTAAACAGCTACAGTTTTAATGCCCATTTCTTTACAGGTTCTAATTACGCGCAGCGCAATTTCACCTCTATTGGCAATTAATATTTTTTTAAACATATCTTTTTAGTTTATGAGTTTATTGGGTTTAGTAGTTTATGGGTTTAGCATAGCCAAACTTTTAAACTGTAAACTTCTAAACCAAAAAATTATGATGGATCTACTAAAAATAATGGTTGATCAAACTCTACAGGAGATGAGTCATCCACTAGTATTTTAACGATTTTACCTGATACTTCAGATTCAATTTCGTTAAATAATTTCATTGCTTCAATAATACAAACAGTATCACCAGCTTTTATTTCTTTTCCTACTTCTACAAATAAAGGTTTGTCTGGTGAAGGTCTTCTATAAAAAGTACCAATGATTGGTGATTTTATTGTAACAAATTTAGAGTTGTCTTCTGCAGGGGCAGAAGCAGAAGGAGCAGGTTCTGTTGCTGTAGGTTGTGCTACAGGTGCAGGCGCTACCATTTGTGGAGCAGCTTGCATTGGAGCTGCTTGAATAATAGTGGTTTCTGGAGAATCACTACCAGTTTTGATGGTAATTTTTACATCGTCCATTTCTAGCTTTACTTCACTAGCGCCAGATTTGGCTACGAACTTAATAAGATTTTGGATTTCTTTAATGTCCATATTGTTTTAAATTATAGTTGATTGTCTAAGAATTATAAGCCCATTTTAAATAAATAGCTCCCCAAGTGAAGCCACCTCCAAATGCGGCAAAAATTAAATTATCTCCTTTTTTAAGTTCTTTTTCGTAGTCATTCAATAGCAATGGTAGGGTAGCTGATGTTGTATTTCCATATTTATGAATATTCATCATTACCTTATCACTTTCTAAGCCAACTCTATCAGCAGTTGCTTCAATAATTCTTTTATTGGCTTGATGTGGAACTAACCAATGAATATCTTCTTTGGTTAAATTATTTCGAGTGAGCATTTTTTCTGATACATCTGCCATGTTAGAAACCGCAAATTTAAAAACGGTTCTTCCTTCTTGATGTACAAAATGTTGTTTGTTTTTTACCGTTTCTTCTGATGGAGGTAAAATAGAACCACCAGCATCAATTTTTAAGAATTCTCTACCTACACCATCACTTCGTAAAAATTCATCTTGTAAGCCTAAACCTTCATTGTTAGGTTCAAATAGTACTGCACCAGCACCATCACCAAAAATAATACAAGTTGCTCGGTCTGTGTAATCAATAATTGATGACATTTTATCGGCACCAATTAATAATACTTTTTTGTATCTGCCAGACTCAATGTAGCTAGATGCTACTGACATTCCATATAAAAAGCTTGAGCATGCAGCTTGCAAATCAAAGGCAAAAGCATTTGTAGCGCCAATTTTTGAAGCGGTATAAACTGCGGTAGATGCTACAGGCATATCTGGAGTAGCTGTAGCTACTATAACAGCATCAATTTCTTCTGGGTTTATTCCTGATTTTTGAATTAAATCTTCAGCTGCTTTGATAGCCATGAAAGAGGTTCCTTCACCTTTCTCTTTTAAGATTCTTCTTTCTTTTATTCCTGTTCTGGTGGTTATCCATTCATCATTGGTGTCCACCATGGTTTCCAATTCTTTATTGGATAAAATATATTCTGGAAGATATTTTCCTACTGCGGATATGGCTGCAGTTGTTTTAGTCATGTTTGCTTGTTTTTGTAAAAACTAGTTTCCAAAAGTAGTGATTTTTTTATCACTTTAAGATGAAAAAAACGCCAAAAACGAAAGTTTTTGACGTAAAAACAGAAAAATCTCTCAAATTTGAGAGATTTTGGTACTTTTTAAAATTTCTTTCTAAGCTTCAGCTACAGTAGCATCAATAACTACTTGACCACGGTAATATAACTTACCTTCATGCCAGTGAGCTCTATGATATAAATGTGCCTCACCTGTTGTTGGATCTGTAGCTATTTGAGGTACAGAAGCTTTATAGTGAGTTCTTCTCTTGTCTCTTCTAGTCTTAGATATTTTTCTCTTTGGATGTGCCATTTTATGTGTTTTTTCCTGTTAGTAAATCCTTTAATTTATCCCATCTTGGGTCTGTTGAATCATTTTTTTCAACAAATTTTTCTTCTTTAATCTCTAATTCTTGTAATTTCTTTAACGTATCAGATTCCATAGTGCCATCTAAAACTTGTGGATGTACTCTTTTGGAAGGAACTGATAAAATAATCAATTCATAAATATACTGTGCTACATTTAATTGGTATTCCTCATAAGGCAACACTAATATTTCTTCGTTTTCATCATTAAATTCAGTGCCAAATTTAACTACTAATGGAAAATTTCCATTAACCTCTTGGTTATAAGGTTCTGAGGTAACATCGCAAGGAACATTAACTGTGCCTTTTACATTAAAAGAAAGCTCTAACAAAGTGCTTTTTTTAACAAAATTGATTGTTACGGTTGCGTCTACATCATTAAATTCATCAAACTGAAATGCGTCAAAGAACTTTTTATCAATATGATATTCAAATGTATGACTTCCTTCTTTTAAACCTATATAAGGGATGTTAAATTGTTTAAAGTCTTTCATTATCAACATCAATTTGAGCGTGCAAAGATATAAAAAATGTTTTTATTTTACAGTATTGTAAAAAAAAAATAAACTATTTCGTTTTTAGGGCGTTAGCTTCAAGTTCTAAAAGCTCATTCCGATTCCTATAAATTTTAATTGCAGCAAATAAAGCTTCTTCAAAAGAATCAGAATTTGCAATGTTTTTTCCTGCAATATCATAACCTGTTCCGTGGTCTGGAGAAGTTCTTACAACCTCTAAACCTGCAGTAAAATTCACTCCGTTACCAAATGATAAAGCTTTGAATGGTGCTAAACCTTGATCGTGATACATGGCTAATACTCCGTCAAATTGTTTATAGGTTTTTGATCCAAAAAAACCATCCGCAGCATAAGGACCAAACACAAGTTTACCAGTTTCTTTAATTTCGGTAATAGTTGGTCTAATAATTTCATCATCTTCTTTTCCTATTACACCTTTATCTCCACAATGAGGATTCAAACCTAACACTGCAATTTTTGGTTTGTTTATATTGAAATCTTGATATAAAGAACGATGCATAATTTCAACTTTTTCCTTAATTAGTTCAGGGGTTATGGCTTCTGCAACATGAGATACAGGTATGTGACCTGTTATTAATCCGATTCGCAATTCATCGGTCATTAATATCATTAAGCTTTTTCCGTTAAAATGCTCTTCTAAATATTCTGTGTGTCCAGGAAAATGAAATTCATCTGATTGGATGTTTTCTTTGTTAATAGGTGCAGTTATTAAAAGATCAATAGTCTTGTTTTTTAAAGCGTCTGCAGCAGCTGCTAAAGATTTTAACGCATATTTACCACCTTCTGGAGTAATTTTTCCTAGATCTATATTTACATCTTCTTTCCAAGCATTTACCAAGTTAATTTTGCCATGTACTGTCTTATCTGCACTATGAATACCATGAATGTTGGTTTCAGAACCAAGTAATTTTTTATGATATGATACCACTTTTGAGGATCCAAATAAAACAGGGGTACAGAAATCTAACATCCTTTTGTCTTCAAATGTTTTTAAGATGATTTCTAAACCGATTCCGTTAATATCTCCTATTGATATTCCAACAATAATTTTACTTGATTTCTCCATATATACTTGAGTAATATCGTATTTTTGATGCAAACAAAAGTAACTAAAATTTAGAGAATGTTTACAGGAATTATTGAAACTCTTGGAGAGGTTATTAACTTAAAGAAAGATCAAGAAAATTTACACATTACTGTTAAAAGCGATATTACTAATGAACTTAAAATAGACCAAAGCGTTGCTCATAATGGGGTTTGTTTAACTGTAGTGGCTATTAATAATGACGAATATACGGTTACAGCAATTAAAGAAACTTTAGATAAGACAAACATTGAAAGTTTAGAGCTAGGAGATAAAATAAACCTAGAAAGAGCCATGAAGTTAGGAGATAGATTGGATGGACATATTGTACAAGGTCATGTGGATGAAACGGGAGTTTGTAAATCAATAAAAGATGAAAACGGAAGTACAGTTTTTACATTTCAATACAATTCTAATAACAACAATGTTACTATAGAAAAAGGATCCATAACTGTAAACGGAGTAAGCTTAACGGTTGTAAATTCTAAAAAAAATGAATTCAGTGTAGCTATTATACCGTATACTTTAGAGCATACTACTTTCAAAAATTTTAAAATAGGAACTAAAGTAAACCTAGAGTTTGATGTAATTGGTAAGTATGTTGCTCGACTAACCGAGCTAAAATAAAATCAATTTAAAATAGTAAATTACACTACTTTTTATAAAACCAAAAACAATTGAAAGAAAAAATACAACAAAGCTACGGTCATATTTTTGAAAAAGAATTATTAGATGAAATTGCGGAAGTTGGTGTATACAAAGAAGTACAAAAAGGCGATAAATTAATTGAAATAGGAAGTTATATCAAGTCAATTCCGCTTTTAATATCCGGAGCTATAAAAATTTTACGTGAAGATGAAGACGGAGATGAATTGTTGCTGTATTATTTAGAAAGAGGAGACACCTGTTCAATGACTATGACCTGTTGCTTAGGTAACCAGCAAAGTAAAATTAGAGCCATTGCCGAAATAGATACAGAGTTGATTATGATTCCGGTTAATAAAATGGAGCAATGGTCGGCCAAATATAAATCATGGAGAAATTTTGTGTTTGATAGTTATAATAATAGAATAAATGAGCTCTTTGAAACTATAGATAGTATTGCTTTTGATAAAATGGATGAACGTTTAATAGGGTATTTAAAAGAAAAAAAACGAGTAACCAAAGATAATACCATTCAAAACACACATCAAGAAATAGCTTATGAAATGCACACCTCAAGAGTAGTAATTTCAAGATTACTAAAGAAATTAGAAAAATTAGGAAAAATACAATTACACCGTAACTCAATTGAAGTAATTGATTTATAAAACCTGCCTTGTGCAGGTTTTTTTATGTAACTATTGTTACTGTAATGGCTTTGTAAACTCAATAATTTAGCATACCAAAAACAATTGAAGATAAAATATGTCAATTTTTAAATTATTATTCGGAAATTTATTTCAAAACCCTAACGTAGAGGTTTTAACAAGAGAAGATTTTAAAAAAGCTATTTCTAAACCTAAAGTACAATTAGTAGATGTTCGTTCTAAAGGAGAATATAAAACCGGACATATAAAAGGAGCAGTAAACATTGATTTTTATCAACCACAAAACTTTAGAGCCAGTTTTGAGAAACTAGATAAAAATAAACCAGTATATATTTATTGCAGATCGGGTAATAGAAGTAGAAGTGCTTCAAGGATCATTTCTAAAATGGGATTCGAGCAAATTTACGATCTACAAGGAGGTATTTTAAATTGGAAATAATATGAAAAAGCTAGCCATACTTACTGTTTTATCCTTTTCTTTTTTACTGAGCTGTAACTCTAAAAAAGAGAAATACGAGTCAACTTCAACAAAAAAGCAAGAAAAAG
Source organism: Tenacibaculum sp. IB213877 (assembly GCF_034043975.1). Taxonomy (NCBI): domain Bacteria; kingdom Pseudomonadati; phylum Bacteroidota; class Flavobacteriia; order Flavobacteriales; family Flavobacteriaceae; genus Tenacibaculum; species Tenacibaculum sp. IB213877. Next base: position 342,870 of record NZ_JAXCHH010000006.1, on the reverse strand, counting down.
TTGCTGAACAAAAAGTACATCCGGGTAAAAAATTAATAAAGACCCAATGTTTTCTTTGTCATAGTCCAACCGCATCACATGATGATAGAATTGCACCTCCAATGATTGCGGTAAAAGCACATTATGTTGATGCTAACACAACCAAAGAAGAGTTTACTAAAAAGTTTGTTGATTTTGTTACTAAACCCACAAAAGATAAAGCAATTATGTTTGGTGCTGTAAGACGTTTTGGAGTGATGCCAAAACAGAATTACAAAGAAGAGGATATAAAGTTAATAGCTGAGTATATATACGATTATCAAATTGAAGAACCAGACTGGTTTAAAGAGCATTGGCAAGAAATGCAAGGAAAATCGTATATTAATACAGGAAAAGTAGCTACAGCTAAAGAAACCAAATCAGCGGCTGATATAGGTTTAGAATATGCTTTAGGAACTAAAAAAGTATTAGGACAAAATTTAATGGGTACCATTCAAAAAAAAGGAACTTTAGAAGCGCTAAAGTTCTGTAATGAAAAAGCGTATTCGTTGACTGATAGTATGGCAACAACGTTTAATGCTGCCATTAAAAGAGTGTCTGATAAACCGAGAAACCCAAAAAACACAGCCACTCAAAAAGAAATTAAAATTATCAATCAATACAAAGAAATAGTAAGTAATAACAAAACTATTGAGCCTGTGGTTGAAGAAGCTAACGGAAAAGTACAGTTTTACTACCCAATAGTAACCAACTCAATGTGTTTACAATGTCATGGTAAACCTAACGAGCAAATTCAACCTACTGTGTTAAAAGAATTAGCTCACTTGTATCCAAACGATAATGCTAAAGGTTATGACGTAGATCAAGTGAGAGGAATTTGGAATATAACGTTTAAGAAACAATAAATTATGTCATCTTTTACAGAAATTATTAATCAAGAGAAGCCAGTTTTTATTGATTTTTTTGCTGATTGGTGCCAACCATGTAAAATGATGAATCCTATTTTAAAAGAAGCAAAAGAAGCATTAGGAGATTCAGCAAGTATTATAAAAATTAATATCGATAAAAACCCAAAACTAGCAGCACAATACGGTATTAGAGGAGTGCCAACGTTTATGCTTTTTCAAAAAGGAAAAATGTTGTGGCGTCAATCAGGAATGCTGCAAAAAAATGATATTATAAATATTATCAATCAACATAAAAATTAATATGATTGATTTAACAGAGGAATTCTGGAACCAGAAATATAAAACCAATAAAATAGGTTGGGATTTAGGCGAAATTTCTTTGCCTTTAAAAACTTATTTTGATCAGTTAGAAGACAAAAACTTAAAAATTTTAATTCCTGGAGGAGGAAATTCTTACGAAGCAGAATATTTGCATAATAAAGGTTTTACCAATGTTTATGTAATAGATATTGCAAAAGAAGCGGTAGAAAGAATACAGCAACGAATTCCTACTTTTCCTAAAGATCACATTATTCATGATGATTTTTTTAATCTGAATGATGCTTTTGATATCATTATAGAACAAACTTTCTTCTGTGCTTTAGATCCTAATTTACGCCAACAATACGCTCAAAAAATGCATCAACTTCTTGTAGATGGAGGTAAATTAGTTGGATTAATGTTTGATGCAAAACTCAATGAAGACCATCCACCTTTTGGAGGTTGTAAAAAAGAATATGTACAAATTTTTGAACCTTATTTTAAAGTTGAGGTTATGGATGAATGTTACAATTCATCAGGAGCAAGACAAGGAATGGAGCTGTTTGTAAAACTCATTAAAAAACAACTATAAAAAATCTTTATACAGCATAAATTTTTAGTATGTTCTCCGTAACAATTGTTACAGTAATTGCTTGATTAACAGTGTAATTTTATACGAAATAATAATAACAAATAAAACGTATAAATTATGGAAACTACTCAAATTCAAGAAACCTTTTCAATGCCAAGAATTGGCGATAAAGCGCCAGAATTTAAAGCAGTAACAACACAAGGTGAAATCAATTTTCCGTCAGATTATAAAGGAAATTGGGCAATACTTTTTAGTCATCCGGCAGATTTTACTCCGGTATGTACTTCAGAGTTTATGACTTTTGCACATTTAGAAGAAAAATTTGAAAAAGCCAATTGTAAATTGGTAGGATTGTCGGTTGATGGGTTGTACAGTCATATAGCTTGGTTGCGTACCATAAAAGATAAAATTAAGTTCAAAGGAATGGAAAACATTGAAGTGAAATTCCCGTTGATTGAAGATATTACAATGAATGTCGCTAAAAAATACGGTATGATTCAACCGGGAGAGCATAAAACGCAAGCGGTGAGAGCTGTGTTTTTTATAGATCCGGAAGGAACCGTAAGAGCAATTATATACTATCCATTAAGCTTAGGTAGAAACTTTGATGAAATTTATAGAGCGCTTATTGCAATGCAAACTTCAGATAAATTTGGGGTAGCAACTCCTGCCGATTGGGAACCAGGTAAAGATGTAATTATATCACCAGCAGGTTCGTGTGGTGTTGCTGAAGAGCGTATGCAAGGAACAGATGATTTAGAGTGTGAAGATTGGTTCTTCTGTACTAAAAAATTAGATAAAGATTTGATTTTAGATGAAATACTTAAAAAGTAATTTTTAAGTTAGGTTAATTAGTTGATGAAAGGCCGTTTTTTAAAACGGTCTTTTTTTATAGTAGTACCTGTGTAGCAGTAAACGCTGCTAAACTAATAAACAAGGCACTTAAAATGTAGTTGATGTTTTTAGCTATAAACTGCACTCTTTCCGCAATAAATACTGCAAAAACAGCATACAAACTAAATAAAGAAAAAGCTCCAAAAACAGCGCCGAATACATATATTATTGAAAACGGGAATTCAATTGGCATCCAACCCTTACTTTCAGCGAAAGTAGCCATAGCTAAATAAAACGGAACCGCTAACATATTTAAAGAAGAAAGGGTTACACCAGTAGAAAAACTTCCGTATTTACGTTGCTTGGTTTTAGCATCAAATTTCTTTTTGGCTTGTATAAAGAAGAAAATTGCTAATCCAGTTAACACAAAAATAGCCGCTATTTTAAGCTTTGAAATAATATCAGGATTTTCAATTAATTGTTTAGCAAAAAACACAGCAACAAACCCTTGAATAAATACCACAGAAGCAGCACCTAATGAAAACAAGATTCCGTCTTTTTTACCTTTTTCAATACTTGTTTTTGCTGAAGTCATGTTCAGCATAGAAGGAGCCAATAATCCTATAAAAGCGGCTAGAAATCCTACCAAAAAAGGTGAAAAATAATTCATATAAATAGCTATTACAGTTGCAAATAAAACAATTCTAAAATAAAAACTATGTAACTCAGGTTACTGTCGTATATTTTATTGGTAGTTAAATTTGTTTTAAAATTAAAACACATGGCAAAAGAACATTTTTATCAAGTAAAAGTAAATTTTGAAAAAGATAGATTAGGAACATTATCATCAGAGGTTTTAGACGAAAAAATAAAAATAGCGACACCACCAGAATTTCCTAAAGGAATTGAAAATGTATGGTCTCCGGAACATTATTTTGTAGCAGCTATTAATGGTTGTTTAATGACTACTTTTTTGGCAGTAGCCGAAAATTTTAAATTAGATTTTGCTGATTTTGAATCGGATGCTGAAGGGAAACTAGAAGTTGTTGATAGAAAATATGTGATTAGCAAAGTTGTTTTAAAACCAACGATTAAAATTAAAAAAGAAGAAGATAGAGAGTTGGCTTTAAAGGTGATTGAAAAATCAGAAAAAGCCTGTTTAATATCTAATTCTGTAAAATCAGAAATAACCATGGAACCAACCATAAAGGTTGTTTAAATTCTTGAAGAAAGACCTGTTAAGAGGTCTTTTTTTATTATTTTTAAAGAGAAATTTACATACATAACTAAAATCCATTTTCAATGGAAGATGCTTTATTTTATGATCGTATGCAATTTGCATTTACGATTACCTTTCACTACTTATTTCCGCAGTTAACCATGGGCTTATCGTTAATGATAGTCTATTTTAAATGGAAATTTTTACGCACTCAAATTGTAAAATATAATGATGCAGCAAAATTCTGGATGAAGATCTTTGCGCTCAATTTTGCTATGGGTGTGGTAACAGGAATTCCTATGGAATTTCAGTTTGGTACCAATTGGGCAAAATTCTCTGAATTAACAGGAGGTATTATTGGGCAAACCTTGGCAATGGAAGGTATGTTTTCTTTCTTTTTAGAATCGTCCTTTTTAGGATTGTTTTTGTTTGGAGAAAAATTACTCGGACATAAATTACATTTTGTGACTGGGTTTTTAGTATTTCTTGGTTCTTGGGCGAGTGGCTTTTTAATCATTGCAACACATTCCTGGATGCAATATCCTGTGGGATATGAAATTTTAGAAAACGGAAAGTTTGTATTGAACAACTTCGGAGCTTTATTTAGTAATCCGTGGCTATGGCCTTCATATTTACACAATCAAGCAGCTTCTTTAGTAACGAGTTCTTTTGTGGTGGCTGCTATAGGAGCTTTTTATCTGTTAAATAACAAACATCACGAATTTGGAAAATTGTTTGTAAAAACTGGCGTTATTTTTGGAGTTTTCTCTTCTATTTTAGTGGCATTTCCAACAGGTGATTTGGCTGCAAAAAATGTGGTGAAACATCAACCGGTCACTTTCGCTGCAATGGAAGGTATTTTTGAAACTGAAAAAGGAGGTTCAGAAATTATCTTGATAGGTCAACCTAATATGAAAGATAAGCAACTGGATAATAAAATAGCAGTCCCTAATATTTTAAGCTTTTTAACATATCAGAAATGGGATGCCGAAATAAAAGGTTTGAATGAGTTTGATAAAAAACTGTATCCAACCAATGTGCCCGGGCTGTATTATGCGTATCACATTATGGTGGGTTTAGGAACTATTTTTATTGGTTTAATGCTCATTGCTGCTGTGCAACTTTTCAGAAAGAAATTATACAAAACCAATTGGATTTTATGGACGTTGATGTTTATGATACCATTCCCTTATATTGCGAACACTACAGGTTGGTATACTGCGGAATTAGGCAGACAACCTTGGCTGGTTTATAATTTATTACGAACTTCAGAGGGAGCTTCACCTACGGTTTCTTCAGGAAATACATTATTCACATTTTTAGGGTTTATAGGATTGTATCTTTTATTAGGGATGTTATTTTTAATATTAGCTGGTAAAATAGTGTATAAAGGACCCGAAACTATAAAACATTAGGTATGGAGTTATTTTGGTATATCGTTTTAATGACCATGTTAGCCGTTTATATAATTTTAGACGGTTATGATTTTGGTGCAGGAATTATTCATTTATTTTTTGCAAAAACAGAAAAAGATAAAAAAGCCATTACCAATGCTATTGGTCCGTTTTGGGATGCCAACGAAGTTTGGTTGATTGCTGCTGGAGGGGTGTTGTTTTTTGCTTTTCCTACATTGTATGCTTCTTCTTTTAGCGGATTTTATTTGCCCTTAATTATGGTGTTATGGTTGCTAATTTTTAGAGCTACTGGATTAGAATTAAGAGGACAAGTTCATAACCGAATGTGGGAGAGTATTTGGGATAAAGCCTTTGGGATTGCCAGTTTTTTATTGGCTCTTTTCTTCGGAATTGCTTTAGGAAATGTGGTTAGAGGTGTAAATTTAGGGATGGTTGAAAGCGGGGTTTCAGTACACGAGCCACATTATTTCTTTTTACCGTTATGGAATCCAACATTTAGTCCGCAAGCAGAACATCAAGGAATTATTGACTGGTTTACTATTTTATTGGGTTTAGTGGCGGTAGTTGCACTTACCATACATGGCGCAAATTGGATTATTTTTAAAACGAATTCCGATTTAAACAAAAAACTACGTAGTGTAGTGTTTAACCTCAATTTTGTACTCTTAGCTTTGGTAATCATTTCGCTATTAGTTTGGCATATTATTGAGCCTAAACCTTTTCATAATTTTATTGAAAAACCTTTTTTATGGATTTTCCCAATTATCACTTTAACTGGGTTGTTTGGCTTATTTAAAAGCAAAACGTTTAAAAAAGATGGTCAGGGATTTTTATTCTCCTCATTATTCTTAGCCGGAGGATTTGCTTCAACAGCGGCATCTATTTTTCCGAAGTTATTACCATCTACTAACACCGTTAATCCTTCTCTAACCATTCATAATGTAGCTGCTCATGAATATGGATTATCAGTAGGTATATACTGGTTTGTAATAGCAGCTTTACTAGTAGGAGTTTACTTTTTTATACAGTATAAAGTTTTTAAAGGAAAAATGGATAATGTAGGCTACGGAGAGCATTAATTAGTAATTAATTTACTAGGTAAATAGCCATATAATTTTTTAAAAGCAACGGTAAAATGCTGTGGGTTTTTATAACCCACCTCTAAAGAAGCTTGAGAAATGGAATAGTTTTGATGAATAATTAAACTTTTTGCTTTTTCCATTCTTAAATGTGTTATATATTTAAAAATAGTGGTAGCATAAATATGTTTAAAATTATATTTTAATTTGGTTGTATTTAAACCTCCAATAGTTGCCAGTTCAGGAATCGTAATTTTCTTCTTATAGTTAGCTTTTATATAATTTTCTACAAGTTTAATTTTTTTTATTTCATCTTTTGAAATGACATCATATTCTTTTTTAGTGCTTAATTTTTTTGCAAAAAGCATGGTTAAAAGTTCTGTAACAAGAGACTCTAAAAAGGCTTTTTTAATAGGAGAAGGATAGTTACAGGTACTAATTTTATTTATAATTTCGTGAATGCTTGCATCAATAGGAAGACTTTTTTCCCACATTACATATGGTTTTTGTTCAGTAATACATTTACCAAGGTCTTGCAAGGTGTTTTTATAGCTGTTTCCTAATATTTTTTTTATATAGCTTTTTGTAAATTTTATTTCAAGAGTTTTTCTCTTTTTTGTTTGATAGCTTAGTTTTCCATTTACTTCGGGTAGATAAAACAAATTATAATGTCCACTAGGTATTTGTATGGGTAAACTTAGTGTGTTATATGGAGTATACTTATTTGAGCCTTCTATTTCGAAATGAAGTTTAAACAAAGGAAAATCATGTAAAACTTCTATTTCATAATGATTTTTTAACTCAATGTCTATGTTGTCTATATAAACACCATTTAATTGAATTGAATGAATTGTACCCTTTATTCCGTTTTGAGATATGTGCTTGGTGTTCTCAATTAATAAACCAGATTTAAAATCTTTGGTATATTTTAATATGAGCTTTTCTTCATCAAATATTTTACTTTTTAACACACTTTTCATTTGTTCTCTTCGCGTTAATTAAACTGCTTATTGCGTTATATTATATTGTTAAGCTCAAATTATTTTTGTCAAAAATAAATAATTTAAATTAAATCTAAATAAGGTTAAGATGATAAAAAAGTATAATTTGATCAATTCTTTTTTTAAAAAAATATTCGCTATAGCAATATTTCTGGCATATTTTACCGGAGTAGCTCAAGAGAAAGGGTATGTTACCGGTAAAGTATTTACAAGTGATAATGAACCAGCTTCATTTGTAAATGTAATAGTAAAGAACACCAACAAAGGGAGTGTTACAGATGAAAATGGAAAATATACCATAAATAGTATTAGTCCTGGAGAACATACGCTTGTATTTTCATTAATAGGATTGCAAACAAAATCTATAAACATTACGGTTAAAGAAGGTGAGGTAATAACAGTTAAAAATATAGTTTTAAATGAAAATGAAGAACAATTAGAAGAAGTGGTTTTAGAGGCAAAAAGGAAAAATAAATTTGATCAAAAACAAACTGAATTTGTTTCTAGAATGCCTTTGAAAAACATAGAAAATCCACAAGTATATTCTGTAATTACTGGAGAATTGTTAAAAGAGTTAGAGGTAACAGATATCCAAAGTACGTTACAAAATGCTCCAGGTATAAGTAACGTAATGCAAGGAATTGGTTCTGGAGGTGTAGGTGTAAACTTGTATTTAAGAGGTTTTAGTGCAGATATTGCTATGAGAAACGGTATTGGAGCATCTGTAAGAACAGGAACAGATCAATCAAATATTGAAAGAATTGAGGTAATAAAAGGGCCTTCAGGAACCTTATTTGGTACCAGCATAGTTTCATCTTATGGTGGGGTTATCAATTTAGTAACAAAAAAACCATATGAAACATTTGGAGGCGCTGTTAGTTATACTACAGGAAGCAATAATTTATCAAGATTAACGGTAGATTTTAACTCTCCTTTAAATAAAGAAGAAACCGTTTTATTTAGAGTAAATGCGGCAAAACATAATGAACATAGTTTTCAAGATTATGGATTGGTAAGAAACTGGTTTGTAGCTCCTTCTTTAACTTATAAAGCAACTGACAAACTAACCTTAAATGTAGAAGCCGAAATTTATAACAATAATGCACCTAGTATATATTTTAATGTGGCTAACACAGGTATATCATCAATGAATGAACTAAATTATAATTTTGAAAACTCATATGGTAGCGATTATTTGAGCAATGAAAATAAAACATTTAATGTTTTTGCAGAAGCAAAATATCAAATATCCAATAAATGGACCTCACAAACTGTTTTCTCAAAAAGTAGCGTAGACAACAGTACAAATTATTTGTTTTTGGATTTTGCAGATGCAAATGAAGCTACACGAAGAATAATGAATATAGAAAGTCAATTTAATGTAACCCAAATACAACAAAATTTTATAGGTGAATTTAAAATAGGAAGCCTAAAAAATAAATTGGTAGCAGGAATTGATTATTACGATATAAAAACGCCATACAGAAGAACTCAATTTAACTATGATACCATAAGTGCTGATAATCCGCAAGTAGACTTTAATCCTAAAAAATATGAAAATATGTTAGGAGAAACAGATGCCTTTAGAGTAGGAACTAGAGATCAAAGTAGTTTTAGTATATACGCCTCAGATGTAATTAATTTTACCGACAAATTTTCTGCAATGTTAAGTTTAAGGCTTGATAATTATAATGATAGAGAACAAGATTATAAACAAAGTTATTTAGCTCCAAAATTAGGATTAGTATATCAAATTATAAATCAAGAATTATCTGTTTTTGCTAATTACATGAATGGTTTTACCAATGTTGCTCCAGATATGTCATCTGGTGAAGAAGTTAAATTAAATCCAGAGTATGCAACTCAAATAGAAGGAGGTATAAAGGCCGAATTATTAAAAGGAAAATTAAGCACCACATTAAGTTACTATGATATTACAGTAAATGATGCTGTAAGATGGGAAAATAATGGTGGAGTTTGGTCGCAAATACAAGACGGAAAAAAAAGTAGTAAAGGTTTTGAATTAGAATTTATTGCAACACCAGTAAAAGGATGGAATATAGTAGCAGGTTACGCTAATAATAACAGTGAGTTTGTAGAAGGAGATGATTCTATTAAAGGAAACACACCTTATGCAGCTCCAAAAACAACCATCAATTTTTGGTCAAGCTACAAAATACCTTTAGGATCAATTAAAGGATTAGGATTTGGTGTGGGGCTTAATCATGTTAGTGATTCTTTTGTTGATGATCAAAACACATTATTAGTACCTTCTTATACAATACTAAATAGCTCAGTTTTTTTAGACAAACCAACGTATAGAATAGGTGTTAAGTTTAACAATATATCAGACGAAAAATATTGGTCAAACATGGGGTCATATGTTCAGCCTCAAAAAACAGTAAATACAGTAGTTAGTTTTACCTACAAATTTTAAGTGTGTTATTTGAATTTTTGTTAAAAGCACAACAATCTCTATCAAAGAAATTGTTGTGCTTATTTTAATTTAAAGCAAATGAAAAAAACTCCCAAAAAACAAAAAAGTATATTCAAAAAAATAGTTTCATGGCTACATTTATGGCCTAGTTTGGTAGCTGGTATCATTGTGTTGTTTGTTTGTATAACAGGTACCATAATTGTATATGCGGATGAAATTATGGAGCTAGCTGCAGGAGAAGCTTTGTATGTGGAAGCCAAGGATGAAAGAATATCTCACGAAAAAATTTTTGATGTTATAAATAATATTAACCCTAATTATAAAATTTCAGAGATAGTATTTTATAAAGATCCAAAGCGTACTTTTAGACTTCGTGTATTTGATTTGAAAGAAAAAAATCTTTTTATGATGTACATGGATCCATACACGGGCAACATTCTTAAAACAGATCATACAATTTATTTCTTTTACATCACTGCACATTTACACGCACAATTATTAGCAGGATCAATAGGAGGTTGGATTGTAGTGATTTCTACCATAGTTTTTTTAATAGGTTGTATAACAGGACTTATTTTGTGGTGGCCAAAAAAATGGAATAAAAGCACACGAAAAGCTAGTTTTACCATTAAATGGAAGGCTAAGTTTAAACGCCTAAATTATGACCTGCATAATGTTCTAGGGTTTTATACTTTACCTTTTTCAATTATTTTAAGTTTAACCGGACTTATTATTTTTTTTCATCCTTTAATGAATTTTACAGTAAAAGTATCAGGAGGAGGAACAATGGGAGTGCAAGAAGCTTTGCCTGCTGCAGATACTACTAAAGTTTCTAAAGACCTAGTAGCTTATGCATACAAAACATTAAAAAATGAATATCCAACAAAAAAAGCGGTTAACTCTTGGGTGTATAGATTAGACAAGTTAGGAGCATTTTCTATAAACTCAGGAAAACCAGGACTAAAAAGTATGGAAAACGTTGACTATACAATTTACGATAGATATACGGGAGAAAAAATAATGCTACAACAAGAACAAATAATTCATGAAAAAGTTGAAAATACAGTTTGGCAACTTCACATGGGGCAATGGTGGGGACAAATAGGTAAACTCATTACATTTCTTACAGGGATAATAGCCACTTCGTTGTCGGTTACCGGATTTTTAATTTGGTGGGGAAAGCAAAAAAAGAAAACTAAAGTAAAAACTTTATAAAAATGAAAAAAATATTACTAATTACTATTCTACATCTTTTTATTTATAAAGCATATTGTCAATCAAAAATAAATATAGGAGAAAAATATAAGATATTTTCAAAAGTATTAAATGAAGAAAGAGAGTACTGGGTGTATCTTCCTGAAAATTATAATGATACTATTTATGCTCCCGAAAAATACCCAGTAGTTTATTTTTTAGATGGAGACAGGCACTTTCATTCATTAACAGGAGTGCATGATTTTTTGAGTAAAGGACCATATGCTTCATTACCTCAAATGATTTTTGTGGGTATTTTAACAACCAAAAATAGATCCAGAGATCTAACTCCTACAAGGGTAAAAGAATCTCAAACAGAAAAAAATTTTTTATTTAAAAACAGTGGAGGAAATGACCTTTTTATAAAATTTCTTAAAAATGAACTAATTCCACAAATTAAAAATAATTACAGAACCAGCGGATATAAAACAATGATTGGTCATTCTTTTGGTGGATTAACAGTTTTAAATACATGGCTTACACAACCAACCCTTTTTAACTCCTACATAGCCATAGATCCAAGTATATGGTGGGATAATGAGTATATTTTAAAAATAGCTGATAACAAATTAAAAAACCCTAAATTAGAAAAAACTACTTTATATTTTACATTAGCCCATGAAGAAACTACCATTGATAATACTGCTATAGAGCATGAAAATGCGATTAAAAAATTTAAAGATAAATTAGGCAGTTTACAATCAAAGATAAATTGGAAATATCAATTTTTAAAAGAAGAAGATCACGGAACAATATCCTTACCATCAGAATATTATGGATTAAGATTTGTTTACAAAGGCTATCAATTACCGGTAAAACTAGTTGCTAGACAACCTTCAATTATGGCAGATCAATTTCAAGAACTGTCAAAAAGAATGAATTTTAATATGAAACCAGCTGAATCACGAGTAGATTGGATTGCCTCTTATGCCTTCAAAAATGACCAAAAAGAAGCAGCAATAAAACTTTTAGAAACCAACCTTAGTAATTATCCTTATAGCGAAAACGCTTATATAAGTCTATTCAAAACGTATCAAAAAATAAAAAGTACATCTAAAGCAGAAGAAATAGTAAAAAAGGGATTGAAAAAGTTTCCGAACTCAAAAAAAATATTACAATTAAAAACAGATATAGAAAGTATAAAAAATTAATAATTTTTGGTATTTAACGGTTGGTTTGTAACCTATGTTACTGTTTTTTTACCTTATCTAAACTAATTTTATAAACAATAAAACAAGAAGTTATGAAATCAATTGTAAAAATATTAGTGTTAGGTATAATCCTTCTAAGTTCTTTTCAATCAAAAGCTCAAAAAATATCCTCTAAAGAAATAAACGATATGAAATACATGCTTGAAGAAGAAAAAGTAGCTCGAGATGTATATGATTTTTTAGGTGAAAAATGGGGTGTTAGAGTCTTTGATAATATTAAAAGGAGCGAGCAAAGGCATATAGAAATGATGCAGAATTTACTTGAAGTTAATAAGGTAGCGTACCAATTAAACAATCAAAACGGAAGGTTTTACAATAAAGATCTTCAAAAAATGTACAACGATTTAATAGCAAGAGGGTCAATATCACTAAAAGAAGCGTTTGAAGTAGGAAAGCTCATAGAAGAAACAGATATAAAAGATTTAGAAGAAGCTATCAAAAACACAGATAGCAGTTTTTCAAAGCAAGTTTATTCTTATTTGTTAAGAGCCTCCAAAAACCATTTAAGAGCTTTTAATAGACAATTATCAAAATATTAAGTTAATAAGCAGCCTTTTGGCTGCTTTTTTATGTAACCTATGTTACTGATAATAGTTTTCTTATTAAAGATATTTACACAATCATAAAACTTTATATGATTTATATCAGTGTATACATTATACTGTTTAACTAACTTTCAACAAACCAAAATAAAATGTCAAAAATAGTTGTCTTGGGAGCAGGAATTTCTGGTCATGTGGCAGCATCTCATCTAAGAAGAAAGCTGTCTAAAGAGCACGAAGTTTTAGTGGTATCTCCTAATAGTAATTACCAATGGATACCCTCAAATATTTGGGTAGGTGTGGGTAGAATGAAACCTAAAGATTTAATTTTTCCATTAGCACCTTTATACAAAAAGAGGAGCATAAATTACAAACAAGCAAAAGCAGTAAGTTTTCATCCCGAAGGAGATAAAACAACAGAAAGGCCTTTTGTAACTGTCGAATATTTCGTTGGAGAAGAAAAAGGAAAAACAGAAAAAATTACGTATGATTATTTAATAAATGCTACAGGACCCAAGTTAAATTTTGAAGCTACCGAAGGTTTGCTACCAGGAACAAATAAAGCATACTCTGTGTGTACATACGATCATGCACAGCATGCTTGGGAAGCTTTAAATGAGCAAATTCAGTTAATGAAACAAGGTAAGAGAGTTAAAATTCTTATTGGTACTGGGCATGCAAAATCAACCTGTCAAGGTGCGGCATTTGAATATATTTTAAATGTAGAACAAGAATTGCGTCGTCATAAAGTGCGCGATATGGCAGACATAACTTGGATTGCCAACGAATATAAATTGGGCGATTTTGGTATGGATGGTATGCTAATGAGCTACGGAAGTATGACCATGAAATCTGACCAAATGGTAGAAATGATTTTTGAAGATCGAGGCATTAATTGGATTATTGGTGCAGGAGTAAATAAAATTGAAGATGGAATAGCGCATTATGAAACGTTAGATGGTGAATTTAAAACCGAAACCTATGATTTTGCCATGTTAATTCCTGCATTTTCGGGTCACGGATTCAAAGCTTATGATAAAAATGATGCAGATATTACTGATAAACTTTTTAAAGGGTTTATGATTGTTGATGCCGATTATACACCAAAACCTTATGAAGAATGGAGTGTTCAAGATTGGCCAGAAACCTATCAAAATCCGAGTTACCCAAACATATTTGCTCCGGGAATTGCGTTTGCACCACCGCATCCAATATCCAAACCAAGAGTTAGTAAAAACGGAACGCCTATTTCACCTTCACCTCCTAGAACAGGAATGCCATCGGGTATTACTGCAAAATTGGTAGCTGATAATATTATTGATACCATTAAAAAAGGAGGAGATGTTTCGTTACACCACAAAGGATCTTTAGGAAATATGGGAGCAGCATGTATTGCATCTGCAGGTTATGGATTAACACAAGGAAGCGGAATTAGTATCACAACTTTTCCAATTGTACCAGATTACAATAAATATCCAGATACTCAAGGAAGAAAACTAGGAAAAACGTTTGGATCTATAGGTTTAGCAGGTCACTGGTTAAAATTAGCACTACACTATGCTTTTCTTTACAAAGCAAAAATGCGCCCATTTTGGTGGTTAATTCCAGAATAAGATTTAACTCAAAATAAATGATATAATAAACCAATTGACCAAATAAAGAATATAAAAATGACAAAAAGAATATCAAAATATCAGCGGTTTAAAATGATGAACCCCATCATCCAGTTTTTCAAGTTTATTTACTTAAGCCTAAAAATTATGCTTATAGTAGCAGGAGGACATGGAGGAACGAGAAAGGCAAATTGATTGTTTTCAATAATTAATTGTTTTTGGTTAGTGAGGGTGTTTCATAGTAATGAAACACCCTTTTTTTTCTTGGTAACTAATGTTACTGACTGCACTGCACTGTCATAGTAATTTTGTCTCAAATAAAAATTAACAAATGAATCGAAAATTTTTAACAGTAATAAGCATACTTACTTTAGGAGGTATTTCGTGGGCACAACAAACAGTACCCATTTCTAAAAACGAAGTGCTAACCAAAGTTGCAGAGGCAAATATGGCTATTAAGATTTCAAAATCTGATTACGATGCTGCAAAGGCAGACTACCGTCAAACCAATGCTATTTTCTTGCCAAATATAACAGCTTCGCATACAGCTATGGCAACTACCAATCCGTTAATGGCATTCGGATCTAAATTGAATCAGGAAATTTTGACACCTGCTGATTTTGATCCTGCTTTGTTAAATGATCCTAAGCAGATAGAAAACTTCGCTACAAAAATTGAAATTCAACAACCTTTAATAAACGTAGACGGAATATACCAACGTAAAGCTGCTAAAACCAAAATGCAAGCTATGGAACTTCAAACACAACGTACCAAAGAGTACTTAGATTTTGAGGTTGAGAAAGCATATATGCAATTGCAATTAGCATACAAAGGTGTTGAAGTATTAGAAAAAGCATTGAAAGCTGCGGAAGCTAATCAAGAATTAGCAAATAATAGTTTACAACAAGGATATTTACAAAGAGCAGATGTGTTGTCTGTTGAAGTGCGAGTAACAGAGGTAAAAAACCAGTTGCAAACGGCTAAAAGTAATGTAGCAAATGCTTCTAACTATCTGTCATTTTTAATGAATGATAAAAGCTATAAAATTTACCAACCCACAGATAGTTTATCTGTACATCCGGAAGGGTTGAAAGATGCAATAACTATTTCTGAAAACAGATCTGATTTAAAAGCGATGGAGTTAGCTTCCACTGCATACCAATCGATGCACAAAGCAACTAAAATGTCATTTTTACCACGTTTAAATGCTTTTGGTTCTTATGAAATGCATGACGATCAAATTTTTCAAGCAAATGCTAACGGATATACTTTCGGAGCACAATTAAGTTGGGATATTTTTCAAGGTTCAAAACGTTTCGGAAAAACACAAAAAGCAAAAGCTGAGTTTGAAAAATCGCAATTAGAATACGAACAATACAAATCACAAAGTCAGTTAGAGTTAAACAAGGCTAACCGTATGTTAGCAGATGCTAAAAACAAACTTAATTTAACGCAATTGGCATTACAACAATCAGAAGAATCACTAAGAATTCGTACCAACAGATTTAAAGAGGGATTAGAAAAAACTACCGATTTGCTTATGTCAGAAACGCAATATGCACAAAAGCAATTAGAGTATTACCAAACGGTGTTTGAGTATAACTATGCACAATTATATGTAGAATTCTTAACTAAATAAATTTAGAAACAAGATAAGAGAACCAAGAATCAAGACCAATTTCTTGAATCCTGATTTTTGACTCTTCAATCAACAAAAACTAAACATCAATATTAAAAAAACAATTAGAATGAATAAGATATATACATCAGTAGTTTTAGTAGCCACATTATTGTTAGCTTCTTGTGGTTCTGACGATAAAAAAACAGCTGTAGATAATTCACCGGCGGTAAAAGTAGCCGTACAAAAAGTAGTTGCCGATGGTAACAATCCGTTTGTAACGGCAAGTGGAAAAATACAAGCTACCAACAGTGCTAACTTAAGTACCCGTATGATGGGATTTGTAAAAAAAGTATATGTAAAAGTTGGTGATAAAGTAAATAAAGGACAGTTGTTAATATCTATTAATAATGCCGATTTACAAGCCAAAGCGGCTCAAGTAAATGCTGGAATTACAGAGGCAACAGCTGCTTATAACAATGCAGAGAAAGACTACAACCGTTTTAAGAATTTATTTGAGCAAAAAAGTGCTTCACAAAAAGAAATGGATGATATGACTGCTCATTTTGAAATGGCAAAAGCGCGTTTAGAAGCTGCTAAACAAATGAAAAATGAGGTAAACGCTCAGTTTAGTTATGCTAACATTCGCGCACCGTTTAAAGGCGTAGTAACTAATAAGTTTATTGAAGAAGGAGATATGGCAAACCCAGGAATGCCTTTAGTGGAGGTTGAAACTCCAGGGCGTTTTGAAGTAACTGCTATGGTGCCTGAAAGCGAGATTTCTCAAATTAAAGCTGATACTGAAGTTGATGTATTAGTTAAATCGATTAACAAAATGATTAAAGGAAAAGTAACTGAGGTAAGTACATCTGCTAAAAACACAGGTGGTCAATACTTAGTAAAAGTTGATTTAGGAAAATTAGATGCAAATATCCTTTCAGGAATGTATGCAACGGTTCAGTTCCCAGTAGAAAAAACATCAAAAGCAAATAGCATGGTGTTAATTCCAACCAAAGCATTGGTAATTAAAGGGCAGTTATCAGGAGTATATACCGTTAGTCAAAGCAATACTGCGGTGTTACGTTGGTTACGTTTAGGAAGAACTTTTGGAGACAACGTTGAGGTATTATCAGGATTATCAGCAGGTGAATCATTCATCATCTCATCTCAAGGAAAATTATACAACGGAGCAAAAATTACAATTCAATAATCATAAATCAATAATAAAAAATGAAAGAAGGTTTAGCAGGAAAAATAGCCAAAGGCTTTATAGGCTCAAAGCTTACTGTGCTTCTAATGGTCGTGTTTATGGTTATTGGAGTGTACAGTTCATTCTTAATTCCGCGTGAAGAGGAGCCACAAATTGATGTGCCAATGGCAGATATTTTTGTGGGATATCCGGGGGCGAGTCCAACTGAAGTAGAATCGCGTGTTATTAAGCCATTAGAGAAATTAATCTCAAATATTAAAGGGGTAGAATATGTGTATTCAACCTCTATGAAAGAACAAGGAATGGTCATCGTTCAGTTTTACGTAGGTGAAGATATAGAGCGTTCATTTGTAAAACTATATAACGAAATCAACAAGCACATGGATATTATGCCACAAGGGGTAACATTTCCGTTGGTAAAAACACGTGCTATTGATGATGTGCCAATGCTTGGGTTAACCTTGTGGAGTGAAAATTATGACGATTTTCAACTAAAACAAATGGCGCAAGAGTTAACCGATGAAATTGAAAAGGTAAACGATGTAGCGGTTACTAAAAAAATAGGTGGACGTAATCGTCAGCTACGTGTCGTATTAGATAAAGATAAATTAGCAGCTAGCGGATTAGATTTCTTAACTGTTGCTGAAATGATTAAGGCGAATAATCAGCAATTAAGTGCTGGTAGTTTTAATAAAAATGATACTGAGTTTTTAATCAACACAGGTAGGTTTTTAGAAACTGTTGAAGATGTAGAGAGTTTAGTAGTTGGGGTTCAACAAAATCAACCTATTTACTTAAAACAAGTTGCTAAAGTTATTGACGGACCAGAGTTGCCTAAAAACTATGTGTCTTTAGGTTTTGGACAAGCAAGTGAAAAAGCAGCTGATTATCCATCAGAATATCCAGCAGTTACTATTTCGGTAGCGAAGCGTAAAGGAGCTGATGCGATGAAAATTTCGGATGTTATTTTGGCAAAAGTAGAGCATTTACGCAGCACGTTAATTCCAGATGATGTACATGTAGAAATTACTAGAAACTATGGTGAAACGGCATCGCAAAAAGTATCAGAATTATTAATGCACTTAATCGGTGCTATTATCGCAGTAACCTTAGTAGTCATGTTAGCCATGGGTTGGCGAGGAGGTTTGGTAGTGTTTTTATCAGTACCAATTACATTCGCATTAACATTGTTAAGTTACTACATGTTAGATTATACCTTAAACCGAATTACCTTATTCGCATTGGTATTTGTAACTGGTATTGTGGTAGACGACTCCATTATTATTGCCGAAAACATGCATAGGCACTTTAAAATGAAACGCCTACCGTTTAAGCAAGCAGCATTGTATGCGATTAATGAGGTGGGTAACCCAACCATTTTAGCAACCTTTACAGTAATTGCATCGGTATTACCAATGGCATTTGTATCTGGATTGATGGGGCCTTATATGAGTCCGATGCCAATTGGAGCATCAATTGCAATGTTGTTGTCATTATTTGTTGCTTTAACTATTACGCCTTATTTAGGATATTTATTCTTAAGAGAGAAAGATAAAAAAGGAGATGAAGCTCATGAAGAAGATGAAGTGAAGCAAATGGAACAAACCTTCATTTACAGAATGTATGAGAAGTTTGAGCGTCCGTTAATTGAAAATAAAACCAAGCGTTGGGCATTTTTAGGAATTACCATCGTCTTGTTATTAGGTTCGTTAAGTATGTTCTTTACCAAATCTGTTGCAGTAAAAATGTTACCGTTTGATAACAAAAATGAGTTTCAAGTGGTAATTGATATGCCAGAAGGAACAACTTTAGAGCGTACAGCAGCAGTTACAAAAGAAATTGCACAGTACTTATCAACTCGTTCAGAAGTAGTAAACTATCAAAGTTATGTAGGCGCTTCGGCACCAATTACGTTTAACGGTTTGGTGCGTCATTACGATTTACGTGGAGGAAGTAATATGGCAGATATCCAAGTGAATTTAACTGACAAACATGATAGAAGTGCGCAAAGTCACGATATCGCAAAATCAATGCGTGCTGATATTCAGAATATAGCTTCTAAATTCAATGCTAATGTAAAATTAGTTGAGGTTCCACCTGGGCCACCGGTATTATCTACTATTGTAGCTGAAGTGTATGGACCAGATTACGACAAGCAAATTGAAGTGGCAAATTCTGTTCAAAATATTTTGAAAAATACAGATGATGTAGTAGATGTTGATTGGATGGTAGAAGATGATCAAGTAGAATACGATTTTATCATCGATAAAGAAAAAGCCATGTTATACGGTGTTGCACCACAACAAATTGCATACACTATGAATATGGCGATGGCTAATAGAGCAACTACAACTTTGTATGATGAAGATGCTTCTGAGCAAGTAGGTGTGGTATTAGCACTAGATGAAAAGGAAAAATCTACTATTTCAGATATTTCGCAATTAAAAATCAAATCAAAACAAGGAAACATGGTTTCAGTAGGTGATTTGGTAAGCGTTAATGAACGTACAAAAGCAAAAAGCATTTATCGTAAAAATCAAAAGCGCGTGGTATATGTTATGGCAGATATGGCAGGTAAATTGGAAAGTCCAGCGTATGCTATTTTAGGAATGGAAGACAGATTGAAAGAAATTCCGTTACCGGAAGGATATCAAATAGAAGAAAAATACTTAGGGCAACCAGAGTTTGAAGATGATTACACGGTAAAATGGGATGGAGAATGGCAGATTACGTTAGAAGTATTTAGAGACTTAGGAGTAGCCTTTTTAGGAGTTATCGTCATTATTTACATGTTAATTGTAGGATGGTTTCAAAACTTTAAAGCGCCTGTAGTAATGATGGTGGCAATTCCATTATCTATGGTAGGTATTGTACTTGGTCACTGGATGCTGGGAGCTTACTTTACAGCAACATCATTCATAGGTATGATTGCGTTGGCAGGTATTATGGTACGGAATTCCGTCCTTCTTATCGACTTTGTGAATTTACGTTTAGATGATGGTATTCCTTTAAAACAAGCAGTTATCGAAGCAGGAGCTGTGCGTACCATGCCAATTTTATTAACAGCAGGTACGGTTGTAATTGGAGCATTTGTAATTCTTTTTGACCCAATTTTCCAAGGGTTAGCCATCTCGTTAATGGGAGGAACCATAACAGCTACTATTTTAACATTATTAGTTGTGCCATTGGTGTATTATTTAATTGAACGAAAAAACTATAAATAATGAAATTATTAATCATTACTGCAATTGCTGAGTTTGAAAAAGAAGTAAAGCAATTGTTAAAGCAGGCAGAAGTAATTACCTATTCATACAAGCAGGTGACTGGTTACAGAGATTCCACCTTAGATGCAGTAGAAAGTAATTGGTTTGGAGTTGAAATGAATGAAAGTGATGCTATTTTATTTTATGCTTTTGTAAGCAAAGAAAACGTAGATACAGTTTTTGAGCTAACAGAGCAAAAAAATGCAGAACATACATCAAAATCTAGAATACACGTAGCAAGTATTAATATTGAAAAATCTAACTAAAAATGACAAGAGAACGAATAATAAGAGCAATAGCAGGAAGCTTTATTTTAATAAGCTTAATTCTAGCTGTTAAAGTAAACATCAACTGGTTGTGGTTTACAGCCTTTGTTGGTGCCAATCTTTTACAATCATCAATTACCAAATGGTGTTTAATGGATGATATTTTAAAGAAAGTCTTTAAAGTAAAAGATTAATTGTCTGATGTTAGTTCGGTTGAGTTTTACTTGACCGAACTCTTTTAAATAAGTATCAAAAGTTACATTATTTATGTAAATAATATTCTACATTTACTAAATTAATGGGAAAATTAGCTTCTATATCATTATCTATATTGATTCTTTTTCAAAGTTTTAATATTCATCTTGAAGACATTACCAGTGTTCAGGTTTTGGTAGAGCATGCTCAATTTCATAAAAAAATGTATGGTGATAGTTTTTTTGAGTTTTTAGCAGATCATTATGGTAAAAACATGAACGAACATAAAAATGACCATAAAGAACATAAAGACTTGCCTTTTAAAAGCGATTATCAAAATCATTTTCATCACAATATCGCTTTTACATTAAATCACGCTAGTTTTGCTATTAAGCCCTCTATTTATCAAGAAGTAATTCGTAACTTTTTGTATAGAGATTCTAATTCGACTCATAACATACCACCTATTTTTCACCCACCCGCAGTAGCATAATTCATTTTTATTAAAATCATTTATTAATAAGTTGTTTTTGAACAGCTTACAATTTTTTTATATGAATTATGTTAGGAAATATTATAAAATTCAGTATAAAGAATAAGCTTATTATTCTACTTTCTGTTGCATTTGTTATTGGGTTCGGAATTTACTCTTTAACTCAAATACCTATTGGTGCGGTACCCGATATTACCAATAATCAAGTGCAAGTTATAACTACATCAAGAAATTTATCAACGCAAGATGTAGAACAATTTATTACCTATCCCGTAGAGTTAGAAATGGCTAATTTACCTGGGGTAGAAGAAATCCGTTCCGTATCCAAATTTGGGCTTTCTGTGGTTACCATTGTTTTTGATGATGATTTAGGAACGTATTTACCCAGACAATTAATTGCTGAAAAAATTAAATCAGCATCAGAAAAAATACCTTCAAGTTTTGGTTCACCAGAAATGGGACCCATAACCACTGGTTTAGGTGAAATTTACCAATACATTTTAGATGTAAAACCAGGTTATGAAGATCGATACTCGGCAACTGAGCTTCGAACCATTCAAGACTGGATAGTAAAACGTCAATTATCTGGAATTCCTGGAGTAGTTGAGGTTAATACTTGGGGCGGATTTTTAAAGCAATATGAAGTTGCTATCAATCCGCAAAAATTAAAAGCTATGAACATTTCTATTGCTGATATGTATTCGGCTTTGGAAAAAAATAATAGTGTTGCTGGGGGTGGCTATATTGAAAAAACTAATGAAGCCTTTTTTGTGAGAGGGGAAGGCTTAGTTTCCTCATTAAAAGATATTGAAAATATTGTGGTCTCTAACAATAACGGACTGCCAATTTACATCAAAGATGTAGCAAAAGTTGGTTATGGAAGCGCTACTCGTTTTGGAGCAATTACCGGAAATGGTCAAGGTGAAAAAGTGTTGGGGCAAATTATGATGTTGAAAGACGGAAATTCCAAACAAATCATCGAAGCCGTAAAAGAACGTGTTGAATCTATTCAAAAGTCCTTACCGGAAGGGGTGTATATCAACGGATTTTTAGAGCGAAGTGAATTGATTGGTAAAACCACCTTTACAGTTTCAGAGAACTTAATTTTAGGGTCGTTAATTGTAATCTTTGTAGTGGTATTGCTTCTCGGAAATTTACGTTCTGGGTTGGTGGTTGCCTCAGTAATACCGTTAAGTTTATTATTTGCCATCTCGTTAATGAATATCTTCGGAATAGATGCTAACTTAATGAGTTTAGGAGCGATCGACTTTGGAATTATCATTGACGGAGCTGTTATTATTGTGGAGTTTATTGCGTTTCAAATCACCACGAAAAGTACTCAAATTTTATCACTTTCAAAAGATGAAAAACAGCAAGAAATTGATGAAATTACATCCAAGAGTGCCTCAAAAATGATGAATTCAGCAGTATTTGGGCAACTCATCATTTTAATTGTTTTCATTCCAATTTTATCATTAAGTGGTGTAGAAGGTAAGATGTTTAAACCTATGGCACTTACGTTCAGTTTTGCTTTAATTGGAGCAATGTTGTTTTGTTTAACCTATGTTCCGGTGGTTTCTTCATTGTTTTTAAAACCTACAAAAGCAAGCTCAAAGAATATCTCAGTAAAATTGATGAACCAATTAACAAGTTGGTACAAACCAACTATTGAATGGGCATTGTCAAACAGAAAAATTGTAGTTACACTTTCAGCAATTTTATTAGCATTTAGTGTGTGGGTTTTTAGCAGAATGGGTGGTGAGTTTGTGCCAACACTTGATGAAGGAGATTTTGTAATTCAACCTGTTTTAAAAACGGGAACATCTTTAGGAAAAACGATTGAAATCACTACGAAAATTGAACAAATACTATTAGATAATTTCCCTGAAGTTGATCAAGTAGTAAGTAGAATTGGTGCTGCTGAAGTTCCAACAGACCCAATGTCAATGGAAGAAAGTGATGTCATCATCAAATTAAAACCTAAAAAAGAGTGGACTTCAGCTCATAGTAAAGATGAATTAGCCGATAAATTCAAAGAAGCATTGACGGTAATTCCAGGTATGGAATTTGAGTTTACACAACCCATTGAAATGCGTTTTAATGAGCTGATTACAGGAGTGAGAGCCGATGTGGCGATTAAAATATTTGGAGAAGATTTATCGATTTTAGCCAACAAAGCCGATGAAATAAAATCTCTTATTCAAAATGTAGAAGGAGCCTCAGATATTATTATTGAAAAGGTTGAAGGATTACCTCAAATGAGTGTGAAGTACAACCGAAGCAAGATAGCGCGTTACGGGCTCAATATTGCCGATTTAAACCAAATTGTATCTATGGGATTTGCCGGAGAAGCTGTTGGAAGTGTATTTGAAGGTGAAAAGCGTTTTGATTTGGTAATGCGTTTAGATAAAGAACATCGTAAGGGCATTGACAACCTTCAAAACTTATATGTAGATACTCCAAGCGGGATGAAAATTCCGTTAAGCGAATTGGCAGAAATAACTTACACCAAAGGGCCTGCAAAAATATCAAGAGATGATACCAAACGTAGAATTGTAGTTGGAATTAATGTTCGTAACAGAGACTTACAATCGGTAGTAGATGATGTGCAAGCAATTATTGAAAGCAAACTAAAATTACCTACTGGATATACGATTACCTATGGTGGGCAGTTCGAAAACTTACAAAGTGCCAAAGCACGATTACTCATAGCAGTGCCAATAGCCTTGGTGCTTATTTTTATCATGTTGCACTTTGCTTTTAAGTCGGTAAAAGAAGCGCTTATGGTCTATACAGCCATTCCATTATCTGCTGTAGGTGGAGTTTTATTATTATGGATTCGAGATTTACCTTTTAGTATTTCGGCAGGCGTCGGTTTCATTGCTCTTTTTGGTATTGCTGTACTCAATGGAATTGTACTTATTGAACATTTTAAAGAATTAAAACACCAAGGAATTATGGACATCAAACAACGTATTGTAAAAGGAACTACAGAACGTTTACGTCCGGTTTTATTAACAGCTTCCGCAGCAGCTTTAGGATTTTTACCTATGGCAGTTTCGACCAATGCAGGTGCTGAAGTGCAAAGACCGTTAGCTACTGTAGTTATTGGAGGGTTAGTAACAGCTACCTTATTAACCTTGATAGTTTTACCAGTTTTGTATGCTTGGTTTGAAGAAAGAGAAATGAAGTTGCATAAAAAAGGATTAACAGCAGTAATTCTTCTATTGTTATCATTTTCTGTAAGTGCACAACAAAAACCATTGACTCTTGAAGAAACGTTAGATTTAGCTGTTAAAAATAACGCAGGCTTGAAGGCAGCATCGTTAAAAATAGAAGAATCCAAAGCGATGATTAACAGTGCTTTTGATTTTGACAAAACAGCTATTTATTATAGTTATGATGAAAATAATTTAGCTACTAATAACCGTCCTTTAAAAGTGTTTGGTATTCAGCAAGATTTTAAATTTCCAACGGTTTATTTCGCTGATAAAAGAGTAAATAAAGCTAAAAGTAACATTGAAAAATCTAATTACAATATTCAGTTAGAAACACTTAAAAGAGATGTTTTTTTAGCGTATTACAACTTACAGTATGTAAAAAACAAAGCTAAAACCTATCAGTTTTTAGATAGTTTATATCAAGATTTTGCAAAAGCATCTACACGTAGATTTGAATTGGGCGAAACCAATTATTTAGAAATGTTAACTGCAAAATCAAAGCAAAAACAACTACAAACACAACTTACTCAAATGCAGCAAGAAATGGTTTCAAGCTATGAGCAGTTAAAAAAAGTGGTACAGGTAGATACACTTTCAGTTGCTGAGGTTCCTCTAGAAAAACTATCATTAAAAGCTTTGTCAACAAACGAGAATGTAGGCTTACAGTATTTTGAAGAGTATAAAAACTACTTCAATACTTTGCATAAGCAAGAAAAACAACAGTTAATGCCTGATTTAAGCGCAGAATATTTTCAAGGAAGTAATAGCGGTATAAATGAGAATTTTATTGGATATCAATTCGGAATTAAAATTCCGTTGTTGTTCGGCGGAAAATCCTCTAAAATAAAAGCTTCCAAAATTGCGAAGCAAATTGCTGAAGAGCAGCAAAACGATTACAAGATCAAACTTTCTGCAGAATATAATAAGCTCTATGCGCAACTTCAGCAATATCAACAAGCATTAGATTATTATGAAACTCAAGGCAAGCAATTATCTGAAGAAATAATAAAAACTGCCGAAAGAAGCTTTAAACATGGTGAAATTGACTTTTTTCAATACATCCAAAGCTTAGAAAATGCTACGGATATAGAGTTGAACTATTTAGAAACTTTACATAAGTACAACCAAACCGTAATTTCAATAAACTATTTAATTATTTAAAACAAGAACCTATGAAACGAATATATATAGCACTTTTCTCTCTTTTGATACTTTCCTGCGGAAAATCAAAAGAAGCAACATCAGAAGCAGAGCAAACTTCAGAGAGTAATATTATTACAGTAACTAAGCAACAGTTTGAATCCGAAAAAATGCAATTAGGTGCGCTTTCTGAACAATCGTTTAACGAAACGATAAAGGCAAACGGATTTATTGATGTGCCTCCGCAAAACAAAGCAAGTGTAAATACTTTTTTAGGAGGTTACGTGAAAAGAACACCATTATTGATTGGGGATAAGGTTAAAAAAGGACAGTTAGTGGTAACGCTTGAAAATACTGAATTTATAGAGATGCAGCAACAATATTTAGAGGTTGCAGAAAGATTGAATTTTTTAAAATCGGAATATGAGCGTCAAAAAACCTTATTTGATGAGAAAATAACCTCGCAAAAAAACTATTTAAAAGCGGAAAGTGATTATAAAAGTGCGTTGGCTCATAACAACGGATTGCGCAAAAAATTATTGATGATGAATATCAATCCGAGCTCAGTTGAACAAGGAAAAATAGCGTCTGCTATTAACATTTATGCTCCCATTACAGGTTATGTTACCAAGGTAAATGTGAGTACAGGTGCATATGTTTCTCCTTCGGATGTAATTATTGAAATTGTGAATACCGATCATATTCACCTTGAGTTATCAGTGTTTGAAAAAGATGTTTTAAAA
Organism: Tenacibaculum sp. IB213877; assembly: GCF_034043975.1. Lineage (NCBI taxonomy): Bacteria > Pseudomonadati > Bacteroidota > Flavobacteriia > Flavobacteriales > Flavobacteriaceae > Tenacibaculum > Tenacibaculum sp. IB213877. The sequence goes on along the minus strand of NZ_JAXCHH010000006.1, from coordinate 316,337 downwards.
GTGAAAAAGGGACAGGAAATTTTGTTTAAAATTCCAGAAGCTTCTGAGGAAACTTATAAAGCAGAAGTACATTTGGTAGGAACTTCGGTAGATGAAAAAGATAGAACTATTAAAGTACACGGTCATATTGATGATGATGAAAAATACAATTTTGTGACCGGTATGTTTGCTGAAGCAACTATTATAAGTGATTCTACCAAAGGTTTTGCACTTCCTAAAAATGCAGTTACAGAAATAGATAACGATTTTTTTGTGTTAATGCTTGATAAGCAAGAAGGAGCTGATTTTAACTTTAAAAAGGTAAAAGTAAATATTGGTAAGCAAACAGAAGAATATTATGAAATACTGAATGCTGAAGCTTTACAGGGTAAAATAGTACTTACGAACGGAATTTTCATGCTCATGAGCGGAGCATAGACAATATAAAATTAGCGTTTTATAGTTATTGTTTTGGTTTAAAAAATCCCTTTCGAGCTTTATTTCGAAAGGGATTTTAAATATTCAAGGTTAGTTACACACACAACTTGGGCAGTTATTAGGGCATTTTAAAAGTGCAATTTTACTTTTTTTAATATCTGTAAAACCACCATCAACATTTATAAGCTTATTAAAACCGAATTGTTTTAAGATTGAAATAGCAATTACTGAGCGGTATCCACCAGCACAATACACGTAATACGACTCTTTTTTGTCAAATTCATGAATGTTTTCAAAAATATAATCCAACGGTAAATGCAAAGCTTTTTTTACACGATTATCCGTAAATTCATTTTCTCGCCTAACATCTAAAAATGAGCTTTTAGCATCTATCAATTCATCTGAAAAAGCAGAAATAGAACAAATACTTTCAGTTTCAAAATCTTTAGCTTGCCATTCGTTAATATCAAAATATCCTAATACATTATCATAGCCAATTCTTGCCAAACGTGTAATAGCTTCATTTACTTTTTCTTTAGAGGCTACTAAAATGATAGGCTGATTTATATCTTTAACTAAAGTGCCCACCCAAGGAGCAAATGTTCCGTCTAAACCAATGTAAATTGATCCTGCAACATGTTTACTAATAAACTCTTCAGTAGATCTAACATCTAATAAAATAGCTTCATTCAGCGCTAATAATTCTAATACTTTTGAAATATTTATAGAGGTTAATCCTTTTTTAATTACATCATTTACATTTTTGTTGATAGATTTATTTAACAAAGCATTTTTTGGAAAATATTGAGGTGGAGGAGTTAATCCATCCAATACTTGTTTAATAAAATCGTCTTTAGATAAATTCGGATTTAAAGCATAGTTGTTTTCTTTTTGATTTTTTAGAGTATCATAGGTTTTATCACTTATATTTTTACCGCAAGCAGAACCTTTTCCGTGGTTAGGATAAATGATAACATCTTCAGGTAAAGTCATGATTTTTTCATGTAAGGAAGTATATAATTTTGATGCTAAATCCTCTTTAGAAATACTAGAGTTTACTGCTAAATCAGGTCTGCCAACATCGCCAATAAATAAAGTGTCCCCCGAAAATAAACAGTGTTCTTTTCCGTATTCATCAAATAATAAATAAGAAGAAGATTCTAGCGTGTGTCCTGGTGTATGAAGTAAACGGAGTATTATATGACCAATAGAAAAGTCTTCACCATCTTCTCCTTCATAAAAATCAAATTCCGCTTTAGCGGTTGGACCGTAAATGATCTTAGCTCCGGTTTCCAAGGCTAAATCTACATGACCAGAAACAAAATCGGCATGAAAATGTGTTAAAAAAATGTATTTTAATGTTGCGTTGTTTTGTTGGAGAAGTTCTAAATAAGGATCCGTTTCTCTCAACGGATCAATAATGGTAGCTTCTCCGTTAGATTCAATATAATATGTAGCTTCTGCTAAGCAATGGGTGTATAATTGTTTAATTTTCATATGGTTATTAATTGAGGTGAATGGTAAAGTCAAGACAAAAAAACTATAATTTTTACCGATATTTTATGATATATGTCATAGTGTATTTTTAGTTTGTATTGTTGTTTTGCAGTGTTTAAAAAAACTAGAATGACAATAAATAAATTCAACATTGTTTCTGCAGAAGAGGCTGTTTCTATAGTAAAATCAAACGATAAAGTATTTTTTCAAGGAGCAGCTATGACCCCAAATGTATTAATAGATGCCTTGTGTAATAGATATCAAGAATTAGAAAATATTGAAATCATACAAATTCATACACATGGTAAAGCAAAGTATGTAGAAGAACCATATAATAAAACCTTTCGATTAATGAGCTGTTTTGTGGGAAGCAATGTTAGAGAAGGAGTTAATAAAACAAATGCCGATTATATTCCTATTTTTTTAAGTGAGATACATTGGTTGTTTAGAAGGAAGATTTACCCGTTAGATGTTGCTTTTATTCAGGTATCACCACCAGATAAACATGGATATTGTTCTTTAGGTGTTTCTGTAGATATTACGTTACCGGCTATTCAAACAGCAAAAATAGTAATAGCTCAAGTCAACCCAAATGTACCTAGAACCCATGGAGATGGTATTATTCATATAAGTAATATTAATTATGCAGTTGAAGTGGATGTACCCATTCATGCAGCAGTGTTAGGAGAACCTTCTGCTGTGGAAGCTAAAATAGGAAAATATGTTGCAGAATTGATAGATGATGGAGCTACACTTCAGATGGGGATTGGTAATATACCTAATGCTGTACTTCATAACTTAACCAATCACAAACGATTAGGCATTCATACCGAAATGTTTTCTGACGGGGTTTTACCACTTATTGAAAAAGGAATTATTACAGGAGAAGAAAAAGAAATTAAAACAGGTAAAATTGTAACTTGTTTTGCTATGGGTACTCAAAAACTATATGATTTTGTAGATGATAATCCTATAGTACATTTTAAAGAGGCGGGATATACTAATGATACAGCAATTATAAGACAAAACCCCAAAGTAACTGCAATTAATAGTGCTATTGAAATTGACTTAACAGGACAGGTTTGTGCAGATACTATTGGTAAATATCAGTATTCTGGAGTAGGAGGTCAAATGGATTTTATTAGAGGAGCTTCTTTATCAGAAAAAGGAAAACCAATCATTGCAATGCCTTCTGTAACTGCAAACGGAATTTCTAAAATCACACCATTTTTAAAGCAAGGAGCTGGTGTTACAACAACAAGAGCACATGTACATTACGTAGCTACCGAATATGGAGTTGTTAATTTATTTGGAAAAAGTTTAGAGCAGCGTGCTAAAGCATTGATTTCAATAGCGCATCCAGATCATAGAGAAGTACTTGAAAAAGCAGCATTTGAGAGGTTTTTTTAAGGGTTTTTAAAAAAGCACTTGCAAATTTGCAAGTGCTTTTTAGCAATTTATAGTTTAGTATTTCCCTTTTCAATATTTAATTAATGTTGATAGCACCTACCATTTGCATTTTTTGTGCGTCTTTTGCATCTTCTTCCTGATGTTGTTTTTCCTGAGCATTGTACAGCAGATCCTCTTTTTGCAGAAGTTTGTTTTTGATGATTACTATTTATGTTATTTGTAAATGTGTTTGAGTTTTTTGAACCTACATTGTAGGGTTTACATATTTTACACGCAGAGTACCCTAAAGCAAGTACCTTTTCTAAATCAATTTCTTTTTTTGAGTATTTTAAAAACCTACAATTTTCTTGATGATATTTTTTTCCTGTTTTGGTTATAAAAACGGTTTGAGCAATAGTGTTACTTGAATAAACTATTAAAATGATAATTAAGAGTGTTCTTAAATTCATTATGATTAATTAGTTATAATAATTAACAGTTTTTAAAAGTTGTTCCTCAAATTGATAGAGATCATCAATTGTTTCTATTAGTTCTTTAGTTTCATTTTTATTTTCATCAAACAATCCTAAGTATTTTTTTCCACCGTTTAAATGGAGCCTACATAGAGGTTTACGATTATTATTATCTAATAAAATCCCGAAATAAGACTGAGTGTCTCTATGAGAAATTCTATCAATAGGTAACTCTCTCCTAAGAATAGCAACTATAATTCTAAACCCTTCTAATTCTTCTTCTGTTGTAATAATTTTACTTTCTTCTTCAATTTCTATAGTTTCTTCTTGCTGTTTCTCAGATTCTTTATTGAGTGCTGCATTTAAACGGTCATTTACTTTTTCACTTATTACTTGATTAAAAGCCTTGTGTGTTAAATCTGTAAATTCACTCATAATCTTCTCTGTCAATCTACCTGAATATATTTTACCGGCAAATAACCTAACAAAATCATGTGATGGTGCCGATAATTCATTTGAAATACATTTTTTTATTTCTTTCGTGTATTTTAAAGAACTAGCGTTATTAACAATTTTGGTAACGTCAAAATTTGACTTATGAAACTTACCTATTTCATGAATATCTCCATCTTTTAGTTTAGTAATGTCAAATTCTAAAAAAGGTTTTTCATCCATTTTATTGGGTTGTTCTAAATCTGTATAGAAACGATATTGAATGCCATTAGTTAATAAAGCAAAACGTGTTTTAGTAGTGTGGAAATATCTGAATAATTGAGAATTATGGTTATCTAATGTTTCTTTCCAACATTTACATTCAATAATTAATATTGGAATTTCATTTTGAAAAATAGCATAATCTACTTTTTCGCCTTTTTTTAAACCTAGATCTGCGGTAAACTCCGGAACTACTTCTAAAGGATTAAATGTATCGTAACCTAATATATTAATAAAAGGTAGTACAAATGCATGTTTAGTAGATTCTTCCGTTTCTATTTTGTCTTTCAGTTGATTGATTTTATCAGCTACAAAGCGAAGTTTGTTTTGTAGTTCCATGGTGTTTTAGTTTATGTTAAGTTAATAGCAAGTACATTGATAATCTTTTATGTATTTATGAAAGCGGTCACCATAAGAATCAGAATCGCTATAGCCTCCATACTGGAAATCACTCCAATTTTCTGACGGAATACCACAAAAAATATATGATCTGGGAGAGTAATCATATTCATTTCTTTTGATTTTTGCAATTACATATATTTCAAAATCATACTCATAGGCAGTTACTTCGTACAACCATGATGAGTTTAATGTATAATTAGATAATGAAGTTTTATAAGACCCGTTCGTTTCAATATATTCTAGTAAGTCTTCACAATCTACTTCTTGAGAAAAAGAAAGATTAATGCTTAATATTATAAAAATCAAAAAAACAAAAGCCTTTTTCATAATTTTAATTCTTCAATTTTCTCTTTACCTAACTGAAAAGCATTCTCAAGTATTTCATAATTTTTTGTGAATAAAGTATTATTACTCCCATACTTTTCAAGGTTTATATACCATGTTGATTTTTCTTTATTTATGTAATAACCAACTTCAAAACCATCTTCTGTTATAAATTTGTTTTCTAAATAGTCTGATTTGGTATTTAAATCAATTTCTACCTGAGCTTTTAATCTTAAAATAGCTTTTTGTATCTCCATTACATCTTCATAAGCTATAGATGCGGTTTTGGTATCGTATTTTCCTTTTTTTGAAATTTGCAAAAAATACTTTTCTTCATTTCCGCTAATTATCTTTCTAATTTTACATTCTGCTATAGAATATGATGATTTAATATTTGGTAGTCTATAATCTTCAAATTTTAGAATTACACCTGTTTTAGATACAAAATTTAACATTTTAGATGTCTTCTCTTTTTCTGTTTGACCAAATAAGCTTGAAGTAATAAAAAAGACTATTAAAGTTTTAATTAAATATTTCATTTTTTTAATTGTTTTTAGAAGCTGTAATCATAGCAAGATTCCTAGCGTGAATTTCTTCTTTTTCTTTTTTTTCTATATCATCAATTTGACTAGTTATTAATATGTTGTGCTTACTGACTTTAGAAGGAATATGAAATAGATTGATTAAACACCAAATACCTAGGCCTCCTAATGTAAACCAATACAAAAACTGTAAGCCCCATTTATCTAAATATGCATAATGACAGCCGAGAAAAAACCAACATAAATATGCAGTTCCAGAAGATTTCATTTTAGATAATAAATAATGTTTGTTCATAATTAGTAATTTTTAAGTTTAATATTTCAAACTTAAACTACTTGAAAAACAAAACCTTACGGTATCCCGTAAGGTCAAATGTTGTTGTTAAATAAAATTAATGTTAATCTAAAGAAAGATTCTCTTTTAGCCATTTTGAACAGTTAGTATCAAAACCTGTCCAAGCTCCCTCACCATATAATCTAACAACTAAAAGTTTATCATTTTGATCTATAAAATTTAATAAATAATCTCTAACCTGAGATGAAGAATTATTAGTTTTTATAATAAATGTGCTGTCAAGACAGTGCCACCAGTTACCTATCTCTTTAATTTTTTCTATCAAAGTAGAATAATCTTGTCCACTTTTGTTTAAATCATAACCTATTAAGTATGTTCTCATTATAGTAATTTTTAAGTTTTTCAAATTTACAATCAACAAAAGAGTATTCCTTACGGGAAACCGCAGAAGGAAAAACTTTTAAAAAAGAGAAGAATTAAATAAGCCCTAAATCTTTAACAATAGCTACTAAGTGTATAGCATTGTTGGCTTTAAATTGAATGCGTAGTTTATTTAATCGTTTTTCTACAGAGCTTAAACTACTAGGAGAAATATTATTGTTTTTAAGATATATACTTATATCTTCTTGTGATAATCCGGTAGAAAGTAGTTTAACCAACTCTATATCATAATCATTTATTTCTAAATCTGTTTTATGGCTAATGGCCTGCGCTACTTGGGGAGATAAATAGGCTTGATGGTTGTAAACCGAAGGAACTGCTTTTTCTAACTCTATTAAACCACGCCTACCTTTGCATACATAAGCATCGGTATGGTAAGTGTTCATTAATAAGCGTACTTTTTGAAGGCGATCTTCAACAGAATAAGCTATGATTTTTAGCTCTGGATGTTCTTCTTTTAGCACTTTAATTAAATCTTCACCAGAAGAATATTTTTGTTTTCTATGGTCTGCTTTAAAAGATAAATCGGTTATCAATAAATCAAAAGGATCTTTGTCTAAAATTCCTCTTTTAATTTTAAGATAGGCATCATCACAATATTGTACTTGTTGCACGTTGGTAACGCCTAAATTGTCTAATACCGAAAGCACTCCTTGGTTAATACTTCCTAAATCATCTGAAACTAACACCTTTGAAAACATAACTTAAATTATAATTTTTGCTTTAAATCCTTTTTTGGGTTCAGAATCAAAAGTAATAGTTCCGTTTACAGAGTTTATACGGTTTTCCACATTAAATAAACCATTCAATTTTTTAACGATACAACCAATACCATTATCATTATATTCAATAGTTAATTTGTTATTGGTTTGATTAAAATTTAACAAAACAATTGAAGCTTTACTGTGCTTCTTCATATTGGTCATTAGTTCTTGTAATACTCTATAAATAGCTGTCTTTTTTTCATTTGAAACTTTATTCCAATTCACTTTAGAAATGTTTCTCGTTATTACATTTACATTATTGTCTTTATAACTTAACAGTAAATCTTTAAGGAGCTCATTAAAATTCTTTCCAACATTCATTGCACTATTTTCCCTAGAAATATCTCTTGTTTTAGTATAAATTTCTTCTAAATCGTCAAGAACTTCTTCATTAATATTTGCATTCGTCTGCAGTTTAGTCATTACATGGTAAACATCATTAGCAACTTCATCATGTACTTTTTTAGAAATTCTTGTTTCAGTAATATAAATTTGCTGTAGTTTTTCTTTTTTATGACGAGATTTTAAGATGTAATATGAAAATATTGAAGTTAATAATATAAACACTCCAACAGCTAAATAGATAAACTTTAAACGCTTTTGTTTTTCTTTTTCTAACTTGCTTTCTGCAAGCATCCGTTTGGCTTCTTCAGCTTTTCTTTTCTCTTCAGAAAAATCATATTTCATTGATGCAAACTTATTTTCATTTAATTGACTTGCCATTGAAATACTATCGGTTATTTTTTTATACTCTAAAATTTTAGAGTTATTTTCCATTTCAATGATTAAAGACAGAGCATCTAATTGATAGCTTATGTTTTGTTTTTCTTTTCCAATAGCTAACACTTTATTTGCATAAAGTAATGCTTTTTGCTTTTGATTTCTATCTTTATGATATTCAGATAAATGTAAATAACTAGCAATAATACCAGGAAGATACTCTTGTTTTTTTCTAATTTCTAAGGCTTCTAATAAATTATTATATGCATCTTCATAATTTAATTTTGCCTTTACATAGCCTAAATTACTTAAAGCTCTTGCAATTTGTTTTTTATCATTACTTTTTAAACTTTTTTGATAAACTTCTGTAAAGAAATTAAAAGCCTTTTTGTATTCTTTTTGCTCTTTATAAATATAACCAATGTTATTTAATAGGATATTTTTATGTTTAGGAGCTTCTGTTAAAGCTAAAGACTTCTCATAGTATTCTAAAGCCTTATTATAGTTACGAGCGTTTCTATAAATAATTCCTAAATCATTATATAAACCTATTCTAGCTTCTTTAGTGGTGTTGGTAGTATTTAATAAATCAAGTAATCTTAGAGCTTCTACGGCTGAAGCTTCTGCATTATTATATGCCCCTAATTTTTTTTGAATGATAGTTATAAACCTTAGGTCTTGGATAGCTGTAATTGTATCATTATTTTTTAAACTCCATTCCTTATGCTTATCATAATATTTATAAGCTAAAATTATCTCTGACTTTTCTTCTGTTCTATAAAATAGATCATAATAATACCGTAAGCTATCATTAGGTTTTTCCGCTTGACTCCAACAAAAATTAAAACCACTAAAAAGTGAAAATAAAAAGAGGAATGAAATTCTTAACTTTTTCATTCCTCTAAAATAATAACTAATTTTAAGTTATTTAATCTTTATTCCTTGGTTTTTAAGGATTAACAGGAGGAGGTGGTGGTGGAATTTCACCTTCATCATCTCCTCCAGTATCTTGATATAATTCTGATTCTTCTAAAAGAGTTTCATTATCATCTATAGTACAAGACGTAAATCCTAAAGTAAGGAAAACCGTAAGCATAATTAAAATTATTTTTTTCATTTTGTTGTATTTAAAAATTTGACAATAGTGTTGCTGTTCGAGTATTTCATCGAATCATTCAATTGTGTTTAAACACACATAAAAGGCCTTTGGGAAGTGAAGAGAAGAGTGTAAAGTGTAGCAAGCACTTCCCGGTTCAAGTCACTAAACACTCAACTCTATTTTCAGAAAAGATGAAGTATTTTAATTCATATAATTTTAGATTAACTTGTTCATCAATTCTGGTACAAACTAACTTTAAAAACTTGGGAAGCCCGGGAAGAATACAGGAAACTAATAAGAAAGATTTAGGAGACTTTTTTCTTATTATTTTCCTCCATAAATGCAACTAAAATCAAACTACCATGCATCAAAAAATTGTAGAAGAGGCATTCTCTAAAATAAGAGAGGAAGCACAAACCAAAGAAGGAGTTAAATTGTCTAAAACGCAAGCTTCAGAGTATTTATCAAACCTATTAAATGACGAGTATAAAGTTCAATTTGGAGATAGGAGATTACGGGATGTTTTAAATAATGTTACTGAGATTAAACAATCAGATGTTTTAAAGGCTTTGTGCAATTTTTTAGGACATGAAGATTATCAATCCTATTTAAAAGATAAATTTCCGGAAAAGACAAAAGAACAAAAGGATATAACTACAACAGAGATAAAGAACAGAAATTTGAATGATTTTATAGAGAGAAATAAGATTGTCATTATTGTTGTAATACTAATATTGTTATTAAGTTTTACGTATGTTTTTTCTGTACAAAAACAGCGTTGGATGGTTTGGAAAGAGGATCACTATGAAGAAGTTAGTTTTGATCCAAAAAAATATGGCATAGGTCAGTTAAAGTTATACAAAGAAGAGAGGATAGAAAATTTTAAAAAAATTAAAGGAGAATGTGATTATACTTTTTTTAATAATGGAGAGATTAAAGTATGGTATGGTAAAAATAATAAAGGAGAATTAGAACTGTTTACTTCAATTGGATTACATCCAGAAACAGGAAAAACACTAAAACCTATTACAAAATATATGATTAGAAAATATATATGTCCTGATTTTGATAAGTAGATTATTAATTGGGAGTTGAAAAGAAAGAAAAATATTTTTGACTTTGTTTGCAGCTGGAACTATTCAGAAATATGAGCATTGTCATTTTAAAAACCTTTTTCAGGTTATATTTTTGGTGTTTTAATATTTAAAATGTTTAAAATGTTTAAAATGAAAAGGATACTGTTCGCTACCGATTATTCAGAAAACACGGTTTCAGGTTTAAAATACGCTTGTAATCTTAGTGAAAAACTAAATGCGAGTTTATTTGTAATTTATGTATCTAAAAAAAAGTCTGATAAATCTCATGAAGTTGAATTAGAAAACTTTTGTAGAGAACATTATGATCTTGATTTAGACAAACTTGATATAAGTTTTGAAGTAATAGAGAGTAATTCAATTGAAAAAGGAATTACCAATAAAGCTAAAGAACTAAATGCAGATGTTATTATAACCGGATCAAAAAGTGAAAAATTAATAAAAGAACTATTATTAGGAAGCACAATTAAACATTTAATAGATAAAGCACCCTGTCCCGTTCTAATGGTACCTAAAAAAGCAAAAGTAAGAGAAATAAAAACTTTTGTTTATGCTTCTGATTTTGAAGAAAGTGACATTAAAGCAATCGATAAGTTACTTAAACTAGTAAAACCATTTAATGCAATGCTTAAAATTGTGCATTTTTCAAAAGATGAGAATATAGAAGAGGAAAAGATGGAATGGTTTAAAGAACTACTTCGTGAAAAAATTTCATATGATAAAATAGAAACAGACGTATTGATTTCAGATAACATTTTTAACAATTTAAGATATTATCTAGGAAAGAATAAAGCAGATATTGCAGTAATGTTAGAACGAAAACCACGGAAGTTGGTAAAGAAACTATTCCATGCTGATTTGGTTAAAAAAATGGGTACACTGAGTAATTTTCCACTAATGAGTTTTAACGAAACTAACTTGTAAAAAGTTATGTTTAAAGATAGAATAGAGGCAGCAAATCAACTAGCAAAAAAATTACAATATTTAAAAAATGAAGATGTTGTAGTGTTAGCAATTCCTAGAGGCGGACTTCCGTTAGGATATGTTATTGCTAAAGAGTTGAACGCTCCTTTAGATATTGTTCTTACTAAGAAAATTGGTCATCCAACAAATAAAGAATACGCTATAGGAACGGTTAGTTTATCAGGCGTAGTTTTAGGTCAAGAGTCTTAAGATATATCAAAAGAGTATATTGATTATGAAATTTTCAAAGTAAGAGAGAAGTTAAACAAACGACTTAAAAAATTTTACAGAAATGTTTCTCCCAAAAGCGTAAAGGCAAGAACAGTAATTATAACCGATGACGGTATAGCCACAGGAAACACACTTTTGGTGACTATTGAATTGGTTAAAAATGATAATCCGGCTAAAATAATAGTAGCAGTTCCGGTTGCTCCACTCAAAACCGTTAAAAAAATTAAAAACTCACTGTACGTTGATGAAGTGATATGTTTAGAAACACCTACTTTTTTTAATGCTGTAGGAAATCACTATAGAAATTTCAATCGAAGTTAGTGACGACGAAGCTATTCGTTATTTTGAGGAAGCGAACGAACAAAAATATTTTGATATTGGTAGTGTTTGAAACAAAAAATCCCGAGTAATTTTACTCGGGATTTTTAAATCTGTGGTCCCACCTGGACTCGAACCAGGGACCACCTGATTATGAGTCAGGTGCTCTAACCAACTGAGCTATAGGACCGCCTAAATATTAGGACTGCAAAAATAAAAACTTTTTTGAATAAAAAGCTATTTTTTACACTTTTCTACTCATTAAATTATTCCCAAAATCTATTAAGCCTTGTTTAGCATCATCAGTAATAGCTATGTTTTGTAAATAGCCAAAGGCCTTATTTGTGTAATACTCAATGAGTTCTTGTGTTAAAGCGGGAATGTCATTTTGTTCAAAAATACGAGTTACCTCAGTAATTTTTATTGAATTTTCTTCTAATTTCTGATTAAAGAAAAACTTTAATTTCTCTTTGTCAGTAGCATCAGCCACTTCTAAACTTTTTAAATAGAGGTATGTTTTTTTATTTTCAATAATATCACCACCTACTTGTTTTCCAAAAGTTTTAGGGTCACCAAAGGCATCTAACAGGTCATCTTGTAATTGAAATGCAATTCCAAGGTTTAAACCATAATTGTATAAGTTATTAGCCTGCTCATCATTAGTCTTGGCAACAATGGCTCCCATTTTTAAAGCAGCTGCCACTAAAACTGATGTTTTTAAAGTAATCATGTTAATATACTCATCAATAGTAACATCATTTCTAGTTTCAAAGTCAACATCTAATTGTTGCCCATCACACACTTCAAGAGCTGTTTTACTAAATAATTGTGCTAATTTTTGAAAAACAATAGGTTCGTAGTTTTCAAAATATTGATAAGCTAATATTAACATGGCGTCACCAGATAAAATACCTGTGTTAATATTCCATTTTTGATGAACGGTTTCTTTTCCTCTTCTTAAAGGGGCTTCATCCATAATATCATCATGCACTAACGTGAAATTATGAAAGGTTTCTACTGCCATTGCCGCAGGTAAAGCCTCCTTAACAGTCCCCGAAAAGATGTCAGCTGCTATTAAAGTTAAAAGCGGACGAACTCTTTTACCTCCTAATTGTAAAATGTATTCAACTGGAGTGTACAGGTTTTTAGGCTCTTTGTTAAATGTTTGAGTTTTTAAATAGGCATCAAAAGCCAATTGATACTTTGATAAATCCAAATCTTGAAATTTTTTGTAAAAATAAGGCAATCTGAAGAATGTTTTTAACGGAATGTTAAAAAATCATTAAAACTTAGGAAACTTTTTTTGTTTCTAAAGTTTCCTGTTGTATTTTTGCCGTCGATTATGAGAGAAAAAATTTTAGATAAAGCTGGAGAAATGTTTTTAAACCTAGGGTTTAAAAGTGTTACTATGGATGATATAGCCAGTGAAATTGGTGTTTCTAAAAAGACAATTTATACTCATTTTAAGAATAAAACCGATTTAGTAAAGGAAGTTACCAACTATATGTTTGATAATATTTGTTGTGGAATTGATTTAATTCATGAGCAAGAAAAAAATCCGATTATTGAATTGTTTGAAATTAAAAGATTTGTTATTAATCACTTAAAAAACGAAAAATCGTCACCACAATATCAACTTCAAAAATATTATCCCAAAATATTTTCAGACATTAAAAAGAAACAATTCGATTTTATGCAAAATTCAATTAAAGAAAATTTACAAAGAGGATTAGATCAACAACTTTTTAGAGATACTATTGACGTAGAATTTATATCACGAATTTATTTTTATGGTATGACAGCAATTAAAGACAATGAATTGTTTCCTACACAAATGTTTTCACAAAATGAGTTGTTAGATAAGTATTTAGAATATCATTTACGAGGAATATGCACAAACAAAGGAATAGAAGTTATAGAAAAACAATTAAAAGAAATTAAATAGATGAAAAACGTATTTTACTTAGTCTTTCTTTTTGTAGGATTAAGCTCTGCAGTAGCACAAGATACCGCCTTAAAATTATCATTAAACGATGCAATTGATTATGCAATTAAAAACAATTATGATAACAAAGTAGCGGCTAAAAATATTGAAGCAGCAAAAGAAAAGAAATGGGAAACAACTACAATTGGGTTACCACAAATTAATGGTAAAGCAGATTATCAAAGTTGGATAAAACAACAAGTACAACTAATAGACTTAAATGGAGATGGAATTGATGAGGAACTTGCATTTGGGCAAAAGCAATCATTTGATGCGTCAGTAACTTTAAGTCAGTTGTTATTTGATGGCTCTTATATTGTAGGTCTTCAGTCAGCCAAAACATATTTAAAAATTTCTGAACAAGCTAAGGAGAAAACAGAATTAGCTACTCGTGAAGCGGTAATTAACGCTTACGGAAATGTACTAGTAGCAGAAAAATCAATTGAAATTTTTGAGAGAAATAAAGAAGTTTTAACTAAAAACTTAAATGAAACTCAAAAAATTTATGAAAATGGTTTAACGGAATTAGAAAACGTAGAGCAATTACAAATAACCTTAGGAACCTTAGAAAATAACTTACGAAATGCACAACGTTTAAGAGAAATTGCATATCAGATGTTAAATATCTCTTTAGGAAATCCTATTAATAAAAATTTAGAATTAACAGATACTTTAGAAAGTTTAACAACAGAAAACACAGATCTATCACTACTTACAAAAACGTTCAATATAAACGAACATATAGATTATCAAATAGCAGAAAATGATAGAGAAGCGAAACGCTTATTAATGAAACTAGAAAAAAGCAAAGCATTACCAACATTATCTGCATTTGTTAATTATGGAGCTATTGCTTATTCAGACTCTTTTACATTTTTAAAGAGCGAGCAACGTTGGTTAGACTATTCCTTATTAGGAGTTTCTTTAAACATTCCAATTTTTAGTAGTTTAGGAAGAACCTCTAAAACAGCACAAGCTAAAATAGAGTTAGAAAATGCTGATATTCGTTTAGATGAAACCAAACAAAAATTGAATTTACAAGCAAAAACAGCTAAAAGTGAATATCAATTAAGTATTGAAAATTATGAAACTGCTAAGAAAAACCTAGCCTTAGCAGAGCGTATTGAAAAGAAACAAGAAATCAAATTTTTTGAAGGAATTTCTTCAAGTTTTGATCTTTTGCAAGCGCAAAATCAATTATACAGCCAACAAAACAATTATGTACAATCTATGCTTAATGTTATTGCAAAAAAAGCAAAACTAGAAAGCGCATTAAACTTACCAATAAAATAATCAACTAATGAAGAAGACATTAATTACAGCATTAAGTATAGTTCTTTTAATTTCTTGTGGAAAAAATAAAGAACAATCAGTTCAAGAAGTTTTAGATTCAAATAACTTAGAACAACTAAGAGCTAAAAAAGACCAATTAGATGAACAACAACAAAGTTTAGCAGCAGACTTAAAATTGTTAAATCAAAAAATTTCAGAACTAGACACTAACAAAAAAGTACCATTAATAACCGTTATTAATGCAAAAGAAAATTCGTTTAATCACTTTTTAGAATTGCAAGGGAGTGTACAAACTAAAAAGAACGTTTTAGTATACCCTGAAGTTGCAGGACAGTTGGTAAGTATTTACGTTCGTGAAGGTCAACAAGTAAATAAAGGGCAAGCACTTGCTAAAATTGATGATGCAGGAATGGGTAATCAATTAGCACAGTTAGAGGCCAATGCAGAATTAGCTAAAACCACATATGAACGTCAAAAACGTTTATGGGATCAAAAAATAGGCTCAGAAATTCAGTATTTACAAGCAAAAACCAATTATGAAGCCCAAATGAATGCGGTTACTAATTTACGTAAAAACATTGCAAAGTTTACCATTAGAGCACCATTTGCAGGAATTATTGATGATGTAATTAAAGAGCAAGGTACCGTAGTTGCACCAGGAGCAGGAGCAGAAGTTTTTAGAATCGTAAATTTAGGTGATATGTATATTGAAACAGATGTGCCAGAGAATTACATAACTTCAGTTACTAAAGGAAAAGATGTTCAAGTTGAGTTTCCTATTCTAGGAAAAACAGTAAACTCTAAAATTAGACAAGCAGGGAATTTTATCAATCCGGCTAACAGAACCTTTAAAGTAGAAATAGGGGTATCTAATAAAGATAGAAGTATAAAACCAAACTTAACCGCAAAGCTTAAAATTAACGATTATACCAATCCTTCAGCTATTTTAATTCCTCAAAGTATTATTTCAGAAAATGCAGGAGGAGAACAGTATGTATATGTAGTTGAAAACATTAAAGATAGTGTTGGTAAAGCAAAACAAGTAGTAATTGAAACAGGAAAAACACAAGGAGATATTATTGAAGTTGTTAAAGGAATAACTAACGGAGATACTATAGTAAATGAAGGAGCACGTAGTGTAAAAAACGGACAAGAAGTTAAAATATTAACTGTTGCTAACACCAAGTAACCAAACTAAACTACACCGTAATGACAGAGCAACAAAAGAAAGTAGATAAAGAGTTTGGGTTATCAACCTGGGCTATTAACAATAAAACAACCATCTATATAATGATGGTTATTATTCTCTTTTCTGGTATTTCAGCATTTTTAAATATGCCTAGAGAAGATTTTCCGGAAATTAAGGATACTAAAATTTATGTAAACTCAATATTTCCAGGAAATACTGCTGAAGATATTGAAAAGCTGATTACAGATCCCTTAGAGGAAACATTAAAAACAGTCAGTAATATGACTAAAATAACATCGACTTCACAAGAAAATGTATCGATGATTATTTTAGAGTTTGATGATAATATCAGTATTGAAGAAGCCAAACAAAAGGTAAAAGATGAGGTAGACCAAAAAGTTTCAGGTGAAGATTGGCCTACATTTAACGGAGCTAAAGTAGAACCAAATGTGTTTGAGTTGGTAATGTCAGAAGAAATGCCAATTTTAAATATCAATATTTCGGGAGATTACACTGTAGAGCAGTTAAAAGAATATGCTGAATATTTGCAAGATGAAATAGAAGATCTGGATGAAATCAAAAAAGCTGACATCCGTGGTGCTGAAGAAAAAGA
This sequence comes from Tenacibaculum sp. IB213877, assembly GCF_034043975.1. Taxonomy (NCBI): domain Bacteria; kingdom Pseudomonadati; phylum Bacteroidota; class Flavobacteriia; order Flavobacteriales; family Flavobacteriaceae; genus Tenacibaculum; species Tenacibaculum sp. IB213877. The sequence continues at coordinate 299,575 of NZ_JAXCHH010000006.1, read as the reverse complement.
AGTAGAAGTAGCAGTTGATATTTATAAAATGATGGCTGCTCAGGTAAGCTTTCAAGATGTTATTCAAGCAATAGGAGGAGGAAATACAACTATATCTGCCGGAAATATAATTACCAGTGGTCAACGTCGTACCATTAGGGTTTTAGGAGAAATCAAAGACCCAAATGAATTAACAAACTTTGTAGTAAAATCAGAAAGAGGAAACTCTATTTATTTAAAAGATATTGCTACAGTTTCATTTAAAGACAAAGACAAAACTACCTATGCGCGTGAGTTTGGAGAAGCTGTAGTAATGCTAGACGTTAAAAAGCGTACAGGTAAAAACATGGTAGAAGCAGCAGAGAAAATTAAAGAAATTGTAAAAGATGCGCAAGCCAATGTGTTACCAGCCAATTTAAAGGTTTCTATTGCTAATGATCAATCTTCAAAAACTATTGGTCAGGTAGATGATTTGGTTAACAACATTATTTTTGGGGTAATACTAGTAGTTACCGTATTAATGTTCTTTTTAGGATTCAAAAATGCATTGTTTGTAGGATTTGCAATCCCAATGTCTATGTTCATGTCGTTAATGATTTTGAATGCTATGGGATATACAATGAATACCATGATTCTTTTTGGATTAATTATGGGGTTAGGGATGTTAGTAGACAACGGAATTGTGGTTGTTGAAAATGTATATCGTTTGATGGATGAAGAAGGGATGAGCAGAATTCAGGCAGCTAAAATGGGTATTGGAGAAATTGCCTTCCCTATTATTATTTCTACGGCAACCACTGTAGCAGCTTTTATTCCTTTAGGGATGTGGCCTGGAGTTATGGGGCAATTCATGAAATATTTCCCAATAACTTTATCTGTAGTATTAGGATCCTCTCTTTTTGTAGCTATATTCTTTAACTCAGTAATGGTGTCTCAATTAATGACTACAGAAGATAAAGACATGCCATTAAAAAGAATTATCATGCTAACATCTATAATGGGAGGCATAGGTTTGCTAATTTTAATTTTTGGAGGTAGTTATAGAGCTTTAGGAACATTAATGGTTTTTACAGCTATAATGCTTTGGGTATATCGTATGTTTTTAAGACCATTAGCAAACAAATTCCAGAATCGTGTTTTACCACGTTGGGAACGCTTTTATGAACGTATGTTACGTGCGTCTTTACAAGGGTGGAGACCTTATATTATAACTATTGCAACTGTTATTTTATTAATTTTTGCATTTGTAGGCTTTGGAGCATCGGTGGCTACCCAAAGAACTAAAGTAGAGTTCTTTCCAGATAATACTCCTAACCAAGTAATTGTATATGTTGAATATCCGCAAGGAACGGATATTGAAAAAACCAATGCCATTATGATGGATTTGGAAGAACGTGTAGAAAAAATATTAAACTCTCCTGAGTATATGGAAGGAGATGATTATAATTTTCTAGTTGAGAGTTCGGTAACCCAAGTAGGTGCAGGTGCAGGTAATCCACAAACAGATGGAGGTTCTACCGCAGAAATGCCACATCGTGGTAAAATTGTGGCTACGATGCGTGAATATAAGTATAGAAAAGGAGCGGATAGTAAAGAGCTAAAAAGAAAAGTTACAGAAGCATTAAAAGACATTTACCCAGGGTTATCTGTTTCTGTAGAAAAAGATCAAAACGGGCCACCGGCAGGCTACCCAATTAATATTGAATTAGAAGGTAAAGATTACGATGAATTGATTGTTACCGCAGAAAAAATGCGTGATTTTATTAACTCTAAGTCTATTCCAGGAATTGCAGAATTAAAAATAGATGTTAATAAAGACAAACCAACCATGTTGGTAGATGTAGATCGTAAAAAAGCTGGTGAGTTGGGTATAAGCGCATCTCAAGTAGGGCAGCAGCTGCGTAATTCAATTTTCGGTAGTAAAGCAAGTGTATATAAAGAAGATGGTGAAGATTATGATATCTATGTTCGTTTTAATGAAGATATAAGATATAATACAAGTGCAATCTTTAATCAAGCCATTACGTTTAGAGATATGGCATCTGGACAAGTTAAAGCTATTCCGGTTTCGGCAGTAGCTAGTCAAAAGAATACTTCTGGGTTTAGTGCAATTAAACATAAAAATGCAAAAAGAGTAGTAACAGTATATTCTGCTCTATCTCCCGGGTATACAGATGCAGGAGCAATAGTTTCAAAGGTACAGCATGAAATGAAAACTTTTGAAGCATTGCCAGAAGGAATTAAAATTGATTATACAGGTCAAATTGAAGAACAAAATAAGCAGATGGCGTTCTTAATGGGAGCCTTTTTCTCAGGTTTAGGTTTAATTTTCCTGATTTTAATTTTTCAGTTTAACTCGGTATCAAGACCAGCTATTATCATGCTAGCAATCTTCTTAAGTTTTATTGGAGTATTTGGTGGTATTGTAGCTTCAGGAGCATCATTTGTAATTATGATGACCATGATGGGTATTATCTCTTTAGCAGGTATTGTGGTGAATAACGGAGTAGTATTATTAGATTATACTCAGTTGTTAATTGATAGAAAGAAAGTTGAGCAAAACATAGATGAAAATGAATTTGTTAATATAAAAACACTTAATGAATCTATTGTTAAAGGAGGAAAAGCACGTTTGCGCCCTGTATTATTAACAGCAATTACAACCATTCTAGGATTAATTCCTTTAGCTATAGGTTTTAATATTAACTTCTATACATTATTTAGTGAATTTAATCCAAATATTTACTTTGGAGGAGATAATGTAATTTTCTGGGGACCACTAGCATGGACCGTTATTTATGGATTATTTATAGCAACATTTTTAACCTTAATTGTAGTACCTATATTATTTTATTTGGTTACTAAGTTTAAAATGTGGCTACGTTCTATTATATAATTGATTTTTTGTTAACTATAAAAAGGTTGAAAAGGTTTTTGCTTTTCAACCTTTTTTATTTTTAGCTATTCTGTACTTTCGTGTTATGAAAAAGCAAGTAATATCGGTAGAGGAAGTTAAACGTAAATTAGAACAGTACTGTGTTTATCAAGATAGATGCCATAAAGAAGTGGAACAAAAGCTGTTTGAGTACGATTTAATTCCGCAAGCAAAAGATATGATATTATTGCACTTACTGGAGCATAATTTTTTAAATGAAGAACGCTTTGCAAGAAGTTTTGCTCGAGGAAAATTCCGAATTAAAAAGTGGGGAAAACTACGAATTGTAAGAGAGTTAAAGCTTAGAAATATTACGGAATATAACATTAAAACTGCTTTAAAAGAAATTGATGAGCAGGAATATATAACTACACTTTATGAGTTAGCTGAAAAGAAAAACGACTCAATAAAAGAAACAAATATTTTTAAAAAAAAGAAAAAACTCATAGACTATTTGAATTACAGAGGCTATGAGTCAAATTTAATTTTTGAAGCGGTAAATGCTACTGTTAGTTAGTTTTTATATTTTAATAAAAAGATGGAGTCTTTTTCTTGTTTAATTTTTATCAATTCTCTAACATCATCATTAGGCACAGTAACCGATAACACATAGTGTTTTATTTTCCAGTTTGAGTTTTTCTTTTGCACAACTCCAGATCCTCTGCAAACACCCATCCAAGTATCTAAAAGTTCATCAAACCAAACAAATTCACCTCTTTCATCAATATAAATATTTCTATCAATTGTGGTGAAAGACCAAGCTTTACCTTTATCAAAGTAAGGTTTGCTAAAGTTTTCAAATTGCTGTTTACTCCAAATTTCTGCAGCATCTGTACCCACAAAAACAGAAACAGAATCCATAGCAGTAAAATAATTTGAATAATTAGCTTCAGCAGCTGCTTTATGCCAATCATCTAATAATATATTAACTTCTTGAGTGAGTTGAGTAGTATTAATTTTGCTGTCAACGGGTTTGTTACAAGAAACAGCTACTAGTAAAATCAATGATAAAGTCAGGAATCTAATTTTCATCTTTTTTATTTTGAAGTAAGGATTTTTTACGTAAAAAAGCTTTCTTTTTTTCTAAACTAACAGGATTTGCTCTTTGAATTTGTTTTTCTGGTTTTTTAACAGTTTTAGGTTCAGTCTTTTGTTTGTTGTCAATAGAATCTAACTGAAAAAAATCTTCTAATTCAATCTCTTCATCAAATAATTTCTTCTGATAAATGGTGTTTATCTTCTCATTAATACTGCTAAAAATAAGTATGTATTTGTCTATTTGTAAATTTATTTCTTTAGCAGTAATAGCAGGAATCATAGTCATATCATATAAACGTAACGCTTCATTTTCCAAAACATTTACACGAGCTTTAAATGCAGGAGTTTTAAAATCTTTTATTTTAATACTATCCTTCATTTTTTTAGTAAGGTCTTTTAATTCAACCGCATAGTTTAGTGCTTCTAGAGGAGAAATATTTTCAAAACGTGTTAAAAGTTCTTCCACATCTTTATATTCTTTCCAATTTTTAATTTCTTTTTTAGAATAAGAAGATAACGCTGCGTAGTTTTTATGTTTTACAACTACATTCATTTCGGGTTTTTTAGCATCTACAGCAACTTTTTGAATATTTTTTTTACAACTTGTAGCTAGAAAAAATAGAGAAATTAAAAGTAGAATTTGTTTAAACATATTTTGGTTTTTGTAGGCGTAAAATTACATTTTTTTAATGGTTTTCTTATCAATGAAAAGTTAATGCTTCACAATCAATAGCTTAAATGGGTGTTTTACGGATAGTTAAAAAATAATAAAATATAATTACGAACTTTTAAATTTAATAACTTTGCAACGTTAAATTTATGAACTTTTAAAAATGAGTAAAACCATTTTAATTCTTGGTGCTTGCGGACAAATTGGAACAGAGCTAACCCAAAAACTTCGTTCAATTTATGGAAATGATAACGTAATTGCTTCTGATATAAGAGAAGGTAATGAAGAGTTAATGAGCTCGGGGCCGTTTGAAATTATTGATGCTACCGACAAAGACACTATTTTAAAAGTCATTAACAAGCATAAAATCACACAAGTATATTTAATGGCAGCAATGCTTTCTGCAACTGCCGAAAAATATCCGCAAAAGGCTTGGGAATTAAATATGAATTCGCTTTTAGCTGTATTAGATTTAGCTAAAGAAAAGCATATAAATCAAGTATACTGGCCAAGTTCAATAGCAGCATTCGGACCAACATCTCCTAAAGTAAATACTCCGCAACAAACGGTTATGGAACCTACAACGGTTTACGGAATAAGTAAAATTGCTGGAGAACATTGGTGTAATTACTATCATGAAAAATTTGGAGTAGATGTACGTAGCATTCGTTATCCAGGAATTATTAGCTGGAAAACAAAACCAGGAGGAGGAACTACCGATTATGCTGTAGATATTTATTTTAAGGCAATTGAAGAAGGTAAATACGAATGCTTTTTAGCTGAAGATACTTGCTTGCCAATGATGTATATGGATGATGCTGTAAATGCCACGATTCAATTAATGCAAGCAGGTGCTAAAGATGTTAAAACCAGAACTTCCTACAATTTAGCAGCTATGAGTTTTACTCCTGAAAAAATTGCTTCTGAAATCAAAAAGCATATTCCGGAATTTGAAATTTCTTACCAACCGGATTTCCGTCAGCAGATAGCTAATAGCTGGCCACAAATTATTGACGATTCAAGTGCTCGAAAAGATTGGGGCTGGCAACATAAATTTGATTTAGCAACAATGACTCAAGAAATGCTGAAAAATATTAGTAAACAAGAACAAACAGTATAAGCTTTAGTTATATTTGCTGCATGTTTGTTGAAATCAATTCGTTATCTGACGATGCTAGAGTGTGGGTATATCCGTCTAGCCGAAAATTTTATCCGCAAGAAATAGAAGAGCTTAAAGAAAAGCTCAAAGATTTTGTTTCTAATTGGAAGAAAGAAGATGAAAACTTTAAAGCTTCGTTTGATTTAGTCTACGACCGATTTATTGTTTTTTTTGCTGATGAAGATTCGCAAATCACTAATCAAGATTTAGATACTCAAGTGGTTTTTATATTGCAATTGCAACAACAATATGAAGTTGAATTGTTAGATAAAATGAACGTTTGTTTTAAGCAAGGTGAATTTGTGCAGTACAAAGAGGTAAAAGAATTTAAAAAGCTACTAAAAAGCAAGTCGGTTAATGATAAAACCATTGTTTTTGACAACCTTATCCAAACAAAATACGACTTAGAAAATTATTGGGAAGTACCGATTACTGAAAGCTGGTATAATCGTTTTTTGTAACGGTTTATGTAGAATTGCGTCCTATATGAAATTCAAAAATAATTATTATGGGAGGAGAAGGAAGTATGCAAGCTATGAATACAATTCTCAAAAATAATAGAGAATTACTTCGTAAAAAGCGCACATTTGATAAAGAAAAAAGTTTTTCATCTATAACTGATTCAAAATTAAATTTCAAACAAGTTGATGAAAAAGAATTAGAAAAAATAAAGAGAAGAATAAGAGAAAAATCTATGAAAGATAGAAGAAATTCTAGACTTTTTTTAATTTTAGTACTCGTTCTACTCTGTTTTACATTTTACTTCTTATTTAAAGATTTTTATGTGGACTTCGATATTTTTATGAGAAAATACTGATTAATAATTTTAATCCTTTAAACTATCAACAAATTCATCGATACTCTGTGCATCATCTACTGAAAAATCACCAATTTTTGTTCGGCGTAAAACCGATAAATGGGCTCCAGAGTTCAAGGCTTGACCAAAATCATGCGCTAAAGAACGAATATAAGTACCTTTACTACAAACCACTCTAAATTCAACATTAGGCATATCAATTTTAGTGATTTCAAACTCGGTAATTTCTACTTCACGAGCTTTAATTTCTGTAGTTTTTCCTTGGCGAGCTAATTCGTATAAACGTTTACCATCTTTTTTAATAGCAGAAAAAATGGGTGGTTTTTGTTGAATTTTACCCATAAATTGTTCAGTAGTTTTATGAATTAATTCATCAGTAATGTGCTCTGTTGGAAAAGTTTTATCAATTTCAGTTTCTAAATCGTAACTAGGAGTAGTGGAGCCTATAACAAACGTTCCGGTATATTCTTTTATTTGACCTTGATAGGTTTCAATGTTTTTAGTCTGTTTTCCTGTACAAATAATTAATAAACCTGTGGCAAGCGGATCTAAAGTTCCGGCATGACCTACTTTTATCTTTTTTAAATCAAAACGCTTACGAATGTGCCAACGTAATTTATTAACTACTTGAAAAGAAGTCCATTCTAAAGGTTTGTCAATTAATAGTATTTTTCCGTTTTTAAAATCTTCTGCAGTATTCATAATTAAAAAAATAGTGAATAACCTATGGCAATTAAACCTACAATTGCACAGTAAATAGAAAAATAAGAAAGTTTACTTTTTTTAACCAATGCAATCATCCAATTACACGCTAATAAACCTGCAATAAAAGCGGCTATAAAACCAGCAGATATGGGAATTATTTGAGTAGATTGAAAATTAATATCACCACTTAAAATGTCTTTTCCAATTTTTCCAAAGATAAGTGGCACAACCATTAAAAAAGAAAATCTTGCAGATTTTGTTCTGTCAATACCTAACAATACTGAAGTAGAGATGGTGGCTCCAGATCTTGATATTCCTGGTAACATTGCTATTGCTTGCGAAACACCAACAATTAGTGCATTTTTGAAAGAAACATTTTTATCTGTATTTTTTGCTTTATCGGCTAAAAGTAAAAGTAAAGCCGTGATTAAAAGCATTACACCAACAAATAAAACTTTGCCTCCAAAAAAAGCTTCAAGCTGCTTTTCAAACAATAATCCAATTATTACCGCAGGAATCATTGAAATAATGATTTTAAGTGAAAATTGAAATTCCTCATTCCATTTGAATTGAAATAAACCTTTAAAGATTTCAAAAACTTCTTTTCTAAAAATAACCAAGGTACTTAAGGCGGTTGCAAAGTGTAAAACTACGGTAAAGGTTAAGCTTTCTTCTGGAACAGAGTTATCTCCTAAAATGGCTTTTGCTAATTCTAAATGACCGCTAGATGAAACTGGCAAAAACTCAGTAAGTCCTTGAATAATTCCAAGGATAATTGCTTCTAAAATATCCATGTTTATTTTTTAGGATTTGTTAAGATGGCATAAATTTCTATTCCGAAACCAATAAGAACTAATGTTGGAGCTAAACGAATACGTCTCCAATTATAAATTTCTGGATTAAAAACATTTGGGTCGTCACTACCTCCACCTGCCATTAATATAAATCCGAGTGCAATTACAGCTAAACCAATTAGCATGAACATATAATTTCTTTTACCGAACAAAAATTCGGACTTTTTATCTTTTCCCATTTTAATAATATAAATCGTTGGTTTGAAGGTTTAAAAATCTTTGTGTAGCAAAGAAAGTGCTGATCCATGTAATAATGAATGATACCAAAAAGATTCCTGCAACTAAATAGGTTAAAGAGAGGTAATCTTTAACTAACTCTAAAGAAGGAATATATTTATTGATATAATAAATTACAATTGCTAAACCTACTAAAGCAATTATTGCTGCTATAAAACCTAATTTAACACTTTGCCAAATAAATGGGCGACGGATAAAGCTTTTAGTAGCACCTACCATTTGCATGGTTTTAATGTTAAAACGTTTTGCATAAATTGATAAACGAATAGAGCTGTTTATTAAAATGATAGCTACCAAACCAAAAAATCCGCTGAGTATCAATAGCCAAAAACTAACTCGTTGAATATTTTTGGTTAATTGCTTTACTAAAGGTTTGTCATAAGAAACATCGGCAATAAAAGCATTTTGCTTGAATTCTTTTTCCAAAGCTTCCATTTTATCAGCAGTTACATAATCAGCTTTTAAATACAGATCAATTCCATTTTTTAGAGGATTATCACCTAAAAATTCTAAGAAATCTTCACCAAGATCTTTTTTATAAGATTGTGCAGCTTCATCTTTAGAAATAAAGAAGATGTTTTTGGTGTATTCCTTTTCTAATAAAGCTTGTCTGAATCCTTCAATTTGAGCTTTTGTAATACTGTCTTTTAAAAATAAAGACATTACTACCTCTTCTTTAAAATGATTGGCTACTTTGTTAGATTTTAAGAGGATTAAACCTAAAACACCTAACATAAATAAAACAATTGCAATACTAATGATAACGGAAGCATACGAAGAACGTAGGCGTCGTTTTTGAAAAGAATCATATGAGTTAGTCATATTTTATATTACAATTTTATGGTTGCAAGATACAAATTATTGATAGTGATAAAGGTTAAAAACTACTTAATGTCTTGACAAAGCTCAATTAACACTCCGTTAGTAGTTTTTGGGTGTAAAAAAGCAACTAATTTATTATCAGCCCCTTTTTTAGGAGTTTCATTTAATACAGTAAAACCTTCTTTTTTTAACCGATCAATTTCACTTTTAATATCTTCTACTGCAAAAGCTATATGATGAATGCCTTCTCCTTTTTTTTCTATGAATTTAGCTATGGGGCTATTTTCTTTTGTGGCTTCTAATAGCTCAATCTTGTTAGGGCCTGATTTAAAAAAAGATGTTTTAACCCCCTCACTTTCTACTTCTTCAATTTTATAGTGAGGTTTACCAAACAAAGAAGCAAATAATTGGTTAGATGTTTCCAAGTCTTTTACGGCAATACCAATGTGTTCAATTTTCTTCATAAGGTAAAAATAAAAAAACGCCTCAATACAAAAAAATATTGAGGCGCTGAAGTATTACAATTAACTATAAATACAAATTAAACTAACCCAGTATTAGTAATACTTCTTAAAAAGAATATTAAAAACACCTTAACAAATCTGCTGAGGTGTTTTTGCAATTTTCCCCGGAAATAAACCTGAAATCTGATTTTATTTTTGACAAAGATGTAATTTGTTTAATACTATTACAAGGGCTTAAAGCTTAAAAAATGAAGAGTGTTTTTCATTATTGATGAAAGGTGTTTTTCCTGTTTTTGTTAATGAGGTTGACGTGTAGTAGTTTGGTTTTTAGTTAATTATTGGTTGTGTATGTTGTAAATATCAATAATAACAACATATATTTAAGGAGTTAATTTAAAATTTAATATTATGAAAAAAACTAACCTACTACCACTTATTGTTTCAATTATAATGATTGGAATATTAGTAACTTCTTGTAAACAAGAAAAATGTGATTGTGAGAATCAAAAAATAGATGTTGAGTCAATTGAAGGATATTTTTGTTATCCCGCTGCCGAAAGTCGCCCACCTGTAGCTTTAAATTACAAAGAGATAGTTAATATGTTAACTAAGTATGATACTACTCGAATACAACCTTTAAAAGATGCTTTAGGTTATTATGATAGTAGAATTAATACGTATGATTTTAATAATTTTGTACATTACCTAAATTATATTAAAAAAAAGAGTAAAAAAGCTAAAATTAAAATTTCAGGGATAAGTTTTATATATGCAGCAAAATCAAACTACAATGATACTGGAAAGAGTTATCAAGATTTAATATATATACCTACCACTACAATAAATGGAAATCAAATACCTTTTGATGCTGTTCTTTCTGCTGAGAGAGATAGTTTGGTAACTTTTAAGGCTGCTTTAGCAGAAAACGGTTATAAATGGATTTATGATAGTAAAGACGATTTTGAAAATGGAAGAAGCCAAGAAAAAAATCATAACTTTTTAAGTCGAGAAAAAAGTCAGGTAAGCTCAAATACTGTGTTAGATGCAGAAGATAGTGGAGCTGGAAATGTTGCTCATTTACGCCCTCCATATTAACAATGCAATAAAAGTTGTTTATGCAAATAGAAAAAGTAACACTTATACCACAAATGGTAGCAGCTTTAATAAGTTTATTTTATTTTAATAAAAACAAGAGTTTTTTTTATAAGCTGCTTACCATTTTTTTAGTTTTAACGTTAATTGTAGAAGTGTTGGGTTTGTTTTTAACAAAAATTAATAAGCCCAATTTTGTTGTTTATCAATTTTACATCTTAATTCAATTTCCGTTACTATTTAGTATGTATTACAATATAATAAATGATAAAACATGGTTGAGGTTTTCTAAAATTTTGTTTGTTTTTTTTCTGTTAGTTTGGGTGCTTATTTTTTTAGATAAAAGATTTTTTTTCTATACCCAAATTGTGGGATCTATTAATATAGGACTATTGGTTTTCTTATATTTAAAAGAATTGCTATTATCAGAAAAAATTTTAAATTATAAAAAAATACTATCATTTTGGGTAACTGTTGGCTTTGCAGTTTTTTATTTACCGTCAATACCTTTTTTTAGTATGTGGGGGTATATGAAAAGTAGAGGTCTTTTTCCGATTTTACATATCTTAGTTATTTTAATGAATAGTATCATTATTTTTGGATTGTTATGGAGCAACAGAAAGGAGAAATATTAATTATAACTACGCTAGTAATTATTATAATTGTTATATTCCTAATTTCACTTTTTACTGTTTTTCAACGTCGTAAAAATACTTTATTACAAGAAAGAGAAGAGGCCAAAAAAAAATATGAGCAAGAAATAGCTGAAACACAAATTGAAATAAGAGAAGAAACATTAAGAAATATTAGTTGGGAGTTGCATGATAATATTGGGCAGCTCCTCACTTTAGCCAAAATACAGCTACAAAATGCTACACCAGATAATATCAATGAAATATCTGAGACTATTAGTAAAAGTTTAAGTGAGATTAGATCGTTATCAAAACTCATAAATCCTGAATTTATTAACAAGATAACATTAAAAGAAGCATTGCATTTAGAGGTTGAACGTTTTAATCGGTTAAACTACATAAACGCAAAGCTAAATGTTAAAGGAAAGGAAAAACAAATCAATCAAAAACACGGAATTATTATTTTTAGAATACTACAAGAGTTTTTTTCTAACACCATAAAACATGCAAAAGCATCCAATTTAAATGTCACATTAAAATTTAAAAAAGATAATTTAGAAATTATAGCTCAAGATGATGGTATTGGCTTTGAAATGAATAAAGTAGTAAGAAATGGAATTGGAATTCAGAACATTAAAACAAGAGCAGAACTTATTAAAGCCGAAGTTAATTTTGAGTCTAAGCCCCAGCAAGGCACAATTTTAAAAATAAATTATTATATTTAAGAACAAAAATCCCTCCCCAACGTATCTTATAATAACCTAACCTGTTAATTACTATGAAGTATTCAGTTGTTGTTGTAGATGACCATACGTTATTATCACAGGCAATAGAGGGTATGGTTAATACTTTTGACAAATTTAAAGTATTGTACACATGCAAAAACGGAAAAGAAGTTGAAGAAAAATTTTCTACCTCTCCAAAAAATATTCCCGATATAGTATTGGTTGATGTTAATATGCCTGTAATGAACGGTATAGAAACTACAAAATGGATTGTGGAAAATCATCCGCATGTTCACGTAATGGCATTGTCTGTAGAAGATGCTGATGGAACTATCTTAAAAATGCTCAAAGCAGGCGCTGTAGGCTATCTTCTTAAAGATACCAAAAAAGAAATACTTGAAAAAGCATTGCTAGAAATGATGGAAAATGGTTTTTATCATACAAGAGATGTAACTACGCTACTATTAGATTCTGTAGCTGGGAAAAACAATAAAAGTACTATTGAGTTCAAAGAAAATGAGCTAAAATTTATGCGTTTAGCATGTTCTGAACTTACCTATAAAGAAATTGCAGAAAAAATGTTCTTAAGTCCAAAAACAATTGATGGTTACAGAGATAGTTTGTTTACAAAACTTGATGTTCGTAATAGAGTAGGACTTGTAATGTATGCCATTAAAAATAAAATTTATACCCCATAATTATTTAAAAAGCTTCTTTGGATTGATTATTGTATTTCTGCCAAAAAATAATCAGTAAATTTGCCGTATGGAAGAAACAAACAGACAACGAAAAATTGCGGGCGTATTACAACAAGACTTAGTTGATGTATTACAACGTGCCGCTCAAGATGGAATGAAAGGGATTATTATTTCCGTATCTAAAGTGTCGGTAACTGCCGATTTAGGTGTGGCAAAGGTATATTTAAGTGTTTTTCCATCAGAAAAAAGAGATGAAATTATTAAAGGAATAAAATCTAATACTTCGTTGATTCGTCATGAATTAGCAAAACGAACCAGAAATCAATTACGTAGAATGCCTGAATTGCTATTTTATGGAGATGATAGTTTAGATTACATTGAAAATATAGATAAATCCTTAAAAGGAGAAGATGACAATCCTATTAAAAACCCAGATATTTTACCGCGTCGTCAAAAACGATAATACACATCTATATTGAATTTCCCCTTTTACATAGCTAAAAGATATCTGTTTTCTAAAAACAGTACCAACGCAATTAATATTATAACCATTATTGCAATGATAGGGGTAATGGTTGGCGCTTTAGCCTTATTTGTTATATTGTCAGGCTTCTCAGGGTTAAGAACGTTTAGTTATTCATTGTTAAATGCCTCTGATCCTGATATAAAAATAACAGCATCAAAAGGAAAATCATTTTTATTCTCTCCTGAAATAAAAAATGAATTAGAACATAACTCTGAGATTAAAACCTATTCTCGTGTACTTGAAGAACGCATTTTTTTAAAATATAAGGATAAAAACCAAATAGCATACATAAAAGGTGTTGATGCTAATTACAACCATGTAGTACCAATAGACTCTTCATTAACATTAGGAACATGGATTGATACGGAGTTTAAAAATACAGCGGTAATAGGATATGGCATATCTTATAAGCTGTCTCTTAGTGTATTTAATTTTGGGGAGCCTTTAGAAATTTATGTACCAAAACCAGGAAAAGGATTTTTAAATGTAAACAATGCTTTTAATAAAGTAAATGTTCAAATTATAGGAGCATATACAGGAGCTGAAGAATATCAAAATAAATATGTGTTTACAGAGTTAGGGGTGGCTCAAAAATTATTAAAATATGAGCCTGATCAAGTTTCAGCAATAGAATTAAAACTTACCAACCTAGAGCATATTGATAACGTTAGAGATCAGTTGCAAAAAAAAATAGGTAATGAGTATAATGTTGAAACTAGAGCGCAATTAAATGCATTGTTTTATAAGGTGATTAATACTGAAAACTTTGTTTCCTATTTAATTTTTACATTAATCATTATTATAGCTTTATTCAATGTTATTGGAGCAATGATTATGATGATTATTGACAAGAAAAAAAATTTAATTACACTATTTAATTTAGGAGCAAATCTTAATGAGGTGAAAAAAATATTTGTTATACAAGGTTTTTTACTAACATTAATAGGTATGACCATAGGTTTAGTGTTGGCAACTATTCTAGTAGTAGTTCAACAGCAGTTTGGGGTATTTATGATAACACAATCCATTCCCTATCCTGTAGAATTTAAAATATCTAACTTGCTAATTGTTATGTTAACCATAACAATCTTAGGCTACTTTGCTTCAAAAATTGCCAGCTCAAGAATATCAATAAATTTCATAGCTAATAAATAGATGAAAAACCTAGCTAGGATTTAAATTTTTTAATACAATTAAATAAATGTTTCTTTTTATTGATCTCTTTGTAATTTTAAGACGAGATTTACTTTATGTTTCATTTATCAACTTATATAATTTAAATTTTTCTATTTAAAAGATAATCAATCAATTACTTTTTGCTAAGATATAATAAATGCCTTTTAAAGCCTGTTGTATGAAGATGTAAATACGTTATCTATAGACGATTAAATGTTTTAAGTAGATAATTGGCTTTTACTTAATTTCAGGGATCATCTGATTACCAAAAACAGATTCTACCTCATTAAAAGCAGCAAAAACATCTTTAGGATCATCAAGCGTTACCATTTTTAAACGATAGTCTTTAAAATGCGGAATTCCTTTAAAATAATTGGTATAATGCCTTCTTGTTTCTACAACACCTAAATGCTCACCTTTCCAATCAATAGCTATTTCTAGATGGCGACGTGCCATTTGTACTCGTTGAGCAATTGTTGGTTTTGATAAATGTTCTCCTGTTTTAAAGTAGTGTTTTACTTCATTAAAAAACCAAGGATATCCTATAGAAGCTCTACCAATCATAGCACCATCTAATCCATACTTATCACGCATTTCCATAGCTTTTTCTGGCGTGTCAACATCTCCATTTCCAAAAACAGGAATATGCATACGCGGATTGTTTTTCACATCAGCAATGGGTTTCCAGTCGGCACTTCCTTTATACATTTGCGCACGGGTACGACCGTGAATAGAAATTGCTTTACAACCTACATCTTGTAAGCGTTCTGCAACTTCCACAATTTTAATAGAATCATGATCCCAACCTAAACGCGTTTTTACAGTAATTGGCAGTTTGGTGTGCTTAACCATAGCCTCGGTAAGCTTTACCATTAAATCAATATCTTTTAAAATTCCGGCACCGGCACCTTTAGAAACCACTTTTTTTACTGGGCAACCAAAGTTAATATCAATAATATCTGGTTTGGTTTGTTCTACAATTTCTACAGAGCGTAACATAGAATCAAGGTTTGCTCCAAAAATTTGAATTCCAACTGGACGCTCTTTCTCGTATATATCTAATTTCATTACACTTTTTGCGGCATCCCGAATCAAACCTTCCGAAGAAATAAATTCAGTATACACCACATCTGCACCATTCTCTTTACACAAAGCTCTAAACGGTGGATCACTTACATCTTCCATTGGTGCTAACAAAAGCGGGAAATCAGGTAATTCTATAGTATCTATTTTAACCAAACCTTATTTTTTGTGCAAAGGTACATTTTTTCGTAATAAAATTTTTTAAATAGCGTATCTTTGCCAGTCATAAGTAGAGGAGAAACAGATGAAAAACATCAGAAATTTTTGCATTATTGCGCATATTGATCATGGTAAGAGTACTCTTGCTGATAGGTTGTTGGATTTTACAGGGGCAGTAACAGAGCGTGAAAAGCAAGACCAATTATTAGATAATATGGATTTGGAGCGTGAGCGAGGCATTACCATTAAGTCACACGCAATTCAAATGGACTATAATCACAACGGAGAAGATTATATTTTAAACTTGATCGATACTCCGGGTCACGTAGATTTTTCTTATGAAGTATCTCGTTCAATTGCTGCTTGTGAAGGTGCGTTGTTAATTGTAGATGCAGCACAAAGTATTCAAGCACAAACCATTTCTAATTTATATTTAGCGTTAGAAAATGATTTAGAAATTATTCCGGTATTGAATAAGGTAGATTTACCAAGCGCAAACCCAGAAGAAGTAACAGATGATATTGTTGATTTATTAGGTTGTAATCCTGAAGACGTGATTCCTGCAAGTGGAAAAACTGGTTTTGGAGTTGATAAAATTTTAGAAGCAATTATTGACAGAATTCCTGCGCCAAAAGGAAATCCGGATGCTCCATTAAAAGCCTTGATTTTTGATTCTGTTTTTAATTCATACCGTGGAATTGAAACCTACTTTAGAGTTATTGATGGTTCTATTAAAAAGAATCAAAAAATAAAATTTATGGCAACGGGTAAGCAATATTTTGCTGATGAAGTAGGTACGCTTAAATTAAGTCAAGTTGTAAAAAAAGAAATTAAAACTGGTGATGTTGGATATTTAATTACAGGTATTAAAACTGCAAAAGAGGTAAAAGTAGGAGACACAATAACCGATTTTGAAAACCCGACTACAGATAGAATTGAAGGATTTGAAGATGTAAAGCCGATGGTATTTGCAGGAATTTATCCTGTAGATACAGAAGATTATGAAGAATTACGTTCTTCTATGGAGAAATTACAGCTAAATGATGCATCATTAGTTTTTCAACCAGAAAGTTCAGCTGCTTTAGGTTTTGGTTTCCGTTGTGGATTCTTAGGGATGTTACATATGGAAATTATTCAAGAGCGTTTAGAGCGTGAGTTCAATATGACAGTAATTACCACGGTGCCTAACGTAAGTTATCATGCATTTACCAAGAAAAATCCTGATGAGGCAATTATTGTAAATAACCCTTCAGATTTACCAGATCCATCAAAGTTAGAGAGAGTAGAAGAGCCATTTATTAAAGCATCTATTATTACAAAAGCTGATTTTGTAGGACAAGTAATGAGTTTGTGTATTGAAAAACGTGGGCAAATCATCAATCAAACGTATTTAACGCCAGAACGTGTTGAATTGATTTTTGAAATGCCATTAGCCGAAATTGTATTTGATTTTTACGATCGTTTAAAAACAGTTTCTAAAGGATATGCATCTTTTGATTATCATCCTATTGGTATGAAGCAATCTAAATTAGTACGTGTAGATATGCTGTTGAATGGAAATGTGGTAGATGCACTTTCATCATTATTACATGATAGTAATGCATATTCAATAGGGAAACGTATATGTGAAAAGTTAAAAGAGTTAATTCCGCGTCAACAATTTGATATTCCAATTCAGGCAGCCATCGGAGCAAAAATAATTGCTCGTGAAACGGTAAAAGCTTTACGTAAAGATGTAACAGCTAAATGTTATGGAGGAGATATTTCTCGTAAGCGTAAACTTTTAGAAAAGCAGAAAAAAGGTAAGAAACGTATGCGTCAAGTGGGTAATGTAGAAATTCCGCAGCAAGCATTTATGGCAGTGTTGAAGTTAAATGATTAACTTTTAGATATTAAAGAAAAAAAAGCATCAAATATTAATTTTGATGCTTTTTTATTAGAAATAATAATTGTTTTCTAATCTCTGTTTCCTAGTACTTGCATTCCCCAATAAACTAACATTGCTAAGGAACCTAATGCGGCTACTAAATAGGTTCTAGCTGCCCATTTCAAAGCGTCTTTAGATCCTGCTAATTCCTGTTGAGAAACCATATTTTTATTTTCTAACCAAGCCAAAGCCCTGTTACTAGCATCATATTCTACAGGTAAAGTAATAAAACTAAAAAGTGTACCTAAAGCCATAAAAATTAAACCGGCAATAGCAATCATAACACCAATTCCTGTTCCTCCAGAAGCAGCAGCAATAGCAATACCACCAATAATCATCCATTGAGATAGTTTTGAAGAAACACTCACTACAGGAACCAATTTTGAACGCATTTGCAAATATTGATATGCTTGTGCATGTTGCACTGCATGACCTACTTCATGTGCTGCAACTGCCGCTGCTGCTGCATTACGTTGGTTATAAACCCCTTCACTTAAATTGACCGTTTTTTTCTGAGGATTATAATGATCTGTAAGCATACCAGGAGTTGAAATTACTTTTACATCTGCTATCCCATGATCTGCTAACATTTTTTCAGCAATTTCAGCACCGCTCATTCCGTTGCGTAGGTGTACTTTAGAATATTTTTTAAATTTTTGCTGAAGCCTACTGCTTACAATCCAACTTGCTAAAGAAATTAATCCTATTAGTAAATAAAAACCAATCATAATTTTATAATATTAATTTTTCAAATCTTTTTTATGTTCCATAAATTTACAACATAAATTATTCCATTTTTATAACTCAAACAAAAAATGTCAATATGACAAAAAAGCCCAAAATTTTATTAGTGTATACAGGAGGAACCATTGGTATGGTAAAAGATTATAACACCAATGCGCTAAAGGCTTTTGATTTTAGTCAAATAACAAATAAAATACCAGAATTACAGCAGCTTAATTGTGCTATTACTACTGTTTCCTTTGAAGAACCTATAGATTCTTCAAATATGAATACAAAGTATTATGTGATGATTGCTGAAATGATTGCCAAAAATTATGAGGATTTTGACGGATTTGTAGTCTTGACAGGTTCAGATACCATGTCATATGTCTCATCGGCAATTAGTTTTATGTTTGAAAACTTACAAAAACCAGTCATATTTACTGGATCTCAATTGCCTATTGGAGATTTACGTACCGATGCAAAAGAGAATTTAATTACCTCAATACAAATTGCAGCGTCAACAGAAAATGATGAGCCTGTTGTTAAAGAAGTAGGTCTTTATTTTGAGTACAAACTATATCGTGCTAACAGAACAACTAAAATCAATGCAGAACAATTTGAGGCTTTTGCTTCTATGAATTATCCACCACTAGCAGAAAGTGGAGTGCATTTATTATTTAACAAGCATTTATTGCTTGAGCCAGATAAGAAACAAAATAAAATTATATTCAGAAAAAAACTGGTAGATGATATAGTTGTGTTGAAGTTATTTCCTGGAATAACAAAAAAAGTAGTAGAAACTATTGTTAATATACCTAATTTAAGAGGAATTATATTAGAAACGTATGGATCTGGAAATGCCCCAACAGAAAAATGGTTTGTAAAATTATTAGAAAATGCCATTGAAAAAGGAATTTATATAGTAAATGTTACACAATGCGCAGGAGGAAGTGTAATTTTAGGGTTGTATGAAACCAGTTCAGAATTAAAAAGAATAGGTATTATTAATGGTAAAGACATTACTACAGAAACAGCCATTGTAAAGATGATGTATTTATTAGGTGAAAATTTGACTAAAGAAGAGTTTAAACACTATTTTGAAACTCCTTTACGAGGAGAAATATCTTTAAATTAAATGTCAATTGAGCTTGTTAAGCTTAAAAACATAAACAGAAAAGCAGAAAAACCTTAAAATTTGTGTTTTTTGATGAAATAGGCTTCCTTTTTTTTTATCAAATCAACAATTTTTCGTTATTTGGCGCTCTGAAACGAGGGAGATTTCTTTAAACATTCTTAATAAATAAGTCTTTAAGGACTATCTTCTTGTGTTTTACAACTAAAAAATTTGTATTTTTAACCCGTTAACTATTTAAAATTAATTATAACAAAGATGAAAAAAGTAGTAAATGTCCTAACTATTGCAGGATTTATGTTCTTTGGAGCTATTCAATCAACTTTTGCTCAAGAAGTAGCTGAAAAAACTTTCCACCAAGAGTTAAAACAACGTTTTATTGAAGGAGGTCCAGGATTTATGGGGATTGTATTAGTTGCCTTAATCTTAGGTTTAGCAATCGCTATTGAAAGAATTATTTATTTAAACATGGCAACTACTAACACTAAAAAGTTAGTTGCTAACGTAGATGAAGCCTTAAGTTCAGGTGGCATAGAAGCTGCTAAAGAAGTTTGTAGAAATACAAAAGGGCCAGTTGCATCTATCTTTTATCAAGGTTTAGAAAGAGCTGATGAAGGTTTAGAAGCTGCTGAAAAAGCTGTAGTAGGTTACGGTGGAGTTCAAATGGGATTATTAGAAAAGAACATTTCTTGGATCTCTTTATTCATCGCATTAGCACCAATGTTAGGATTCATGGGTACTGTAATTGGTATGATTGGAGCATTTGATGCAATTGCTGTTGCAAACGACATTTCTCCAGCGGTAGTAGCAGGTGGTATTAAAGTAGCCTTATTAACAACAGTATTCGGTTTAGTTGTAGCTATTATTTTACAAATATTCTATAACTACATCATTTCTAAAGTAGATAGTATCGTTAACAACATGGAAGATGCATCTATCTCTTTAATCGACTTATTAGCTAAGTACAAAAAATAATTTTTCGTATGAAAGAAAGTAAATTAGGAAAATTCTTACCTCTTATCGTAGCTATTATTGCAATAATAGGCGCTATTCTATTCTTTAGAGTTATGATGCAGAGTGAAGAAACGATAAAAACCGATGCTGCTGTGCAAGCAAGTGTGGTAAACCCATTGGTAACATTTTCACTTGTTTTATTAGGAGCAACTGCAATTATTGCTGTATTCGCATCTATAGTTGGAGTTTTTAAAAACCCAGCGGCTTTAAAGAAAACATTATTAGGTTTATTAGGCTTAGGAGTTGTATTATTAGCTTCTTACTTATTTTCTAATAGTGGAGAAGTAGTTGATGCAAATCAAGAAGTTATTGCTGTTGCAGGAAGTAAAGTTTCTAAATTAACAAGTACTGGTATTTGGGTTAGTTTAATCCTTTTAGTAGTTGGAGGCTTTTTCTTTGTAGTAGATTTAGTTAAAGGACTTATAAAATAATAAACCATGGCAAGAAGAGAAAACCCAGAAATTAATGCAGGTTCTATGGCAGATATTGCCTTCTTGCTACTTATCTTTTTCCTTGTAACAACAACTATGGATGTAGATTCAGGTATCTCAAAGAAGTTAGCTGAAAAATTACCTCCAAATGTAACACCACCAAAGATTAAAGAAAAGAACATCTTTCAAATCAGTATTAATAAAAACAACCAATTATTTGTCGATGGAGAAATAATGGATGTTAAAGATTTAAAAGATGCAGCTATTAAATTTATTGATAATGGTGGAGGTGTAGGAAACCCTGCAGAGGGTGAAGAAAAAGGTAGTCCATGTGATTATTGTGAAGGTGCTCGAGATCCAGAATCATCAGATCACCCAAACAAAGCCATTATTTCTGTAGAAAGTGATAGAGCAACTGAGTATGGTACTTATGTAACTGTACAAGATGAACTATTAAGAGCTTATGCAGATCTAAGAAATAAATTATCACAAAAACGTTACGGTATGTCTTTTACAGAACTTGAAGAAAGATTTCAAGAAACAGCACGTAAAGACGAAGCGTTAAGAAAGAAGGTTGAAGATATCAAGAATAGTTATCCTCAGATTATTACAGATTTAGATCCAACGGATGCTAATTAATAACATTTAAAACAGTAGAGTATGTCTAAGTTTAAAAAGAAGAAAAAAGGAATGCCAGCTTTGTCAACTGCATCATTACCAGACATTGTTTTTATGTTATTATTCTTTTTCATGGTAACTACTACTATGAGAGAAACTGACTTATTAATTGATAGTCCACGCTTACCAAGCGCAACAGAAGTTAAAAAGTTAGAGCATAAAAGTTTAGTGAGTACTATTTACGTTGGTAAAGCTAAAGAAAAAGATAAATATGGAACAGGATACAACAGAATTCAATTAAATGATAAAATCGCAACACCGGAAGAAATTCCTGCATTTATAATGAATGAGCGCGAAAAAGTATCTGAATCTGATATTCCGTTTATGACCACTTCTATTAAAGCAGATAAAGAATCTAATGTTGGTACATTAACAGACATTAGACTTAAATTAAGAGATGTAAATGCTCTTAAATTAAGTTTATCAACTCAAAAAGGAAGTAGTATAAAAAAGTAATTATTCAATTTCTATATTATAAAGAGCAATCATTTTTGATTGCTCTTTTTTTGTGTTAAAAAAATGTATCTTTAACTATCAAAACAGCTTAATGAAAAACGTAACAATTTTACTATTTCTTTTTATTGGTTTTCAAAGTATAGCCCAAAAAGACTCTTTACAAATAGGAGATAAATATTGGGAAGATCAATTGTATATGTATATAAGTTATAATACTATTTTGAAACAACCAAAAGAAACCAGTAATAGTGGCTTTTCATACGGAATAACATTGGGGTATATTAAAGATGTTCCTTTAAATAATCAAGGAAATGTATCTGTAGGTATTGGTGCAGGTTACAATTACGAATCTTTTAACCATGGACTACGTGTATTAAGTTCAGACGAGATAATTCATGATCCCGATGCAGGAATTTCTTCCAACGAAATTAAACTTCATAATATTGAGTTTCCAATACAATTTAGGTGGAGGACTTCTGATGCTGTTACCTATTCTTTTTGGCGTATTTATACAGGTGTAAAGCTAACCTATAACCTAAGTAATAAGTTTAGTTATCAATTAAATAATCAAAGTTTTAATTACAGAAACATCAATATATATAATGATTTTCAAACAGGTTTAGAACTTTCTGTAGGTTATGGAGCGTTTAACTTATTTGTTTATTACGGATTAACTCCTATGTATAAAAATGTGGTTATTGATACTGAAAAAGTAAATAGTAAAATAGCCAAATTTGGACTTATATTTTATCTTTTATAATAAGTAGTTAATAATTACCTGACAAAATATACCCAATAAAAACCCTAAATAAACTTCTTTAGAGGTGTGTGCTTTCAGTTTTAAACGTGAAGACGCTAATAATCCAGACAGTAAAATTAAAATGCTTATAAGAGGCCAAATATTGGTTTGGTATTTTAATTGAATCATTAAAAAAAAACCTACAGCACTTCCCATAGATAGTAAATGTAAACTGGTTTTTATTTTTAGCTTGAAAATAAAATATATAAAAATTAATCCTAAAGCTGTACCAAAATATAAATATGAAAGATCTTTTAAATAGGTAACATCAAAAAAGAATTTTCCTAATATTAAAAATATAGACGTCATAAAAAAAAGTGGAATTCTCCGCTCTTTTATAGAGTGAACTTCATAAGAATTAATATGTCCCTTTGATTTTAAAAAGATCAATAAAAGTAAGGGAATAGCATAGGTTGCAATAAAAATTATACTAAATAAAGCATATAATTTAGGTTTATTAATACTTAATGGAACTACCATGTAGTATAAAAGAACCCCAATGGTTGGCATAACTATTGGGTGTAAAACTGATGATATGAATTTATGCCAGCGCATTAAATTTCTTTACGAAGTCTAGCTACTGAAATATCTAACTGCTCTCTATATTTAGCAACTGTTCTTCTAGCTATAGGATAGCCTTTTTCTTTTAAAATTTTTGATAATTTATCATCAGTTAAAGGCTTACGTTTATCTTCTTCTTTAATTACGGTTTCTAAAATCTTTTTAATTTCTCTGGTAGATACATCTTCTCCTTGATCATTTTTCATAGATTCAGAGAAAAACTCTTTAATTAATTTTGTACCGTAAGGAGTAGAAACATATTTACTATTAGCTACTCTTGATACTGTAGATACATCCATATTAATTTCATCGGCTATATCTTTTAAAATCATGGGCTTCAGTTTTCGTTCATCTCCTGTTAAAAAAAACTCTTCTTGATGTTGCATAATAGCGTTCATGGTAACCAAAAGGGTTTGTTGCCTTTGCTTAATGGCATCTATAAACCACTTAGCAGAATCTAATTTTTGTTTGATAAAAAGAACCGCATCTTTTTGAGATTTATTTTTTTCTTTGGCATCATTATATCCTTTTAACATGTTGCTATATTCTTTAGATATATGCAGTTCAGGAGCGTTTCTTGAGTTTAAAGTAAGCTCTAATTTACCATCAATAATTCTGATAGAGAAGTCTGGAACAATTTGCTCTACAATCTTATTATTACCTGCATAAGAACTACCTGGTTTCGGATTTAATCTTCCTATTTCTGTAATAACATCTTTTAATTTTTCTTCAGAAATATTGAATTTATCAAGCAATTTGTTGTAATGTTTTTTTACAAAATGATCAAAAGCATTTTGTAGTATTTCAATTGCCAATTGGGTGTTTTCTTTGCTATTCTTTGCTTTTAATTGAATGATTAAACATTCCTTTAAGGTTCTTGCTCCAACTCCAATAGGATCTAATTTTTGTACTACTTCTGTTAAAATTTTTTCTACCTTTTCTTCTGAAGTAAAAATATTTTGTGTAAAAGCTAGATCGTCAACTAAATCAATAATTTCTCTACGTATATAACCACTATCATCAATACTACCTACTAAAAACTCTGCAATAGCACTTTCTTCTTCATCAATATTAAAAGTATTTAATTGGTTTAATAAAGATTGATGAAAAGTAGTACCAGCAGCATAAGGAATTTGTTTTTCCTCATCATCTGAAGAATAATTGTTTGCTTGAGTTTTATAACTCGGGTATTCATCATCACTTAAATACTCATCAATATTAATGTCATCGGTTTCAATTTTATCTGTACCGCTGTCATCATAATCAGTATCATTCACTAAAGTATCTTCAAAATTATCCGATTCTTCTTTGCCGGTATCTAACGCAGGGTTTTCTTCAATTTCTTGTTTTAAGCGTTCTTCAAAAGCTTGTGTAGGTAATTGAATTAACTTCATCAACTGTATTTGTTGAGGCGATAATTTTTGAAGTAGTTTTTGTTGTAAACTTTGTTTTAACATAAATAATAGTTAAAGCTATATTTTTTATTTTTTGATGAGGGATGATTTTAACAAAAATAATGATAATCCGTTAAAAAAATAAATCGCCACTCAAATAAAGAATGACGATTTATTTTTTATCAGTTTTTAAATTTTAAAACTCTGCGTTTTGTGGTGTTCTTGGAAAAGGAATAACATCTCTAATATTACCCATTCCTGTTGTAAATTGTACCAAACGTTCAAAACCCAAACCAAAGCCAGAATGTACTGCAGTACCAAATTTACGAGTATCTAAATACCACCATAATTCTTTTTCTTCAATTCCTAAAGCTTCCATTTTTTCTTTTAAAACGTCTAAACGTTCCTCACGTTGAGATCCTCCAACCATTTCTCCAATTCCTGGGAAAAGAACATCCATAGCACGAACCGTTTTTCCGTCTTCATTTAAACGCATGTAAAATGCTTTAATACTCGCCGGATAATCAAATAAAATTACCGGACATTTAAAGTGCTTTTCTACTAAATAACGTTCGTGTTCTGATTGTAAATCTGCTCCCCATTCATCAATAAGATATTGAAATTTCTTCTTTTTATTTGGTTTTGAGTTACGTAAAATATCAATTGCCTCTGTGTAAGAAACACGCTTAAAATTATTATCAACCACAAAACGTAATTTTTCAAGTAAGCTCATTTCACTACGTTCAGCTTGTGGTTTTGTTTTTTCTTCTTGAGTTAAACGGTTATCTAAAAATTCTAAATCATCTTTACAATTATCTAAAACATATTGCAAAACGTATTTGATAAAATCTTCAGATAAATCCATATTCGCATCTAAATCATTAAACGCAACTTCAGGCTCAATCATCCAAAACTCAGCTAAGTGACGCGTTGTGTTGGAGTTTTCTGCTCTAAACGTCGGTCCAAACGTATATACTTTACCTAAAGCCATGGCATAGGTTTCAGCTTCTAACTGACCCGAAACCGTTAAATTTGTTTCTTTTCCGAAGAAATCCTGAGTAAAATCAACATTTCCTTCTTCATTTAACGGAGCTTTGTTAGCTTCAAAAGAAGTTACTCTAAACATTTCTCCAGCACCTTCTGCATCAGAACCGGTAATAATTGGAGTGTTTACATAGTAAAATCCGTTTTGTTGAAAGTATTGATGTACAGCAAAAGATAATGCCGATCGAACTCGCATCACCGCACTAAAGGTATTTGTACGAACTCTTAAATGAGCATTTTCACGTAAAAATTCAAAACTGTGTTTTTTAGGCTGAATAGGATATTCTTCCGGGTTTGAATCTCCTAAAATTTCAATTGAAGTTACTTGAATTTCTGAAGATTGTCCTTTTCCTTGACTTTCTACCAAAGTTCCTTTTATAGCCACAGCTGCACTAGTGGTAATTCTCTTTAATACTTCTTCATCAGTATTTTCAAAATCAACAACACACTGTATATTATGTAGGGTAGATCCATCATTTAAAGCAATAAAACGATTGCTTCTAAAGGTTCTTACCCATCCGTTAACGGAAACTTCTTGTAAAAATTTATCAGATTCTAATAGTTCTTTTACGCTACTTCTTTTCATTATATAAAAATTGAACGACAAAGATAATTTTTTCGCTATAAATGGGCAATTAGATTGTGTTTAGTTATTATGTTGATAATGAATTATTTTTAATTTTACCATCTCATCAAACTCACTATATGGCTTTCATTACTCATAAAGAAATTTTTAATCAATTAAAAGCTGATTTAATTGGTAAAGATTCCTACAGAGGAATTACTTTAACCTATGCATGGTTGGCAAATCAGTTTGGACATATTGCTTTAGGATTTATTCCTTCTTTTATATTATTTCATGCATTACCTGATTTATCTCCTTTAAAAAAATCATTAACTGTAGCTTTGATAGTAACAATTTTCTGGTTTTTATTTGAATTATATAATTTTTTAGGCCCCTTGCTCATACAAAGAATATCAAGTTCTAAAAATGTTTATTTACCTGTAGGAAAGAAATATATTTTTAAACCTATATGGAAAAATATAGCATTTGATACGTTTACAGATGTTTGCTTTTTTGCTTTAGGTGCTTATGGTTTTAGTTATTTAAAGGCTCAAGATGAATTAAGTTTATTAATTTTAGTTATTCTGATGTTATATCTATCGGTGGCTACCCGATATTGGTTTTTAGTAAAAATGTATCAGCAATATGCCAATTATCCTTTTCAATTCAGATTAAGTCAATGGAATTATACTATTTCTGATTATAATAAAAACATTATCAATGAGTACTTACATCATGCAGATAAGGGCAAGCATTTGCTAATTTTTGGCTCGCAGTTAAGTGGAAAGACTAGCCTAGGAGTAGGGATGCTGAATGAATTATCTATAAAAAGAAAATTATGTTTTTATAGCAGTGCCACTAAATTATACACGTATTTTTTTGTAGAAGATAATGCCTTGTTTAGCGATTGGAAATTATGGACATGGAAGCAATCAGATTTTTTAATTATTGATGATGTTAATCCTGGTAGCCCAATAGAAGAGGAGTTAATAAGCCCTAAGCAATTTTTAAGTTTTTTAGATCCTACTCAATCTGGTTATCAACATAATGATACCATCAAAACAATTGCAAATAAAAATGTTATTTGGATTTTGGGGAATTGTAAAGATCTAGATTTTGAGCAGAATACTTGGGTTCAAATGTTAAATAGTATAGGTGTTAAAAAACATAACATTAAAGTGCTAAATTTACTATAATGTTACAAGATGTGGTTTTTGTAAGCAAAACTTATTAAGTGAGGTAAACTCTTTACATTAAATCTTTTGTAAAGAGGTAATATTCTTTTTTCTATGGCAGATTGACTCACATTAAGTTCTCCTGCTATTTCTTTAAAAGCTAACCCTTTTGCCGCCATACTCAAAGCTTCCTTTTCTTTACTTGATATGGCAAAATGCTGAAACAATTCCTTGCTTAGAGTTTCTTCAAATTCAGATTTATTAGGTCCATAAGCAGCATATTGCATTACTTTTCCAAACTTTAACGAAGGAACAATTTGAGATTTACCTATAATTTCAACAATTTGTCCATTCATAGCTTTAAAAATACCAACTCTTGATAAAAGAGGAACAACACTTCCGTTTTTATGAATTTTTTCTACTTCTATAGTAAAGCTATATTTTTCATGATCCTTTTCTCTAGACTGTACAAACTGTAAACCCTTATCATTTAACTCGCTTGAAAAAGCCATATGCCTTTCAGAAGAACTAGTTATAATTTTAAATAAGGTAATTTCATCATCATGATAGCCTAATACGTCCAACCAACCACGAGTAAACAACATTTTATTTTCTTTAAAAGAGTACACATATACAGCTTCGCCTTCAAATTGAGGAATAATTTCATTATAATGCTTGTATATAGGAGTGTTTAAATCTGCGGGAACGTCAGTAACTAAAGATCGTGAATATGTTCCGTAATTGTTATTTTTCATGCTTTTTTTAAAACTGCGAAAAAACGCAGTTGACTAATTTGACGGTTGTCTATATTTTTGTCTCGAAAATAAGAAATATTATAAAAAGGTTTTAAAAAAGTGCTATAAAAAACAAGGGAAAATTATATGAAAAAGAGGGTTTATTCAAACAATTGCTAACTACTAAATTGTTTATTTTAAAAACCGGTTGTGTTTTGGGGATCGCAACCGGTTTTTTTATTTTTCTTCTTTCGGAGGTAATATTTTAAAATTAGTTTCCTTTAGTACTTTTTGATTAGCTATTTTTCTTTCAAAAGAAAGGAGTAAAGATGGGAGTAATAATAAATTAGAAACCATTGCAAGGAGAAGGGTAACAGAAACTAAGCCTCCTAAAGCAATTGTTCCTCCAAAACTTGAAACGGTAAACACTAAAAATCCGAAGAAAAGTACTATAGACGTATAAAACATACTAACACCCGTTTCTCTAAGTGCAGAGTATACCGCTGGTTTTATTTTCCAGTTATTTGCTAATAGTTCTTGCCTGTATTTAGCTAAAAAGTGAATTGTATCATCAACAGAAATACCAAATGCAATACTAAAAACTAAAATAGTTGAGGGTTTTATAGGAATATCAAAAGCACCCATTAAACCTGCTGTAATTAGTAGCGGAAGCATATTTGGAATTAGTGAAATCAATATCATTTGTGGAGATCTAAACATCCAAGCCATAAAAATTGAGATCAAAATAATTGCTAAGGTTAATGAAATTACTAAGTTTTTAATTAAGTAGTTGGTTCCTTTTAAGAAAACCAATGCTTTACCAGTCATCGATACTTCATATTTTTCTTCAGGAAACTGTTTTTTAACTACAGCTTGTAAACGGTCTTGAATAATATCCATTTTATCAGTACCAATATCTTTCATAAAAGTAGTGATACGTGCATATCTTCCTGTAGAGTCTACAAAATTCTTTAACATGCCTGCATTACTATTTGAATTTTTAGTGTATGCAAAAATGTAACTCTTTTCTTGACTGGTTGGTAATTGGTAATATTTAGGGTTACCGTTATAGTATGCTTGTTTAGAATATTTAACTAAGTTCGTTACAGAAATTGGTTTTGAAAGTTCAGGAAAGGTTTCAATGGTTTCTGTTAATTTTTCCATCTTTTTTAAAGTGGAAAGATTCATGACACCTTTATCTTTTTTAGTATCAATTAAAATCTCTAGAGGCATAATTCCTCCAAATTCACTTTCAAAAAACTTGATATCTTTATAAAATTGTTTTCCTTTAGGCATATCTTCAATCAAACTACCAGATACTCTTATTTGAAATAGTCCAATCATGCTTAAAATAATAACTATTACAGTAGTTATGTATATTGTTATGCGTTGTTTTTTTACAGTTTTTTCCATCCAACTAACCACATTATTCATCCATTGTTTTTCAAGATGGCTCAAATGTTTTTTCTCTGGAAGAGGCATAAAACTATAAATAATAGGAATAATTAATAATGCAAGAATAAAGATGCTTACAATATTTACAGAAGCTAGAATACCAAATTCTCTTAACAACTGACTCTTTACAAAAACAAAGGTTGCAAAACCTGATGCAGTAGTAATGTTGGTCATTAAAGTGGCATTACCAATTTTTGAAATTACACGTTGTAATGATTTTGCTTGGTTACCATGTTTTTTAACTTCTTGCTGGTATTTATTGATTAAGAATACAGCATTAGGTACCCCTATTACAATAATTAAAGGAGGAATTAAAGCAGATAAAACTGTAATTTCATAACGGAACAGACCTATAAAACCAAATGCCCAAACTACACCAATACCTACTACTAAAAGAGTGATAAATGTAGCTCTAAAGGATCTGAAAAAGAAAAAGAATATAAGTGCTGTAATTAGTAATGCTCCAATTACAAAAATTCCCATTTCATCAATAATGTTTTGAGAGTTTACCGTACGTATGTATGGCATTCCGGATATTCTAACATCTACGTTGTTCTTTTTTTCAAAACTATCAACCTCAGGAATTAAATGATTAACTATAAAATCTCTTCTTTCAATAGTATTGACAATATCTTTATTGATATAAATTGCCGTTTGAAGCGTTCCATCTTCATTGTAAAGTAAATTTTCGTAAAAAGGTAGTTTATTGAAAAGTAGGTCTTTTATTTTAGCTACTTCCTCTTTAGTTTTAGGTGAGTTTTCAAATAATGGTTCAACTACAAATTTTCTCTTTTTTCTATCGGCTTTTAATTGTTTTACATCAGAAACAGAAACTGTAAAATCTACCTGAGGTAAACTGTCAAAGTTTTTAACCAATTTATTCCAAGCATTAAATTTTTCGGGTGTAAAAATGGTACTATCTTTAACTCCCAAAATAACAAGGTTGCCTTCTTCACCAAAAATTTCTAAGAATTTATCATATTGAATATTAGCTTCATGATCTTGTGGTAATAAATTTGCTTCTGTGTACGAGAAACGCATGTACTTCATTTGAGTGACCAAAAAAGCAGTAATAAGAGCAATTATAAATAAAACAAAGTATCGGTTTCTTAATACAAAACCCGCTATTTTAGTCCAAAAAGTCATTTAAAAAAATTTCTGCAAAGGTAATTATAAAAACATTGATATGGGGCAAAAAAAAGAGTGTTAAAAAACACTCTTTTCTTTTTTATTGAAGAGATATTATACAGTCATTATCTCTTTTTCTTTCACTACTAGTTTTTCGTCTATTTTTTTAACGAAATTATCTGTTAAGTCTTGAATATCTGCTTCTGCATTTTTCTTCATATCATCAGAAACATCTAATTTTTTAATTTCATTGTTAGCATCTTTTCGAGCATTTCTTATACCCACTTTAGCATGTTCTGCCTCAGCTTTTGCTTGTTTTGCTAAATCTTTACGACGCTCTTCTGTTAATGGAGGAACATTAATAATAATGTTTTCTCCGTTATTCATTGGGTTAAAGCCAATATTAGCTATCATAATTGCTTTTTCAATTTCTTGTAACATATTTTTCTCCCAAGGCTGTATGCTAATAGTTCTAGCATCTGGGGTGTTAACATTTGCTACTTGACCTAACGGAGTTTGAGATCCGTAATAATCAACGTGAATAGTAGATAGCATTGCCGGAGAAGCTTTACCTGCTCTAATACCAATTAATTCTTTTTCTAAATGTGCAATTGCACTATTCATTGCTTCTTTAGTACTATCTAAAATAAAATCAATTTCTTCGTTCATCGTATCTTAAGTTTTGTTATATATAAGATTTTTATGGATGTTTTTATTTGTTATCAACTATTGTTCCAATTTGTTCTCCTGATACTAATTTAAGTAAATTTCCTTTTTTATTCATATCAAAAACAATAATTGGTAGTTTATTTTCTTCGCTTAAGGTAAATGCGGTCATATCCATTACCTTTAATCCTTTTTCAATAACATCTTTAAAAGTTATGCTTTCAAATTTAACAGCGTCTTTATCTTTTTCAGGATCTGCCGTATAAATTCCATCTACACGAGTACCTTTTAAAATAGCATCAGCATCAATTTCAATGGCTCTTAAAACCGCAGCTGTATCTGTAGTAAAGTAGGGGTTACCGGTACCGGCACCAAAAATTACCACTCTTCCTTTTTCAAGGTGACGAATAGCTCTTCTTTTAATATAAGGTTCAGCAACTTCTTTAATTTCTAAAGCAGTTTGTAAGCGTGTATGAACTCCCTCGTCTTCTAATGCACTTTGAAGAGCTAATCCATTTATACAAGTAGCTAACATTCCCATATGGTCTCCTTGTACTCTGTCCATACCATTAGCAGCTCCAGCTACACCTCTAAAAATATTACCACCACCTATAACAATGGCTACTTCAACACCTTTATCTACAACTTGCTTTATTTCTAATGCATATTCTTTTAGTCTATTTGGGTCTATTCCGTATTGACGATCGCCCATCAGTGCTTCGCCACTTAATTTTAAAAGTATTCTTTTGTATTGCATAACGTTGTTGAAAGTTTTGCAAATATAGTAATTTGATTTATCTGTTTTTGTTTGATAAATAAAAAAACCTCGCATTTCTGCGAGGTTTTTAAAATATAGTTTAAAGAGTAAATTAACCTAAAGTTACTCTTACAAAGTTTTTAACTTCAACATCACCGTAAGATGAAACATATTCTGCAACAGTTTTCTTCTCATCTTTGATGAATTTTTGATCTAATAAACACTGCTCTTGATCTAAAGTAGTGTTATCAGAAATAAATCTTTCCATTTTACCTGGTAAGATTTTATCCCAGATTTGCTCTGGTTTACCTTCCGCTTTTAATTGCTCTTTAGCTTCAGTTTCAGCTTGAGCAAGAGCTTCATCAGTTAATTGTAAACGAGAAACGAATTTTGGTACGTTCTTTAATGGTTTACCTAAACGTACTAATTCTTCATTATCTTTAACGATAGCCGCAATTCTAGCCTCAGTTTCTTTAGCAACATACTCAGCATCAAAACCTTTGTATGATAATGAAGTTGCTCCCATTGAAGCAGCTTGCATTGCTAAATCTTTAGTTAACTCAGCAGCATTATCAACAGCTTTAGTTAAACCAACCATAGCAGCAATTTTACCAACGTGAGTGTAAGCTCCTACATATGGTGCTTCAATTCTTTCAAAAGCAGAAATATCTATTTTTTCTCCAATTACTCCTGTTTGCTCAATTAATTTTTCAGCAACAGTCATACCTCCAAAGTCAGCAGCTAAAAATTCTTCTTTAGTCTTACAGTTAAAAGCGATGTCAACAAATTCCTGAGCTAATTCTTTAAATGAATCGTTTTTAGCAACGAAGTCAGTTTCACAAGCTAATACGATAGCAACACCATAAGTATTGTCATCTGCAACTTTAGTAATTGCAACTCCTTCAGTTGATTCACGATCTGCTCTTTTAGCAGCAATTTTCTGACCTTTTTTACGTAAAATTTCAATAGCCTTGTCAAAGTTTCCTTCGGCTTCCACTAATGCATTTTTACAGTCCATCATACCTGCACCTGTAGTCTCTCTTAATTTTTTAACGTCTGCAGCACTTATTGCCATTTGTTATATTTTTTTAAGGTTGTGATTAAAGTTAAAATAAAATAAAGGTTTCAATGTAATGAAACCTTTATTTTAAAATTATTTTGTTTCTTCTGCTGTAACTTCTTTGTCAGCTTTTGCTTTTTCCTTGTCAGCTTTTCTATCAGCTAAACCTTCAGCAATTGCATCTGTTACATATGATAAAACTTTATCAATTGATTTTGAAGCATCATCATTTGCAGGAATTACGAAATCGATAGGTCTTGGATCAGAGTTCGTATCTACCATTGCAAAGATTGGGATGTTTAATTTTTGTGCTTCAGCAACAGCGATGTGTTCTTTTTTAACATCAATTACAAATAAAGCTCCTGGTAAACGAGTCATATCAGCAATAGAACCTAAGTTCTTTTCTAATTTTTCACGTTGACGGTTAATTTGTAATTTTTCTCTCTTAGATAAAGCGTCGAAAGAACCATCTGTTTTCATTCTATCAATAGAAGCCATTTTTTTAACAGCTTTACGAATAGTAACAAAGTTTGTTAACATACCTCCTGGCCATCTTTCAGTAATGTAAGGCATGTTTACTGCTTTTGCTTTTTCAGCAACGATATCTTTAGCTTGCTTCTTAGTAGCAACGAATAAGATTTTGCGCCCTGAGTTAGCTATTTTTTGTAAAGCTGCAGAAGCTTCATCAATTTTAGCTGATGTTTTATACAAATCGATGATGTGAACACCATTACGTTCTGTATAAATGTATGGAGCCATGTTAGGGTTCCATTTTCTAGTTAAGTGTCCAAAGTGAACACCACTTTCTAATAATTCTTGAATGTTTGCCATTTTAATAAATGTGTTTACGTTCTGTTTTCGCAATATTTCAGTAGGTTTTTACGTCTGAAATATTTAGATACTAAACTGTTAATAAAAAATATTTGAATAACAGTCTCGAAACATTGAATAGATACTGAAACGAGTTCAGCAAAATATTAACGCTTAGAGAACTGGAATTTCTTACGTGCTTTCTTTTGACCGAATTTCTTACGCTCAACCATTCTTGGGTCACGAGTTAATAATCCTTCAGGTTTTAATGCAGCTTTGTTTTCTTCGTTAATTGCTACTAAAGCTCTGGTGATTGCTAAACGAATAGCCTCTGCTTGACCAGTAACACCACCTCCGTAAACGTTAACTTTGATGTCAAATGCATCTAAGTTTTCAGTTAACATTAAAGGTTGTTGAACTTTGTATTGTAAGGTTGGAGTTGTAAAATAGTTTTTAAACTCTCTTTTGTTGATGGTAATGTTTCCTTTTCCTTCTGAAACATATACACGTGCAACAGCTGTTTTTCTTCTACCTATTTTGTGAACTGTTTCCATTATTTAAGATCGTTAAGGTTAATAGCTTTTGGTTTTTGAGCTTCTTGTTGGTGCTCAGTACCTGCGTAAACATATAAATTTCTGAATAACGCACTTCCTAATTTGTTTTTAGGTAACATTCCTTTTACTGCTTTTTCGATTAATCTTGTAGGATCTTTTTCGAACATTTCTGTAGCAGTTAACGATCTTTGTCCTCCTGGGTAACCTGTGTGGCGGATGTAAGTTTTATCTGCCATTTTGTTTCCAGTTAACACAATTTTTTCAGCGTTGATAATAACAACGTTGTCTCCACAATCTACGTGAGGAGTATAATTTGGTTTGTACTTACCTCTAATAAGTTTTGCAACTTTAGAAGCTAGACGACCTAATGTTTGCCCGTCCGCATCAACTAAAACCCACTCTTTGTTTGCAGTAGCACTGTTAGCTGATACTGTTTTGTAACTTAATGTGTTCATAATTACACGATTAGTTTTTGTTTATTGTTAATAATTCTGTTTTTCTCTTTGAAAAGAGAGTGCAAAATTACAACTAATTATTTGATTGACAAATAGTAGGTTAGATTTATTTATTGGGATGTAATACTAAAAAATAAAAAAACCACCTTTTAGGTGGTTTTTAACTCAACGTGGTAGAGTTTAAATTATTCTACTTTTTGGTCTAATAAATCAAAGAATTGACCTAATTTAGGCATTACAATAATTTTTGTACGACGATTTTTTGATTTGTTAGCAGGCGTATCATTCTCTACTAAAGGCACATAGCTACTTCTACCTGCAGCAATTAATCTTTCTGGAGCAACTCCGTATTTGCTTTGTAATTCACGAACAATAGCTGTTGAACGCTTAACAGATAAATCCCAATTATCTTTTAATGATGAGTTTGCAGAGATAGGAGTGTTATCAGTATGTCCTTCAATCATTACATCCATTTGCGGTTGACCGTTAACTACGGTTGCTACTTTTTCTAACACTTTTGATGCTTTGTCAGTAATTGTATAGCTACCGCTTTTAAATAATAATTTATCAGAAATAGAAATGAAAACAACTGTTTTTTCAACATTTACTTCAATATCTTCATCATCAATACCATCTTGTAATTCTTTCTTTAAATGGAAAGCTACTACGAGGTTTAAAGAGTCTTTTTTAGATGCTGCTTCTCTAATTTTATTGATGTATTTGTCTTTTTTACTTAACTGAGCTAAAGTTTCTTTAATATTATCATTAGCTCCTTTAGTTAAAACTGTTAAGTCTCCAACTTGTTCTAGTGTTTTTTCTTTGTCTTTTTTAAGATCATTTACAGTAGTTTGTAATAAATCTGATTTTTCTTGGTAGCGTTCTTTTTCAACCAAACATTTTGTTAAGTTGTTTTTAACCGCTAATAATTCTTCCTTGGTTTGCGCATGTTTTGTTTTCAAAGCTTCAAGTTCTTTGTTAGAAGCACAAGAAGCCAATAATACTACTGAGGCAAATAATAAAGCTAGTTTTTTCATTTTTTGTTTAATTAAAATCTTAAACAAATTTATAAAAATGAACTTACAAAAAAGAAGATTAACTATAATTTAAGAACTTTAATTGAAGTATTTTTGTGGTTAAATTTTATAAAAATCATGAAGAATACTGTTGTATGCCAGCTATTAATGCTGTTTTTTTTATTGAATGCTTGTAAAAAAGCAGAAGAAAAAGCTTTAACAAAATTGCAAGGAAATGTTTTTGGCACCTCATACCATATTATTTATGATTCTGAAATAAATTATCAAAAAGGAATTGATAGTGTTTTTCACTTAGTAAACAAATCATTTTCAACATATCTGCCAACATCTGATATTTCTAAAATCAATCAAAATGACACAACAGTAGTGGTGAATCATTTATTTAAAGAAGTATTTGAAAAATCTAAACGAATTTATAAAGAAACTGAAGGATATTTTGATATCACTGTAGGTCAATTGGTAAATGCCTACGGTTTTGGTTCAAAACAAGAGATGAAAGATTTTTCTGAAGAAGAGTTGAATCAAATGATGCAAAAAATAGGTTTTGATAAGGTGCAATTAGTAAATAATAAAATTGTTAAGCAACATCCAGCAGTTGAGTTGGATGCAAATTCGATTGCGAAAGGTTATGGAATTGATGTAGTTGGCCGATTATTAGAAGAGAAGGGCATCCAAAACTATTTGGTAGAAATAGGAGGAGAGATTAGAACCAGAGGATTGAAAAATGGAAATAAATGGAAAGTGGCTATAGAAAAGCCAAATTTTGATGGAACTCAATCTTTTCAGAAATTAATTGAAGTTTCAGATATTTCTATGGCTACGTCAGGAAACTACCGAAAATTTAAAGTTGCTGACGGAAAAAAATATGTGCATATTTTAAATCCGTTAACAGGTGTTGCGCAAGAAAGTAATTTATTAAGTGCTACCGTATTGGGTTCTATCGATTGTGCTGATGTAGATGCTTATGCAACCGCTTTCATGGCAATGGGATTTGAAAAAACGAAAGTGTTTTTGACAAAACACCCAGAGCTAAAAGTGATTTTATTACATGCCGATGCACAAGGCAATATTGTAGAGTTTGAAAACTAATTTTTGTAGCAAACTGGCAAAATTTCACCGTTCATTAATGCATATCGCTCCACTAATTTTGGGGCGATTTTTTTTGTGTAATCAACTTCATCTACTTTAAAACCAATTGAACGAAGTTTGTCAAAATAATCACGACCATACACGCGTACATGATCGTATTGACCGAATATTTTAGCGCGTTCTTTTGGGTCGGTAATAGAATCGTCTTCAAAAGTGGTTTCCCTTGATAGGTCTTGCGGAATTTGAAAAATACCAAAACCATTTGTTTTCATCACCCTGTACAATTCTTGCATTGCTTTTGTGTCATCAGGAATGTGTTCTAAAACATGATTGCAAAAAACCACATCAAAAGATTCATCTACAAAAGGAAGATCACAAATATCCGCTTTTACATCTGCAATGGGTGATTCTAAATCAGAAGTGAGATAATCTAAGTTTTTTTGTTTTCTGAAAATACTCAAAAAGCATTGTTCAGGAGCAATGTGTAGTACTTTTAATTGCTTTTTTGAAGTGAAAAAATTGGTTTCATTTTTTAAAAACAGCCACATCAATCTGTGTCTTTCTAATGATAAAGTAGAGGGAGAAAGTGCGTTTTCTCGCTGCCTTCCATATCCGTAAGGTAATAATTTTTTAAATGATCTTCCGTCAATAGGATCGGTAAAATTATCGCCTTTTAACCACCAAGATACAGCAGGTCGAACTGCATAACTTGCCTTGATTAAAAAAGGACGAGGAATAGTATTTAAAATTAATTTGAATATTTTCATTCTGTCATTCCTGTGATAGCTGGAATGTAATTTTTGATGTTATTCCGCAACAAGCGCGGAATAACATTAGTAAAAAGATTTTATAATACTAAAGGTTGTTTTCTGAACTCCAATTCTTCATCGCTTTCAATGCCTAACGCATCATAAATATATTGGAAAGTAGATAGCAACTCTGGTTTGCCATCCACAATGGCAACATCATGTTCAAAGTGAGCACTTGGTTTGTTGTCTAAAGTAGTAATTGTCCATCCGTCTTTATGTTGACGGATTTTTTCTGTTCCCATATTAATCATAGGTTCAATTGCTACAGTCATTCCTTCTACAAGTTTTTTACCTCTTCCTCTTCGTCCGTAGTTTGGCATATTGGGATCTTCATGCATGGTTTTACCTAATCCATGTCCAACTAATTCTCTTACAACACCATATCCATGTTTTTCGCAATATTGCTGAATAGC
This sequence comes from Tenacibaculum sp. IB213877, assembly GCF_034043975.1. Lineage (NCBI taxonomy): Bacteria > Pseudomonadati > Bacteroidota > Flavobacteriia > Flavobacteriales > Flavobacteriaceae > Tenacibaculum > Tenacibaculum sp. IB213877. The sequence goes on along the minus strand of NZ_JAXCHH010000006.1, from coordinate 260,938 downwards.
AAAACCAACATCACCAACACGATTACCAACCTTAAGTTCACGAATACCAACATATAAACTTTCTTTAGTTACATCTAATAATTTTTGAACTTCAGGAGCAATTTCTCCTACTGCAAAAGTGTAGGCATGATCACCATAAAATCCATTTTTTATTGCGCCACAATCAATAGAAATGATATCCCCTTCTTGCAAGGGTGTGTTGTTAGGAATACCATGAACTACTTGTGAATTCGGACTCATACAAAGTGTATTAGGAAAATCATACAATCCTAAAAAACCAGGAATGGCATTATGATCACGAATAAAATCTTCGGCAAGTTTATCAAGGTATAAGGTTGTTACTCCAGGTTTTACTTCTTTAGCAAGCATTCCTAGGGTTTTTGATACCACCAAAGCACTTTCGCGCATTAACTCAATTTCTTCTCTGGTTTTCTGTATGATCATGATTTTAAATTTGGCTGCAAATTTACGGTTATTTTTCGTATTTAGCGTGTTGGTAAGGTTGCCCTGAAAGAATTTTTAAAAAATCATTTTCAATTGTGCTATTACCAACAGCATGTTCTACAAATCTTCCTAATTCCTTTCCATCTTTATAAAAAATGAAAGTAGGCACAAAGTTAATATTGTATCCTTTTTCTAAACCTTTTGCTTTCTTTTTTCTATTGACAGTAATTAGCTCTAGGTTTTTATAATCAAATCCTGCTTCGTCCATCAATTTGTAAAAATTAGGAATTTCACGCTGGCTATCACCACACCACGTTCCCATAAAAACTTTTATTGTTACACCTTCTAATAAAGGTTTTATTTGGGCTATGATTTTTTTATCAGTTTCATAATACTCATAATAATCATTAAACCATTCACTGCCATACGGCTCTTGTTTAAAACTTTCTTTGGTGGCAATTCCGATTAAATTTCCGTTTTCATTTTTTTTTGCAGGAAAGTTCTTCGGAACGGCACAAGATGCTAACAAAACTGTAGCTATTATATATATAATTTTTTTCATAATGTGATTTTAAATAAGTGAATGCTGAGTCATTTCTTTTGGTTGTTCTACGTTCATTAGTCGTAAAATAGTGGGTGCAATATCACCTAAAATACCACTTTTTACAGAAGTAATGTCTTTATCGATAACAATAAAAGGAACTGGATTTGTTGTATGTGCTGTGTGTGGTGTTCCATCAGGATTGATCATAGTTTCACAGTTTCCATGATCTGCAATTAATAACGTTGTATAATCATTTTCTAAGGCAGTTGTAATTACATCTTTTACGCAAATATCTACCGCTTCACAAGCTTTTACAGCAGCCTCAAAAACTCCGGTGTGGCCAACCATATCTCCGTTAGCAAAGTTTAAACATACAAAATCTACTTCGCCTTTTTCTAACTCAGGAACAATTGCATCGCGAATTTCATAGGCACTCATTTCTGGTTTTAGATCGTAGGTTGCTACTTTTGGAGATGGGCATAACAATCTTTTCTCACCCTCAAATTCTTTTTCTCTTCCTCCGGAAAAGAAGAATGTTACATGCGGATATTTTTCAGTTTCGGCAATTCTTATTTGTTGCTTACCTGCTTTTGATAAAACTTCACCTAAGGTTTTTTCAATGTTCTTGTTATCATAAATTACATGAATGCCTTTAAAAGTATCATCGTAATTTGTCATCGTAACAAAATACAACGGAAGTTTTTTCATGTTATATTCTGGAAAATCTTGTTGACTTAAAGCGTCGGTTAACTGGCGACCTCTGTCTGTTCTAAAATTGAAAAAGATAACCACATCATCTTCTTGAATGGTAGTTTTCGGTTGATCATTTTCATCTACCATAATAATAGGTTTGATAAACTCATCGGTTACACCTTCTTTGTAACTGTTTAAAATACTTACCTCAGCATTGGTTGAGTGTTTTCCTTCACCTTTCACCAAAGCATTATAGGCTAAACTTACACGTTCCCAACGGTTATCTCTATCCATGGCGTAATAACGACCTGTAATTGATGCCAATTCTCCGGTAGTTTGTTGCATGTATTCTTGAATGTCGTTGATGAAGTATTTACCCGATTTTGGATCGCAATCACGTCCATCAGTAAATGCATGCAAATACACATTTTCTAGACCGTAATTATCAGCAGCAGACAGCAACCCTTTTAAATGATTGATGTGAGAGTGTATTCCTCCATCAGAAACCAATCCTAAAAAATGAATATTTTTATTATTAGTTTTAGCGTATTCAAAAGCTTTTAATAATTCCTCCTCCTTAGCTAAAGTTCCTTCATCAACTGCTTTGTTAATTTTTGCTAAGTTTTGATATACAATTCTTCCTGCACCCAAATTCATGTGTCCAACTTCAGAATTACCCATTTGTCCCACAGGTAAACCTACATGTTCCCCATCGGTGCGTAATTCAGCATTAGGATACTTTTCATATAATGAATTTATAAATGGAGTTTTTGCGTTGTATATAGCTGATACTTTTGGATCTTGAGTGATACCCCAACCATCCAAAATCATTAAAATTACTTTTTTGTTCATGGATTTGTTTTGAACAGTAAAAATAAGAAAGATTTTACGACTCTTTTTAAAATTTTACGAAACCGATTACGTAAATACAAATACTGATAAAGATTAAAAAAATGATAATGTTTCTAGTAATTCTAATTCTATTTTCTTTTTGTAATCTTTGTTTTATTTCTGAGAGTTGTTTTTGTGTTGCTTTTTTATCAAAATATAGTTTTCCGCTTAAAGCACCTGTATTCTTTTCTAGTTTATCAAAGACACTTTTTCTGGGTCTTTTGTTATTCTTTAAACTAGTGATCATTGCAGATACTGCCCCACCAAAACTCATAACAATATTAATTTTTGATTATACCTAATTAGTAGATGATTGACTAAATTTGTTACAATAAAAAAGCTCTTTGTTTACAAAGAGCTTTGAATTATTTTTTATATTTTTTAATGGCTTCCTTAATTTTTTCAATTCGGTTTTCAGGATCGGGGTGGGTACTTTGAAACTCTGGTACTCTATTAGGTCCAGCAGCTTGCTTTAAAATTTCCATTACATTAATTAAATAACGAGGATCATATCCAGATTTTACCATTAAACGAACGCCTAAATCATCACTCTCCAACTCATCTTCTCTACCATATTTCATATTGACAGCATTTGCAATTACAGCAGCACCTTGTGCAGTGTTAGGGTCAAATCCTACTGCGGCACCTGATAATAATCCTTGGGTTAGTTCTTGTTTTGCCATACGTTCTGCTGAATGACGTCCAATAACATGACCAATTTCATGTCCTAATACTCCAGCAACCATGTCCTCATTTAGTCTGCCATCTTCATTTACCAATCTACCAAATAATGCCATGGTAATAAATACCTGTCCTCCCGGTAAAGCAAAGGCATTAATTGTGTTTTCATCTCGTAATAAATGGAATTCAAAAGGGTAGCCAGATTTTTTAGCTATAGAATTATTAACTAATTTACTTCCTATTACATCAACTATTTGTTGATACTGTGCATTGGGGTGTAGGCCTCCATGCTGTTGTGCCATTTGCGGAGCAGAACTTAACCCAATAGCTACTTCTTCTTTAGGAGAAATAGAAATATGCTGTTTTTTCCCTGTATACGGGTTTACTTCAGAGTTAGAGCAATATTTTACAACTGCAAAAAGAGCAATAGCTACTCCTATTAACAACCGAATATTAAAACCACTTTTTCTCATTTTTATAGATTTTTACTTTTGAGTAAATATACAAAAATATACAGGTTTTTATTGCTGGTTATACTTTGTGAAGATGAAATTTCTTAATTTTAGAGCATCAATCCCTAAAAATAATTGAATACATGAATGTGGAATTTGAGCTTAATGAGGTAACTAAAAAACTACCAAAACACTTACATAAGTTTGTGGTTAAACAACCTTATGAAGAATACACTGCCCAAAATCAAGCGGTCTGGAGATATGTTATGCGAATGAATGTTGATTATTTGAGTAAAGTTGCACATGAATCATATGTAGAAGGATTAAAAAAGACGGGAATTTCAATTAATAATATTCCTAGAATGGAAGGAATGAACCGTATTTTACAAGATATTGGTTGGGCAGCAGTTTCTGTTGATGGTTTTATTCCTCCCAATGCGTTTATGGAGTTTCAGGCATATAACGTATTGGTTATTGCTTCGGACATGCGAACCATAAATCATATTGAATATACACCAGCACCAGATATTATTCATGAAGCAGCAGGTCATGCGCCTATTATTGCTAACCCTGAATATGCTGAGTATTTGCGTCGTTTTGGAGAAATAGGGTCCAAGGCTATTTCATCATCTAAAGATTATGAAATGTATGAAGCTATTCGTTTGCTCTCAATTTTAAAAGAGAACCCTAATTCTACTGAAAAAGAAATTGAGGAAGCTCAGCAAAAAGTAGAGTATATACAAAATAATATGGGCGAATTATCTGAAATGGCTCAGATACGTAACCTACATTGGTGGACAGTAGAGTATGGATTAATAGGCGGTCTTGAAGAGCCTAAAATTTATGGTGCAGGATTGTTATCATCTATTGGAGAAAGTAAATGGTGTATGCAAGATGAGGTTAAAAAATTACCTTATACAATTGATGCAGCTACCATGAGTTTTGATATTACTAAACCTCAACCACAATTATTTGTTACGCCCGATTTTGCACATTTGAGCTCTGTTTTAGAAGAGTTTGCTAACACGATGGCGGTTAGAAAAGGAGGATTAGAAGGTGTTGAAAAGTTAATTGATTCTCAAAGTATTGGTACTATTGAATTAAGTTCTGGTATTGAAATTTCAGGAGTATTTGCTAATGTAATAACCGATGAAGAAAATAACCCGATTTATGTACAAACTACGGGTGGTACAGCCTTGTCTTATAGAGGAAAGGAACTTATTGGTCATGGAGTAAAATATCATGCAGAAGGTTTTGGATCTCCTATTGGTAAGTTGAAAAATATAGCAATGCCTATTGAAAAAATGAGTCCGTATGATTTAGATCACTTTGGGATTTATGAAGGCAAACGTATGGAGCTTGATTTTGAAGGAGGAGTAAAGGTAGATGGAGAAATCATAACAGGTACGCGTAATATAAAAGGAGAAGTAATGATTATTTCTTTTAAAAATTGTTATGTAACTCAGTATGATAAAATCTTATTTCAACCTGAATGGGGAGTATATGATATGGCTGTTGGAGCAGAAATAATTTCAGCATATGCTGGTGCTGCTGATAATGCTTCATTTGCTGATATGGGCAAGGTTTCTGAAACAAAAACATATAAAATTCAGTATTCAGATAAAGATAAAAAGTTGTATCAATTGTATGCTGATGTAAGAAAAATGAGAGAAGAAAATACAGCGGATGATAGAACTGTAAGTGAAGTTTTTGATAGTGTTGTAAGAGATTTTCCTAATGATTGGTTGCTAACCTTAGAGTTATATGAATTATGCATTGGTAAAGATTTTACAGTGCAACCTTACATTGAAAAACACCTTGAGCATTTGAAAAGTAACAAAAGCTACATAACTTTACTTAAAAATGGTTTAGCTTTGCTTCCGCAAGTACAAAAAATGTAAAATGCAATTTTTTAAGTTTTTAAGAAAAAAGAAAATGGTAAACGAAATTAAAGAATATTTAGACAAAGGAGCGGTGGTTTTGGATGTAAGATCTGTTGAAGAATGGAATGAAGGACATTGTGTAGGAGCTACGTTAGTAACATTAGGAACCATCCCTGTTAGAGTTGATGAAATTAAAGAGTGGAGTAAGCCAATTATTGCAGTATGTAGAAGTGGTGCAAGAAGTGAGCAAGCTACACAATTTTTAAGAAGTCATGGTTTAGACGTAATTAACGGCGGACCATGGCAAAACGTGGCTCAATACACCAATTAAAAAAGAAAGTTAAAATTGAATAAAAGGAAATGCTTGCTGAAGTGTTTCCTTTTTTTGTTGTAAATTTTTTAAAAACTGTTGATGTTGTTCCGTGTTTGGATTAAAAGGGCGATGCGCTAATCCTTTTTGAATTGTATCCACTTCCTTCATAATTTCTTTAGAGGTGTCAGATAACCATGCTTCCGTAAACTTTTCCCAAATATAATTGATAGCCACTTCAGAAGGATGAATCATATCATCAGCGTAAAAACGATAATCTCGTAATTCATCCATCATAATTTCATAAGATGGAAAATAATGAACATTTTTTCTAGGTTCTACTACTTGATGAATTGCTGATAGTAAATGTGCTTTACTTTGTTGATTTTCTATAAAACCATCTTTGATATGGCGTACCGGAGAGACTGTTAAAATTATGGAAGCGTTAGTGTTTATACTTCGGATTAAAGCAATTGTAGATGTTAAACTCTCGGTAATTTCATCAACTGATAAAATTTCTTTTAAAAACTTTTTCTGCGGAATTTTATGGCAATTAGCAACTAAAATATCAGTTTCAATAAAACGATACACCCAAGAAGTTCCTAGTGTAATAATTATATGAGATGTATTTTTTAGCTGTTGATGAGTAGCTTTTATTGCAGAATTTAATCCTTCTAATAATTCATTTTTATTGATAGAGCTTAATGCCGAATGCGCATCAAAACAACTCCAAATTTCATTGTGGTTAAAAATATCAACTTCAGTATATTCTTTTTCATTAATGCTATTGGTAATTAATTGTTCAATAGCTTTAGGTTGAAATAGAATGCCAAATGGATTTTGTGTCGATTGAAATTTGAAATACCCTAATTTGTTTCCGATATTTTCTGAAAAACAAGAGCCCAATAACAACAATTTAGAGTTGTAATCAATTTGATGATGAGATTGCTTTTGTAAAGGTATTTGGGTTTGTAAATTCATAAGGTTAAAGGTAAAAATAAAAAAGGTTCAAAGTAAAACAAACTTTGAACCTTCTATAGTCTTGTATGGTAAGAATTAACTTACGTATTCTTTAGCTTTATCTAATACTTTCGGAATTCCACCTGGGTTTTTACCTCCGGCAGTAGCAAAGAAATTTTGTCCACCACCACCACCGTGAATGTATTTTCCTAATTCACGAACCACTTTACCTGCATCGTAACCTCTTTCATTGGCTAAATCTTTAGAAATATAACAGGTTAACATTGCTTTTTCTTTAGATGGAGCAGTTGCAAAAAGCACAAATAAATTGTCAACTTCACCACCCAATTCAAATAGTAAGTTTTTAATGCTATTCGGATCTAAATCTACCTGAGCAGCTAAAAAGTGCACACCGTTAACCTCTTGTAGTTGGTTTTTAATGTCGCCTTTCATGTTTTTAGCTTTGTCTTTTAAAAGCTGTTCAATTTGCTTTTTTAAAGCTGCATTTTCATCTTGTAAACCAGATACAGTTTTAACCAAATCTTTAGGGTTCTTTAGTAATTGTTTTACTTCAGAATAATCTTTTTCTATGCTTTCAAAATAATCACCAACAGCTACATTGGTAATGGCTTCAATACGACGAATTCCTGCAGCCACAGCTCCTTCCGACTTAATTTTGAAATACCAAATATCTCCAGTTTGTTGCACGTGTGTACCACCACATAATTCCATTGACTGTCCGAATTTAATAGCACGAACGCTATCTCCGTATTTCTCTCCAAACAATGCTAAAGCACCTTCGTCAATAGCTTGTTGCATTGGTATATTTCTTCTTTCGATTAAAGGTAAATTCTCTTTAATACGAGAGTTTACAAACTCTTCAATTTCTTCTAATTGACCTTTGTCTACTTTAGAGAAATGAGAAAAATCAAAACGTAAATAATCAGGACTTACCAATGATCCTTTTTGCTCTACATGCGTACCTAAAATAGCACGCAACGCTTGGTGTAACAAGTGCGTTGCAGAGTGATTACTTGCTGACAAGCTTCTGAATTCTTCATTAACTACAGCTCTAAAAGTTTCATTTAAATTTTTAGGTAAACTCTTAGTGAAATGAATGATTACGTTATTTTCTTTTTTAGTATCTAAAATATGAACTACATCTCCGTTTGGAGTTTCAATATAACCTTTATCACCAACTTGTCCACCACCTTCAGGATAAAATGGAGTCATGTTAAACACTAACTGATATTGATCTCCTTCTTTTTTAGTAGTTACTTTTCTGTATCGAGTTAGCTTTACATCAACACTTAATGTGTCGTAACCAACAAATTCTTCAGTTTCATCTTCTACTAAAGTTACCCAGTCACCTGTTTCACTTGCAGATGCTGAACGCGATCTGTTTTTTTGCTTTTCCATTTCAGAAGCAAACTCATCCTCGTTAATTGAATATCCTTTTTCTCGAGCAATTAACTGAGTTAAATCTAAAGGAAAACCATAGGTATCGTATAATTCAAATGCTTTTTTACCAGAAATTGTATCCGCTTTAGTGTCTTCAATAACTTTATCTAACAACAATAAACCTTGATCTAAAGTGCGTAAGAATGAAGCTTCTTCTTCCTTAATTACATTGTGTACTAAAGTATCTTGCTTTCTAATTTCTGGGAAAGCATGACCCATTTGATGGCTTAAAGTTTCTGCTAGCTTATAAATAAAAGGTTCTTTTTGATTTAAGAACGTGAATCCGTAACGAATTGCACGACGCAAAATTCTACGAATCACATAACCAGCACCGTTGTTGCTCGGTAGTTGTCCGTCTGCAATAGCAAAAGCAACTGCACGAACGTGATCTGCAATTACACGAATAGCAATATCAACCTTTTCATCTTTTCCGTATGTAACTCCAGAGATAGTTTCAATTTCACGAATTAATGGAGTAAACACATCAGTATCATAGTTAGATTGAACGCCTTGTAACACCATACATAAACGCTCAAATCCCATACCTGTATCTATATGTTTTGCTGGTAATTCTTGTAAAGAACCATCTGCTTTACGGTTGTATTGCATGAAAACTAAGTTCCAAATTTCTACTACCTGCGGATGATCCATATTTACTAAAGATTTACCATCAACTTTTGCTTTTTCTTCTGCCGAACGAATATCTACATGAATTTCAGAACAAGGTCCACAAGGTCCTTGATCTCCCATTTCCCAGAAGTTATCTTTTTTATTTCCTTTTAAAATACGGTCTTCAGCAATATGCTGTTTCCATAAGTCATACGCTTCGGTATCCATTTTAGTACCATCTTGCTTATCACCTTCAAAAACGGTAACATATAAAATGTCTTTATCTATTTTGTATACTTCTGTAAGTAATTCCCAAGCCCAAGCAATTGCTTCTTTTTTAAAATAATCACCAAAACTCCAGTTTCCTAACATTTCAAACATAGTGTGGTGGTAGGTATCGTAACCAACTTCTTCCAAATCATTGTGTTTACCAGAAACACGTAAACATTTTTGCGAATCGGCAATTCTAGTACTTTTAGGTTTGGCATTTCCCAAGAAATATTCTTTAAAAGGTGCCATACCAGAATTGGTAAACATTAACGTTGGGTCGTTTTTTAATACCATAGGTGCAGAAGGCACTATTAAATGCTGTTTAGACTTAAAAAAATCTAAAAATTGAGTTCTTATTTCTTGAGATTTCATACGATGATCTTAAAATCGAATTATGTTAAAATAATTGTAATTAAACGTTCTAAAATCTATGTTTTAAAACATTTTGTAAATTTGTGGGATATACTAGGCTCATTTTTGTTGATAAGCCCCCATAAAAACCACAAAAATAGTATATTTAGTCTTATGGCAAAAGTAAAATATTATTATGATCCCGATACCTTATCTTACAGGAGAATTGAGGTAAGAAAAAGAGATAAAGTAAAAAATACAATCATTGGAATGTTGAGTATTTTATTAACTGCTTTCTTTGGATTTATTGTATTTAGTCAGTTTTTAACATCTCCTAAAGAAAGAGCTCAAAAAAGAGAATTGGAAAACTTAAAGTTACATTACGAACTTTTAAGTAAACGGATGGAAGAGAGTTCAAATGTTTTAGCTGATTTACAAGAAAGAGATAACTATATTTATAGAACATATTTTGAAGCAAATCCTATACCAGATGAACAACGTAAAGCTGGTTTTGGAGGAGTAAACCGTTATAAAAGCTTAGAAGGTTTTGATAATAGTGGAATGATTAAAAATGTAACTAAAGATTTAGATATTTTATCTAAACAAATAGTAGTACAATCTAAATCATTAGATGAAATAGTAGAGTTAGCCAAAGAGAAAGAAAAAATGTTGGCATCCATACCTGCTATTCAACCAGTAAAAAATCAAGATTTAAAAAGAATGGCTTCTGGTTTTGGAATGCGTTTGCATCCAATTTTAAAATCATGGAGAATGCATAAAGGAATGGATTTTACCTCACCAACTGGAACGCCAATTTATGCTTCTGGTAATGGTAAAGTAATTAGAGCAACTAGAAGTTCTACTTACGGAAATGTAATCTATATAGATCATGGTTATGGTTATGAAACTATTTATGCTCACATGAGTAAATTTGTAGCTAAAAGAGGGCAACAGGTAAAACGTGGAGATTTAATAGGATATGTGGGCAATACAGGAAGATCTGCAGCGCCACACTTACACTATGAAGTGCATAAAAATGGCAGACCGGTAAATCCAATTTATTATTACTACGGAGATCTTACTCCAGAAGAGTTTGCAGCAATGCAAAAAGCCTCTCAAGAACAAAGACAATCTTACGATTAATTTGTAACTTGCATATTAAAAGTTGTAAATGCACGTAGATTTACCTGAAAAAAGATATTATAAAATAGGAGAAGTAGCTAAGGCCTTTGGCGTTAATACTTCTCTTATTCGTTTTTGGGAGGGTGAGTTTGATGTAATTAGACCCAAAAAAAACGCTAAAGGCAACCGTTTATTCACACCAGAAGATATTGAAAACTTCAAGTTAATTTATAACCTAGTTAAAGAAAGAGGCTTTACGTTAGACGGAGCTAAACAAAAACTCAAGAAAAATCCAGATAAGGTTGTTGAAAATCATGAAATTATTAGTAGATTAGAAGCAGTGAAAGCTGAATTAATCAAAATTAAAAATCAATTATAAATCAAAAAAAAGAGAAGAATTATGAAAAAATGGTTGGTACCTTTAATAGTTATAGCTGTATTTGCTTTTGCCATTTATGGATGGGCTAAAGGTTTTTACAATACAGCAATTGTTCATCAAGAAGATGCAAAAACAGCTTGGTCTAATGTAGAGAGTTCTTACCAAAGAAGAAATGATTTAATAGGGAACTTGGTAAAAACGGTACAAGGAGCTGCCGACTTTGAAAAAAGCACCCTAACAGAAGTAATAGAAGCTAGAGCAAAAGCTACACAAACAACTATAAATCCAGGAGATTTAACTCCAGAAAATATTGCTAAATTTCAAGAGGCACAAGCAGGATTAAGCGGTGCATTATCAAGATTATTGGTTTCTGTTGAAAGATATCCTGATTTAAAAACCAATAAAAACTTTTTAGAGTTACAAAGCCAATTAGAAGGAACAGAGAACAGAATTAATGTGGCACGTGATAGATTTAATGAAGCTGTAAACGTGTATAACAAGCATATTAAACAGTTTCCAGGTAATATATTAGCGGGAATTTTCAATTTAGAAGAAATGGCACGTTATAAAGCAGATCCAGGTTCAGAAAAAGCACCAGATGTAGATTTTAAATTCTAAAAATATGTCTAACGTAGAAGATTTTCTTACTGCCCAAGAAGAAGAGGAGATCGTTCTAGCCATTAGACAAGCAGAGCGAAACACTTCTGGCGAAATTCGAGTTCATCTAGAAAGAACTTCACATATTTCTCATTATAATAGAGCAATAGAAGTGTTTCGTTTGCTTAAAATGTTCAATACCAAGCAAAGAAATGCAGTATTAATTTATGTAGCTGTTGATGATCATAAATTTGTAATTTATGGAGACAAAGGTATCGATGCCGTTGTTCCAAAAGATTTTTGGGAATCCACAAAAAACATAATACAAAAACACTTTCAAAAAAGAAATTTTAAAGAAGGCCTTATTGAAGGAGTATTAAAAGCAGGAGAAGAGTTGAAAGCTCACTTTCCATGGAATGCTTCTGATATAAATGAATTGCCAAACAAAGTTTCTAAAAGCTAAATGAAAAAGATTTTACAACATACTATATCCCTAGCTTTACTTGTTTTTATCGGAATTCAAAGCTTATATGCACAATATGATATTCCTGAAAAACCTGATTTTCAAACTAGCGTTTACGATTATATAGGGCTACTTTCTACCAATGAAAAATCCGCTTTAGAAAATAAGCTGATTAAGTATTCAGATACCACTTCAACCCAAATTGTTGTAGCTATAATTAGTACCACAAAGGGAGAAGAGATTGGATATTTAGCTACCAATTGGGCTCATAAATGGGGAATAGGAGGGAGTAAAGAAAAAGATAATGGAGTTTTTGTTTTATTGGCTAAAGACGATAAAAAAATTACTATTAGAACGGGTTATGGAGTAGAACATTTATTAACCGATTATACATCACGTCAAATTATTGAATATAATATCATTCCACATTTTAAAAATGGTAATTTTTATGCTGGTTTAGATAGTGGTGTCAATGCTATTTTTAAAGTTTTACAAGGCGAATACCAAGGGACTAGAAAGCAAAGCAAAGGCTTCGACCCAAGTTTTTTGATCTTCTTTATTATTATGATAATTTTTATCATTCTTATTTCTCGTGGAAACAGAGGAGGAAGAGGAGGAGGTTACAGAAATTACCGAGATGATAGAACTACTAGAAGTATTTTAGAAACCATTATTTTAAGCAACGCAGGTCGCGGCGGTTTTGGTGGCGGTGGCTTCGGAGGAGGCTCTTCAGGTGGTTTCGGCGGAGGAGGTTTTGGTGGCGGCTTCGGCGGAGGCGGCTTTGGTGGTGGTGGTGCTACCGGCGGTTGGTAAATTTTATTAGTATTTGTTTTTTTTAACTTTTCTTCCCCGCCAAATTAAAAAGCCTGTTATTGGTAAACTGGCTACAAAAAGACTAATTAAAAAGGCAATTAATTTTCCAATAAAACCAAAATATTGCCCAGTGTGTAAGCCATAATTCATTTCTTGTAATTTTAACCCAGGACTTTTATCTTCATAAAAATGATTATCCAAAATCTCCCCAGTTTGTGGATGGAAATAAAAGTTAGACTGATGATGAAATTCTAAAGAATTCGGATATGCCCCAGTTATAATAGGAAGCTCTTCACCTTGATTCCAAACAAAATACATTCCACTTTGAGGTAAGGTTTCTCGGGTTTTCATAAAGGCTAAATCTATAGCATTTATGCTTGTTTCACTTTTAAGAGACTTAATCATAGTTGTAGGAGTATCTTTTGGATATTCTTGCCCTAAATTACCTATAAGATAAAAACTGTCATGTATCCATTCATAAGAAAAACTCAATCCGGTTACAGCAATGATAAGCGCAAGTATAAAATTGTATAGTCCTATTGTTCTGTGCCAATCATAATTTACACGTCGCCATTTAGCCTTCCATTTTATTTTAAAATTCATTGAGCTGTTTTTCCATTTTTTTGGCCACCAAAGTATAATACCGGTAATGAGCATTACAATAAAAATAAGTGTAGAAATGCCTACTACTTGTTTACCTATTTCAGGTGGCAGCAACAAGTGCATATGAATTTTTTCAATAATTAAAAAAAAGTCTGTGTTGAGGTTTTGAAGATGTGTTATTTCTCCTGAATAAGGGTTGAAATAAATATTATGCGGAACGTTATCTATTTCAACATATATATGCGCAGGTCTACTATTGTTTTGATAGACAACCATGTTAGCATTAGTATCGGGAAAACGTTGCTTTGCTAAATCTATAAGTTTAGAAGGCAACACAAAAGATGTATTTTCTGGAGTAATTTTTCTCCATGATTGGGTTGCATCTCTAATTTCATCATGAAAAACAAAAATAGTTCCAGTAATAGCAACGATGAAGACAATAATTCCAGAGATTAATCCTAGCCAAAGATGGATTTTTCCAATCCACTTTTTGAAAGAATTCTTTTTCTTATTTTTTTTTGCCATAGAAAAAGTAAAGACGATTAAGTAAATTTAGTATTAATTGACAAATGTATGAAGTAATAGTAAACTCCAACCAACAATTAATAACAAGCCTCCAATAGGGGTAATTGGGCCTAAAAAACGAAGTTTCTTTCCAAAAGCATCCGACAAAACTAAACCGTAAATACTAAAAGAAAATAAGAGTATCCCAATAGTAAAACACCAATAAATAGCAGAAGTAACTTGAGCAGAATTGAAGCCTAAAATCAACAAAACAATGGCGTGATACATTTGGTATTTTACTCCGGTTTCAAAGTTTTTTAATTGATCTAAAGTGAGTTTCTTTTTTAAAGCATGAGCTCCAAAGGCTCCAAAAATTACAGATAGCATTCCAAAAATGGTTGCAGTTATTATAATTGTTTGTTGTGTCATTTTTGAAATTTTACGCTAGTTATTACAGCGCAAAAATACTTACTTTTTAATTGAAGTCAGAAAGTTTTGATATTCTTCTTCAGTATCAATATCAATAAAAGGTAAATGAAAAAGTTGAATACAATTTTCTTTTTCTGAAAGTAATAATTCACGAGCGCCTTTATCTCCTTTTAGTTGAGTTAACTGCTTAAAATAGTTCCTTGGAAAAATAGCAGGAACACCAATTTTACCATTATAATTAGAAACAGAAATTTTATCAGGATTTTTATTAAAGGAGTCGATCAATTTGTTTAAATAGTTTGACGTTACCGTGGGTTGATCTCCCAGCATAATTAAAGCAGCATCAAAATCTTTAGAGCTTATATGATTAATTCCGGAAATTATACTTGCGCTTAATCCTTGTTCATAATTAGGGTTTATAATCGTTTCAATTTCATAATGTTTAATTGAAGTTTTTATCTTTTCAGCATTCGCTCCTAAAATGCAATAAATACTATCAGTTTTTGACTGTTTTGCATTTTCAATTGCTAACCCTACTAAAGTAGTAGAACCAACTTTTAAAAGCTGTTTGGTGACATCCATTCTGGTAGATTTACCAGCGGCTAAAATTAAAATAGCGATTTTGAAATGCATTTATGCATGTATTTTACCAACTATGGCTTTTAATGAAAAAGGTTGTTTTTGACGTGTAACACTAAGAATTTCAGACACAATAGATAGCGCAATTTCTTCAGGAGTTTCCGCACCAATATTCAATCCAGCAGGTGTGAAAATAGAATCTAAAAACTCTTCAGTAACTTCAGGAGTATATTCAAAAATTTCATTAAACATTCTTTCTCTACGATTAAATGCACCTAACATTCCGAGATACGCAGGACTCAACTTCTGAAATAAGATTAAATACTTCAAATCTTGTACGTAGCTATGATTCATAATTACTACAGCGGTTTGTTTATTTACATCTGACAAATCTATTGTTTCAGGGGTTTGTGCTGAAACAGATGTTGCTCCGGGAAAATCAGATAATTGCTTTGGATCTTTTATAGAAGAAACAACATCTACTTCCCAACCTAATAATGATGCCATAGTACATAACTTAACAGCATCGTGTTCTGCACCAATAATCAATAAGCGAAAACAGGGTTGAAATGTTTGAGAAAAAACGTGTAGATTTTGAAAATCTTGCGGATTGAAATCATTAGCAAAAGTAAAACTTGAATTATCTTCAAATCGAATTACCGATCCAAATTCGCCAAAAACTTCATCTGTTTGCTCGTAAAAGGATTGGATTTCAATCGGATTTCTAGCTTCTAATTGAGAAGAAAAAGAGCTTAAAAAATCATCAGAAACAAAAAAAGGTTCTAACAAAATGTACAAAATACCTTCGCAACCCAATCTGTACCTGCCGTCGTAGGTTATAACTTTTGCACGATTATCATTAAAAATAGTTTGAGAACGATGATGTACTTCTTTTTCTACACATCCGCCGCTTACAGCTCCTGTTATTTTTCCGTTTTCAGCAATAAGCATACGTACTCCAGGTTTTCGGTAAGAAGAACCTTCTAAAAAAACCACTGTAGCAAGAATGTTTTTTAATCCGTTTTCCTGATTAATTCTAGCTTGCTTAACTATTTCTTTGAATTCGTGTATCATTTTGTTAAGTACTAATATACAATAAAAAAGACTTAAGAACTACATGATAACATAGAACAACCTATTTTATGACGAGCCCATTCAGGACGTTTAACAAACCATTTTTCATGATTTGATTGTTCATCATACGGATTTTTAAGTAGTTGATACAACTCGTCAATGAGTTGGTAATCTCCTTTATTGGCATCATCAATAGCAAGTTGTGCCATATAGTTTCGTAACACATATTTAGGATTAACCGAATTCATTTTTTGCTTTCTTTTTTCGTCAGAAAGTTTTTCAGTTTTTAAAATTTCTAGATAGTTTGAAAACCAATTTAACCATTGATCTTTTATATCGTCTTTAACTTCCTCTAAAGTATAAAAAGCGAATTCAACTTTTTGAATTGCACTTTCTTGTGAATCATCTTTAATAATATTTGCTAAATTCCTAAAGAAAATAGTATAATCTGTTTCGGTAAATTGTAACGTTTTTTCTAATTGAGAAATAATTTCTGAATGATTTTCAGATGAAAATAAGCCTAACTTGTTTTTCATCATTTGCTCATAGGCTTTAAGATATAATTCTTCGTATTCATCAAGAATGTTTTGAAGTGGTTCAGCCTCGTTAATTAATGGATACAAAGCATTTGCTAATTTGTACAAATTCCACATGCCAATGTAGGGTTGGTTTCCAAAACGATATCTGCGATGTTGAGTGTCGGTAGTATTAGGTGTCCACTCGTAATCAAACCCTTCAAGCCACCCGTAGGGTCCGTAGTCAATGGTGAGTCCAAGAATAGACATATTATCGGTATTCATTACACCATGGACAAATCCAACACGTTGCCAATGAACAATCATATTAATAGTTCTATCACGAACTTCAGTTAAAAAATCAAGATATTTTTGTTTTCCTTCGGAAAGAATTTCAGGATAAAAATGTTTAATGGTGTAGTCTGCTAGCAATTGTAATGTCTCATGATTTTCTCTTGAGGCAAGAATTTCAAAATTTCCAAAACGAATAAAACTAGGAGCTACTCTACAAACAATAGCGCCTTTTTCATAAGCCGGATTTCCGTTATACATTATGTCTCTCAACACTTTGTCACCACTTAACATTAAAGATAACGATCGAGTAGTAGAAACGCCTAAATAATGCATAGCTTCGCTACACAAATGTTCTCGGATAGAAGAACGTAAAACAGCTAATCCATCAGCAGAACGAGAATAAGGTGTTTCACCGGCTCCTTTTAATTGCAACGCCCAACGTTGTTTGTTGTGAACAACCTCAAATAAGTTAATGGCTCTACCGTCACCTAATTGTCCTGCCCATTGCCCAAATTGATGTCCGCCATAACACATGGCATACGGATGTGTATTTTCTATAATTTGATTACCGGAAAAAATGGTTAAAAACTCTTCAGAAGTAGCATCTTCTTCAGTTAAACCTATTTCTTGTAACATTTCATTAGAAACATGAATAAGTTTAGGATTTGAAGTTTTTTTAGGTTCAACATACGAAAAACAAGCGTCCACAACTTGCCGACGATGGTTGTCTAAAACTTTGTCGGCAGGTAAAGATTTTGTAAACGAGTTATCAATATTCAGCTTATTTTTAAGCATCATGCGTCATAGAATTACTCTAACAAAGGTACGGAATAGAAATAGGAATTAAAGTTCATAACAAAAAGCATCCAAAGGATGCCTTTTGTTATTTCTGCCTAAAATAGATGCTTATAGGAACACCCGAAAAATCATAATGTTCTCTAAGTTTGTTTTCTACAAATCGTTTGTAAGGGTCTTTTATATATTGTGGTAAGTTTGCAAAAAAGGCAAACTGTGGTGTATGCGTAGGTAATTGCATACAGTATTTTATTTTGATAAATTTTCCTTTGGTTGCCGGTGGCGGATAATTCTGAACGATGTCTAACATCGTTTCGTTTAGCTTACTTGTTTGAATTTTACGCTTTCTGTTTTCAAAAACTTCAACTGCTGTTTCAATAGCTTTAAAAATACGTTGCTTGGTTAATACAGATATAAACACAATAGGGACATCTGTAAATGGAGCAATAGTTTGTTTAACTTTAGCTTCAAAATCACGCATGGTGTTGGTTTCTTTTTCAACTAAATCCCATTTATTGATCAAGATAACGATACCTTTTCTGTTTTTTTCTGCTAACCAGAAAATCTTTTCATCCTGACCTTCAAAACCACGAGTAGCATCCACTACTAAAATGGCTACATCACAATGCTCAATAGCACGTACTGCACGCATTACCGAATAAAACTCTAAATCTTCTTTTACTTTAGATTTTTTTCTGATTCCGGCAGTATCTACTAAATTAAATTCAAATCCGAAGCGATTGTACTTGGTGTCAATAGAGTCTCTAGTTGTTCCTGCAATATCGGTTACAATGTTTCTGTCTTCACCAATTAAAGCGTTGATAAATGATGATTTTCCGGCGTTTGGACGACCCACTACCGCAAAACGAGGTAATTCCTCTTCGTTTTCTTCTTCTTCAATTTCAGGAATTTCTTCAACTATAGCATCCAATAATTCTCCGGTTCCACTACCATTGATAGATGAAATAGTAAAATAATCACCCAAGCCTAAATTGTAAAACTCAACAGCATCCGCAGTACGCATAGCGTTATCTACTTTGTTAACTACAATGAACAAAGGCTTATCTACTTGACGTAAAATTTTAGCCACTGCTTCATCCATTGGGGTGATACCTTCTTCTACATCAACTACAAAAACAATGATATCAGACTCATCAATAGCTAACTGCGCTTGTTTTCTAATTTCTTCTTCAAAAATATCATCAGAACCTACTACATATCCACCAGTATCAATTACCGAGAATTCTTTTCCGTTCCATTCTGATTTACCGTAATGACGATCGCGCGTAACTCCACTAACCGAATCAACAATAGCTTCACGACGTTTAACTAAACGGTTAAAAAGTGTTGATTTTCCTACGTTGGGTCTACCAACAATTGCAATAATGCTACTCATTTACACAAATTTGTTGCAAAGGTAGTGTTTCTGAAAAACAAAACAACTATTGATATATCAAATCAATAGCTGTTTGTTGTAAAAATAATAGGGGATTATTATTGGTTTTCGTAAATACTTACGGTACCACTATCTTCATTAGAAACAATTACTAGGTCTTTGCCACTTGGACTTTCTGATGATGGAATTACAAGCAATCCTTCTGGAGCTTCATCACCTTCGTGAGATAAAATATCTAAGAATACCGGAGAGGTGGGGTTGGTAATGTCATACACCAAAACTTGATCTGTACGCTCTAATCCAACAAATAAAATGTAACGTTCGTTACTCATATTCAAAACTTCTACCGATTCGGGTTCTGCTCCTTTATCGTCACTTCTACTATCATCATCATTAAATCTATCAGGAGTTCTGGCTAATAACTCTTGGGCAATACTGTTGCCACTATCATAAATTAAAGTTCCGTTTTCTGACCAAATACTAAAAGAACGTGCTCCATAAGAATATAATTTTTCAAAATCACCATCATTACCCTCATCACCAAGAGTATTGGTAATTAAAAGACGTCCTAAATTAGCTTCGTTTTGGTAATCTTCTGATATCGGAAAAGTAGTTTCATCTAAGGTTATGTCTTTTATTCTGCCTTCTTCACTAAAACTATCATAATCTCTAGCGTCTCCTTCATTTGCTGAAATAATATAGCCATTTCCATTAATGTTTACATAGGTAATTCCATCAGGTTGATACATACCATATACCGGCCAGTTTTTTAGTTCTTTTACATCGTCTTTATTACTAGCATCAATTTCATTACCAGCTTCGTTGTAATTTTTAAATCCTAAAGGATAAATAGCCTCAATGGTTTTAGAAACTAAGTTAACTTTTGCAATTCCGTTGTTTTCTTGTAAAGAAACCCACGCTATTTTAGAATCATCAGAAACCGTAACATATTCTGGCTCAACGTCTTTGGCTAAGTTTGCATTTGGACCAAAAACTCTGAACCCGTTGCTTTTTAAAGAAGCTTCATCAGCATTAAAAGCATCAAAATTTAAGGTTGTTACTATTCCGCTTTCAACTTCAATAATACTTACACTACCTTCTGGGTCATTTGTATAGGTATCATCCGGTTCTCCTTCATTGGCAGAAATAAGTAATTTGCCATCTTTTGAAAAAGTAACCATGTCAGGTAAAGCTCCTACTGTGTAGGAGTTGATTAAGCTACCGTTTTCAGCATTATATAAAGCAATTTTCCCAGCGTTTTGTTTTATATTATCTTCAATGGCAACGGCTACTTTTCCGTCGTATGCAGCTACACTATTTGGCGCTCCATTAGCTAACGGAATAGCGGTTAATTGAACAGGATTGTTAATATCTTTAATATTGTAGACAGCTATTTCATTGCTTTCAGCATTTACAACAAATAATTTTTGTGTTGTAGCATCGTAAGCTGAAATTTCTGCGGCAGTTTCTCCACCAACCATAATGGTTTTTACATGGTTAAATTTAACCTCTGTATTGATGGGATTTGGTTGAGGTTGTGGAGCTGGATCATCATCACAGCCTATTAAACAAAAAGTAAGTAGTAGTGGTAAAGTTTTTAATAAGTTTTTCATGAGTTAAAATTTTTACAAAACTTAGGTTGTTTTTTAAAATTATAGTTAGTTTAAAGACAACAAAGCGTTACAATTTTTAAATGAATGTTTTGTTAATGTAAATTTTGCTGTAGCTTTGAGTAAATCAATAACTTATAATGCAACAACAAGAACAACAGAATAGTGAGCTATTTTTAAGACCTCGATTTTCGATTAATTGTGAGAAATCTACCATTGAGATATTAGAAAGGTTTGATGCTATTTTTAAAGATGCATTATGTAAGTTTAAAGGCAAGATTGTAGACAATCATGTAGTGATTGATGTGCCAAAGAAAGATGCACATTTTTGGTCGCCACAACTCCATTTTGAGGTTGATGAAATTGATGGAGAAGGAACTGTTATTAAAGGATTGTTTGGACCCAAACCCCAAGTTTGGACACTATTTATGTTTATTCATTTTTTAGTAGCTGCGGCTTTTATAAGTTTTACGGTAGTATTGTATGTAAATATAAGATTTGAAAGAAGTATTGTTTTTCCCATAGTGATGCTCATAGCACTACCTGTAGTTTGGTTTGTGTTGTATTTTATAGGTAGATTAGGGAAAGAAACCGGTAAAAAACAAATGGACGATTTAAAAGAGTTTATGCGATCGGTTTTGCAAGAAATCAATTAATCTTTATATCCAAAACGTTTTAACTGTCTTTCATTCGAGCGCCAATCTTTATTCACTTTTACATATAAATCTAAGTATACTTTTTTATCGAAAAAGTGTTGTAAATCTTTTCTAGCTTCTGTGCCTACACGTTTTATAGCAGAACCTTTATGACCTATGATGATTCCCTTTTGGGTTTCACGTTCTACCATAATTACCGAACGGATTTTTATAATTTCTTCTTCTTCTATAAAACTTTCCGTTTCTACTTCTACAGAATACGGAATCTCTTTTTTGTATTGTTGAAGAATTTTTTCACGAATGGTTTCGTTCACAAAAAAACGCTCTGGTTTATCAGTTAACTGATCTTTTGGATAAAACGGAGGTGAGTCGGGTAGTAGTTCAATAATTTTATAAAAAACGGCTTCTACATTAAACTTCTCTAAAGCAGAAATTACGTATACAAAAGAGTTAGGAACTTTCTTGCGCCAGTAATCTATTTTTTCTTGTACCTCTTCGGGAGTAGACTTGTCAATTTTGTTTAAAAGTAGAATTACGGGAATTTTACTATTGATAATCTTATTGAAAAAAGCTTCGTTCTTTAGTTCTTTTTCACCTACTTCTACCATATAAATTAACACATCGGCATCTTCAAAAGCAGATTTCACAAAATCCATCATTGATTCTTGAAGTTCATATGCAGGTTGAATGATTCCTGGAGTATCAGAAAATATAATTTGGTAGTCTTCACCATTCACAATACCTAAAATACGATGTCTAGTAGTTTGGGCTTTTGAGGTAATAATTGAAAGTTTTTCACCAACCAACGCATTCATTAAGGTTGATTTACCAACATTGGGGTTACCAATGATGTTTACAAATCCTGCTTTATGTGTCATACAGCAAAGATAGGTGGTTTTGGGATATATTTTTTATTTTTTATAAGGTTGTTTGTGTGTGATTTACAAAAATTTATTAAAAATAATTATGATTTTATTTGGAATACACTTAAAAAAAGACGTATATTTGCAACCGCAAATCGCGGGATAGAGCAGTAGGCAGCTCGTCGGGCTCATAACCCGAAGGTCGCTGGTTCGAGTCCAGCTCCCGCTACTAGATAAGCTTCCAAGGAATTGGGAGCTTTTTTATTTTTAAAGGATTATTCACATATAAGAGAATCTATAAATTACATTTTGTACTTAAACTACAAGATTATATATTTACTGTGATAACAGAAATATGTTGTTAAAAGAGTAATGCTTGAGAGTGTGGTTTTTGTGTTAATGTTGATACCAGTATAGATGAAAATGCTATAGCCTTTAACCCAGAAATTATAGCCTTTAACGATTATTACCCATTTGGTATGTTAATGCCAAATAGGCACGGACAAGCCGATAGCTACCGTTACGGCTTCCAAGGGCAAGAAAAAGATGACGAAGTTAAAGGAGAAGGTAACAGTATAAACTATAAGTTTAGAATGCACGACCCACGCGTAGGTAGGTTCTTTGCGGTGGATCCGTTGGCTTCAAAATATTCACATTACACACCATATAGTTTTAGTGGGAATAAAGTGATAGCTTATGTTGAATTAGAAGGATTGGAAGAAATGAAATCTAGCGCCATATCAGATTATAAATTTCATTTTTTTAGAGTTAGAAAAGGAGATAATTTATCAAATATATCAAAGATAACAGGGGTTGCACTTAGTGATATATTGAAATGGAATCCGCAAATAAAAGAGAGAGATCTTATTTATCCTAATGATGTAATTGATTTATCTAAATCAAGTCAATCTTCTAATGAAGTAGCATCTAATTCATCAGTAAGACAAAGTAGAATAAATAATTTTGTTGCTTTTTGGAAAGAATTAAATACAACCAATGAAAATGGAGTGTCAGTAGGAGATCAAGGTAAGTTTGTAGGAAAAATGGCATTGTTGGCCTTACCATTCGGTAATGGGGCAACTGGAATTTTTTCTAAAGAAGGAGCTGGTATTATAGGTAGTAAAATGTTTTTTAGTGGAGTTGCTCAATATGGGTTAAATGATAAAAAAGTTAACGTGGTTTCTGTTATTGGAGATGGTTTTTTAAATGGTTTAGCTGCAGATATTTTTGGAAACGCTTTTGAAGTTAATATAAATTTTAATAAAAATATTACTAACAGAGTAACTACAAATTCTATTTTCACGAATAAATCTTTAAGTGATTTTGCCATTGAAGTAGGTGTGTCTCAGGTAATAGGTAAAGCAAATTCTACTAGAACTAATATGTTCAAAAGTGCTTTAGGAGAGCAAGTAGATAAAAGCGTAGAAAATTTCTTAAATCATAATTTAGATAAAGCATCCATTTTCTTAACTAACGTACTTCAGAATAAAGCAAAAGAAAAGTATAATGATGAATAAAATTTTAAAGTTATCACCTATCATTTTTGTGTTAATTATTGTGTTTTATGTATTAAATCTTAATTCAAGATGGAAAAAAATGATGAACAATAATAAGGTAATTTATACGATAGGAACAACATCAAGTTTGAAGACAACCTCAAGATCAGGAATATACATTAGCTACTCCTTTATGACAAAAAAAGGAGAAAAACTTACAACAGATCAGTCCTTTAATATAAAAGATGCCAAGAGGTCTTATTCCTATATTAAAAGAAAATATATAAATAAAAAGTTTTTTGTTAAATATAATACTCAAGATATAAGCTATAATGAAATTTATTTTGATAAGCCTGTGCCAGATAGCTTATATAACTGTACTAAATGTTATTGGGAAAAACCACCATGGTAAAACTCAATCGCTCCCGCACGTCCCGAAAGCATTCGGGAGCATCGTGTGGTTTAATAAATAAAATACAAAGCTATGCTGTAAAGTGTAGCTTTTTTGTTGTTATAAAGGCAGTTTTTAATCGTCATTACGAGGAGCATAGCGACGTGGTAATCTGTTATATGTTAGTTACTAAGTTTTTTTAAGAAAAAGATTGCTTCATTTCACGTTGTTTCATTCGCAATGACGCCCGCTCCCCCTCGCACGGGATATGAAGAATAAAAAAAGAAACTGGCGCACGTTTGTCCCCCCTCGCACGGGATATGAAGAAGAATAAAAAAACTGGCGCACGTTTGTAACGTGTGCCTTTTTTATTGTGCATTTGTAATGCGCGTATATCAGTATCACAGTAAGTCACGCTTTACAAAAGCACCCCCCTCGCGCGGGATATGAAGAATAAAAAAAGAAACTGGCGCACGTTTGCAACGTGTGCCTTTTTTATTTTGCATTTGTAATGCACATATATCAGTATCACAATAAGACACGCTTTACAAAAGCGCGCCAGTTAATATGCATATAAACAAAAACCACAGATACGTTTTGCAAAAGCACACCAGTTTATTTATATTTAAACGATGTCTCAACGATATAAAGTAATAGATAGCACAACACCCACATTTGTAACCATAACAGTTATAGATTGGGTAGATGTATTTATACGCCCTATTTACTTTAAAATATTAGATGATTCTTTAAACTATTGTATAAAGCACAAAGGCTTACATGTTCATGCTTATGTGTATATGAGTAGTCATCTTCATATGATTATAAGTTCAAATGAAAATGAGTTACAAGATATTATAAGAGATTTTAAAAAATTTACGTCTAAAGAAATTATAAAAGCCATAAAAGAGTATCCAGAAAGTAGGCGAGAATGGTTATTGGCTAAATTTAGTTTTGCAGCTAATAGAATTAGAAAAGGAAAAAATTATAAAGTTTGGAAAGATGGTTTTCATCCAATTGTATTAGATAACCATCAAAAAATAGAACAAAGAATTAGCTATATACATTATAACCCTGTTGCTTCAGAATTGGTTTATCATCCGAGAGATTGGGTAAATAGTAGTTACATAGCTTATGAAGATGATAATAAAGAATGTACTAATATTACAATAAAACCATTGTGGTAAGTTTAAAAAGCTTTTCATTACATACTTACAATACAATAGGCACGCATCACAGATGTCGCGCCAGTTAAGCTACATATTATGCAGGTGAAAAAGGAATATTAGAAAATGTAGTTGTTTTTAATTTGTACTAATTAATTGCACCACACGATACAAACGTGCGGTAGCTAAGGTATGTTTGTAACGTATGCCTTTTTTATTGTGCATTTGTAATGCGCGTTATATTAAGATTAGTCATGCTTTATAAAAGCACGCTAGTTAAAAAGTAGTATCAAATATCACTTTCTCCACCCATAAATATCTTTCAGTAATTTTTCACTTCCCTTTTCTTGTATTCTTAAATCATATCTGATTTGTATTAGTGTTCCAATTGGTGCGTAGTAATAAATTACCCAGGCATCTGCTTCTTTAGTGCCAATGCATCCATTAGAATAAGCTCTGCCTAATGTTTCCGGATTGGTAGTAGGATGAATCATTTGTCCATTTCTTATTCCGTTAATTTCCGTCTCTAAAAAAGGAATTTGTGGTAAGCTGGTTACAATGTTATCATCTCGTTTGGTCTGGTAATATACTTTGTTATTTGAAGGGTTGATATAGGTAGGATATTTAACATGATTTACAATTTTTCCGCTTCCGGTTATTGTTTTTAAATCTTGAACTCTCCCTGACATTTCTAAGTATTTTTCTTCATCTCTACCCACACGCACAGGAAATTCAAATAGCATGGAGTCTTTTTCATAAATACGCAATTTAAATTCGGGAATGTTGATATCTATTTTTGTGTTTAAAAAAGCAGTTTCAATATGGGAAGCCACTATAGAGTCGGGGATAACTAAGCGCGCATTTTTAGGAAGAACGATCATTTCCTTTTGATGATAAACAATAGAATCTCGTTCTTTCATTCTGTAATAATCTGTGTTTTGTAAGGTGTCAATTATCCACGGATTAGCCCTAATTAAAAGGTGTTCTGTTAAATGGTACGGAGTTAATGAATCGTATTTACAAACAATAGAGTCTATGTATTCAAAGTAATTTTTAACCAAAACATGCTTATTTACCGTAACAAACGTCTCTTTTTTTTGTTCAGTTTTCATTATTTCCGGCAACGCATTATCAGAAACTATTACAGCTTTTGGCTTTTGATCAAAAAATAGAAAAGATAACATTACAAGTAAAATACCTACACCCACAAAAATTCCTGTTCTTTTAAACATTCTATTGTATGAATTATAATTACAAGTCTAAAGTATAGGTTATGGTATTGACTTTAAATGATATAAATCATAAAGGTTTAAGTGATTTTTATCATTTAAGCACTATCTTTAATACGCTATTTTTGATTAAATGAGTTTTTGAATGACTATGATCAACAAAATTCTAACCAACTTAAAGACTTTTTTTATTGAAATAGGAGAGTTGTCATTATTTGCTGGCCGATTTTTTAAAGAAGCATTTAAACCTCCGTATGAATTTAAAGAATTGCTTAAACAATGCTACAATATGGGAAACCGTTCTTTATTGTTAGTAGCAATTACAGGTTTTATCATTGGGTTGGTGTTAACTTTACAAACCAGACCTACGCTAATGGAGTTTGGTGCAGTTTCTTGGATGCCATCTATGGTAGGTATTTCAATTGTAAGAGAACTAGGGCCAATGATTACCGCTTTGGTATGCGCCGGTAGAATAGGATCGGGGATAGGTGCAGAGTTAGGCTCAATGCGGGTAACTGAACAAATTGATGCAATGGAAGTATCGGGCACCAATCCGTTTAAGTATTTAGTGGTAACACGCATTATGGCAACCACTTTAATGTTACCGCTCCTCATTATTTTTGGTGATGCTGTAGCTCTTTTCGGGTCGTTTTTGGTAGAAAATTTAAAAGGAAATGTATCCTTTCAGTTATTTTTTAATCAGGTTTTTAATTCGTTGGATTTTGGAGATATTGTTCCTGCTACAGCAAAATCGTTCTTTTTTGGTTTTGCTATTGGTTTGGTAGGTTGTTTTAAGGGGTATTATTGTAAAAAAGGAACTGCAGGTGTTGGGAAAGCCGCTAATTCAGCAGTAGTTTTTACTTCATTATTACTCTTTGTAATTGATTTTATAGCTGTTTTTGTTGCTGATATTTTTTATGAATTATGATGAAAAGCAAAGCTCAAATAGAAAATACATCAGTTGATACCAAACCGGTAGTACTCAATATTCAAAATTTGTATAAAAGTTTTGGAGATAATCATGTATTGAACGGATTTAATATGACTTTACATCAAGGAGAAAACTTGGTGATTATGGGAAAATCGGGCTCAGGGAAATCAGTTATGATCAAATGTTTGGTGGGGCTTATGGAAGCTGATAGCGGAATTATCAATGTAATGGGAAAAGACATTACACAATTAACCCAAGAAGCGTTAGATATTTTACGTGCAGATATTGGTTTTTTGTTTCAAGGAAGCGCCTTGTATGATTCTATGACAGTAAGAGAAAATTTAGAGTTTCCGTTAAGAAGACATAAACATAAACTTGAAAGTTCTGAAGATACAGAAGCCTTGGTTATTGAAGCGTTAGAAAATGTTGGTTTAGCACATACGGTAGATCTAATGCCTGCAGAACTATCAGGTGGAATGAAACGAAGAGTAGCTTTAGCCAGAACATTGATTTTAAAGCCAAAAATTATTTTGTATGATGAACCAACTAGTGGCTTAGACCCTATAACAGCTAAGGAAATTATCATTTTAATGAAAGAAATTCAGCAAAAGTATGGTACTTCTTCATTAATTATTACTCATGATGTGGATTGTGCCAGAGTTATTTCTGACAGAATGATCTTATTAATAGACGGTACCAATTATGCCGAAGGAACTTTTAAAGAGTTATCTTCTTCAAAAGATCCGAAAGTAAAGGCATTCTTTAAACAATAAATTAAAAATATGAAACAGACGAACTCTCAAAAAATAAGACTAGGTGTTTTTGTTATTATCAGTACCATATTGTTTGTGTTGGCAGTGTATTTAATTGGTCAAGGCAAGCACATGTTTAAAAGTACGTTTACTGTTAACGCATATTTTCAAAATGTAAACGGCTTACAAGAAGGAAATAATGTAAGATATGCGGGAATTAATATTGGTACGGTGAGTAGTATTGAAATGGAAAACGATTCTACCATAAAAGTAGCCATGAGTATTGATGAGAAAATCGTGAATCATATTAAAAAGAATGCCATTGCTACCATTGGTTCTGATGGTTTGGTAGGAAATATGATTGTAAATATTGTTCCGGGTAAAGGACCTTCATCTGTTGTTAGTGATAATGATACGATTAAAACCTTTAGTAAAATTGGTGCTGATGATATTTTAAGTACACTCAGTGTAAGTTCAGAAAATGCCGCTATCTTAACTTCAGATATCTTAAAAATAACCAATGCTATTTTAGAAGGAAAAGGAACTTTAGGAATCTTGTTAAACGATACAGTAATGGCTAAAGATTTACAATTATCTGTCAGAAATTTAAAATTGGCTAGTAGAGGCGCTACAAAATCCATCAATGAAATTAATGATTTAATCTCATCAATAAAAGGTGATGATAATACTGTTTTAGGTGTTTTGTTAAATGATTCTATTTCCGGACATAAATTAAAAACCGTGGTTACGAATTTAGAAACCTCTAGCGAAGAAATTAATAAGATTTTAAAGGATGTTAACACGGTAGTAAGTGATATTAATACCCGTAAAGGAACACTCGATTATGTGGTTAGAGATACTTCTTTGGTAAATAGTTTAAAATCTACCATGAAAAATATTAATGAAGGAACTGATAAGTTTAATCAGAACATGGAGGCGCTAAAACATAACTTTTTATTTAGAGGCTATTTTAGAAAATTAGAAAAAGAAGAACAAAAAAATAAAAAAGAGTAACGATGAAGGTAGAACATTTAGAAGAAAGAGTTAACGATTATAAAGAATCTATAAAACTGGTAGTTGATAAAAAAATCAAGTGGGGCAAAGAGATCAAACCATTAATTGCATCCACATTAAAAAATATTGTTGAAAAATATTCTATAGGATGGAAGATGCAAGAACTAAGCTGGATAAACAATAACGAAGCAGTAAATGTTACGTTTGATTCTTTTCCAAGAGAGCTTATGGACTGCACGAATCAAATTCCGGAATATCAATTTGTAACGGGTGGTTCTTTAGTGTTTTCACAATCCTACAGCGGAGATGTGTATATTTTTATCCTCTTCCCGTTTGCTGATAATATGACTGTTGAAACCAATACTTTAGAATTAGGAATGTACTCACCACAAGAAATTACAGCGAAACTCATTGTTGAGAAAGTTGATGAGTTTTTAAAAGAGATGATTAAGTGGGAAGTGCCTGCGCATCGTAGTAAAATGGGGTTCCAAAATAAAGAAACATAACTCTCTAAATTAAAAATCCTCATACCTATTAAGTCTGTTTTTGAGTACAGCTACTTCGTTTTGTAAATTTTCTACTTGATTTAATAAATGATGAATAGCATCAATTCCTTCAAAATTAATATCTAAATCATAATGAAGCCTTATCATTCTTTCTACTAAATGTAACTGACTTTTTTTTAGGTAATTGTTGTTATTAACAACTGTGATCTCAATCAGCTCAAAATCTTGCAAAGAATTAACAAAAGTAGTTGGAACCTCGTAAAGCTCACAAAATTGTTGAATGGTTATGTAATCTTTAAGTTCCATAATTAGCGTAATTCATCTAAATCTTTAAACAATTGCTTTTCTTTTTCTGATAGGTTCGTAGGAAGTTTTATGTTGTAGGTTATATACAAATCACCAAATTCGCCTTCTTTTTTGTATTTCGGAAATCCTTTTCCTTTTAGTTTAACGGTTGTTCCGTTTTGGGTTTCAGGTTTAACCGTTAGCTTTACTTTGCTGTCAAAAGTATCTATAGTAATAGAACCACCTAACATGGCTTTGTACAAATCCAAATCTACCGTTAAATATAAATTGTCATGATCTCTTTTGAATTTGGTATTGTTTACAATAGAAAAAGTGATGTATAAATCTCCATTAGGTCCACCATTCATTCCTTTTCCACCGTGACCTTTTATTTTAATGGTTTGTCCGTTTTCAACTCCGGCAGGAATGGTAATTCTTATGTTTTTATTATTAACCGTTAAGGTTTGTTTATGAGTTTTAAATGCGTCTTGTAAATTTATTTGCAGTTCAGCATTAAAATCCTGTCCTCTAAATTTTACAAAACTTCCTCTGTCTGAAGAGGCTCTTCCACCAAACATAGATTCAAAAAAGTCTGAAAAATCTTCACCAGAATAACCTTCAAAATCGCCATACACAGGTTCTTGTTGGTATTGCTGTTGTTGTTTCGCTTTTTCTATTTCATCTGCATGTTTCCAGTGTTCACCGTATTGGTCGTATTTTTTTCTGTTTTCTGGGTTGCTAAGTACTTCATTTGCTTCATTAACCTCTTTAAAACGCTTTTCGGCTTCTTTATCATTCGGATTTAAATCCGGATGGTATTTTCTTGCTAATTTTCGATATGCTTTTTTGATGTCATTATCACTTGCATCTTTGTTAATGCCTAAAGTTTTGTAATAATCTATAAAAGCCATTTGAATTGTTGAGTTTAAATTTTAATGATGTCGGAAGGGGTTTCAATCAAAATAGTTTTATTACCTCTAATAGCAATGGGTTGTTTCATTATTTCTGGATTATGTTGTATCATTTTAATCCAATCGTTTTCTGACAAAATATGAGGTTCAAAAAGTTCGGTATATGATGGATGTTCTTGATTTACCAAATCTTCAATTTTAATATGTAATCTCTCGGCTATTTCTGCAATTTGTGTTCCGGTAAGTTTATTTTTTAAAATGTCAAATTCAAGAATTGGCAAGCCTTCTGCTTTGGCATACGCAAA
Organism: Tenacibaculum sp. IB213877; assembly: GCF_034043975.1. Taxonomy (NCBI): domain Bacteria; kingdom Pseudomonadati; phylum Bacteroidota; class Flavobacteriia; order Flavobacteriales; family Flavobacteriaceae; genus Tenacibaculum; species Tenacibaculum sp. IB213877. Next base: position 229,711 of record NZ_JAXCHH010000006.1, on the reverse strand, counting down.
AGTTTGTTTGGCTCTAGATGAGTTTGAGCTGTATATAAAAGTTATTTGTCTGTCAGGAGAAGCTAGTTCTTTCATATTATTTTACCTTATTGGTTTTTATATAATGTTTTAGTACTTGCTTTAAACTATCAAGATGATTTTGTAAAGTTTTTTCATCAATTTCCGGATGATCTGTGGAAGGAATTGTTTCTGGATTTTCATTCAAAAACTGGTATAACTCTGGGTAATTGATTTCAATATTATACGTGAGTTGCGTAATTTCTTCCATTATTTTTTGAATGCTTTTCATGATGCTTACTTTTTAGATCATTCGTTTACGTTTTTAATGGTTATTTTTCCATTGTCTTGTTGTATCATGTATAAATTGTCTGAAAGTAATTCAGTAGTAATTGTAGGTGGAGTTTTAATAAATTCAGGGAGTAATGAAGTGCTTTTATATCCTGTTAAATGATGCATAATTTTTCCATCAACATTAATAATAACATGTGCATAACTATAAGAAATTACGTTTTTGTTTAAAACATTATTTTGTCCTAAGTTTTCTTTATCTAAATTTAAAACAATTGCCCTTCCTTCATTAAAGTTTGTAGCGTTTAAAAATTGAGGTTCAATAATTGTTCTACCTTGTTTATTTATATAGCCAAAATAATTAATACCTCCTTTTTTTATAGTGTATAGACATCTTCCACTATTAAAAATAGGATATTGTCCGTCTTCATGTTTAGTAGTCACTAAATCTTTTCTATAAGGTACTACTAAAGTACCTTCTTTGTCCACAAAGCCCCAATGATCTCCTTTTTTTATTGCGGCAACACCATTGTTGAAAGGAGAAATAAAATCTAAATTTTCAATTTTTTGACAATAACTGTTTGAAATAAATGAGATAGATAATAATAAAATAAATACACTTTTTTTCATAATTATTAAAGATAAGAATTTTTGCTAAGCTATTGATATAATAAATTTTATAAAATGATTTTTATCATCATTAATAGTAGTAATAGTTATATTAGAATGTTAATTAATTGTATAATTCTAATTAAATAGAATATATTTGAAAAAAAATAGTAAATGAAAAACTTAATAAAACTTTTTACTACCACTTTATTTCTATTTAGTTTAAGTTCTCATTCACAAGAAACATTTCCTATATATCAAGATTATTTATCAGACAATGTATACTTAGTTCATCCAGCTGCAGCAGGGGTAGGAGAGTGTGGAAAAATAAGGTTAACTGCCAGAAACCAGTGGTTAGGAGTAGATAATGCGCCTAAACTACAAACTGCTAGTTTTCATGCTAAAGTGGGAGTTGATAAAAAAGCAGGATATGGTTTCATTTTATTTAATGATAAAAACGGATATCATTCACAAAAAGGAATACAAGGAACATATGCTTTTCATTTAGAATTAGATAGAGGAAATATTTTTAACCAATTGTCTTTTGGGTTGTCATTATCTGCGGTTCAAAATGAAGTAGATCAAACTACCTTCTCATCTTTTGATCCAGAGGTGCAACAGATTATAGAAAGTGATTTTTATTTTAATGCAGATTTCGGAATGGGTTATCATTTGGGAGGTTTGTCTAGCTTTTTAACAATTAAAAATATTTTTTTAACTGCTAAAGACAATTTAAAATCAGAGTATGAAGCTTTAAATTTAAGGAACTATATATTAGGAGCAGCATATTTTTTTGGAGATGAAAATAAGTTCCAATTTGAGCCATCTTTAATGTTTCAATATAAAGATCAAACAGGGGAAAAAATAGCAGATATCAATTTTAAAGCATATAAAAAATTAGGCAAATCTCAATTATGGGCAGCTTTATCTTATAGATCTACTTTTGATGGAAATTCGTTTGAAGAGGCACAATATATTTCTCCAATATTAGGAGTTAATTATAAAAGATTTATGTTTTCTTATACATACACTAAGCAAATGAATGATGTGGTTTTTTCTGAAGATGGATTTCATCAAATTTCTATTGGACTAAATGTGTTGTGTAGAAAGAGAAGATTATCAGCGTGTCCAAATATTAATGGATCGCTATTTTAGAAATCTCTTTTTTTGATGATGCTATTAGGATAGTTTAATAAAATTTTTTCCAATATAACTTCATCTTTGTTTATATAAAAGATAGTAGTTGATTTTTTACTTTCTTTGTTTAATAGATTTAAATTAGAGAGTATGTTTTTAGTTTGTTTGGCTACAGCTTCTCCAGAATCAATTATTTGAATATCTTCTCCTATTATTTTTCTTATTTGTGGAATCAAATATGGGTAGTGAGTACAGCCTAAAACTAAATGATCTATTTTTTGCTCTAGCATAGGGGATAAGTATTTTTTTAATAAAACACTCATTTCTGAAGATTCAATTTTGTTGTTTTCTATTAATTCTACCAAGCCTTCACCTACTTGTTCTATAATTTTAATGTGTTTGTCAATTTTTGATGAGGTATGTTCAAATAGTTCACTATTTAAAGTTCCTTTAGTGGCTAAAATTCCAATTTTATTTGTTTTGGTTTTTATGGCAGCAGGTTTAATTGCAGGTTCAATACCTATAAAAGGAATTTGATAATTGTTTCTTAAATATTGTATAGCATTTGTAGTTGCTGTATTGCAAGCAACTACAATAATTTTTGCACCTTCTTTAATTAACAATTCAGTATTTTTAATAGATAAGTCTATAATTTCTTCTTTAGATTTTAAACCGTAAGGTGCGTTTTTACTATCAGATAAGTAAACTGTATCCTCATTGGGCAAAAGAGCATGAATTTCTTTCCAAATAGAAGTACCTCCTATACCAGAATCAAAAATACCAATTGAATTATTTGAAGATGCATTTATCATATATACAAAAATAAAAAACCTGCTTTTTAAAAAGCAGGTTTTTTGATTTATATTATGGTTTTAATTAGAATCCTAATTTAGCTTTCACAGCAGGATAAATATCTTCTCCTTTGTCGTAAACGATTAATCCTTTACCTGGAGCAGCATCTAATACATAAATAATGCCTTTTTCAGCAGCAACCGCTTTAATAGCGTCTTCAGCTTTCTTTAAAATAGGCATAGTCTTTTCTTGATACTTTTTACCCATTTCTTGATTCATAGCTTGTTCTGCTTGAGCAATTTTTTGACGATCTTGTTGTACTTCTATTGCTCTTTGTTGATTAGTTTCTTGAGTTTGACTTTTCCCTTCTGCTTCGTATTTTTTTACTTTAGCTTCTAATTTTTTAAACATACCCTCAATATCATCTCTGTATGTTTTTTGTAACCTTTCTAACTCAGCTTTTAACGCTTTAGTTTCAGGCATTTCTGCTAACAATTTATCAGTGTTAATATGTGCAGTTTTTTGTGCATTTGCCACACCACCTAATCCAATCGTAAAAATTGCAACTAATAATAACGTTTTTAAATGTTTCATGTTTGTTCTAATTTAAATTTATGTGTTCTTTTTTCGGTTTATTAATTTGTTTTTTGTTTTTCGTCTTCTTGTTTCTTTTGCTCTTCTTCTTTAGCTTTTTTCAAAGCTTCTCTTTTTTGTTGTAACAATTTTCTTTTTTCTTCTCTAGCTTTTAATATAGCTTGACGTTTTTCTTCTATTTTTTGATATTTAGCTTCTCTTTCTGCTTCTCTCTTTTTCTTTAAAGCATCTTTATCTTCAATTCTTTTCTTTTGCTCTTCAGATAATCCTTCTTGGTCTAAAAGCTTTTTTCTTTCTGCTATTTTATCAAGTTTTGCTTGTTTTCTTTGATCTATGTTAATCATTTTAACAACAAGCTCGCTAATATCGTGTTTTTTGTTGGAATATAACATGACTAAATCACTTGATTTATCAAAAACAAAATCATATTTTCCTCTAGCGGCTATAGTTTGAACTGCATTGTAAACTTGATCTTGAATTGGTTGTACAAGTTGTTTTCTTAAAATGTACATATCTCCGTCCGGACCAAAATATAAAGATTCAAGCCTTCTTAATGCTTCTTGTTTAATAGCTATATCTTCTTCTCGCTCTTCAATTAAATCTTTAGTTAAAATAGCTTTTTCATTAGCTAAATCTGTTTTTAAAACTTCTATGGATCTAGCTTCTTTATCTAGATTTACTTTCCATTTAGCTACCTTTTCATTTAATGAATTTTGGGCTTCAATGTACTCGGGAATATTTTGTAAAATATATTCCATATCTATATAACCTATCTTTTGAGATTTTTGTGCAGATAAAGCAGTAACAATAAATAAAAGAACGATTGTAAAAATGTTTTTTTTCATCTTGTACATAATGTGTTTAGAAAAAACCGTGCCAAAAACTACACACACTTATGTTGTATTTTTTTTAGAACTGTCTTCCGATTATAAAATGTGTTTGCCATCCTGATTTTGTAGGATTTAATGAGGTGTCACCCGGTAATGGGTCGAAACCATGTGCAAAATCGATACCTAATAAACCAAAAGCTGGCATAAATATACGAATTCCTACTCCTGCAGAACGTTTTAAATCAAACGGATTAAATGAGCTAAAATTGTCATAAGAATTACCTGCTTCTAAAAATCCTACGGTATAGATTGATGCCGAAGGTTTATCTGTAATTGAATAACGTAATTCTAATTGAAATTTATTATAAATTGACCCTCCATCTATTGAAGATAAACGGTTGTTTTCATATCCACGTAAACCAATGGTTTCACGGCCATCTAAATTACCTTGAGCTAAACCATCTCCACCCACAAAATATCTTTCCACAGGAGTTAAGCCTAATTCTTTATTATAAGAGCCTAAATATCCTAATTCAAAGTTAGACATTAATACAAGTTTGTTTGCTAATTGGGTATACCATTTACCTTTTGCAGAAATTTTATAGTATTCTAACCACTTGTATTTTTCTGCTAGCCATTGATTGTCTTCATCAGAGCCTGAAATATAACCAGGGTCGCTATAATCTTTTCCATTTAGTAATGAATATGGCAATGTAGCTTTTGCTCTAATAGTGAACTCTGAACCATAAGTAGGAAAGATTAGGCTAGGTCCTGCAGAGTTTCTGCTTAAAGTAACATTGTAAGCTAGGTTGTTTAAATCTCCTGTTTTTAAAATATCACCTGATGTTCCAACACTATATCGATAATTATTCAAATCAATTTGCTGGAAACTGATACTTTGCGATAATGAGAAATAATCATCCGGCCATTTTAAACGTTGTCCTAAACCTATAGATGCACCTATTATACTTAAACTTTGGCCTCTGTCAACTTTATTGGTAGTGTAATCATATCTGTATTGATTGGATAAGTATACTGAAAAAGATAAGGATTTAGGTGTTTTACCACCTAGCCAAGGTTCTGTAAAAGAAAAACTATATGTATTATATGTTCTACTTGCTTGTAAACGTAAAGAAAGACTTTGTCCGTCACCCATAGGTAATGGTTTGTATGCTTCTTTGTTAAAGATGTTTCTTACAGAAAAGTTGTTAAAAGATAGTCCTAATGTACCAATAAAGGCTCCTCCACCATAACCACCTTGTAATTCAATTTGGCTTCCTCCTTTTTCTACAACACTAAACTCAATATCGGCAGTTTTGTTTTGATAATCAGGTTTTACATCTGGAGTTACGTTGGCATCAAAAAAGCCTAATTGACCAATTTCACGAATAGAACGAATGATGTTTTGACGACTAAATAAATCTCCTGGTTTAACACGTAATTCTCTGTAAATTACATGATCATTTGTTTTATCATTACCAACGACAGTTACTTTTTTAATAGTTGCTGGTTCGTCTTCTCTAATTCTTACTTCAACTGTAATAGAATCATTTTCTACTTTAGTTTCTACTGCGTTTACAGATGAAAATAAATATCCGTTATTATGATACAGTGTTTGAATATCTTGAGAGTCTGGAGTTCCATCACCAGAAATACGTTCTTTTAAAACTTTTCCATTGTAAATATCTCCTTTGTCAATTCTTAAATAGCGGTTTAATTGGTCATCATTATATTTTTGATTTCCTACAAAAACGATATCAGCAAAGCGGTATTGTTTACCTTCTTCTAATTCAATTTCTAAACTGATAGTATTATCATCATTCCAAGTTAATTTATCGCTTAATATACGAGCATCACGATAACCTAATTCACTGTAACGTTCTAAAATATTTTCTAGATCCTCCTTGTATTCATCAGCAATATATTTTGAAGATTTCCAAAAACGACCTAAAAATTTACGCTTCGTGTTTTTCATTACCCCTCTTAATTGACCATCAGACAAAGCATCATTACCTACAAAATTAATGTCTTTAATTTTAATTCTATTTCCTTTATCGATATGAACCATCATATCAACAGTATTGGTGTCTGAAGTATCCTTTTTAGTGTTTAACGAAACTTTAGTTTTAAGAAAACCTTTATCGGTATATTTCTTTTTAATGTAGTTTCGGGTGGTTACTATTAAGTTATCAGTTACTTGAGCGCCTTTTTCTAACTCCGTTTCTTTTTTTAACTCTTTAGCTTTAGATTTTTTAACACCAGAAATATTAATTTTGTTTAATTGTGGTAGTTCAGTAACATCAAACTGAAGATAAACTGTATTTCCATCAATTTTAGAAAGGTATACATCTACATCACTAAATTGTTTGCTTTCATAAAGTTTTTTAATAGCACTAGTTAGTTTATCTCCAGGAAGTTTTATAGGCTGCCCGTTAATTAACCCAGTATAAACACGAACAGTTTGTTCGCTAAATTTTTGTAAACCGGTAACACTAATGCCTCCCAGAATATATTCTTTTCCCTTTTCGTAATTTAAAGCCTCAGTACTTTTAGGTTGTGGTATACTGTCTTTTGGTGTTTCCTGAGCTTTTGTACTCATGGTCAAAGCCATGATAAATAATGCTGCTAAAAATGAATTTTTATTCATTACTGTCAATCTGTTCACTTGTCTTTCCAAATCTACGTTCTCTATTCTGGTAATCAATTATTGCATTAAAAAGATGTTCTTTTCTAAAATCTGGCCATAATACGTCTGTAAAATATAATTCAGCGTAAGCCATTTGCCATAGTAAGAAATTGCTTATTCGTTGTTCCCCACTTGTGCGAATCATCAAATCAACGTCGGGCAAATTAAACGTATATAAATGATTATTTATAATTTTTTCGTCAATTTTTTCAATTTCTAATTCTTTATTAACAACTTTTTTAGATATGTTTTTGATTGCATTAACAATTTCTTCACGTGCTCCATAGCTTAGTGCAAAGGTTAATGTAATTTTAGTATTGTTCTTCGTTTTTTCAATAACCTCTTTAAGGGTTTTTTGGGCTTTTTTAGGAAGTTGATCAATAGCACCAATAGAGTTTACCTTGACGCTTTTTCTCATAAACTCAGGCAGTTCTTTTTTAAGAGTGGTTACTAATAAGCTCATCAAAGCATCTACTTCAAATTTAGGTCTGTTCCAATTCTCGGTGGAGAATGCATATAAAGTTAAATAACCTACACCTAGTTCTGAAGCGTAATCTGCTGTTTCTCTTATAGCTGTTAATGCATTTTTGTGCCCAAAAACACGCTGCATTCCTTTTTGTTTTGCCCAACGTCCGTTACCATCCATAATAATTGCAATATGGTTGGGTATTTTTTTAAGGTTGATGCTTTGTGGTTTAGAGCTCATAAATTATTCTCTATCGGCATAACAAGGAGGTCTTCCAAAGGTGTATACCAAAGAAAATCCGGTAAAAACATAATAGTCACTACCTGTTCCCCCAAAGTTTAGTCTATCAATTTTATTTGTTGTGTAATCTAATGTGTCTTCAAAAGTAAAACGAACTGCAGATTCAAAAGCATAAGCAAGGTTATCTGCTAATCTTCCTTTAATGCCTATTCCAACAGGAATAGCGTATGAAAAGTTATTTTTAAATACAATATTGTTGTTTCCGTTAATGAAATCAGCTTTTTTTGAGTCAAAAACAGCTATTTCTGTTAAAATATAAGGTGTAAAAGAAGTGTTTCTTTCTCTTATGTTATATTCAAAGAAATTGAATTCAACTCCTGCGGCCAACTCATAAATTTTATTGGTAAAGTTGTAGCCTCTAATTTTTCGATACGGATTATTAGAGTGAGTATCATCACCAGAAATAGGCAAATAAGATATTGTACCTCTTAAAGCAATTCTAGGGTTTAAATTGTATTTGTACACAAATCCTCCACCTATTTTATTAGGGTTGATGTAGCTTGTGTTACCTATATCTCCCATAAAATTTGTGCCTCCCAAAAAAAAACCAATTTCATGGATTTGAGAGAACAAATTACTTGTGAAACAAGCGACTAATATGGCGAAAATGTATTTTTTCATTTGATGAAATAGCGTGCAAATATAGGGAAATGAATTTGCTTTAAAAAGTTAATAATCTGTCTTTTTTGATTAACTGTTTTTTTGCCAATTTATTGTTTTTGCTGTTTACTGCATAGGTTCATTGCGTGTGTCTTCTCCCCAAAGTAATTTTCCTCGCAAGGTCTTTAAATAGGATTGATTTTTAGGTAAAATACTTTTGATAGTAAATGGAGCCTTTTTAATATAGATAATTGTTTCTTCTGGCACTGTAGTAATTCGTGAGTCTAGAGAAATTAAAAAATCTTTTTCACGAGCACTTACTTCTAACTGAATTTTAATATCATCCGGAATGACCATTGGACGTGCATTAAGGTTATGTGGAGCAATAGGGGTTATTGCTAAACTTTTACAATTGGGCAAAATTACGGGTCCGTCACAGCTTAAAGAATAACCTGTAGATCCAGTTGGGGTTGCCACAATTAATCCGTCAGCCCAATAATTGGTTAGATATTCATTATTTAAATAGGTTTTAATACCAATCATTGAGGTGGTATTGCGTCTTGCAACCGTAACTTCGTTAAGAGCAAAGTTTAGTTCTGAAAAATCATCTGCAGAAGGATTGGTCTCTACCTGTAACAAACTTCTTTCCTGAATAGTGTATTCTTTTTTTAATAAAAGCTCTATAGCCTCTTTTATTTGATCTTTTTGTATGGTAGCTAAAAAACCCAACCTACCGGCATTTATCCCCATAATAGGAATATTCAAGTCTCTAACATAGGTTACGGCACGTAATATAGTTCCATCACCACCAATCGTAAACATTAGATCAAAAGAATCTGATAAATCTTTAAAATGAGAATACGTTTGATATGAGTGTTGTAGTGAGTTGTTTGCAACTAAAAGATCATAAAACTGTTTTTCAAAATGTACAGAAATATGATGTTCTTCTAAAACGTGTAGTAAAATTTGAATTTCTTTTTCGGCAGTAACAGTGTAAGATTGTCCGTATATAGCTACTTTTTTCAATTCTAAATATTTTTTAATTGAGATGCATGTAAAAACTACATGTCTAAATATTTTTTTAAATAATTTGCGCGTTCTTTTAGCTCTTCTAAATATTCATCATCTTCTCTTTGAGATATAATTTGATAATCATATCTTCTAAATGTTTGGATGATTTCATTTATTTCTTCAGAAGCTATTTTTAAAGTGATTTGAACGTCATCTGCAGTTTCATGAGACACATATAAGCCTAACAATTTAGCTTTATTGCTTTCAACAATTTGCGAAACTTGGCTCATAGAAAAATCTGCCTTAGGTTTAGAAACAATTAAGGTTTCATTATCATGGTGCATAAATGGGCTATCGGTAAACAAAGTTAAAATATCGCGTAATTCATAATACCCAATATAATTTAGTTCTTTGTCTAGAACCGGAATTAAATTACAATCATTTTCAGCAAAAAGAGCTATAAGTTCTAATAATGAGGTTTTGTCACTTGCATGAAAATAGCTGAGTAAATAAGAATATTCTTTTAACTCTCTATTTTTGTTTTCAATGGTTTGAATATCATCTTCAGCAAAACAACCAATTAACTTATTATCCTCAACAATTGGTATATGAGTAATAGGTAAATTTTTGCACAAGTTTTGCGCTTTTTTTATCGTGCTGTTTAGCGTTAATGCTTTTATTTCTTTAAGTATATAATCGTTAATATTCATTATTACGAATATAGTTTAAAAACTTTTAATGATTTACCTTTGTCCTTTTAAAGAAAAGTAATGACAAAGTTAAGTGTAAATATTAATAAAATTGCTACGTTACGTAATTCTAGAGGAGGAAATGTGCCAAATTTATTACAAGTAGCTAAAGATATTCAAGAATTCGGGGCTGAAGGAATTACTATTCACCCCAGACCCGATGAGCGTCATATTCGTTATCAAGATGCATATGATTTAAAACCGATAGTAACTACCGAGTATAACATTGAAGGAAATCCGATTCAAAAGTTTATGGATTTGGTGTTAGATATAAAGCCTACCCAAGTTACATTGGTACCAGATGCTGTAGATGCCATTACTTCCAATGCAGGTTGGGATACGATTAGCAATCAATCGTATTTACAAGAGGTGATTGCTGAGTTTAAAAATACAGGAATAAGAACTTCAATTTTTATCGATACTGATTTAAAACTGATTGAAGCTGCTGCAAAAACAGGAGCAGATAGAATAGAATTGTATACTGAGCATTTTGCCAAAGAATACGAAAAAGGGAATAAAGATGCTGTAAAACCATATACAGAAGCAGCGATTTTAGCACACGATTTAGGATTAGGAATTAATGCAGGACACGATTTAAGTTTAGATAATATTAAATTCTTTAAGGAGAATATCCCAAATTTAGCAGAAGTTTCTATTGGGCATGCGTTGATTTCTGAAAGTATTTATCTGGGGTTAGAAAATGTGGTAAATATGTACTTACATAGACTTCAATAAGTATGGAAATTTTACACTCAAAAATTATTGGAGAAGGAAAACCCTTGTTAATTCTACACGGATTTTTTGGTATGGGTGATAACTGGAAAAGTCATGCTAATAAATTTGCGGAAGATGGTTTTGAGGTGCATTTAATAGATCAACGAAATCACGGACGTAGTTTTCATTCTGATGAATTTAATTACGAATTACTAGTTGAAGATTTGTATAACTACATAGAACATCATCAATTAGAAAAAGTAAATTTATTAGGACATTCAATGGGAGGGAAGACGGTGATGTTGTTTGCAGTAGAACACCCAGAGTTTGTTGAAAAATTAATTGTTGCAGATATTGCGCCAAAAGAATATCCACCGCATCATCAAGATATAATCAAAGCTTTAAACTCAGTAGATTTTTCTGTGCAAAACTCCCGTAAATTGGTAGATGCTAAATTGGCTGAATTAATTTCTGAGGTAGGAGTTCGTCAGTTTTTGTTGAAAAATACTTACTGGAAAGATAAAGATCAATTAGCATTCCGATTCAATTTATCTTCATTAACCAAAAATTATCCTGAAGTTGTAAAAGCCTTACCATCTTTTACTGTTTTTGAGGGGAAAACTTTGTTTCTTGCTGGTGAAAATTCAGGATATATAACTAAAGAAGATGAACCGCTTATTAGTGCTCATTTTCCAAATGCACAAATAAAAACAATAGCCAATGCTGGGCATTGGCTACATGCTGAAAATCCAAAGGATTTTTACAAAGATGTGATTGGGTTTTTAGAGTAGATTTTGCCATTTATTTTTATTATGTATTACTGCCGAAATAATTTTCTTTCGAAGCTTAGTATCATAAATTAAGTTGAAATAAAATCTAGTTGAGAGTTAAGTGAATAATTTTAGTACATGTAAAAAGGTTTTTTGATTGTTTTATCCTTTGCAATAAGAAAGTAAATAACAGATGTCTATCTTTATAGCATTAACAAACTAAAACAAAACAATATGAAATTATTTTTAAAACTCTTATTGACAGCGTTAGCAGTCATTATTTTAGCCAATTTTTTGCCTGGAGTAACAGTTAGTGGATATGTTACAGCATTAATTGTAGCAGTTACCATTGCGTTGCTAAACTTATTTGTGCGTCCGTTGTTAGTGCTATTTACTTTACCAGTAACACTTTTAACCTTTGGATTATTTCTGTTTGTTATTAACGCTATTATTATTTTGGTAGCCGATAAATTGATAGACGGATTTGCAGTCAATGGTTTTTTTACCGCACTATTGTTTAGTGTATTACTATCTGTTTTTAGGTCGCTATTATTCAGTTTTTTAGATGATGAATAATATGGAGGTTTTGAAAAAGAACTATTTTAAAAACATAAAAAACTAAAGTTTAATTCTCATTACCAAATCGCTTGGTTATCAAGAAATAAAATAGTAATTTTGCACCCAATTTTTTAAGAAATAGATTTTATCAAAATGAATATTACAAAAGAAAATGTAGATGCGTTAAACGCAGTTGTAAAAGTTGATATAGTTGCTGAAGATTATAAAGACAAAGTAACAGAAGTGTTAAACGATTACCGTAAAAAAGCAAATGTTCCTGGTTTTAGAAAAGGAAACGTACCAATGGGTATGGTAAGAAAGCAGTACGGTAAAGCGGTTATGATTGATGAGGTAAATAAGCTTTTACAAGAAAGTTTAAACAAGTTTTTGGTAGAAGAAAAGTTAGATATTTTAGGAAACCCGTTACCAAAGGTGCAAGATGATTTTAACTGGGATGCAGATAAATTTTCTTTTGAGTTCGAATTAGGTTTAGCTCCTGAATTTGATGTAGATATCAAAGGAAAAAACAAAATTACTGAGTATAAAATTGTTGCTACAGATGAACTACTTGATCAAGAGGTAGAAAATATTCAAACTCGTTACGGTAAAATGAATGCAGAAGATGAAGTTACTGCAGAATCTAACGTAACTGGTACTTTTACTTCAGACGAAAAAGAGATCAATAAAAAATCTACTTTCCAAGTAAAAGACTTAAAAGGTAAAACAAACGAAAAGAAATTTATCGGAGCTAAAGTAGGTGATGTTATCGAATTAAAAACTAAAAAGTTATTCGAAGACGATCATAAATTACAACACGTTTTAGGTGTTTCTCATGATGAAGCACACGATTTAGATATCAAAGTAACCTTTACTGTTGAAGAAATCACTAAAACTGAATTAGCAGAATTAGACCAAGAATTATTCGATAAGTTATTTGCTGACGGAAGCGTAAAAACAGTAACTGATTTAAAAGATAAAATTAAAGAAGACGCTGAAAAGCAATTCCAACAACAAGCAGATCAACAATTATTAAATGCGGTAACAGAGCATTTAGTTGAAAATACTAAGTTTGATTTACCAGCAGAATTTTTACAAAAGTGGTTACAAACTGCAGGAGAAAAAGAATTAACTGTAGATGAGGCTAAAGAAGAGTATAGCAAATCAGAAAAAGGATTACGTTATCAATTAATCGAAGGAAAGATTATGAAAGATAACGACATCAAATTAGATTATGCTGAGTTATTAGACTACGCTAAAGGATTCATCAAAGCTCAAATGGCACAGTTTGGTAACATGAACCCAGAAGAAGAGGAGTTAAACAACATTGCAGGTAGAGTATTATCTAACCAAGAAGAAGCGCAACGCTTGCAATCGCAGTTAATTTCTCAAAAATTATTAAACTTCTACAAAGAAAACATGAAGTTTACAACTAAAGAAGTTAGCTACGAAGACTTCATCAAAGAAGTTTACAAATAAGAACTGAAATAGTTTAATATAAAAATAACCGATACGAAAGTGTCGGTTTTTTCATTTTATGAAAAAGATTGTAATTTTTTGGGCGTTACCCTTCGGGTCGGGTTTTTCGCGTTACACGGTAACTTGCTTCAACCCCTAACGCTTGTACTGAGCGAAGTCGAAGTGTGCTAAAATACTAGTTAATATTATTTCTTACTCGTAAATCACATCAAATTTATATACCGGATTTTGATCTTCATATTCAAAAATCTTAGAATATTCCATCACATTGGCAATATCTTCTAATTCACATAAATAGCCAACTACAGCACATAAAGCATTAAATATGCTATCTTTATTAGTTGGGTTTTGCGGTTTCGGATTGTAATGACACAACGGAACCGTAAATCCGCATGCTTCTAAAAACGTCTTTTCAATATGTAATAATTCTAACGGAGAATATCCATTAAACGTTCTTCCCAAATTTTGATGCACTCTACCCACGTAACTCAATTGCAACGAACCATGACCATTGGTTAAATGTTTCCAGCTATCGTGGTTATCTAAAATATTTCCCACAGCACATGCCGAACAACATTCCGGGTTCAATTCATCATTATGAAAAGCATTGTATAATTTAATCAAAGCCTGCTCTAAACGTTTTGGTGTTTTCATATCGTCAAAAAATTATCTCTTTAAATATACAAAATAATGGTTGTACCTTTGCGGCAAAATAAGTTAAATGACAACTTTTCAAGATTTAGATTTATCCAATCCGTTACGAAACTCAATTGAAGATTTAGGGTTTGTAAACCCAACACCAATTCAAGAACAGGCATTTCCTGTTATACGATCTGGTAAAGATATGGTTGGTATTGCGCAAACAGGTACAGGTAAAACATTTGCTTATATTTTACCAATATTGCGCGATTTAAAATTTTCAAAACAACAAACCCCACGAGTAATGATTTTAGTGCCTACTCGAGAGTTAGTAACTCAGGTTGTTGATGAAATTGAAAAGTTGGCTAAATACATTAATCTTCGTGTTATTGGTGTTTACGGAGGGGTAAATTTAAACCGTCATAAAGAAGCTGTGGCACAAGGAAGTGATATTATTGTAGCTACACCTGGTCGTTTGTATGATTTGGCTTTGAGTAATGTTTTAAAGTTAAAATCAATTCAGAAGTTGGTAATTGATGAGGTAGATGTAATGTTAGATCTTGGATTCCGTTTTCAATTACTTAATATTTTCGATTTGTTGCCTCAACGACGTCAAAACATAATGTTTTCAGCAACCATGACAGAAGATGTAGAAGCGTTGATTGATGATTTCTTTATTGCGCCTAAAAAGATTGCGATTGCAGTTAGTGGAACTCCGTTAGATAATATTGAACAAACATGTTATGATGTTCCAAACTTCTACACCAAAGTCAATTTGTTAAATTATTTATTGTTTGATAAAAATGAGTTCAGTAAAGTATTGATTTTTGCTCCAAATAAACGTAATGCAGATAGACTTTTTGAAGCTGTAAAAGAAGAATTTCCGTCTCAAGCATGTGTAATTCATTCTAATAAAACGCAAAACTATCGTATGCGTTCAATTGAGCAGTTTAATAACGGTGAAAAAAGGATTTTGATTGCTACCGATGTAATTGCGCGTGGTTTAGATTTAGAAGAAATTACGCATGTAATTAATTTTAACACACCTCATTACCCAGAAAACTATATGCACCGAATTGGTAGAACAGGTCGTGCAGAGCATGAAGGGAAATCAATATTGTTTTCTACTCAAAAAGAGCAAGAAGCAAAAGAAAGAATTGAAGAGTTAATGGATTATACAATTCCAAAACTTGAAATTCCTGAACCTGTTGAGATATCAAAACAGCTTACAGAAGAAGAGCGTCCGAAAGAAGAAAGAGAGCAATCTAACAACAGAACCTCACAAGAGTTTATTCCGGGAGAAGCTTTTCATGAGAAAAAAGATAAAAATAAAAAAGTAAACTTAGGCGGATCCTATAGAAGAGAAATAGCTAAAAAATATAAAAAACCTAAGACCAGAGGAGATAAAAACTATAACAAAAGAAATAAAAAAAGAAAATAATGCGTGCACTTACCGAGCAAGAGTTGCATAATCTAGCTATGAATATTGTAGGGAAAAAACTACAAGAAATGGGCTATGAATTTGTAGCTATTAATAGCGAGTTAAAAAAGCATCCGCAATTTGTGTTGTTTAAAAAAGGCGAGCCTACCATTTTTGTATTGGTAAAAGCAACCAATAACTTACAACATCCTAATGAATATGATACGTTTTGGATGGAAACCTTTAAAACACACGCTGAAAAACAAAATGCTAAAGTTTGGTATGCTGGTGTGGGAATAGCTAATGCAGAAAGTGTAGAATTACCTGTTATAAAAGACCAACCATACTACGTTTCGTTTGATGATTTTTTAAAAATTTAACAACTTTAATTGTAATTTATACAATTTTTATCGCATTTCATACTTAAATCGCAACTATTTATAATGAATAAGTGTTTTTCCTCTTGATTACTAGTGCCTTAATTATTATTTTTGCGTTGGGATTATTAAAATTTTTATATCATGGGGGAATTATTACTAATGAAGATTAGTAGCTTTTTTAGTGGTTTATTTGTAGCGTTGAAAGAATTCGGTAAAGGAGCTGGATACGCGCTTAAACACTAAAATTTACTAAGGAAAACACTCGCTTATGGGGATTAGCGAGTGTTTTTTTATGTGTTAAATTTAAAATTTAATGAGCCTCTAACCAATTCACTCCAATACCTACTTCAACATCTAGCGGAACTGCAAGCTTAAAAGCATTTTCCATTTCTTGTTTTATAATAGGTTTGATGATTTCTAATTCCTCTTTATGAGCATCAAAAACTAATTCGTCATGTACTTGCAATAACATTTTCGATTTAAAATTCTCTTGTTTAAATCTTTTCTGAATATTAATCATGGCAAGTTTTATAATATCGGCAGCACTACCTTGTATGGGTGCATTAACTGCGTTTCTTTCGGCAGCACCTCTAACAATAGCATTTCTTGAATTGATATCTTTTAAATAACGTTTTCTGCCTAAAATAGTTTCAACATATCCATGCTCTCTGGCAAAATCAATTTTTTCAGAAATAAAACCTCTTAGTTTAGGGTAGGTTTTATAATAGGTATCAATCAGCTCTTTTGCTTCTGTTCTATTCAACGAAGTTTGATTGCTTAATCCAAAGGCTGAAACCCCATAAATGATTCCGAAGTTAACCGTTTTAGCATTGCTACGTTGCTCACGAGTAACTTCTTCAATAGGAACATTAAAAACTTTAGCAGCGGTAGAAGCATGAATGTCTTTTCCTTCTTGAAAATCTTTGATCATGGTTTCTTCTTCACTCAACGCTGCAATAATACGTAACTCAATTTGACTGTAATCTGCAGCCAATAGCAAGTAGTCTTTACTTCTTGGAATAAACGCTTTTCTAACTTCTTGACCGCGTTTGGTACGAATTGGAATATTTTGAAGGTTCGGGTTGTTAGAACTTAAACGCCCTGTAGCGGCAACAGCTTGCGCATACACAGTATGAACTCTTCCTGTTTTAGGATTGATTTCATTTGGTAACGCATCAACATAGGTGCTTTGCAGTTTTTTATATTGGCGATATTCTAAAATATCAGCTACAATTTGATGATCGTTAGCTAAATAAGAAAGAACATCTTCAGCAGTTGAATACTGACCTGTTTTTGTTTTTTTTGGCTTATCTACCAATTTTAATTTTTCAAAAAGTATAGGGCCTAATTGTTTTGGTGAAGCAATATTAAATTCTTCTCCGGCTTGCTCGTAAATTCTTTTTTCTAAAGAAAGAATATCTTGTGTTAGATCTTTGGATAAAGACTTTAAAAATTCTGTATCAAGATTAATTCCTTCAATTTCCATAGAGGTTAAAACAGAAACTAATGGAAGTTCAACGTTATTAAAAAGGTTGGTTAAATTCCCGTTTTCTAATTCTTTTTCAAAATGCTCTTTAAGTTGAAGAGTAATATCTGAGTCCTCAACTGCATATTCAGTTTGTTTAAAAACATCAACCGTACGCATAGAAAGTTGATTTTTTCCTTTTTTACCAATTAATTCGGTAATAGAAACAGGTTGATAGTTCAAATACGTTTCTGCCAACACATCCATATTATGACGCATATCGGGATTGATTAAATAATGCGCAATCATAGTGTCAAACAACTTGCCTTTTACAGGCATGTTGTAATTGGATAGCACTTTAATATCGTATTTGATATTGTGACCAATCTTTTCAATAGTGTCGTTTTCAAAAAAAGGTCTGAATTCTTCTAAAATAACTTGAGTTTCTTCTTGATCTTCCGGAAAGTGAACATAGTAGCCTTTACCAACTTCCCAAGAAAAAGCAATACCTATCAGTTCAACTTCTAGAGCTTTTAATCCGGTAGTTTCTGTGTCAAAACAAACAGAAGATTGTTGTAATAACTTATCTAATAATAATTTTCTTGATAGCGGAGTATTCACTAATTGATAAAAATGATTGGTAGAGTCAATGATTTTAAATCCGTTAGCACTAACTTCAGAGATGCTTCCGCTTCCGGGAATTGAGAATAAATCAAATTGAGATGATGAAGAGGTTTTAGTCTTTTTTACTGTTGCGGGTTCAGCCTCGGTTTCTTGTGAAATTGTGTATGTCTTTAACAAATTTTCTAATAAACGACGAAACTCAAGTTCGGTAAAGATCTCTTTGGTTTTTTCAATATCGGGTTGTTCAAAAACAAGTTTATCTTCTTCTAGTTCTACCGGAACATCTAACATAATAGTTGCTAGCTTTTTTGAGAGTAAACCTATTTCGGCATTGTTTTCTATCTTTTCTTTCATTTTCCCTTTTAGCTCATGCGTATTGGCAAGAAGTTCTTCCATGCTTCCATATTGCGCAAGAAATTTTTTGGCAGTTTTTTCTCCCACTCCTGGTAACCCCGGAATGTTATCAACACTATCACCCATCATTCCTAAAAAGTCAATTACTTGTTCAGGTCTTTCAACTTCAAATTTTTCTTGTACTTCTTTTACACCCCATTTTTCATATCCGTTACCCATTCTTGGGGGACGATACATAAAAATGTTATCAGATACCAATTGAGCAAAGTCTTTATCAGGAGTTACCATATAGGTTTCTAAACCTACTTTTTCGGCTTTTTTAGCTAAAGTTCCAATAATATCATCGGCTTCATACCCTTCTTTGTATATAGCAGGAATGTTCATGGCCTCTAATATCTTTTCAATATACGGAACCGCAATTTTAATGGCTTCGGGAGTTTCTAACCGATTCGATTTGTATTCTGGAAACATTTCATTTCTATCTGCACTTCCTCCTTTGTCAAAACAAACAGCTAAATAATCTGGTTTTTCACGCTTAATTACATCTAATAAAGAATTTGTAAATCCCATAATAGCTGAGGTATCCATTCCTTTAGAGTTGATTCTTGGGTTTTTTATAAAAGCGTAATATCCTCTAAATATTAGTGCATATGCATCTAGTAGAAAAAGTCGTTTTTTATCTGCCATTCTTTTTGATTAAGTAGTTTAAGGAGCATTTATGTGTTTAGCAAATGGGTTTAATTGTCATTGCAGACTCCGCAGTAAAGCTACAAAACTTTAACAAGAAGTTAAAAATCAATTTTGGAATTAACCGTATCTTTGTATGTTAAATAAAATCAATTGTTTATATGCCAAGGTGGGTAATTTCATTTATTATTTTTACAGTTATTGCTATACTGTTAGAAATGTATGCTTTTCAAGCTATTAGAACCTTAATTAGAAATAGATGGATTAGATGGGGCTGGTTGTTTTTTGGGATAGCAGCATACATTAATTTTTTTATAACTATTTATGGTTATGATCGTGGAGATGGACAAACTAAAGAATTTCAATGGGCTATAGGACTGTTGTTATTAGCATTGGTACCTAAGTTGTTTATGTTACTTTTTATGTTTGGTGAAGATGTTTTTAGAGGAGGAGAAAAATTACTCTCTTATTTATCACCCAATGAAACAAAAGCTATTGCGGGTAGAAGAAAATTTATATCACAATTGGCTTTAGGAATTGCAGCATTACCGTTTGCAAGTTTATTATACGGAATGGTAAAAGGAAAGTACAACTACAAAGTACTTAAATACCAATTGCCTTTTAAAGATTTACCAGATGCTTTTGACGGCTTTACCATTACTCAAATTACAGATATTCATTCTGGGAGTTTTGATAATGCCAGCAAGATTCAGTATGGAGTTGATCTGATAAATGAGCAGAATTCTGATATGATTTTATTTACAGGAGATATTGTAAATAATTTTGCACATGAAATGGATAATTGGATTGATGTTTTTAGTCAATTAAAAGCGCCAAAAGGGAAGTTTTCAATATTAGGGAATCATGACTATGGTGATTATTCTGATTGGAAATCCGAAGAACATAAAAAAGAAAACTTTGAAGCCATTAAAAACATCCATCCGAAAATTGGGTTTGATTTATTGTTAAATGAAAACCGAATTATTGAAAAAGATGGTGAAAGGATAGCGTTAGTAGGTGTTGAAAACTGGGGTAAAGGATTTAGAAAAGAAGGTGATTTAATAAAAGCATCTGACGGAATTACAAAAGAAGATTTTAAAATTTTAATGACCCATGACCCAAGTCACTGGGAAAATGAGGTAAAAACTCATGAGATGAATTACCATCTTACTTTAAGCGGTCATACTCACGGACTACAATTTGGTATTGAAATCCCAGGATTTTTTAGGTGGAGTCCGTCACAATACGTATACAAACAATGGGCAGGTTTATATGAGGAATTTGGGAGATTTATTAATGTAAATAGAGGTTTTGGTTACCATGCATTTCCTGGTAGAGTAGGGATTTGGCCTGAGATTACCGTAATTGAGCTAAAAAAAGCCTGATTTTCAATATTTTTAAGCATAGCATTGTATTAAAAAATAAAAAAATGTTATTTTTAGGCGCTTTACGGATAAAAATATAAGTAAAAATGACAAAGTTTGGCGAAATTATTAGTATTGACAAACCTGTACTGATTGATTTTTTTACGGAGTGGGATGATGTGGATAACAATTTAGATACACTAAGAGATGTTGCGGCTGCTTTAGGTGATAAAGCCAAAGTGATTAAAATTGATATAAAAAAGAACGAAATACTAGCCGAAGCATTAAGGGTTAAAGGAAATCCGACGTTTATGATTTATAAGAACGGAGAAATGAAGTGGAGGCAAACAGGTATGCAAGATGCAAATACATTAATAGGACTAGTACAGCAATACGTTTGAAATTAATAAAGAAAAAATAAAAAATGCGGTTGATTTTTATCAACCGCATTTTTTATTTTTATGGTTTGATGCTGTCTAACACCGGAGTGTTTTCTACTTCTTCATCAGGCATTAAATGTCTAAATAATTTTACATTTTCTATAAACCCATCTTGAAGTTTATTAATATAATCTTTATCGTCATCATATTTATCAACTTGATTAATTACATTTCTGTACATATACAAGTTTGTGTCTAAATTATCAATAATCAGATCAATATCTGCATCACTATAGGTGCTGTAATGAACTAATTTTTGATGGAAAATATCAATTAAAATTTCTGCAGTTTTACGTGCTTTGTCCTTGTCGCCAATTCTGTAGTACAATTCAGGGTAACCTAAAGAGATGCTATAATGATCAAAATCTCTAATTGGCATTTTATATAGTGATAAATCTAAGGCATCTTTAGCTTTAACCGAGTCTCCTTGTTTTAAGAATTCTTCAGACAAGCGCATTAAGTTGTTACGCATAGAAATGGCATTACGTTTGGTTTGTTCGTCTAAGTAAATTTCACTGTTATTAATGGTTTTCCATTCCCATTTCTGAACATTCTCCCACATTTTTTCTGGATCAATGCGACCCATATCAAACATTGATTTATCCCGAATAGGTGTTTTGATAGGAACTAGTTTGAAAGCCATACCATCTAACTGTAAATAATCTTTCATCCAAATGTATTCTTCGTTAGAGTTAGATCCGCCTGTAAAATATATTGGACGCTTCCAATCAAAATTATTCAAGATGTCTAACATCATAATGCGATTTTTGGTCAGTCCTTGCTCATCAATAGTAATGTCGATATAATCTACCATTTTATCAGCATCTTTTAGAGCAACAATACCATATTTTAGTGCGTTTTCCTTGTTAACTGGTACTCTAATTCTATTCGTAGGATATACCTTTTCTCTTTGATTGTTTTCAGTTTCAAAATATGTTGCATCATTATCACTTGCAATCCAACGCATAAAATCATTTAACGCAATAACAGAATCTTTTAATTGTGGATGTGGCATATGATAAGCAACATCTAACGTTCCGTATTTATATTGAGAATGTTGAAGCTTAGACGGAATAGGATCTGCTTCATAGGTTTTTTTCTTCATTTGATCGATATACCAATCGGTAGCAAATAAGCTGGTATTTACAATTTTTATATCGGTACGTACCCCTTCCATTTGTTGCATATACCAGAGAGGGAAAGTATCATTATCTCCAATAGTAAATAGTATAGCATTTGGATCACAACTTTCTAAATACGTTTGCGCGTTCAATTGAGCGGTGTATCTATCACCTCTATCGTGGTCGTCCCAGTTTTGAAAGCCCATTAATACAGGTACAGCTAATAAAGAAACTATAGAAATAGCCGAGGCAATTATTTTTTTATCGGCATACGACTTTAAAGAATCATATAAAGCTAAAACTCCAAAACCAATCCATATAGCAAATACGTAGAATGACCCTACTACAGCATAATCACGTTCACGAGGCTCAAATGGTTTAGGATTGGTGTAAAAAATAATAGCAAACCCTGTAAAAACAAAGAATAAGGCTAATGTGTAAAAATTCTTTTTATCTTCTTTTACATGATATAGCAATCCGATGATACCTAAAATTAAGGGCAAAAAGAAATAAGTGTTTCTTCCTTTATTATTTTTAACATCATCTGGTAATTGATCTTGAGAGCCTAAACGCATCTCATCAATAACCTTGATACCACTCAGCCAGTTACCGTTTTCAATATCTAAATGACCTTGAATATCATTTTGTCTTCCCACAAAATTCCACATAAAATAACGACCGTACATATATCCAAACTGGTAGTCAATCATAAATTTTATATTTTCGATAAAGGTTGGCTTTCTTGTGCTTCTTTTAGAAATGCCAGCAATTTGCTTGTAATATTGTTCTGCTCCAGGGTCAACCATTCTTGGAATAAAGCCTTTGTGTTTATCAGAATAGTTTGGTAAAGCATCTTTGTAATTATTTACAATTTCATATTTACCATTTACTTTCTCATATTTAGGCTTATCATCTTTATAGGGGTTTTCTGCATCCTGCTCTCGCTTATAAGCAAAAGAATAATATTTATCATAAAAAACATTTGCATCACCATATTGCTCACGATTGTAATACGCTAGTAACTCACGTGCACTTGAAGGATTGTTTTCGTTTATAATTGTGTCTGCATTTGCACGAATTGGTAGCATCATCCATGATGAAAAACCAATCATTAAAAACAATAAAGAGAGTACTAATGTGTTGGCGGTAAATAATTGTTTTTCTCGTGTATATTTTAGACCAAAATAAAACAGAGCTAATAATACTATGCCTGCTATAATGGTCCCAGAGTTATAAGGTAGGCCAATGGTGTTTATGAAAAATAATTCCGAAATACTGAAAAATTTTAAAGTAAATGGAAATAAAAACTTAAACACAAACGCTAATACTAATATTGAAATAACAGTAGCAATAGCAGTAGTTTTTAAGTTAATGTTTTTATACGTTTTGAAAAAGTATAGCATTACTATTGAAGGAATTACCAATAATGATAATATGTGTACTCCAAAAGAAAGTCCTATAACCAAGCTGATTAAAATTAACCATTTGTTACCTCTGGGCTGATTTATTTCACTTTCCCATTTTAATCCTAACCAAAATAAAATTGCCATTAAAAAAGAAGACATTGCGTATACTTCTCCTTCAACAGCACTAAACCAAAAACTGTCTGAAAAAGTGTATGCTAATGAACCTACTAAACCACTACCTAACACAGCTATTTTTTCTCCGGTGCTAAACTTGTCATTACGAGTAGCTATTTTTTTAGCTAAATTGGTAATGGTCCAAAACATAAACAAGATGGTAAATGCACTTGCCAAAGCAGACATAAAATTAACCATCATTGCCCATTTACTAGGATCGCTAGTAAACATTGCAAAAAAGGCACCTAACATTTGAAACAAAGGAGCTCCTGGTGGATGACCTACTTCTAACTTTACAGCTGTAGATATGTATTCTCCACAATCCCAAGAGCTAACTGTAGGTTCTATAGTTAGTGCATATGTAATTAATGCAATACCAAATGAAACCCATCCTAAAATAACGTTCCATTTTTTAAAGCTAAAATCCTTCATAGTTATGTTTAAATATTGTTGCGAATGTACTAAATTATTAAAGTAAAAAATAACAGAAACCTAAAACGGAATAAATAGCTACTTTTTTCTAAGTAAGCAAAAATACTTTTTTGAAGATTTTCGCCAGCTTTTAAAAACAATAAAATTTTGTTAAATGAATTAATAAAAAAAGTTGCTGAAATAAAAAAATGTTTTATATTTGCACCCGCAATAAGCAATTGGCCCATGGTGTAATGGTAACACACCGGTTTTTGGTGCCGTTATTCTAGGTTCGAGTCCTAGTGGGCCAACAAAACCTTACAGATGTAAGGTTTTTTATTTGCTTAAAGATGAAGATTAATTTTTTTTAATTTAAAACTTTGTTTTTATCTTTGTGTTGCAACTTATTGGCCCATGGTGTAATGGTAACACACCGGTTTTTGGTGCCGTTATTCTAGGTTCGAGTCCTAGTGGGCCAACAAAAAGACTTTGATGTACATCAAAGTCTTTTTTTATGGAATTTAGTTATACTCTAAAAGTTAGAATAGGTTTAGTTGTTTGTTTAGAGAGGTATTTTGTAATGCTCCCGTTAAAAATATGAGATAACCCGCTTCTGCTGTGAGTTCCTAAGGCAATAATATCAGCGTCTATTTCATTGGCAAAGTTTAAAATACCGTTCTCTACTGAAGAATCATTATATATGTTGATGCTGTAGTTTTCGATATTATGTTTTTTTATAAAGTTGTGAATCCTTCTTTTGCATTCATAAGTGTTTTCAAATTTTTGTGGGGTATTTACCTTTAGCAAATGTATTTTACTTTTAAAATCTTTAGAAAAGCTTAATAGTTTTTTAAATGCATGATCTTTTCCTTCTTTGAAGCTTGAAGCAAAAATAATATTTTTAGGCTTAAATTCTTTTTCTTCTTTTTTTACTACAAGTACGGGGATGTCTGAGTTTCTAACAATTTTCTCGGTATTTGAGCCTATTAAAATTTCATCTAACTTGTTATGTCCTTTCGAGCCCATAACTATTAAATTAGCGCTTATTTTTTTGCTATAACTTTGTATGCCGTCAAAAGGTGTTTGAAAACGTATAGAATGAATTACTATTGGGTTTTTCGAGAAAAACTCTTTTTTGTACTCAAGCATTCTGTCTCTAAGTTTTCGTATGTAAAACATACTTTCAGGAATGCTAAAACTGTTACCTAAGCTTAAGTCAATAACTCCGGTAGGTATTTCAACTGCATGTAATATATGGATTTCACTATTATTCTTTCTAGCTATTTTAGAAGCTAATTTACAAGCATTCTCAGCTGAAGGAGAAAAGTCGATAGGTATTAATATTTTTTTCATAATTAAGAATTTTGATTAGGAAGGGATGTATGTACTAAATATACGAAAAAAACGGATGCGCAACAATTTGGTTGTTAGTAAATAACTTACTATATTTGCACAGAATTTACAAAAAAGATGGGAAGGGGACGGTTGTCCCCTCTTTTTATACCTAAAATGAATCAAGAAAAAGTTAAACAATTATTACAAGAAGCTTTAGATGAAAATTCATCATTATTTTTGATTGAATTATCTTTTCTAGAGGATGGTAAAATTAAAGTAATAGTTGATGGAGATAGCGGTGTTCCTTTAAGTGAATGTGTTAGAATTAGCAGAAAGATTGAGTATAACTTAGATAGAGACGAAGAAGATTTTTCGTTAGAGGTAACAACACCAGATATATCACACCCGTTAAAAGAAAAGCGTCAGTACCGTAAAAATGTAAATCGAATTTTAAAAGTTAAAACTAACAATGAAGAATTTGAGGGTACATTAACAAACGTTTCTGATGAAAATATTACGTTAAGTTGGAAAACAAGAGAGCCTAAACCAGTAGGTAAAGGAAAGCATACGGTTGAAAAAACAATTACGTTACCGTATACTGATATTAAAGAAGCAAAAGTTAAGATCGTATTTTAATTAAGATAGAAAATGGAAAATATTGCGTTAATTGAGTCATTTTCAGAATTTAAAGATAATAAAAGTATAGACAGAGTAATGTTAATGTCTATCTTAGAGGAGGTATTTCGTGCTGCATTAAAACGTAAGTTTGGTTCAGATGATAACTTTGATATTATTATTAACCCTGATAAAGGAGACTTAGAAATTTGGAGAAACCGAGTGGTAGTTGCTGATGGTATGTCAGAAGATGATAATGAAGAAATTGAATTGTCAGAAGCAAGAAAAATAGAGCCAGATTTCGAGATTGGTGAAGACGTATCTGAAGAAGTGAAATTAGTAGATTTGGGTAGACGTGCAATATTAGCATTACGTCAAAACTTAATTTCTAAAATTCATGAGCATGATAGTACTAATGTGTTTAAGCAATTTAAAGACTTAGAAGGAGAATTATATTCAGCAGAAGTGCATCATATTCGCCATAATGCAGTAATTTTGTTAGATGATGAAGGTAATGAAATAGTATTGCCTAAGAGTGAGCAAATAAGATCAGACTTTTTTAGAAAAGGAGATGCGGTTAGAGGGGTTATTAAATCGGTTGAATTAAAAGGAAATAAACCTGCAATTATTTTATCAAGAACTTCACCAGAGTTTTTAGTAAAGTTATTTGAACAAGAAATCCCTGAAGTATTTGATGGTTTAATTACTATTGAAGGTGTAGCAAGAATTCCAGGTGAAAAAGCTAAAATAGCTGTTGACTCTTACGATGATAGAATTGATCCTGTTGGAGCGTGTGTTGGTGTTAAAGGTTCTCGTATTCATGGCATAGTTCGTGAGCTAGGTAATGAAAACATTGATGTAATCAATTATACTAAAAACGAACAATTATTTATTGCTAGAGCATTAAGTCCAGCTAAAGTTACTTCTGTTGAAATTGAAAAGTTTGAAGAAGAGAAAAACGGACTTAAAGGACGTGTGAATGTATTGCTAAAACCAGAAGAAGTATCAAAAGCTATAGGTAGAGCTGGGGTTAATATTCGTTTGGCTAGTCAATTAACTGGCTTTGAAATAGATGTTCAAAGAGAAGGTTTAGAAGAAGAAGATGTAGAGTTAACAGAATTCTCAGATGAAATCGAAGCTTGGGTAATTGAAGAGTTCAGAAAAATAGGATTAGACACTGCAAAGAGTGTTTTAGAAAAAGATGTTACAGAATTAGTACAAAGAACAGATCTTGAAGAAGAAACTATTGTAGATGTACAAAGAATCTTGCGTGAAGAATTTGAAGACTAATTCTAATAGTTTAATTTAGGGCGCTCGTTTCCTTGTTTACTAAAAACGAGCAATTATAGAAAGAAAACATAACTATACAATAATAAAGTATAAAGTGTGTTTTTTGATTAAAAATGTATAAAACAATTTATGGCTGAAGCTAAAAAATTAAGACTAAACAAAGTTTTAAGAGAATTAAATATCTCTTTAGATAGAGCAGTAGAGCACTTAGCTAAGAACGGTTTCGAAGTTGAGGCGCGTCCTACTACTAAAATATCTGATGGGGAATACCAAATTTTATTAGATGGTTTCCAAACAGATAAATCTAAAAAGGTAGCATCTAAAGAAGTAAGCGAAGAAAAGCGTAAAGAGAAGGAGGAGATTCGTAAGCGTTTAGAGGCTGAGCAAGAAGCTAAACGTATAGAAGAAGCTAAAAAGCAAGAAGTTCTTAAGGCAAAAGCTGAAAAATTAGAAATTAAAACCGTTGGTAAAATTGATATTGATGGAGGTACTGGTAAAGACGAAACCAAAACTGAAAAAGTAGAGGAAGTAAAGCCAGAGGTAAAAGCAGAAGAACCAAAAGAAATTAAAAAAGAAGAACCAAAGCCGCAACCTATAAAAGCAGAAACTAAAGTAGAAAAACCACATACTAAGGTAGAGAATAAAGAAAAGCCAAAAGTGGTTTTACCGAAAAAAGAAAAGCAACTGGTAAAAGAACAACCTAAAGTTGAAAAACCAGTTGAGATTACTCCGGAAAATGCAGAGAAAATAAAAACGCAATACAAAAAGCTTGATGGACCCAAAATGACAGGTCAGAAAATTGACTTAAAACAATTTGAGCGTCCAAAAAAGAAAAAACCGGAAGCAAAAAAGCAAGATAGCAAAGATGCAGCCGATAAGAAAAAGCGTAAGAGAATTTCTAAACCAACCAATGCTAATCCTAATGCTAATAAAAAAACAGGAGGACAGCAAAATAGAGGTCAGCAACAAAGAGGAAAAGGCAATAATAGAGGAAGAGGCAGACGTACCGAGGTTAAAGAAGAACTAACAGAAGCAGAAATCCAAAAACAAGTAAGAGAAACCTTAGAAAAACTTCAAGGTAAATCTTCAAAAGGAAAAGGAGCAAAATATCGTAGAGACAAAAGAGATCAACACCGTCAACAAGCTGAGGCAGAATTACAAGCCCAAGAAGCAGAAAGTAGAGTGTTAAAAGTAACAGAATTTGTTACAGTTTCTGAAGTAGCTACCATGATGGATAAACCAGTTACAGACATCATTTCTGCATGTATGATGTTAGGTATGATGGTAACAATGAATCAGAGATTAGATGCTGAAACATTACAAATTGTAGCAGAAGAATTTAATTACAAGGTAGAGTTTGTTGGAGCAGAAATTGAAGAGTCTGTTGAAGAAGAAGAAGATAAACCTGAAGATTTAGAATCTAGAGCTCCTATTATCACCGTAATGGGTCACGTAGATCATGGTAAAACATCGTTGTTAGATTATGTACGTAAAGCAAACGTAATTGCTGGAGAAAGTGGAGGAATTACACAACATATTGGAGCTTACAGTGTAGCTTTAGATGGCGGACAAAGAATAACTTTCTTAGATACTCCTGGGCACGAAGCCTTTACAGCAATGCGTGCTCGTGGTGCGCAGGTTACCGATTTGGTAATTATTGTAATTGCTGCAGATGATGATGTAATGCCACAAACTAAAGAAGCAATTGCCCACGCACAAGCAGCGGGTGTACCAATTATATTTGCTATCAACAAAGTTGATAAGCCAAATGCTAATCCAGACAATATTAAAACACAACTTTCTACTATGAACTTACTAGTAGAAGATTGGGGAGGTAATATTCAATCACAAGAAATATCTGCTAAAACAGGTCAAGGAGTTGATGAATTATTAGAAAAAGTATTGTTAGAAGCAGAAGTACTAGAGTTAAAAGCGAATCCTAATAAAAATGCAGTAGGTACTGTTGTAGAAGCACAGTTAGATAAAGGTAGAGGATACGTTACTACTATTTTAGTACAAGCAGGAACCTTACGTATTGGAGATTACTTATTAGCAGGTAAACATAGCGGTAAAGTTAGAGCTATGTTTGATGAAAGAGGTAAAAAAGTAAAAGTAGCAGGACCTTCAACACCAGTTTCTATTTTAGGTTTAGATGGAGCTCCACAAGCAGGAGATAAATTCAATGTATTTGATGATGAAAGAGAAGCAAAACAAATCGCTTCAAAACGTTCTCAATTACAACGTGAACAATCTGTAAGAACACAAAAAACATTAACGTTAGACGAAATTGGTCGTCGTATTGCGTTAGGAGACTTCAAAGAATTAAACATTATCTTAAAAGGAGATGTAGATGGTTCTGTAGAAGCATTAACAGATTCGTTCCAAAAATTATCAACAGAAGAAATTCAAGTAAATATCATTCATAAAGGAGTTGGAGCAATTACAGAATCTGATGTACTTTTAGCAACAGCTTCAGATGCCATTATTGTTGGGTTTAACGTTCGTCCGCAAGGAAATGCTCGTATGGTTGCCGATAGAGAAGAAGTTGATATTAGAACTTATTCAATTATCTATGACGCCATCAATGATCTTAAAGATGCCATGGAAGGAATGTTGTCTCCAGAAATGAAAGAAGAAGTAATAGGTAATGTTGAAATTAGAGAAGTTTATAAAATTTCTAAAATTGGAAACATTGCAGGCTGTATGGTAATGAATGGTAAAATAACAAGAGACTCTAAAGTAAGAATTATTAGAGAAGGTATTGTGGTACATGACGGCGAATTAGCATCATTAAAACGATTTAAAGATGATGTTAAAGAAGTAACCAAAGGATATGATTGTGGTTTACAAATTAAGAACTATAATGATATTAGAGAGGGTGATGTAATTGAAGCTTATATTGAAGTAGCAGTTAAGAAAAAACTTAAATAATTTATAAAAACCTCTGTAAAAAGAGGTTTTTTTTATATATTTAGTAGCAAAATGAGATAGTTATGAAATATGTTTTAACTTTATTTATAGTAATTGGTTCTTTATCGGCTTATTCACAAGGAGCAAGTCAAAATGCTAAAAAGAATAAGCAAATAACAATTGAAGTTGCTGATGATAATTTAGTTTACCAAACTAATAAAGGAGAAGGCATTTATAGACTGTCTACACCAGAGCGTAATTTTATAACTAATACAGCAACAGGTATAGACAATAACCCGAACTCTGCAGCTCTTTCAAAAGGAAAAGCAAAATTTAAATTCCAGGGAAAAAAATACGGTATTAATGAGTTTGCTAAAGGAGTGCCTTTTCAAGGGGTGAAAAATTTATTAATTTCTTTAGAGATTTTAGAATAAAAAAAAGCCTTTTAAAAGGCTTTTTTTTATAGAGGAAGTATAAATGCTCCAGAATATTTTTCTCTAACCTTATTTAAGGCTCTATCGGCATCTAATTTCGTTTTATAACTGCCTACTTGAACCTTCCAATCGGGTTGTTCGTATTTTAACTTAGTATATACACCGGGAAAATCTCTTTCAAAACTGCTTTTTAAGCTCTTAGCCCTAGTTTCATTACCGTTATATAACTGTATCCTAAAACCACTACCATTATATTTGTTGTATTCTCTTTTTTTCTCAAGTAATGAGTTAATGTTTTTATTATCAGTATAACTAGACTGTGCATTTAAAGTTAAAATACCCATTACACTAGCCACAAAAAAAGTTAAAATTACCTTGTTTATTTTCATTATTCAGTTCTTTTTACAAAAGTAACGACTTGTTGGTTAACAGATTGCTTTTAAATGTTATTTAGAATAAATATAAATTACCATTTAGCATTCTCTTAACATTTCACATTTTAGACAGAAGTAGTACTTTTGTGCGAGTTTGTATATCCTATATTTAAGTAGGATGATATGAAAAAATCGTACCAAAATAGATACAAAAATTATATTTTATAGTATGAAAAGTGTGAAACATCACAGTAGATTAACCCAAGTACTCGTAAAGAGTTTTACTTTCCTTGTCATCTTTTTATTAAGTTTTTCAGCTAACTCTCAAGATATTGATGAGGCAAGGCAAAAGGAGGGAAAAAAATTATTTAAGTCTCTTTGTGCATCATGTCATAAATTAGACAAAAAATTAGTAGGGCCTGCTTTAGCAGGTGTTGAGGATAGAAGATCAAACGACTGGTTAAAGTCATGGATTCATGATAATGCAGCGTTAAGAGCTTCTGGAGACAAAGACGCTATTGCAGTTTATGAAGAGTACAATCAGTCAAACATGACTGCTTTTCCTCAGTTAACAGAGCAAAATATAGATGATATTTTATATTATACTACTGTTGGTGAAATTAAAAAAGCAGGAGATGTAGCTGGTGCTTCAGCTGAGGCTGGTGGGGCTAAAAATGATGCTCCAAAATGGTTGATTTACATTTTAGCAGCAGCTATTGTAGTGGCTTTCTTAATTATAGGAAGTCTATTAAAAACTATTAGTGAGTTAAAAGGAGCTCCTAAAACTCCAGGGTTATTAGGGCAAACTGCTGAATTGTGGGAAGGTATTAAACAAAATACATTTTTGCATGTATTGGCAGTAATCTTCGGAGCATTAGTAACAGCTTACTTCTTGTTTGGAACCTTGTTTAAGGTAGGTGTAGATCAAGGGTATCAACCAATTCAACCAATTGCGTTTTCACATAAGATTCATGCTGGAGATAATAAAATTGAATGTCAATACTGTCACTCTGCAGCAAAACATAGTAAGCATTCAGGTATTCCATCTGTAAATGTTTGTATGAACTGTCATAAAAATATTTCAGAAGTAGCTGATGATACAAAGGTTATTCTTGAAGAAGGAGGGACCGTTTTGACAAAAGCAGATTTAGATAAAGAAATCCAAAAGATTTATGATGCGGCAGGATGGGATAAAGATAAATTGGCTTACACTGGAGAAACTAAACCGGTTAAATGGGTTAGAGTTCACAATTTACCTGATTTTGCTTATTTCAATCACTCACAACACGTAACTGTTGCAGGGGTAAAATGTCAAAAATGTCATGGTCCTGTAGAGGAAATGGAAGAGGTATATCAGTTCTCTCCATTAACAATGGGCTGGTGTATAGATTGTCATAAAGAGACTAAAGTAGACTTGAAAGGAAATGATTACTATGCTAAAATTCATGCAGAATTAGCTAAGAAGTATGGGGTAGATCAAGTTACCATTGCTCAGTTAGGAGGAAAAGAATGTGGTAAGTGCCACTATTAATAATTTAGAAAGTAGAAAAACACATATATAAATGGCTTCAAACAAAAAATACTGGCAAAGTGTTGAAGAACTAAAAGGAAGTTCTGTTGTTGAAACGCTACGTAATAGTGAGTTTGTAGAAGAAATTCCAACGGATGAGTTTTTAGGTGATAAAGAAACTTTAGAAACTTCATCTACAAGTCGTAGAGATTTCTTAAAATACGTTGGGTTTACTACTGCTGCTGCTTCATTAGCAGCTTGCGAAGGACCTGTTAGAAAATCAATCCCTTACGTTGTGCAACCAGACAATATAGTTGTTGGAGTTGCAGACTGGTATGCAACCACAATTGCTGATGGGTTTGATTTTGCAAACGTATTAGTAAAAACTCGTGAAGGACGTCCAATCCAAATCATGCCAAATAAAGAAGCAGGAGGAGTAACTAACGCTCGTGTTCAAGCTTCTGTTTTGTCTTTATATGATGAAAGATTACGTTTAAAGCAACCAAGAAAAGGAGATGCTCAAATTACTTGGGCTGATGCAGATAAAGAAATTGTTGCTGAATTAAATAAATTAAAAGCAGCTAATGCTCCTGTAGTTTTATTAACAGGTACATTAGCAAGCCCATCTACAGAAAAAGTTATTGCAGATTTTATAGCGCAATATCCAAATGTAAAGCATGTAGTTTATGATGCGATTTCAGAAAGTGGAACTGCTGATGCATTTGAAGCTATGTATGGTAAACGTGCTTTACCAAACTATGATTTTAGCAAAGCAGAAGTAATTGCTTCTGTCGGTGCAGATTTCTTAGGAGATTGGCAAGGTGGTTATGAAAAATCATATGCAGAAGGACGTAGACCAGAATCAGGTAACATGTCTTACCATGTTCAGGTAGAAAGTAATATGAGTTTAGCAGGAGCCAATGCTGATAAACGTTTAGTGGTAAAGCCATCTGAACAAGTATACGCTCTTATCAATTTATACAATGCAATTACTGGAGCTAGTAAGCCTTCTAAACCTACTGCTATTGATGCCGAAATCAAAAAATTAGCAGCAAGCTTACAAAAAGCAGGTAGCAAGGGTGTTGTAGTTACTGGTTTAAATGATAAAAATGCACAATTAATCACTTTAGCTATTAACAAAGCGTTAAATAGTGAAGTAATAGATGTAAATGCAGTTAGCTACGCTCGTCAAGGAAATGACACTGAAGTTGCTCAATTAGTAAACGATTTAAAATCAGGCGCAGTAAAAGGATTGATTACTTATAACGTAAATCCTGTTTATTCAATTACTGGTTTTGGAGAGGCTGCTAAAAAAGCAGGTTTATCAGTAGCTATTTCTACTCAAAACGATGATACAGCAAGTGCTGCTCAATATGCATTACCAGCTCCTCATAATTTAGAAAGTTGGGGAGATGTTATGGTTACTGAAGGTGCGTATAGCTTAATGCAACCAACTATTCAACCATTATTTAATACACGTCAAATTCAAGATGTGTTATTAAAGTGGTTAGGGAGTGATAAAAACTATTATGATACACTAAAAGAGTTTTGGAGTGCAAATGTATTGAACGGTTCTTCATGGAATCAAGCATTACACGATGGTTTCTTCAAAACAGAAGTAACTTCAGAAGCTGTTTCAAATGAAGTTGATCTTAATGTAGTAGTATCAGATTTACTTAAAAATACAAAGCCATCTCAATATGAGTTAAACTTATATTCTTCTACAGCTTTAGGAGATGGTAAGCTAGCAAATAACCCTTGGTTGCAAGAGTTGCCAGATCCAATTACACGTGCTTCTTGGGATAATTACTTAACTATGTCTATGGCAGATGCTAAAGAGTTAGGTTTTGAAAACCCTGTAAGAGACAACGGTGCAATTGATGGTAATTACGCAAATGTAACTGTAAATGGAGTTACTATAAACAACATTCCTGTAATTATTCAACCAGGTCAAGCTAAAGGTTCATTCGGTTTAGCTTTAGGGTATGGTAGAACTCATGGGATGAAAGAAGAGATGCAGGTAGGTATCAATGCTTATCCATTCTACGCTAACAGTAACAATGTACAATATGGAGTTACTGTTGAGAAAGCTAGCGGATGGCACAAGTTTGCTTGTATTCAGGTACAGAGTACTTTAGCAGGGCGCCATGATATTTTAAGAGAAGCTACTTTAGCAGAAGTTAATAATAAGTCTTTAGACCCAAAACATACTTGGAACAAACCATTCATGGTTTCTTACGATCATCAAGAGGTTGAAGGAAGTAAAATTGATTTATGGGATGATCATAATCGTGAAATAGGTCATCACTTTAACTTATCTATCGATTTAACATCTTGTACAGGTTGTGGAGCTTGTGTTATCGCATGTCATGCAGAAAACAACGTTCCTGTTGTTGGTAAAGATGAAGTTAGAGTAGGTAGAGATATGCACTGGTTGCGTATTGATCGTTACTATTCTTCTACTGTTGAAGATAAGCAATTGGAAGCTTCAATGACCATGGAAGAGTTTAAGGCTCAAAACCCTGGTATTGCTAATAAGGACTTAGAAAGAAAGTATACAGAAAAGGTATTAGGATTAAGCAAAGGAGATTTATTTGATGCTTTAGAAAATTCAGCAGAAAACCCACAAGTTGCTTTCCAACCAATGATGTGTCAGCACTGTAATCACGCACCATGTGAAACAGTATGTCCTGTAGCAGCAACTTCTCACGGTCGTCAAGGTCAAAACCAAATGGCATACAACCGTTGTGTGGGTACTCGTTACTGTGCAAACAACTGTCCATACCGTGTACGTCGTTTCAACTGGTTTAACTACGCAGAAAATAACGAGTTTGACTTTAATATGAACAATGAGTACGGTAAAATGGTGTTAAACCCAGATGTAGTTGTTCGTTCAAGAGGAGTTATGGAAAAATGTTCTATGTGTATTCAAATGACACAAGCTACTATCTTAAAGGCTAAGAAAGAAGGTAGAGAAGTAAAAGCTAATGAATTTGATGTGGCATGTGCACAAGCTTGTTCAACAGGTTCTATGGTGTTTGGAGATGTAAACAATCCAAAAGATGCCGTTGCGTCATTAAAAGAAGACAAAAGAGCTTTCCACGTGTTAGACTACATTGGAACAAAACCAAACGTAGTTTACCAAGTAAAAGTTAGAAATACAAACGAAGCATAATAATAAAATAATAAGAATATAGATTATGTCGTCTCATTACGAATCATCTTATAGACAGCCTCTAATTTTGGGTAACAAAAGTTATCATGACATTACGGAGGATATTGCAAGGCCTATTGAAGGTAAAGCCAATAAAAATTGGTATATAGCATTCTATATCTCTTTAGTAGCAATGCTATGGGGATTTGGATGTATCTTTTACACCGTTGGTACAGGTATCGGTGTATGGGGGTTAAGTAAAAACATCGGTTGGGCATGGGATATTACCAACTTTGTATGGTGGGTAGGTATCGGTCACGCTGGTACACTTATTTCTGCTGTATTATTACTTTTCCGCCAAAAATGGAGAATGGCAATTAACCGTTCTGCAGAAGCAATGACAATCTTTGCGGTATTCCAAGCAGGATTGTTCCCAATTATTCACATGGGTCGTCCATGGAATGGTTATTGGGTATTACCTATTCCAAACCAATTTGGTTCATTATGGGTTAACTTTAACTCACCACTTTTATGGGACGTATTTGCAATTTCTACATATTTATCAGTATCATTAGTTTTCTGGTGGACTGGTTTATTACCTGATTTCGCTACGATTCGTGATAGAGCTGTAAAACCTTTCCAAAAGAAAATATATTCATTATTAGCATTCGGTTGGTCTGGTAGAGCAAAAGACTGGCAACGTTTTGAAGAGGTGTCTTTAGTATTAGCAGGTTTAGCTACTCCGTTAGTATTATCTGTACACACTATCGTATCATTTGACTTCGCAACGTCTATCAACCCAGGATGGCACTCTACAATTTTCCCTCCTTACTTTGTTGCTGGAGCAATTTTCTCAGGATTTGCAATGGTACAAACCTTATTAGGAGTAATGCGTAAAGTAACTAACCTTGAAGCATATATTACACGTTTACATGTTGAGTACATGAACATTGTAATTATCTTAACTGGTGGTATTGTAGCAGTTGCTTATGCAACAGAGTTCTTTATCGCTTGGTATACAGGTTCTCCTTATGAAAATTATACTTATTTATCATTTGGTGCTGAAGCAGGAGCTTATGGATGGGCGTTCTGGTCACTTTTAATTTGTAACATCTTTACACCACAGTTATTATGGATTAAGAAGATAAGAAGAAGCTTTGTATGGTCTTTTATCATCTCAATTGTCATTAACATTGGTATGTGGTTTGAGCGTTTTGATATTATTGCAATTGTATTAAGTAAAGGACAATTACCATCTACATGGTGGCGTTTTGAGCCAACATTTGTTGATGTGGGTATTTTTATTGGTACAATTGGTTTCTTTGGAGTGTTATTCTTATTATACGCAAGAACATTCCCTGTAATTCCAACAGCAGAAGTAAAAACAATCTTGAAATCATCAGGAGAGAATTTTAAAAAATTAAGAGACGAGAACAATGAGCACTAATAAAGTAATTCACGCAATATACAATGATGATGATATCTTAATGGATGCTGTTAAGAAAGTAAAGAATGCACATCATCATATTGAGGAGATATATACACCATTTCCTGTTCACGGTTTAGATAAAGCTATGGGATTAGCTCCAACACGTTTAGCTATTACCGCTTTTTTATACGGAATTACAGGTTTAAGCATAGCAATATGGTTAACATGGTACACAATGATTGCTGATTGGCCACAAGATATTGGAGGAAAACCAAATTTCTCTTGGGCTAAAAACATGCCAGCATTTGTTCCTATTTTATTCGAATTAACAGTATTTTTTGCAGCGCACTTAATGGTAATTACATTTTACATGCGTAGTAAATTATGGCCATTTAAAGATGCTGAAAATCCAGATCCAAGAACAACAGATGATCATTTCTTAATGGAAATTCCAGTTCACGGTAATGAAGACGAATTAAAAGCTTTGTTAGAAACAACAGGCGCTGTAGAAATTAACGTAGTAGATAAGCACTAAGAGATATGAAGAGTTTAAAAATAATTATCGCTTTAGTCGTAGTTGCAAGCTTTGCATCGTGTAACAACAAGCGTACACCACAATTACAATATATGCCAGATATGTATGTATCTGTGCCGTATGATGCTAACGGAGTTAACTCTGCCGGAGGAGTAGCTGTAAACAGATTACCAGTTGCTGGTACTGTTAGCAGAAAAGGTGATGTAGCTTACGATATACCTAATTCAAATGAAGGGTATGAAAAAGCCAAAGCTGAGTTAAAAAATCCATTAGAGGTAACGGAAGAGAACTTAGCAAAAGGAAAAGAATTATATGACATCTATTGTGCTGTTTGCCATGGTACAAAAGGAGACGGAAACGGTATCTTAACTCAAAGAGATAAGTTTAACGGTATTCCAAATTATAAGGATAGAGAGATTACAGAAGGAAGTATTTACCATGTTATTATGTATGGTAGAAACTTAATGGGATCTCATGCGTCTCAACTTACTTACAATGAACGTTGGAAAGTTGTACAATACGTAGAAAAATTAAAAAGCGAATTATAATCAAAGTCTATAGATACTAAGATATGTACCAGTTTTCAGGAAAATTAAAAATGGTTGCTATTATTTTAATGGCTTTAGGACTGTTAGGAACTGCTTATAGTTTCTTATCTGCACCTAAAACTATTGAAGAAGCAAAAGAGATATTAGCAAAACAGCATGATAGTCATCATGGTGCTGGTCATGGAGAGGCTCATACTTCAGATGCTACTCATGCAGCTCCTGTTAAAGAAGAAAAGCATGAAGAAACTACTCATGCCGTAGAAGAAGTTGAAGAAGCCCATTCAGAAGCAGCTACACATACTGAAGAAGTTGTTGAACATGTAGAGCATGTTGCTGATTCAGTTAAAACTCACGTTGAAGAAGCTAAAGAACAAGTAGACCACGCTGTTGAAGCGCATACTGCTGCTGTTCAAGAACACAAAGAAGAAACTCATGCAGGTGCTCATGGTGAAGATCATGGAGATGCACATGCAGAACACGCATTACATCAAATGCAAAACAGACCTTGGTCTGCTATTTATGTAGCAATGTTATTCTTTTTAGGTATAACTTTACTAGTATTGGCTTTTTATGCAGCTCAAAGATTAGCACAAGCAGGATGGTCTGTAGTGTTGTTTAGAGTAATGGAAGCAATAACAGCTAACTTACACTATGTAAGTGTTGCTATGTTATTATTTTTAGTACTAACTTTTATGCACATGAACCATTTATTTCCATGGATGGCAGAAGGAGTTGTTGATCCAACAAGTCCTAATTATGATCCTATAGTAGATGGTAAAAGTTGGTGGTTAAACACTCCAGGTTGGTTAATTAGAGGAATTATCTATTTAGCAGGATGGAATGCTTATCGTTTCTTAATTAGAAAAGGATCTATAGAACAAGATAATGGAGATTTAAAATTACATAAGAAAAACTACAACATGTCAGTAATTTTTGTTGTATTCTTTATGTTAACTGAATCTATGGCTTCTTGGGACTGGATTATGAGTATTGATCCACACTGGTTCTCTACTTTGTTCGGATGGTATGTATTAGCTACTTTCTTAGTATGTGCACTTACTGTAATTGCTATGGTAACTATTTACCTGCGTTCTAAAGGTCAACTACCATTTGTTAATGATAGCCATATTCATGATTTAGCTAAATTTATGTTTGGTTTCTCTGTATTCTGGACATATTTATGGTTTGCTCAATTCATGTTAATTTGGTATGCAGATATGCCAGAAGAAACTACTTATTTCTTACAACGTTTTAATGAATATAAGTTACCATTCTTAGGTATGGTTGTATTAAACTTTATATTCCCGGTATTATTATTAATTAATAGTGACTTTAAGAGTATACCTTGGTTTGTAATTTTAGGAGGAACAGTAATCTTAATTGGTCATTATATTGATTTATTTGTAATGATTATGCCAGGTACTGTGGGTACTAACTGGGGATTCGGTTTAGGTGAATTAGGTGGATTGTTCTTCTTTGCAGGAGTATTCATTTATGCTACTTTTAGCGCTTTTGAAAAAGCAAATCCGTTAGCAAAAGGAAATCCATTTGTACATGAAAGTGAAACTCATCACTATTACAATATAGAACACAGAGGTGAAGAAAATTCACACCACTAAAAAGAAAATATAAAACAATAATAGTTTAGATAATATGCTCGCTTTATTTTACATTTTTATTGCAGTTGCACTAGGAGTAAGTTTTTGGCAAATTACCCGCGTAATGAATTTACGTGAAGTAATTGCAAACGATAAAGACAATGATACACAAGGTAAAATAGCATTAGGATTCTTAGTATTCTTATATGCAATGATGATTTACTGTTTAATTGCAATGAATGTTATCATGTTACCAGAAAGTGCTTCTATAGAAGGAGAACATGATGATCGTTTGTTTAACATTACTTTCTGGTTGATAGGTATTGTACAGTTTGCAATGCAATTCATCATTTTTTATTTTTCATATAAATACAGAGGAAATAAAAATAGAAAAGCCTTATTCTATGCAGATAGTCATAAATTAGAATTGTTATGGACATCAATTCCTGCATTTACCATTGTATGTTTAATAGGTTATGGCTTATGGGCATGGAACAATGTTATGAATATAGGAGAAGATGAAGATCCAATCATTATAGAGGTTTATTCTCAACAATTCCGTTGGGATGCTCGTTATGCAGGTTCAGACAATGAGTTAGGACTAGGTAATGTTAACTTTATTAAAGGTATTAATACCATGGGGGTTGATATGAGTGATCCTAAAGCTCAAGATGACAAGCAAGTAACTGAATTATACTTGCCAAAAGGTAAAAAAGTATTATTTAAGTTCCGCTCTCAAGATGTTTTACACTC
This sequence comes from Tenacibaculum sp. IB213877, assembly GCF_034043975.1. NCBI lineage: Bacteria > Pseudomonadati > Bacteroidota > Flavobacteriia > Flavobacteriales > Flavobacteriaceae > Tenacibaculum > Tenacibaculum sp. IB213877. The sequence goes on along the minus strand of NZ_JAXCHH010000006.1, from coordinate 189,161 downwards.
TGCATATATGCCTCACTTTAGAGCGCAAATGAACTGTGTGCCTGGTATGGTTACTCAATTTGGTTTTACACCTAAGTATACTACAGAAGAAATGCGTCAAAGTTCAGAAGTAATTGCAAAAGCTAAAGGAATTAATAAAATTAGACAAGCTAAAGGAGAAGAACCTTATGTGTTTGACTATTTATTATTATGTAATAAAATTTGTGGAGCATCTCATTACAATATGCAAATGAAAATTACTGTTGTAGAAGAAGAGGAGTATAACAAATGGTTAGGAGAGCAAAAAACATTAGCTCAAGTTATTAAATAAGGTATTTTTAAAAAGTTATAAAGAGATAGATTATGTCAGATCATCATCACAAAGAAACATTTGTAACCAAGTACATTTTCAGTACCGATCATAAAATGATTTCAAAACAATTTCTTATTACAGGAATGTTTATGGGAATTATTGGGGTATTCATGTCAATGTTGTTTCGTTTGCAAATCGCATGGCCAGAAAAGTCGTTTTCAATTATTGAAGCATTTTTAGGTTCTCATCAAATAGATGGCGTTATGAACCCAGATATGTACTTAGCATTGGTAACAATTCATGGTACAATTATGGTATTCTTTGTATTAACTGCCGGATTAAGTGGTACATTCTCAAACCTATTAATACCATTGCAAATTGGAGCTAGAGATATGGCTTCTGGGTTTATGAATATGGTATCTTATTGGTTATTTTTCTTATCATCAATTATTATGGTTGCTTCTTTATTTGTTGAAGCAGGACCAGCATCTGCAGGATGGACAATTTACCCTCCATTATCGGCATTACCACAAGCTATTCCAGGTTCTGGAGCAGGTATGACTTTATGGTTAGTTTCTATGGCTATATTTATTGCTTCGTCATTAATTGGTTCATTAAACTATATCGTAACAGTATTAAACTTACGTACAAAAGGAATGAAAATGACAAGATTGCCATTAACTATTTGGGCATTCTTTATTACAGCAGTAATTGGTGTAGTATCATTCCCTGTATTATTATCTGCAGCTTTATTATTAATCTTTGATAGAAGCTTTGGAACATCATTCTACTTATCAGACATTTTTATTTCAGGAGAAGTTTTACATTATCAAGGAGGATCACCTGTATTATTTGAACATTTATTCTGGTTCTTAGGTCACCCAGAGGTATATATTATTTTATTACCAGCATTAGGTATTTCATCAGAAGTAATTTCAACTAATGCTCGTAAACCTATCTTTGGTTACCGTGCCATGATCGGTTCTATTTTAGGTATTGCATTCTTATCAACAATTGTATGGGGTCACCACATGTTCGTATCAGGTATGAACCCATTCTTAGGATCAGTATTTACATTTACAACAGTATTAATTGCAATTCCATCGGCAGTAAAAGCGTTTAACTACGTAACTACATTATGGAAAGGTAATTTACAAATGAACCCAGCTATGTTATTCTCAATCGGATTAGTTTCTACCTTCGTAACTGGAGGTTTAACAGGACTAGTATTAGGAGACTCTGCATTAGATATTAACGTTCATGATACGTATTTTGTAGTAGCACACTTCCACTTAGTAATGGGTGTATCTGCATTATTTGGTATGTTTGCTGGTGTGTACCACTGGTTCCCAAAAATGTATGGTAAAATGATGAACAAAACATTAGGTTATTGGCATTTCTGGATTACAATAATTTCTGCATACGGAGTATTTTTCCCAATGCACTTTATTGGATTAGCTGGTTTACCACGTCGTTACTATACAAACACAAACTTTCCAATGTTTGATGATTTAGCAGATATTAACGTATTTATGACTGTTATGGCAATTATTGGTGGTTTAGCACAGTTAATTTTCTTAGCAAACTTCTTCATATCAATTTATAGAGGAAAGACTGCCGAAAAGAACCCATGGAAATCTAATACCTTAGAGTGGACTACACCTGTAGAACATATCCACGGGAACTGGCCAGGGCAAATCCCACACGTTTACCGTTGGGCTTATGACTACAGTAAAACTGATGAAAAAGGTAACTACATTCACGGACAAGATTTTGTTTTACAAACTATTCCATTAAAGGATGGAGAGCAACCTTCATAAACAAAAAAATAGACAAAAAATGCCTTTCATTAGAAAGGCATTTTTTTTGTACTAAAGATTCCTTAAACAATAACTTATTTAATAGCTAAACCATACTATTTAAATTCTTATAAGTATCTTAGCTTTAATCCTAAAAGTTGAGTAACAATTATTACATATACAGCTTATCATTTAAAGTATATTTGCACCTATGAACGAAAATTTAAATCCTGATAAAGAACATTTTTCAAAGGATGAGATTGATGTAGAAAAAAAATTAAGACCCTTATCTTTTGATGATTTTACGGGTCAAGAACAAGCATTAGAAAATCTTAAAATTTTTGTAGAAGCAGCTAATTTGAGAGATGAAGCTCTAGATCATACATTGTTTCATGGCCCTCCAGGATTAGGAAAAACAACTCTTGCACATATTTTGGCTAATGAACTAGGTGTGGGAATTAAAGTTACCTCAGGGCCTGTATTAGATAAACCAGGTGATTTAGCAGGATTATTGACAAATTTAGATGAAAGAGATGTCTTATTTATAGATGAAATCCACCGTTTAAGCCCTATAGTTGAAGAATATCTGTATTCAGCTATGGAAGACTATAAAATAGACATTATGATTGAAACAGGGCCAAACGCACGCACTGTTCAAATAAATTTAGAGCCGTTTACATTGGTAGGAGCTACAACACGCTCAGGTTTACTAACAGCACCAATGAGAGCAAGATTTGGTATTAGTAGTCGTTTACATTACTATTCAACTGAATTATTAACAAGTATTATTCAAAGAAGCTCTCACATATTAGGAGTACCTATTTCTATGGAAGCCGCTATAGAAATAGCGGGTAGAAGTAGAGGAACACCACGTATTGCTAACGCACTATTGCGTAGAGTGCGTGATTTTGCACAAATTAAAGGTGATGGTACAATTACCATAGAAATTGCAAAATATGCCCTAAAAGCGCTTAACGTAGATGCACATGGATTAGATGAAATGGATAATAAAATCTTATCAACTATTATAGATAAGTTTAAAGGAGGTCCGGTAGGAATTTCAACCTTAGCAACTGCGGTTGCAGAAAATGCTGAAACTATAGAAGAGGTTTATGAACCTTTTTTAATTCAACAAGGATTTATAATGCGTACACCCAGAGGAAGAGAGGTTACCGATTTAGCATATAAACATTTAGGAAGAATAAAAGGAAGCTCACAAAGAGAATTATTTTAGTGGATATAAAGAAAATCATACCCATTGCAGACTGGTTACCGCATTATAAAACATCACAATTAAAAGGAGATATTTTTGCGGGTATAACTGTGGCTATTATTTTAATACCACAAGGCATAGCTTATGCTTTAATTGCTGGATTGCCGCCAATTTATGGGCTGTATAGTGCACTGGTTCCTCAAATAGTGTATGCAATTTTTGGTACCTCAAGGCAGGTAGCTATTGGTCCGGTAGCCATGGATTCTTTAATTGTAGCTACAGGAGTTTCTACTTTAGCATTAGCAGGTTCTGAAAGTTATATATCCATAGCCATATTACTAGCTTTAGTAGTAGGTATAATTCAATTTTTAATGGGAATTTTTAGATTAGGTTTTATTGTTAATTTTTTATCAAGACCCGTAATTACAGGTTTTACCTCTGCAGTAGCTTTAACTATTGGGCTAAATCAATTTAGAAATTTATTAGGAGTAGAGTTTCTTCAAAGCGATCAAATTTATATATTACTTTCAGATGTCTTTCATAAATTACCACAATTCAATACCCATACAACCATAATAGGTACAGCCGCTTGTATAATTATTATTGTTTTTAGAAAAATTAATAAAAAAATACCGAGTGCGTTAATAGTGGTGGTTCTGGGTATAGCAACGATGCATTTTTTTGGTAACAGTTTAACAGATGTTGCCATTGTAAAAAACATACCTTCTGGGTTACCGACTCTTTATTTCCCAGAACTAGATATTGCACAAATAAAAGAATTACTACCCATTGCCTTTACCTTAGTTATGGTAGGATATTTAGAAACCATATCTATAGGAAAAACCTTAGAAGCAAAACAAGATGATTATAGAGTAGAACCTAATCAAGAACTAATAGCGTTAGGATTGAGCAATTTATTAGGAAGTTTATTTAAATCTTATCCCTCAGCTTCCAGTTTTTCAAGATCAGCTATTAATGCAGAGTCAGGAGGAACCACAGGTGTGTCAGCAATAGTATCTGCCATAATAGTAATGATTACACTATTGTTTTTAACTCCTGTTTTTTATTACCTACCTAAAACAGTTTTAGCAGCTATTATTGTAGTTGCAGTTTTTAATTTAATCAACTTTTCAGAAGCTAAATTTTTATGGAAAGCCAATAATTTAGACTTTTGGTTATTGGTAGCTACTTTTTTTTCAACCTTAATTTTTGGTATTGAATATGGTATTTTAATAGGTGTAGGGTTATCAATTATTGTATTAATTTATAGAACTTCGAGACCTTATGTAGCAGAGTTAGGTAAAGTGCCAGAATCTGATTTTTATAAAAATAAAGCTCGATTTAAAGAAGTAATCTTAGAAAAAGATGTCCTTGTTTTTCGTTTTGATGCTCAGCTATTTTATGCCAATGCTAATTACTTTAGAGATAAGTTAGATGAGATGACAAAAGAAAAAGGAACCGCACTAAAATTAATAGTTTTAGATGGAGAAAGCATTAATAGAGTAGACAGTACCGGAGTTGAAATGTTAAAAGACAGAATTAAATACTTTAAAAAGAAAGGAGTTACTTTTTATTTAGCAGGAATAAAAGGTCCGGTAAGAGATGCTTTGTTTAGAGGTGGATTATTAGAAATCATTGATATTAATCATTTTTTTATGCGTGCTAACGACGCTGTAAAATTTTACAAAACAGGAGACAATGAAACTCAAAGGAAATACGCTCAATACATACATCAAGCGTATCAATAAAATTACAAATATGAATATAGAACAAATTTATACAGGTTGTTTGGCTCAAGGTGCATATTATGTTGAAAGTAACGGAGAAGTAGCTATTATTGATCCGTTACGTGAAGTGCAGCCATATATTGATAGAGCAGCTAAAGAGGGTGCAACCATCAAATACATTTTTGAAACTCACTTTCATGCAGATTTTGTAAGCGGTCACGTAACATTAGCAGAAAAAACAGGAGCTAAAATTATATACGGTCCCACTGCAAAAACCGGTTTTGACGCTCATATAGCTAAAGATGGTGAAGTTTTTAAATTAGGAGATATAACCATTACTGCTCTACATACTCCAGGACATACAATGGAAAGTACCACATACCTTTTAAAAGATAAAAATGATAAAGATCATGCTATTTTTAGTGGAGATACATTATTTTTAGGAGATGTTGGTCGTCCAGATTTAGCCCAAAAAGGAGATGTTACACAAGATGATTTAGCAGGTTTTTTATACGATAGTTTACGCACTAAAATAATGCCATTAGCCGATGATGTTATTGTTTATCCTGCTCATGGAGCTGGTTCAGCATGTGGTAAAAATCTAAGTAAGGAAACTGTGGGTACTATAGGAGAGCAAAAGAAAACAAACTATGCACTTCGTAAAAACATGACCAAAGAAGAGTTTGTTAAAGAAGTTACTGATGGGTTGTTACCACCACCAGAGTATTTTCCTTTAAATGTTAAATTAAATAAAGAAGGATATACTTCTATCGATAAAGTATTAGAAAAAGGAACTCAGGAATTATCTGTAGAAGATTTTGAGCGTATAGCAAATGATAACGATGCTTTAATTATAGATGTGCGCCATCAATCAGAATTTATAAAAGGATTTATTCCACAGTCAATTTTTATTGGTTTAGGCGGGACCTTTGCACCATGGGTTGGGGCTTTAGTAAAAGATATTAATCAACCTATTCTATTAGTAATTCCAGAGGGAAAAGAAGAAGAAACAGTAACACGTTTATCAAGAGTTGGTTTTGATAATGTTTTAGGATATTTAAAAGGAAGTTTTGAATCTTGGAAAAAAGCAGGAAAAGAAATAGATACTTTGCGTTCTGTTTCTGCTAAAGATTTAGAAGAAGCAATTAATAATAATAAACCAGTTTTTGATGCACGTAGACCAGGAGAATACGCCAGTGAACATATTGTAGATGCTAAAAGCACTCCGTTAGATTATTTAAACGATCATATAAAAGAATTTCCTACGGATAAAGATTTCTACATTCACTGTGCAGGAGGATACCGTTCCGTAATTGCAGCATCAATTTTAAAAGCCAGAGGGTTTCACAATGTAATTGACGTTGCTGGAGGTTATGGAGCAATTAAAAACACAGAAATAAACAGGACAGTACCTGTATGTCCATCAACCTTAAAATAACTAATTATGAAATTAAAATTTTTAATTCCGGTTTTAATGGTGTTTTTTATTTCATGCAAACAAACATCTAAAGAAATAGTAAATATTACTGTAAGTGATCTTAAAACTGAATTAGCAGAAAACAACATTCAGTTGTTAGATGTTCGCACTCCAGAAGAGTGGGAGCAAGGAACTATAGATGGTGCTTTAAAAGTAAATTATTATGATGATAATTTTGTAAGTGATGCTACTTCGCAACTTTCTAAAGACAAACCAGTGTATGTTTATTGTAAATCTGGAGGGAGAAGCCTTCAAGCATCAGAAAAATTGTTAAATGAAGGCTATAAAGTGTATAATGTGTTGGGTGGTTACAACCATTGGAAAGAAGAAAATAGTAAATAATGAAAGCAGAATTTTACATAGAAAACCTTAAGTGTGGTGGTTGTGCGTCAACCATTAAAAAAGGAATGTTAGATTTAGATGGAGTAACAGAAACAATGGTTGATGTTGAAAACTCGTTAGTTTCTGTAGAAGTAAGTCAAGATATTTCTGAAGAAATAAAAGAAAAATTATCAAAGTTAGGCTACCCAGTGGTGGGAGATAAAAACACGGTGCTGCATAAAGCAAAATCGTTTGTGAGTTGCGCTGTTGGTAGAGTAACTAAAGAAGAATAAAAAAATCCCGAGTAGTAAACTCGGGATTTTTTGTTATTAGATTAGAGTTTAATTTTCTCAATGGCTAATAAATAAGATACGATAACTCCTAATAAGAATAGTGTAATTATTGTTTTCTCCTTTTTTTGTAAAATAATTCTAGTTTAGTCATTTTTGAACTTTTTTATTTCTTTAGTTGCTTTAAACTCTTTTATTTTGTTGTCTTTATAGTACAAAATAAATTGTCCTTCATCTTTTTGTTTTGTATAAAAATCTAATTTAAAAATCTTATTTTTCACAATATTTCTTCCTAAATCTTGGACTAGATTTTTCACAAATCTTGTATGAAATGACCTTTTAGATAAGCCTGTCAAAGTATTATTAGGTTCTATATACAAGTGATCAAAGTTTTTATAATCTTGTATTGTATATTTTAAAAATAAATCTTCTCCCTTCAAATCTTCTAGTCTAATTATTTTAGTACTATATGCTGAAAAAGCAGTATTATAAGTAGCGAATTGTGCTCTGTGCCTTGTATTATTTTTAATGTCAATCAAAGAAAAATTATTGAAATCTAAAACTCCATTTTTTTTTAAATCCTCAACCTTAACAACAAGTTGTATTTGATAAAAAGTATCAGCTGTTTCTTTACTTTTTCCAAAAAGAAGACAATTACAATCAAAATAATTTTTACCAATATCTGCACTTTTCAAAGTTATTTTGTAATTATCATTCCAGTCAATTTTACTTAAATCTACAGTGGAAGCACAAGAACTAAAAAGTAAGGTAAATAATAATAATTTTATATAATTCATAGTTTTTTTTAATTAATACAAACAATTAAAGACTACGGTTTTGTTTTAAAGAACTATAGTCACCGACAGCGAATTTATCGTTTTTGAATGTAAGTATCAAACTAAATTTAGTACATAAAAAAAGCCTCGCTACCAAAACTTTGGTAGCGAGGTTTTTCTTTTTCTAGCATTTTCCCATTTAAAATTTAAAAGTAGCTCCTACTAAAAAGTTAATTCCGGCTTGTCTGTATAAATACGGAGTTGTTCCCCACATATATCCGTTAGAGCTATATTCTTCATCAAAAATATTATTTACTAATCCAGATAAAATAAGTTCTTTAAATACTTTTTTAGAATGAATTGAATAGTTGATGTTTAAATCATTTACAAAATAACTATCTAACTTAGATGCTGACATTTCAATATTGGTCATAAATTGAGACCCAACATATTTTGAAAGGAATGTTACATTTAAGTTTTCTGTTGGACTCACAACAATAGCATTACCAGCAACTATATTTGGTGAATAAGAAATATCTGTATCACCTAAATCGGTAACAATCGTTCCATCAGTTTCTTTAAAATCAATGTTTTTATTTTGGCTTAAAGTAATGTTGGGTCTAATTTGTAAATAATCATTTATAGTAATAGCAGCGTCCACTTCCAAACCTAAACGATAGCTCTCTCCAACATTTGCTCTTATAGGAGAACCTACATCATCAATTTCACCGGTTAATGCTAACTGATCGGTATAAAACATATAATAAACATTGGTGTTTATTTTAAGTTTAGATGTATTTAATCGCCATCCTAATTCTAAATCGTCTAATTTTTCAGGTCTCGGATTTCCGTTTTCATAATCAGTACGGTTAGGCTCTCTATGTGCTCTTGCATATGAAAAATATAAGCTGTTATAATCATTAACAATATAATTAATACCCGCCTTTGGATTGAAAAAATTAAAAGTATCATTTACAATATTTTCCTGAACTCCATTAGCTTTATAATTTACATTTCTGTTCTGAAGATCTGCAAATAAAGAGATTCGCTCATTCAATTTATAAGTGGCTTTTATAAACAAGTTATAATCTTCTTTATTTCCATAATCTGAGTAATATTGCTCTCGTAATTCACTATCAGAAGCATATCTTGCCCAAATTATTTCTCCAAAATGATCGCCTTCATATTTATTCCAAGCACCGCCTAAAAAGACATCCCATTCATTATCTTTATAATTTAAGTTATAAGTTATACCATAAAAATCATTGTCTAACCATTTTCTTCTGATAAGATCTGTAGTGTTAATGGTTTCTCCACCAATGGTGATAGGAGTTAAGTTATAGTCAGCAAAATCAGCTTCTTGTTTGTACTGCTCATAGAATCCACGACCGTACGTGTAATGCAAAGCTATATTTGAAGACCAGTTATTTGTGTACTTTTGATTCCAATGTAACTGATAATGATCTTGCTTGTAATTATCCACTTCGTTATCATAATAGCCAGTTACATTCCAGTCAGCATCGTATAAAGCTCCTGCTGAGTTAAAAGTTCTTCCGTAAGTATCAATTTCAAATTGAGTAGAACCGTTCCAAGACTGATACGTAATTTCATGCCCGCCAAAAGCCAAAGCTTTAATTAACGTGTTTTTATCAGTATAACTTCCTTGTAAAAAATATGACTTTAGGTCAGAAGAAGCTCTGTCTATATAACCATCAGAAGTTATTTTAGATAATCTTCCGGTAAACTTGATATGGTCATTCAATTTACCAGTTCCTGCTTTTACGGTATACTTTTGGGTATTAAACGAGCCTAAAGAAGTAGAAACTTCAGCAAAAGATTCATTAGAATCTGCATCTGTCAATACATTTAAGCTTGCTCCAAAGGCTCCTGCGCCATTGGTAGAAGTTCCCACACCACGTTGCAACTGAATACTTTGTGTAGAAGATGCAAAATCTGGCATATTTACCCAAAAGGTACCATGACTTTCAGAGTCATTGTAAGGAATACCGTTAATAGTAACATTTACACGAGTAGCATCTGAACCACGAACACGAATACCGGTATACCCTACACCAGCCCCAGCATCAGAAGTAGTAACTACCGACGGTAAATAATTCATTAAAATAGGAATGTCCTGCCCTAAATTACGTTTTGAAATTTCTTTTTTAGTTAGGTTAGAGTGAGTAACCGGAGCATCGGCACTAACACGAATAGCAGAAACTAATACTTCGTCCAATACATTTTCTTGAGAGGCTAATTGAATGGTTATAAAACCATTTTCAGTAGAAACTAATTTTTCCACAGAATCATAACCTACGTACGAAACTTTAAGTGTATGGCTACCTTTCGGAACTTCCAATTTAAAATTCCCTTCAAAATCAGTTGAAGTTCCTTTTTGAAGTTCAGAAATCATAATGGTAGCTCCTACCAAATGTTCTTGATTAGCATTAACTACCTTACCAGATAAAATGACGGATTGTGCTTGTGTAGATAAAGAGACAAACAATAGTAAAAAAGGTACTAAGATCTTCACTTTTTTACAGATTAAATTTACATTCATTTAAATAAATAAAATGAATAAAAAGAGGCAATTATTCGGTTGTTTTTTGAATAATTAATAGTTCGATAAATTAACGGTATTGCACGCTAACTTAACGTTCATTTCCCTAAACAGCATTACCTGTTCTAGGTTCATTGGGTATGATCTCAGCCTGAATTTAATTATGGATTACAAATTTTAAATTACGAATTATTAAAAACTTCAAATTCATAATTGTTCATTCATAATTCAATAAAGGCACCCCTTTAAGAGAACGGCGCAAATTTACAGCAATTTTTAAACTAACAATACTTAAATAGCAATAATATTTTTGATATTTTAGTAGTCGAAATATTAATAACTTATGAAAAAATCTTTTAAAACAAAGGTTAATAACTTATATGATTTTGACTTTGATATTGCTGAAATTGAGTCGTTGAATTATGTAAAAAACTCTTCTGAAAATTTTCATATTCTAGAGAATAATCAATCGTATAAAGCTGAAATTCTTCAAGCTGATTTTAATAAAAAAGCATACACTGTCCAGGTAAATGGTAATTCGTATACTATTAAAATTGCGAATGAATTAGATATGTTAATTAGTGAACTAGGTTTAGAAGCTACCTCAGCAAAAAAAGAAAACGATATTAAAGCACCAATGCCGGGGCTTATTGTTTCTGTAGATGTAGAAGTAGGTCAGGAAGTAGCTGAAGGAGACGGTATTTTAGTATTAGAAGCCATGAAAATGGAAAATACGTTAACCGCACCACGTGCTGGAGTTATCAAATCTATCGCTGTGCAATCGGGAGATAAAGTAGAGAAGAATACAGTGTTAATCGAAATGGAATAAAACCCTAACTGTCATTCCGCACTTGATGCGGAATCTCATTAAAATATAAAAACAGATTCTCGCCTGCGCGGGAATGACAATCTGAAAATGAAAAAAATATTAGTAGCAAATAGAGGAGAAATAGCATTACGAGTAATGCGTTCTGCTAAAAAAATGGGAATAAAAACGGTGGCAGTTTTTTCTGAAGCTGATAGAAATGCACCGCATGTAAAATTTGCGGATGAAGCAGTTTGTATTGGACCAGCACCGTCAAATCAATCGTATTTATTAGGCGATAAAATTATTGAAGTTGCGAAATCGTTATCGGTAGATGGTATTCATCCAGGATATGGATTTTTAAGTGAAAATGCAGCTTTTGGAGAAGCTGTGGCTAAAAGTGGTATCACGTTTATTGGTCCAAAATCATATGCAATCAAGGTAATGGGAAGTAAGTTAGCAGCAAAAGATGCAGTGAAAGCTTATAACATTCCAATGGTTCCTGGTATTGATGAAGCAGTTACTGATGTGGCATATGCAGCAAAAGTAGCTGATGAAATTGGATATCCAATTTTAATCAAAGCATCTGCTGGTGGAGGTGGAAAAGGAATGCGTGTAGTTTATAAAGCAGAAGAAATCAAAGAGCAGATGCAGCGTGCTATTTCAGAAGCTGAATCAGCTTTCGGTGACGGATCTGTATTTATTGAAAAATATGTGGGTTCACCACGTCATATTGAAATTCAGGTATTGGCAGATAGCCACGGAAATGTAATTCATTTATTTGAGCGTGAGTGTTCGGTACAAAGACGTCATCAAAAAGTAGTTGAAGAAGCTCCGTCAAGTGTTCTGACACCTGAAATCCGTGAAAAAATGGGAGAAGCAGCAGTAAGAGTTGCCAAAGCTTGCGATTATTTGGGTGCTGGAACTGTTGAGTTTTTGTTAGATGAAAACAAGAATTTCTATTTCTTAGAAATGAATACACGTTTACAAGTTGAACATCCGGTAACTGAATTAATTACAGGTGTTGATTTAGTAGAAGAGCAAATAAAAATTGCTAGAGGTGAAGCGTTATCATTTACGCAAGAGGACTTGAAAATTAAGGGTCACGCTTTAGAATTACGTGTGTATGCTGAAGATCCGTTAGACGGATTTACACCAAGTATAGGTATGTTAGAAACGTATCAACCACCAAAAGGAGAAAATATTAGAGTAGATGATGGTTTTGAAGAAGGAATGGAAATTCCTATTTATTATGACCCGATGATCTCAAAACTGATTACCTACGGAAAAACTCGTGAAGAAGCTATTGAATTAATGAAGCAAGCCATCAGCAATTATAAGGTAAAAGGAATAGAAACCACCTTACCTTTTGGTAAGTTTGTGTGTGAACATGAAGCGTTTACTTCAGGTGATTTTGATACACATTTCGTTAAGAAATATTATTCGCCAGAGATCTTAGAAACTACCTATAAAAAAGAAGCAGAAATAGCTGCTAAAGTTGCCTTGCAACACTATTTAAAAGAACAACAAATTTTAAAAACTTGTTAAGACATAATTTGCGTTAGGGATTGAAGCGGCATCCTTTTTTTGGTTTTTAAGAAATCGTCATTACGAGTGAAACGAAGTAATCTCATAAATTTAAGAGATTGCCACAGCAAATAATAATTTGTTTCGTAATGACTCAAAAAAAGATATAGCGTAAAGCCCGACCTAAAGGAACGCCCAAAAAGAATACACATGAAATCTAAAATAGAACAATTACAAGAGAAAATAGCAGAAGCCAAATTAGGTGGCGGACAAAAGCGTATTGATAAACATCATAGTAAAGGAAAATTAACTGCTCGTGAGCGTATTGATTATTTATTAGATGAAGGTTCGTTTGAAGAGGTAGGTATTTTAGTTACCCATCGTACTACCGATTTTGGAATGGATAAACAGAAGTTTTATGGTGATGGTGTGGTAACAGGTTACGGAACAGTGAACGGTCGTTTAGTGTATGTTTTTGCGCAAGATTTCACCGTTTTTGGAGGTTCTCTTTCAGAAACGCATGCGGAGAAGATCTGTAAGATCATGGATTTAGCCGTAAAAGTTGGGGCGCCGTTAATCGGATTGAATGATTCTGGTGGAGCACGTATTCAAGAAGGTGTTCGTTCGTTAGGTGGGTATGCTGATATTTTCTATAGAAATGTACAAGCATCTGGAGTTATTCCGCAAATATCAGCTATTATGGGGCCTTGTGCTGGTGGAGCGGTATATTCACCAGCAATGACAGATTTCACCATTATGGTTGAGAATTCGAGTTACATGTTTGTTACCGGACCCAATGTGGTTAAAACGGTTACCAATGAAGAAGTAACTTCAGAAGAATTAGGTGGTGCAAGTACGCACTCAACAAAATCGGGAGTTACCCATTTAACTGCAGCTAATGATGTTCAATGTTTAGAAGAAATCAAAACATTGTTGAGTTATATGCCACAGAACAATCAAGAAACAACACAAAAGTTACCATTTGAATTAGGAGATGAATTCCGTGAAGAATTAGCTTCGATTGTTCCTGATAATGCTAACAAACCTTATGATATGCGTGAGGTAATCAACGGAATAGCAGATGTTGATTCTTTCTTTGAAATTCATAAAGATTATGCAGATAATATTGTAGTTGGTTTTGCTCGTTTAGGAGGAAGAAGTGTAGGGATTGTAGCAAATCAACCAATGAGTTTAGCAGGTTGTTTAGATGTAAACAGTTCTAAAAAAGCAGCGCGTTTTACTCGTTTTTGCGATTGTTTTAATATTCCGTTATTAGTGTTGGTTGATGTACCTGGATTTTTACCGGGAACTGATCAGGAATGGAATGCTATTATTACCAACGGAGCAAAATTACTGTACGCGTTAAGTGAAGCTACGGTACCAAGAGTGAGTGTAATTACACGTAAAGCCTATGGTGGAGCCTATGATGTAATGAATTCAAAACATATTGGAGCTGATATGAACTTTGCGTGGCCATCTGCAGAAATTGCAGTAATGGGAGCAAAGGGAGCTAGTGAAATTATCTTTAAAAAGGAAATTGCCGAAGCAGAAGATCATGAAGCTAAATTAGCAGAGAAAGAAGCTGAGTATGCTGAGTTATTTGCCAATCCATATACAGCTGCTGAACGTGGATTTGTAGATGAGGTAATTTTACCACAAGAAACACGTAGAAAGTTAATCAAAGCTTTTGCAATGTTAGAGGGTAAAAAAGTAGAAAGACCGAATAGAAAACATGGAAATATTCCGTTATAAATTATGGGTACAACTAAAGGATTAGCCAATTGGCATAAGTTTGTAGAAACAAGAAATACATCCAGCTTAGGTGAATTTATTGATGATAATGCAGTTTTATATTCGCCGGTTGTTTGGACTCCTGTAGAAGGAAAGTTCATGGTTACAATGTATTTAATGGCAGCGGCTAAAATTATAGCGAATGATAATTTTAAATATGTTAGGGAGGTTGCCGATGATGAAAACGCTGTTTTAGAATTTGAAACCGAAATTGACGGGATAACAGTAGAAGGTGTTGATATGGTAAAGTTTACCGATGAAGGAAAGTTGAAAGAAATAAAAGTAATGATACGACCTTTAAAAGCGGTACATATTGTGCATCAAAAAATGGGAGAATATTTAGAAAAAATGAAATAAATTCTAAGAAAACTAGAATTAAAAGATAAAAAATAGTTAATGATAAAACACCATGGTTTCTTTAAAGTACACTTACCAATAAAAGATTATGATGGTAAGAATGAAGGTGATTTTGCTGAAATCATGATGGAAGAGTTTTACTTATTTTCTGAAGGAAAGTGGACTAAAGATTATGAAAGTGTCAATCCAAAAAAGGATGAGTTCGAGATAACCCTTTATCCTTCAATTGTATATGCAGCTAACAAATTAGGGTACTCGGAAAGTAAAAAGTTTCAGGTTATAAATGATTATATTGATAATTCATTTGTTAATTTATTGGAGTGTTTTAGTCCATTGTATAAGTGTACTAGCTATATAGAATACCACTTATATTACTATTCAGGTGAAAAAGAAGATTTTTATAAACATATAAAGTATCAAATACTTTCAATAGTTAAGAACAGAAAACTTAAAAATAAAGATAATTTTGATTATGAAAATTTAGAATTAACAATAAATGATTGGCTAGAAATGAAAAAAGAAGTAAAAGAAAATAAGTATAACACAAATATAAAGAGTGCAAAAAATGTATATGTAAATAACAACAGTAAAATTAAGACTCAAGCTTATACAACTGAAAGGAAAAATAAAACGGGTTTCTATTCTATTCTTCTAGCTATATTGGGAATTATTATAGCTATTATAGTTGGTTGGAAAGAAATACTTAACTTTTTTAATATTTAAACTTTTTACGGCTTTCCTTTTTTTCGGAAAGCTGTTTTTTTGCGTCTAATCTTTTTTGGCGTTGCAGTTTACTTGGTTTAGTTGCTTTTCTAACTTTAGGTTTTTTGAGTCCTTGTTTTAAGATTTCAAAAAAACGTTGAGTAACCAATTCTTTATTTTTGTGTTGCGAACGACTTTCTTGACTGGTTAAAATCAATACGTTTTCTTTGGTAAGTCGGTTGCGCAAGTTTTTAATTAATAGAGATTTTTCTTCTTCTGATAATTCTTGAGAATCATCAATAGAAAAAGATAATTCAACTTTTGAAGATACTTTATTTACATGTTGCCCACCCGCACCTGAGCTTCTAACAGCTTTAAATTGTAATTCGTTATAAAGTTGTTCGGTATTCATTATTCAATAGGGAAATCAGGAGTATTTTGATGCAAAAAATGCATATCTAAATCAATTAACGTATCCGAATACGAGTATAAATTTTCTTTCTCAGCAATTAATTTATCAATGACTCCAACTGCTTTTTTTAATCGAGTTTCCTTATCGCCTTTTAATAAAACATAAGGTCTGTTGTATTTTTTCAAAGCATTTTCAAACGCATTGAACATCTCTAAACGTTGCTCGGGTCTGTCACGTAAATCATCGGCTTCCCAAGGAGTATCTATGTAGGTTAAAAAGTAAATGTCGTAACTATTCCCAATGGCAGCTTCGTCTAACAACGGATCTACAAATCCGCCATAATATTCTTCAGAATATACTTTGGTTTCTAGCAAATCGGTATCACAAATAAGTAACTTGTCTGCTTTTTTAGCCAATTGATTTTCCAATCGCATTTGTCCTTCAGCAATCGGAATCAAATCTTTTTGCTCACAGGTTTTACGTTCGTTATTCCATTTGTCTTGCAAATATTCACGGGCATATTCAGGAGCCCATACAGTATGGTAATGACGAGCTAACTGACCAGAAAGTGTTGTTTTTCCAGTGCTTTCAGGCCCAAATAAAACTACCTTTACAAGGTTGATGGGTTGTTGTTTAAGTGTTTTTTCCATGCTAAATATCCAGCTACTGCTATAAAGGTAAAGATTAAATATTGAAAACTCGTAAAGGTAAAACCTTTGTAAAAATACAATGGAACCGAAATGATGTCACCAATAATCCAGTAAATCCAGTTTTCTATTTTTCGTTTTGCCATCAACCACATTCCTACAAAGAAAATGGCGGTGGTAACGGTATCTACATAAGCCGTCCAACTCGTCCACTTATCAAAAAACGTATATACTAAATACACAAAAACAAGGGTTGCTATAAAAATGAAAACACTTTGTTTTTTTTCTTTGTATGTAGTTTCAGAAATGGGTGTTACATGCGTTGCATCTACTTTTCGAGTCCAAATATACCAACCATATACACTCATGATAAAATAGTAACCATTGATCATCATATCGCCCAACAATTCCCATTTTAAAAGTAGATACACAAAAATGGCGGTGCTAATCATTCCCGTAGGGAAAACCCAAATTTTATTTTGTTTTGAATACCAAACTGATAAAAAACCAAAGATTACCGCTATAATTTCCAGCCAAATATCTAACGTTTCATATTCGGCATATTGACCGAAGAAAAAATCAAAAAGTTGGTTCATAATCGCTACGATCAGATTTTACAATTTTCATGTATAAAAGTCCTCTGTCAATCAATTCAAAAGCTTCTTTTATTTCGGTAGTTAAAAGCTGCATTACTTTATCATAATCACCGTACACTTGAGTACTCAACGGATTTTCGAGCACAGTTAAACCTGAAGCTCGTAATTTTTTAATAAAGTTGATGATGGGTTCTTCAAATTCGTTTTGAAGTGGAGTTAAGGTTAGTTCTACGGAGATTTTCATAGTTTTTTTGAATTGAAAAGAAACAAAGTTACAAAGATTAATAATGTCATTCCTGCGCAGGCAGGAATCTTTTAATAAGGAAATAGATTTTATGATATTAGCTTACGCTGAAATTATGTTTCTATCTAAGCGGGAATGATAATTATATTTTTAAAAAGCATACACACAGGTAAATCCATCCATTTCTAAGAAGTGTACATTATATGCTGATGTTTCTCCTGCGTATCGAATTTCACCAGTAGTTTTCTCGTCTTCAAAAGAAAAATCTTCAATATATATGTCGTGTAAAAACAGCAATTTTTTCTTTCCGTAGATTTTGTATAAACTTTCTTTTGCACCCCAAACAATAGTTAATTTACTAACCAATGCATCATGGTTGGCAATAGATTTATATTCTTCTATAGGAGTGAATTTATGAGCAATTTTTACAATTTTATCACGTTGCTTTTCAATGTCAATTCCTACCGGTTTTTCATCAGAAACTATTAAAGCAGAAAAGATGAACGAGTGTGTGATAGAAATGTATTTTCCGTTTTTTAAATGTGGTTTTCCGTACTCGTCATACCAAAGATCATCATCAGAATATCCTACTTCCTTAAGTAAATGACGCACACTTAAAAAGCCTCTTCTGTGTATTTCTGACTTCATAGAATTTACTCTATCAGTGCTATTTTGGGTAAGTAAAATTCCGTCAGACAATTCATCAAAAGATTCTTCAATCTTCCAAATCAATGCTTTAGTGTTATCGTTTACCGTTAATGTTTTGTAAAGAGGCATATATTAAAAAGTTATTCCGTAATTTTGCAATTCTAAAAATAGAATTAAATATACAAAAAATATGAGCACAAAAACAGCTGCATACGTTCCTTACAAAGTTAAAGATATTTCTTTAGCAGACTGGGGAAGAAAAGAAATTGAGTTGGCAGAAGCAGAAATGCCAGGGTTAATGAGTTTACGTGAAGAGTACAAAGATGAGCAACCTTTAAAAGGAGCACGCATTGCTGGATGTTTACACATGACCATTCAAACAGCGGTTTTAATTGAAACATTAGTGGCTTTAGGTGCTGAGGTTACCTGGAGTTCTTGTAATATTTTCTCTACGCAAGATCAAGCTGCTGCGGCAATTGCTGCTGCTGGAGTTCCTGTGTATGCTTGGAAAGGTATGAATGAAGAAGAATTTGATTGGTGTATTGAACAAACGTTGTTTTTTGGTGAAGATAGAAAGCCATTAAACATGATTTTAGATGATGGTGGAGATTTAACCAATATGGTGTTAGATAAATATCCAGAGTTAGCACCGGGAGTTAAAGGTATTTCTGAAGAAACTACCACAGGGGTTCACCGTTTATATGAAAGAGTTAAGAATGGTACATTACCAATGCCGGCAATCAATATTAATGATTCGGTTACCAAATCTAAATTTGATAACAAATACGGATGTCGTGAATCTGCAGTAGATGCTATTCGTCGTGCAACAGATGTAATGTTAGCAGGTAAAAGAGTAGTAGTCTGTGGTTATGGAGATGTTGGTAAAGGTACTGCTGCTTCTTTTAAAGGAGCGGGTTCTATTGTAACTGTTACTGAAATTGATCCTATTTGTGCTTTACAAGCGGCAATGGACGGTTTTGAAGTGAAGAAATTAGAAACTGTTGTGGGTAATGCTGATATCGTAATTACTACTACAGGTAACAAAGATATCGTTCGTGCAGAGCATTTCGAAGCGATGAAAGATAAAACTATCGTATGTAACATCGGTCACTTTGATAATGAAATTCAAATGGCTTGGTTAAATGACAACCACGGAGCGTCTAAAGTAGAAATTAAACCTCAAGTTGATAAATACACTGTGAACGGTAAGGATATTATCATTTTAGCAGAAGGACGTTTAGTAAACTTAGGATGTGCAACTGGTCACCCAAGTTTTGTAATGTCTAACTCATTTACCAATCAAACCTTAGCGCAAATTGAGTTATGGAAAGATGGTGATAAATATGAAAACAAAGTATATATGTTGCCAAAGCATTTAGATGAAAAAGTAGCGAAATTACACTTAGCTAAGATTGGTGTTGAGTTAACAGAACTTAACAAAGAGCAAGCTGAATATATTGGTGTAACGGTTGAAGGGCCATTTAAGCCTGAATATTACAGATACTAATCTTAAGAGTTAAGACTCATAGAGTCAAGAATCAAGATAAAGCCCTTACTATAAATTGTGAGGGTTTTTTTATATTTATAAGTATAATCAGTTTGTTATGTTAAACACAATAATTAATATCATTCTTGTACTAATTTTACTTTATACAAGTTACTTATTATGGAAAATTGGAAAAAAAAGGAAAGTTAATGGCTTATTATTTAAAATGATTTCATTGTTCATTTTAATTCATGTCGTGATTTTTCCAATTATTTACATTCTAATTATAAATAATGATCCAACTAGTATTGAAATTGACAATAAGATTCTTTCTCTTGAAAAAGAAGCTAAATTGAAAGGTTTAGAGTCAGAGTATAATATAAAAGATATAGAATATCAGGAATTTATTATAGAGGACATATTAAAATCTGAAACTGAATTATTAATAGAGAGCAATATTTATTGGTCTGATAATAATGAGACTTTTGATGAAGATGAGCCTGATAATTTTATAATAACTAAGAATAGCACATTGTATTTTTATGAGAAATATAGAGAAGCCCCAAAAGATCCTTATGGAAGGTTTATAGTTATCAATCCCAAAAATGAAGATTATAAAAAAATCGAATTGAAAAGTGGGTTTAATGTAAAAGCAATAGATATATTGAGGAAAAAGCTAGAAGAGCTAAAGCTATTAAAAAAGCAAAGGTTTACTCAATTAAATATTATCAATTCTAACAAATTTTGGAGTTATAAAGAAGTCCTTCCATATACTATTAATATATTATTTACAGATAGCTTTAAACCGAATAATAGAACTTCACAAATAGTTCATTTTCTCCATAATATTATAGTGCTAGTTTTTTTATTAAGTTTAATAGTTAGTTTGTTACAGAGTTATATTACTAAAGACGTTAAAATTACAAGTGTTGAAGAGAGACTTGATAGAATCGAAAAATTGCTTAACAAAGAAAAATAAAAAATCCCGCAACGTAGTTGAGGGATTTTTTTATTTACTATTATTTTGAATTTTATAAACTCAAAGTGTTCAATAATTCTACTAATTTAGGACTTGATGGTCTTGGAGCATTTGCATCTACAATTTTTCCTTCAGCATCTAGTAAAATAAAACGTGGAATTCCGCTTACTTTATAAGCATCAACAAATGTTTTATCGTCTCCTGCATACAGTTGAGTTCCTCCTAAATTCTTTGCTTCAACCATTTCTTTCCATTCAAAATAATCTTCTTGACTGTCTAAAGAAATACTAACAAACTCAATATTTTTATCATGAAACTGCTCTTCAACTTTTTGTAAAAACGGAATTTCATTTTTACATGGTTGGCACCAAGTAGCCCATAGATCTATATACACATATTTACCTTTTAAATCATCTAAAGAAGTTTCTCCTCCTTTAAAATTTTCATAATTAGCAAATTTTGGAGAGTCATTTCCTTTTGCTAATACAGTAGCTATATAATTCGTTTCTTCATATTTTCTGTCTACAAATTTTTGTAAACCTTCAATATTTCTTTTTTGAGCACTTACAAAAGCAGTATCTAAAGAACTTCCAGTCAAACGGCTGTTAAAATCAGTTACAAAAGCATCTATTTTACTTTTAAATTCTTCTTTAGGTAAAGTAAACATTGTTTGATCTTTAAAAAATGCTTCTTGGTTTAAAGCAGATTTTGCTAAAAAGTTACTTTCCTCAGCACCTTTACCAGTAAAGGTAATACTTTCATCAAATTCTTTAGCGTTTAAAGACATATTGATGTTGTCACCATTCTCTAAATAAACAGTAGCATATTCTTTTCCGTCAAAGACAGAGAAAAATCCGTTTTCAACCTTCATGGTGTCTTTAAAAGCACCGGTTTCGTCTAATTTAATTACTTTTTTGAATCCAACTTGGGGATTAGAAACTACTAATGAATCAGAGTTTTGATTGGTAACTTTACCCGAAAAAGTTACGTAGTCATTTTTTTTACAAGAAACAATTGCAAGGGTAAAAATTGATAAATAAACAAGTTTTTTCATTATATACTTTTTTGTTGGGAATGGTAAAAATACATTAAAAATTGACATAGAAAATTAAATAAAACGTTAATTACAATGAATTTTCCTGAATGTGTTTACTTTTTCTATGGATACTTTTTCACCATCTATTTCATATTCGTTTTTGGCTTTAGGAAAAAGTAAGGCAATAATTCTATTGATAATTATAAGCAGAGGAATGCAAAAAATAATGACTAATAGAAACAATAAAACCTTAGAGAAAAAGTGACCTTCATCAAATTGCTCTTCTTTGTCATAACAATAAGCAACAAAACAATGTTTGATGCCATCAATAGGTTTAAAGGTAAAATCAACAATACCTTCTAAAATTGCCCAATACGCACTTGGATTTCCGTTTTCATTGTGCATAAAATATCCAATTCTTGCAGATATGGTATTATCTGGATTACCTCTGGCTAGTGTGTTTCCTAATTGGTCTAATGAAACTAAAACGTTCATAAACCAACTGGTTTTACGCTCTATACTTTTTTCACTAATTAATTGGCAGTAATTGTGTTTATCCATTGTTTTAGCTTAACCAACCTTCTCTATCTAAACTTCTGTACTGAATTGCTTCTGCAATATGATTCGGTTCAATGTTTTTTGAACTGTCTAAATCAGCAATAGTACGAGATACTTTTAAAATTCTATCGTATGCACGTGCTGATAAATTGAGTTTTTCCATAGCATTTTTTAATAAATTCTTGCTTTCTTCGGATAGTTTGCAAAACTTCCGTATTTGTTTAACGTTCATTTGCGCATTATAATGTGTGTTCTCGTACTCTTGAAATCTTTCCGATTGTAATTCTCGAGCTTCAGTAACTCGTTTTCTAATATCTACACTATTCTCTCCTTTTCTTTCTTCGGAAAGTTTTTCAAAAGGAACCGGAGTTACTTCAATATGAATATCGATACGATCTAACAACGGCCCCGATATTTTACTTAAATACCGTTGCATTTCGGCAGGAGATGAGGTAACCGGACTATTTCCATCGTTAAAATATCCTGACGGACTCGGATTCATGCTCGCCACCAACATAAAACTACTCGGATAGTTTACCGTGAATCGTGCTCTTGAAATTGTAACTTCTCGGTCTTCCAACGGTTGACGCATCACTTCTAAAACCGTTCTTTTAAACTCTGGGAGTTCGTCTAAAAACAATACGCCATTATGAGCTAACGAAATTTCTCCAGGTTGCGGATATTGTCCGCCACCAACTAATGCGACATCCGAAATTGTATGATGAGGTGAACGGAAAGGACGTTGATACATTAATCCAGAATTTTTCACTTTACCAACTACTGAATGAATTTTGGTAGTTTCTAAAGCTTCATGTAAGGTCATAGGAGGCAGGATTGAGGGTAAGCGTTTTGCTAACATGGTTTTTCCTGCTCCTGGTGGACCAATTAAAATAATATTATGTCCGCCGGCAGCAGCAATTTCCATGCAACGCTTAATGCTTTCTTGCCCTTTTACATCGGCAAAATCATGTTCTGGAAAATCTATGTTTTTATAAAATTCAGCACGAGTATCTACAATAGTAGGTTCTAGTATCTCTTTTCCATTAAAATGATTAATGACTTGCAGAATATTATCTACTCCATACACATTTACATCATTTACTATAGCTGCTTCTTTTGCATTTTCTTTAGGAAGGATGAAATTTTTAAAACCTTCTTCTCGAGCTTTAATAGCTATGGGTAATGCACCTTTTATGGGTTGTAAGCTTCCATCGAGAGAAAGTTCTCCCATAATAATGTAGTCTTCAATGTTTTCTGATTGTATTTGATTGGAAGCAGCAAGAATTCCGATTGCTAAGGTTAAATCATACGCGGCGCCTTCTTTTCTGATATCAGCAGGCGCCATATTTATAATGATTTTTTTCCCGGGAAGTTTATAATTATTATTAGCAAGTGCAGCGGAAATTCGATAAGAACTTTCTCTTACAGCATTATCGGGTAACCCTACTAAATGATATCCAATACCTTTATCAATATTTACTTCAACGGTAATTGTAGTTGCTTCTACTCCAAAAACTGCAGATCCATAGACTTTTACCAACATACTTTTTCTTTTGGTTAAAGATATAAATATGTATTTAATAAACAATAAGTCTTTTGAATGGTATATGTGTTGATAAAATTAAACTATGTTAACAAATGTTTAAAAAATTGAATCAAATAATGAGATTATGTAAAAATATGTATATATTTGGGTAAATTGTATTAATTTTCAAAACGTCCCCCGCGCTATGAAAGACACGCTATTTATTCTAGTGCAGCGATTGCTGTCTAGAAATAAAATCTCGTACGATAAAAACGAGTTATCATTTCAAATTCAGAGTCATCCTTCTTACCCAAGTTTACATGCGGTAACAGGAGTTTTAGATCATTTTAATCTAGAAAATGTTGCTGCAGAAGTACCAGTAAATTCTGAGACCTTAGAACAATTGCCCAATTGTTTTTTGGCACAAATAATTACCGATAAGGGTAATGATTTGGTGGTAGTTGAAAGACTAAAGAAAGCTACACAATACAAGGTTTTTTTAGCTAATAAAAAAGAAGAAATTTTTACTGAAGAAGAATTTCTAAAAAAATTTACAGGTATTATTGTTGCTGTTGAGAAGACAGAAGAAAGTGCAGTAACTTCTATCAATAGAAGCACTAAAAATATTGTTTTTTTAGGGGTAGTTTTGGTAGCGTTATCTGCTTTCTTGGTCAAAGTAGATATTACTTGGCATTCTTTGATTCATTTAACTTTATCTGTATTAGGAATTTTTATCAGTTATAGTATTTTAAAACAAGAGCAGGGGCAAGAAACGGCTATCGGAAACGCTTTTTGTTCAGGAAATACTGAAAAGAAAGATTGTGACGCTGTATTAAGTTCAAAAGGAGCAGAAATTATAAAAGGTCATAAACTAAGTGATTTAAGTTTAGTGTTTTTTTCTGGGCTTTTTCTATCTAGCTTGTTTTTATTGCCTCATTTCCAAGAGCCCTACTTAATAAGCTTATTGGCGTTACCTATAACCATTTATTCAATTTACTATCAGTATGCAGTGGTTAAGAAATGGTGTTTGTTATGTCTGTCTATCGTAGGAGTGTTATGGTTGCAGGCAATCATATCTATACCTTATTTTGATTTTTCATTTACTACAATTGTTAATTATCAACCTTGGGCAATACTAGTGATTGGTTTTACATCGGTTTACTTAGTATGGAGTTATTTAAAGCCAATGTTTACGGATTTAAATCTCCTTAAAAAGGATAAAATTGAGTTTGTTAAATTTAAAAGAAACTTCAATTTATTTAATAGTTTACTTCAAAAATCACCAAAATTAAACACGAAACTTTTCACTAAACAAAAGGAGATTGTTTTAGGGAATACAGAGTCAAATTTAGAAATTGTTATAGTTACCAATCCTTTTTGTGGGCATTGTAAACCCGTGCATAAAATGGTGAATGCTCTTATGGAAAAATATCAAGATAAGGTAAAAGTCGTTCTTCGATTTAATGTTCCTCTGAATGATCATGAATCAAAAGGAGTTGTAGTAACAACTAAATTGCTTGAAATATACAATACTAAAGGAATATCAAATTGTTTAGAGGCTATGGATGAGATTTACGGTAATATTGGTTATGATGAATGGTTAAGTAAATGGGGAGTAACTGAAAATAAAAATATTTATATAGAAACAGTAAAAGCTCAAAAAGAGTGGTGTACTGAAAATGCTATTAATTTTACCCCAGAAATATTAATTAATGGTAAATCTTTTCCAAAGGAATATAATAGAGAAGATTTATTATTTTTTATTGAAGATTTAGAAGAAAACTGTTGTAATGAAACAGTAAATGTATCATTTATAGAATAAAATAGTAATGCCCCAAATGGGGCATTACGTTTTTTGAACATATTCTCTCGCGAAGAATAGACACAAACGGTGAGTGTCTTAAAATGTTCGCCGCAAAAGTAACTTTAAAATTTTAATTATGAAAACACAAATTTTAAACTTAGGAAAGGCTTTGAATAAAGATGAGCAAAAGCAAGTTAAAGGAAGTGGTCGACCACGCTACATTTGTAATGAAAATGGGCCTATAGTAGTATGTACATACCCTAAAGTTTGTACGCTTGGGTCTAACGGTTGGTATTGTAGCTAAAAACTGAATTTTAAAATTTTTCTCGCAAAGAATAGACACATACCTTGAATGTCTTAAAATAATCAAGGATTTACACTATTTTAAATCTTATTTATTATGAAAAAAACAAATTTCAAACTTAGGAAAGGCTTTAAATAAAGCTGAACAAAAATTGGTTAATGGAGGCAGACATGGATATTGTGGTTCAATCTACTGTTCATCTGACCTCGACTGTGAAATAGTTGATGGATTTTGTACCCCAGCAGGGTTGTGTTTGTATTTGTCGAGTATTGAGGATTGTGATTAAAAAAAGAAAAAATGAAAAAAAGAATTTTAAATCTGGGGTTGCTTTTAAATAAAACTGATCAAAAATTAGTTAATGGAGGAATTCCAGTAGCATTTTGTGAGGCTGATGGAAGTTGTCCGCAAGGGTATTATTGTGAAGGTTATTTTTGTCATAAGGAAGATTCTGGAGGTTCAGGTGGAGGTAACCCAGGAGGAGGATGTGTTCCGGATAGATTTTGTGTAGATGAGTTCGATACATGTTGTATAGGATAATAAATACAAAAAATATTTCGCGGAGAATAGACATAAACCTTGAGTGTCTTTAAATGATCAAGGGTTTAATAATTTTAAATCTTAATTAAAATGAAAAAATCAATTTTAAACTTAGGAAAGACGTTGAACAAAGATGAGCAAAAGCTAATAAATGGAGGAGTACCTCCAAAACGTTGTGATTTACCAGATCATACTCCGTGTCCAGGAGGAGGGTGGTGTTGGAAAGGAATTTGTGGTCCTGTAAACCCTAATTAAGAGCTATAAAAAGAAGTAGGAAGTCTTTCTTTATAATGTTATTAATATAAAAACTAATAATTATGAAAACACAAATTTTAAGCTTAGGAAAAGCTTTAAATAGAACTGAACAAAAGCTAATAAATGGTGGTGGACCATTATCATTTTGTGCTGCTGACGGAAGTTGTCCAGAAGGTTATTATTGTGAAGGTTATGTTTGTCTAGAAGATAATTCAGGAGGCTCAGGAGGTACAGGTGGAGGTAATCCAGGAGGATGTGTTCCAGATAGATTTTGTGTAGACGAGTTTGATACATGTTGTATTGGTTAATTTAATTTTAAAATATTAAAAATGAAAAATTCAATTTTAAGCTTAGGAAAATCTTTAAATAAATTAGAGCAACAATTAATAAAAGGAACTGGAGCTGGATTTTGTTGTGAATGGTGTCCTGATGGTAGTTGTTTAGACTGGGTAAGTTCACCAAGAGAACAATGTCCCATTTCAGCTGGATGTTAGTTTAATTATTACATAGACTCCTGTAAAACAGGAGTCTTAAATTCTTAAAAAAGATTGAAAAAATTCCCTCATTACAAACAAACTGAAGCTAAAGATTGTGGGCCTACCTGTATTAAAATTTTAGCAAAATATTACGGTAGAACCATAAACACACAACAATTAAGAAATTTAAGTGAAACGACTCGTGAAGGTAGTAGTTTGCTTGGTTTAAGTGAAGCAGTAGAGTCCATTGGTTTTAAATCCTTAGGGATTAAGTTAGCTTATAATAAGTTATTAGAAGCACCATTGCCTTGTGTAGTTCACTGGAATAAAAACCACTACGTTGTAGTGTATAAAATTAAGAATGATACCGTGTATATATCCGATCCTGCTCATGGTTTAATAACTTTTACCAAGGATGAATTTATTCAGCATTGGATTGGTAATAATGCAGATGAAAACACAGAAGAAGGTATAGCTTTGTTAATTGAGCCAACCCCAAGATTTTATAGCGAAGAATTTGAAGAAGATGAAAAATTTGGTTTTTCATTTATTTTTAAATACTTGATTAAGTATAAAAAATTCATTGTTCAACTTGCTGTAGGTTTACTAGCAGGAAGTTTACTACAATTAATTCTGCCTTTTTTAACGCAAAGTGTGGTTGATGTTGGTATCAAAAACCAAGATATCAATTTTGTGTATTTGATTTTATTTGCTCAGTTGTTTTTGTTTATAGGAAAAGCGTCATTAGAAATTATTAGAAGCTGGATTCTACTTCATTTAAGTACTAGAATCAATATTTCATTAATATCGGATTTTTTCATCAAGTTAATGAAGTTGCCTATTTCCTATTTTGATGTAAGGATGACGGGGGATTTACTGCAAAGAATTAATGATCATAAAAGGATAGAAAGAATTTTAACCACATCGTCATTAACTGTTCTTTTTTCTCTTTTTAATTTGATCATTTTCAGTTTGGTGTTGGGATATTACAGTTTACAGATTTTTGGAGTTTTTGTGTTAGGAAGCTTACTTTATTTTGGATGGGTATTGTTTTTTTTCAAGAAAAGAAAAGAGCTTGATTACAAACGTTTTTCGCAAGTAAGCCAGGAACAAAGTAAGGTAATTGAACTTATTAATGGGATGCAAGAAATTAAATTACATAATGCAGAAAAAAGAATGCGTTGGAATTGGGAGTATGTACAAGCTCGATTATTTAAGATTGCTACCAAAAGTTTAGCGTTAGAACAAACACAAAGTGTAGGCTCTAATTTTATCAATGAACTTAAAAATATGTTTATTACCATTTTATCAGCAAAATTGGTAATTGATGGCGAAATTACATTGGGTATGATGATGGCAATTACTTACATTGTTGGACAACTGAATTCGCCAATTACTCAGCTAATTAGTTTTATGAGAGATGTTCAAGATGCTCAAATTTCTTTAGATAGGTTAGGAGAGATACATAATATGGAAGATGAGGAAAAACCAGGAGATGAAAAAGTAACCAACATTCCGGAAGATGCATCTATCAGAATTCAAAATATTTCCTTTCGTTATACAGGTGGTTTAGAGCCTGTTTTAAAAGATTTATCATTAGAAATTCCAGCTAATAAGACTACTGCTATCGTTGGGGTGAGTGGAAGTGGAAAATCTACTTTAATGAAGTTATTGCTTGGTTTTTACAAGGTTGATAAAGGAGAGGTTTTAATCAATAATTTCAATTTGAAAAGTATTTCACAAAAAGTTTGGAGAGATCACTGTGGAGTAGTGATGCAAGAAGGATATATTTTTAATGATACTATAGCGAAAAATATTGCAGTTGGAGAAGATTATGTAGATAAAGAAAAGCTAGCGCATGCAATTCATGTAGCCAATATTTCTGATTATATTGATGGATTACCACTCGGTTACAATACTAAAATTGGATCTGAAGGGTCTGGATTAAGTACAGGTCAAAAACAGCGATTGCTAATTGCTAGATCAGTGTATAAGAATCCAAAATTCTTGTTTTTTGATGAAGCAACATCAGCTTTAGATGCTAACAATGAAAAGGTAATTATGGAAAAGCTGAATACATTTTTCAAAAATAAAACAGCCGTGGTAATTGCACATCGATTAAGTACTGTAAAAAATGCACATCAAATAGTGGTGTTAGATAAAGGAAAAATTATAGAAAAAGGAAACCATGAAGAGTTGATTGCTTTAAAAGGAAATTACTTCCATTTGGTAAAAAATCAACTGGATTTAGGTAAATAAAATGTCAGGTTGAGCGCAGTCGAAACCAAAACAATAAAAATATTTTTTCGCGAAGAATAGACATACACCTTGAGTGTCTTAAAACGATCAAGGATTTAATCAAATTAAATCTTACTTATTATGAAAAAACAAATTTTGAATTTAGGAACAGCTTTAGAAAAAGTCCAGCAAAAAGAAATTAGTGGAGGACGTATGTTTACATGTGAAGAGTTTTGCAATGCTTCACCATTAGTGCAACAACTTCAGTTAGATCTCTATGGTTATGAGGCTTTTAGTAAATGTCCGTGCTTATTATAATTTATTATGAAAAAATCAATTTTAAATTTAGGAAAGGCTTTGAGTAAATCAGAGCTGTTGCAAATTAATGGAGGTGCTCATGAATTTTGTATAACACACAAAGATTGTCCTGCAGGTCAAGGTTGTTGTCTTGAACTAGGATTATGCTTTAGAGATGATTATCCAAGATGTGATTTAATTTAAAATATAGAATTATGAAAAAACAAATTTTAAACTTAGGAAAAGTTTTAAATAAAGCTAAGCAGAAACAAATTTCTGGAGGAATATCAAGTTGTGATACATATTCTGGTCCTTCATGTTATGGTAGCGTCTCTGGAATGAGATGTGGTACTTGTGAGGCATATCATGCATTACCAAATGAACACAAAATGTGTGTATTAGTTAGTGTTGATTGTTTTCCAATGTAAAAAATAAGGAGCCTGATAATCTCCTTTTATTAACTAGTATTAAAATATTTTTTGAATAGACACAAAACTTGGATGTCTTTAAATAAACAAGGACTTAATTATTATAAATCTTATTTATTATGAAAAAACAAATTTTAAACTTAGGAAAGACTTTAAATAAAAAAGAACAGAAAGAAATATTAGGAGGAAATTATAAAACCAAAGAAGAGTGTGATGCTGCTGGATGTTTTTGGGGGCAAGATGGAATTACTGGTGAGTGGTATTGTACATGTCCACCAATATTTCTGTAAAAATTATAAAAATATTCTTTCGCGAAGAATAGACACAAGCCTTGAGTGTCTTAAAATAATCAAGGATTTAAATAATTTAAATCTTAATTTATTATGAAAAAACAAATTTTAAATTTAGGAAAAGCTCTAAATAAAGTAGAGCAAAGACAGGTTAATGGAGGTAAAGTAGTTAATTGTTATGACTATCCAGAATGTCCGCCATATGATGAAATTGCATGTATTATTATCGCAGGGACTTGTAGATATATGGGCTAATCTAAATCTTAATTATTATGAAAAATTCAATTTTAAATTTAGGAAAGACTTTAAACAAGTTAGAGCAACAACAGATAACAGGAGGATTTCCTTGTTACTGTAATGGGAGTTATGTAGGAGATGCTTCTTCTGT
Organism: Tenacibaculum sp. IB213877; assembly: GCF_034043975.1. Taxonomy (NCBI): domain Bacteria; kingdom Pseudomonadati; phylum Bacteroidota; class Flavobacteriia; order Flavobacteriales; family Flavobacteriaceae; genus Tenacibaculum; species Tenacibaculum sp. IB213877. The sequence continues at coordinate 158,376 of NZ_JAXCHH010000006.1, read as the reverse complement.
ATCTCAATGCTGGAATATGTGTCCAGCCGATAAAGAATTAGAACAAGCTTATTAATTATAAAATAGTTTATTATGAAAAATTCAATTTTAAATTTAGGTAAAGCTTTATTAAAAGCAGACCAAAAGAAAATTAAAGGAGGGGCAGGGTATTCATGCTATCAAGATGGTAGATTATGCTGTCAAACAGGACCATCAGGGTTCACTATTTGCGATGCTGGAGTTTGTAATTATCCAGGGCAAAGATGTATGTTCTATTAAAAGATGCATGCTCTTTTAATTTGAGTTAAGCAAATAAAGTAAGGAGAAATATATATTCTCCTTACTTTATAAAAAAGTAATGAATAGAATTTAAAATAGAATGCCGCAAAACAACCAAGACATACAAATTCGTAGTGAAGAAGTACAGGAAATATTAAGTTACGTGCCCAATTGGATGATACGTTGGGGCAACACTTTAATTTTTTTATTGATCATTATGTTACTTTTTCTTACATGGTTTATAAAATACCCCGATATCATTTCAACAGAAGTAATGTTAACTACTTCATTACCTCCGGAAAAATTGTATGCAAAAACAGGCGGGCAGTTTGAAACTTTTTTAGTTAAAGATGGAGAAGAAGTTTCAAAAAATAAAGTTTTAGCAATTTTAGAAAATAGCGCTTCTTACCAAGATGTATTATTTTTAAAAAGTATCATAGATACTATTAGTATTGATAAAAATAAATTTGCTTTTCCATTAAATGATATACCACCGTTAGTATTGGGAGATATAACTTCCAGTTTTTCACAATTTGAAAATGATTATTCAGAATATATCTTAAATCAAAAATTAACTCCATTTAAATCAGAAAACATCGCTAATAAAATGTCGGTGATTGAAGCAAGAGGTAGATTACAAATCTTACTTTCTCAAAAAGAAATTAATCTCAAAGAACTCGAGTTTAAACAGAATGATTTGGGTAGAAGTAGAAAAATGTTTGAACAAGGAGTAATTTCTGAAAAAGAAAAAGAATTAAAAGAAGTAGAGTTTTTACAAGCAAAAAGAGCTTATAAATCGCTTGAAACTTCTATTTCACAAATAAGAGAATTAATTAGTAACTCTAATAAGAATTTAGAAGGAACTACTATTAAAGAAACTCAAAATAATATCAGATTACAAAATAAAGCTATTCAGTCATTTTTGTATTTAAAAAAAGCTATTAGAGATTGGGAAAAGACCTATGCACTAACATCTTCTGTAAGTGGTAAAGTTTCTTATTTATCGTTTTGGGATAAAAACCAAACAGTAAAATCTGGCGACTTGATTTTTACAATTGTTCCAGGAAGTAGCGATAATTCCTTTATAGGTAAAATTAAGGCACCTGCACAAAATTCCGGAAAAATTAAAAAAGGACAGAAAGTGCAAATAAAATTATTGAATTATCCATCTGATGAATTTGGAGAGATCAACGGAAAAGTAATGTCAATTTCAGTAATTCCTGATGAAAAAGGAAATTATTTAATTGATGTAGCTGTTCCGCAAAATTTGGTTACTACATATAAAAAACAAATAAATTTTAAACAAGAAATGATGGGTACTGCAGATATAGTTACTGAAGATTTACGATTGATAGAACGTTTCTTCTATCAGCTTAAAAATATAATTAGTTAAAATATTCTTTCGCGAAGAATAGACATACACCTTGAGTGTCTTTAAATAATCAAGGATTTAACAATTTTAAATCTTTTTATTATGAAAAATTCAATTTTAAATTTAGGAAAAGCTTTGAATAAAGCAGAGCAAAGAACTATTAACGGAGGTAAAAAACAATGTATTCTTCCTTGGGGAGATGGAACTTGTAGTGAGTATGGATTACAATGTGCGGAAAGACAATGTCAATTACTTCCTTTATAAGGAATAATAATATTTTAAATCTTTTATTATGAAAAAACAGATTTTAAACTTAGGAAAAGTTTTAAGCAAGTCTGAGCAAAAACAAGTTAATGGTGCTGTATTTGGTGCTTGTGATGGCTTTGAAATGTATTATGTAGATGACTGTAGTCAATGTGAAAATATTTTACTTCCTGGAGCACCTACATTATGTCATAATAATTGTTGTGTAATGGCCTATTAAAGAGGGTTGTTAATAGATATGATTTAAAAATATTTTTGAAAATAATTTAAGCCGCTTATATGATTAAGCGGCTTTTCTATCTTTTAAGTTAGAATAGAAATAGTAGTTATCAATTGTTCTTAGGATTAAAATTTAGTGCTATCCTTAGTTTTTTATTAAAGTCTGATAAAAAGCTTTCTTCAATAGGCTCTATAGTTTCACCTTTTTCATTAAATAGAAATGGTGATTTTACTTTAACTCTTTGATGTAGTTTTAATGTGTTTATATGATTCCACGTATCGTACATATTTTCAGAGATTTGAAAAAGTGTTATAATTTGATTTAATTGACCTTTTAAGTGTGAATTTCCAATGCTTTCAGTAATAAGCCAATTTTTAAAGTTGTAATTGTTTAAATTTTCAATTTTTGGATCTTTTTCCTTTAATTCAGTTGAAATACTTTGAGGAAGCTGATCAAATACAAGCGTTTTTATCCAGGTAGCAATAATACTAGGTCTTTTTTCTATTTCTAACACCGTAAAATCCCAACCATTGTTGCGAAAGAGTTCTATATAAAATAAAATTGGAATTACTTTTATCCATTCATAAATATCACTTTCAAAAAAAGGAAGAAGTACGTTTAGCAACTTTTTATATTCTTTCTCAAAAGAATAATTAAGGTTGTAATAAATTAATTGATGTATATCTACTTTAAATAAATCATTAAGTATTTTTTCTCCTTCAATTGCTATGACTTCTTGACTTGGAGGGAGCTTACTGTCACGTTTTCTTTTTGTGTAGATTTTAGAAAGATCTTTTAATATTTCAGCAGGATACCCTTCTGTATTTTGATTCTTTAGTGTTTTGTAACTTGTTGAAGTTAGTTTTTTTATAAGCTCTTCATCAAGTAAATCAGAAAAAAGATCAATATTAACAAAAGAGAGAATTTTTTTCTTTTCATTTTCTTTACTTAATCTGCCTCTTCTTGTTTTTCCAAAAACTTTATATACAGAAACGTGGTTAATCAGTTTCATTCCATTTTCTAAAATAGCAACATCTAATTTCTTATTGTTTATAGTAATAAAACCTTCGTAAGTAGCATTTAATATCTGATTCATAGTTAGTTGGGTTGATAACATTTTTTAATACGAGTCAACATAAACCAAGCGCTTTTTTGTGAGATGCCTAAATATTTACTTAATTCAATAGAATTAATATTAGGTTTGAATGAAGTAACAATCCATATAGCTATAAACCATTTTTGTAATGATGTTTTGGTATTGTCAAACATAGTACCAGTTCTAACGTTAAAATATTTTCCGGTGTTTTTACATCTGTATTTATTTGCTTTACATTTATAGACTTTTGAAGAGTTATCAAACGGACTAATAACTTTTTTATTCCATCTAATTCTTTCTAGATGGTAAATACAAACTTGTTCGTTGGGAAATGTTATTTTTATTTCAGATATATTTTTAAACTCACTGTTAAACATATAGTTAATTTTATGAAAATTAAAAATAGTATAATTATACATATATTTTATTTTTTTTTGTGTAAAATAGATTTATACTTTTTTAAGTAACTGAAAATCAAGATAAAAAAGATGATTTTAATTATTTTTTTAAAAAAAGTTTGTTTGAAGTGACTCTTGTAAAAAAAATGTGTCATATATTTGTACTGTTAATAAATTTAACGAGAAAGAAATTAGTTTACTTCCCCCTTCAATTTAAATTAATGTAATTCTTGTTTCACCTTGATAATGCAGTAATGGTTTTTGGTGATGATGAAGAATTAAAAAACTCTAAAAAAATGAGTTTATATATAATTTAAATTTCAACAATCTATACATACACAGTTTTATTTATACATATGGATAAACAATTTGATTTAGCAGAATTCCTTAAAAGGACAAATGCAGACGGTGCAATAATAATTAATTCTGGAGGAGAGCTTATTGAAGCGGAAAATGTTGATTATGGCAATAACTTTGCTGCAATGATGGGAGTTATGACCAAAATGGCAGAAGACTTTACAGATGATATTAAAATTGGTAAGTTAAGACAAGTAGTTTTTAAAGCTACTGAAGGAGTTTTTGTGTTGGATAAATTTGATGAAGACTTTATAGTGGGAATATATTCAAAAGACTTGGCAAAGGCTGGTATGATTATGATGTTGATGGATAATTTAACCAAAAAGAAAAAAGCTTAAATAAAAATAAGAATACAAATAAATAATTAATAACCAATAATTTTTTTACCATGAATGATGTATTAAATACTTTTATTGAGAACATGAAAAATAATGTTCCAGGTTTCATCGCAGTTGCAGTAACAGAAATTGAGTCGGGTGTGGCTTATGAATCAGTAACTGTTGATGATAATTTTGATCCTAATTTAGCATCTGCTTATAACTTAGAAGTTGTTAAAGCTAAGTTAAATGCAGTAAAAGCATTAGGATTATCAGAAAATATTGAAGATATTACAATTACATTATCAAGTCAGGTTCATATTATTAACATTGCTCCTAGTGGTGCTTACTTTATTTATTTAGCTGTAGATTCAGCTAAGGCTAATTTAGGAATTACTAAATCATTGTTAAATAAATTCAAAAAGGAACTTAATGAAGTTTTATAATAATTAAACTGTTGATAGTTTAATTATTAAGTTTTTTTGTCCCCCTAATTCTATTTTAATTAAGATGTTTAATAAAATATTTAATTATTATGAATGTGTATACATTACCTATAGAAGAAGGGTTAAAACAAAAACTAGATTCATTTTTGAAAGAATATGAATCCTATAGATTAATTCATGGCAATCTTGTCAACAACAAGCTTTCTATAAGTAAAAAAGAAAGTAAAGCTATTGAAAAGAAAAAAGCTAATTTCTTTAGTAAGTTTTTCTTTAGCGAATTTGATAAAGCAAGCTGAAAATAATTTTAAAATACTAAACCCTGTTGTTAAAACAGGGTTTTTTTGTTTCTACTAATATCTAATTGCATCATCATTGATAGGATAATTAATGAACGTCAAATAATTTAATTATGGTATATTAGAGTAGAAGCGGATAAAAAAAAGCCGAAGAATATTATTCTTCGGCTTATGCATTATAACTAAACTTACGTTTTAGTTACTTCCATATTTTTGGTAATTCTGTAATCCTTCTTTTAACCAATCATAATAAGTAGATTTGTCTGTATATTGCTGAGGTGAGTTTAAGACTTCTAAATCAGGACTCATCAATACATAGTATGGTTGAGATGCATTTTTAAAGTTTACAGTTTGTAGAGTTGTCCATTTGTCACCATAGGTTTTTATTTTTTTAACTCTACCGTTAGGTTTAACAAAATCAAATTGTTTATCTGCTGGAAGTTTATTTTCGTTATCATCTACGTATAAAGAGATTAAAACATATTTATCTTTTAATGTTCTATAAATATCTGCTTGACTCCAAACATTTTCTTCCATTTTACGGCAATTAACACAAGCCCACCCTGTAAAGTCTAATAAAACGGGTTTATTAACAGATTTAGCATATGCCATTCCTTCATCAAAATCTTTAAAACAAGTTAATGCAAGCGGACAGTTGTTGTCTTGTTTGTACACGCTGTAAAATTGAGGAGGAGCAAAACCACTTAATAAATTTTGGTTCCAAATAGGTTTTTTAGTAACACCTGGTGCTAAATAAACAGCAAAGCCTAACATTAATAAACCTAAAAGGACTCTAAATCCAGCTACTCTTCTAATTCTGGCGCCTCCAGGAAAGACTAATCTACCGAATAAAAATAATGCAGATAATAGAGCTATTAAGATCCAAATACCTATAAAAATTTCTCTTTTAAATACATTCCAGTGTCCTACTAAATCTGCATTAGACAAGAATTTAAATGCCATTGCTAATTCAATAAAACCTAACATTACAGTAATCATGTTCATCCATGAACCTGATTTAGGTAATGAGCTCAGTAAATTAGGGAATAAAGCAAAGAAAGCAAAAGGTAATGCTAAAGCTACACCAAAACCTCCCATACCAGCAGTTAACTGCATAGCACCACCATCAGAAGTTAAAGATCCTGCAAGTAATGAACCTAAAATAGGGCCCGTACAAGAAAAGGACACAATAGCTAATGTTAAAGCCATAAAGAAAATTCCTATTAATCCTCCAATATCTGAAGCACTGTCAATCTTTGTTCCCCATGAACTTGGTAATGTAATTGTGTAAAAACCAAAGAAAGAACCTGCAAAAAATACTAGAACAATAAAGAAGAATAAATTCAACCAAATATTTGTTGAAATAGTATTTAATATTTCAGGATCTAATGAATCCATATAATGGAAAGGAGCACTTAATAATAAATATATAGCAGCAATAAAGAAACCATACAACAATGCGTTTCTTACTCCTTTACCTCTTGTTTTTGCTTGTTTTGTAAAAAATGATACCGTTAAAGGTATTAATGGGAATACACATGGAGTTAAAAATGCAAGTAAACCACCTGCAAAACCTAATAAGAAAATTTGAAGCAAATTAGCTTGTTTTTCATCGTCATTACCAGTTGGTTTGTTTCCCTCTAATAAATCAGTGTTTTTTAAATCTAATTTTAAAGAATTAGACATTGCTTGACTTTTTTCATCAACTTCAGCAACTGTAGCAACTACCGCTCCTCCGTCTAATGAAAAAGTAAAGTCTTCATCATATGGCAAACAAAACGTTTTACAAACCTGTGCATCCATATTTAAAGTAACTTGTCTTAAAGTTGGGTCATCAAGCTTAATACGTTGTGTTATTACTGCTTCTTCAACAAAAAATATTTCATCTACACCCCATATATCACTAAATTCAGTATGGGTTTCACTTTCTTTAGCTTTACCTACCAATGTAAAACCTTTCTCGCCTTCTGCAGGCTTTATACTCATGGGTAAGGAAGCATCTTCTGGATTGTACTGAGAGTACAAGTGCCAATTTTCATCAATAAATACTTCAAAAACTAAATCATACTCAGTGTCAGATACTTTAACGACCCGAGTTTCTATTTCAACAGGAGCTTCATCTTGAGAAAAAGTTGATAATGAAAATCCTAAAATACATAAAAATAGGGTAATGACTTTTTTCATATTACAAAGGGGGTTGGGATTATTTACTTATTTTAATTATATTACTTGTTTTGCTGTTTGCTAAGAACCTTCTGTCCTGTCTCATGCCAATTATCCAAACAATTTCATCTTTTGAAGTGCAAAGTAACCAAGTTTTATTTTTTTCAAACATTGATAATTTTTTGTCTTTAAAAAACTTGCTTACTTTTTTTTTACCCTGCATTCCTGTAGGATAAAACACATCTCCATTTTTCCACTTTCGAATAATGAGTGGGAAAAATAATAAATTTTTATCAACTACAATAGAATTTTTCGATTCTATAGCGTTTTGATCTATTTCTTGTATGGTTAATTGAATAGGATGATTTATTTTTTTTGTTCCCTCATCAATTTTAGAAATTGATTTTTCATTTAAATCACCTCTCTTAGTGGGCGAAAATAATAAAAATTCTCTGTTTTTCAAGAGGATATGAGATTTTGTTGAAATAAATTTACCAGATTGCGCATGTAATAAGTTGTAAATTTTATCCCATTCATTAAAACCATAACCTTTTAAAAATTGATATAAATATGCTTTCGGATTGGAAAGTTGTAATAGTTTTTCTATGTTAAATTGAAGGGTTTCATTGTTTTTTGTAGTAACTTTCTCAGCAACTTCAGAAACTCTATCATCAATAATTTGGTGACTTTCTTGTAAATAGGTAGAGGTGTTATTAAAGCTTTGGATTAATTTGGGGTTGATTTCTTTAAGGATAGGAATTACTTGATGTCTAATTTTATTTCGGAGATATTTAGCAGAAGCATTGCTTGCGTCTTCTCGCCAGCTAATTGAATTCTGTTTGGCGAAATTTTCAATTTCTTCTCTTGAAAAAATAAGAAGTGGCCTAATAATATTCCCGTTTTGTGCAGGAATTCCAGTTAAGCCTTCTAAACCTGTACCACGAGTTAAATTGATTAAAAAGGTTTCTAAATTATCATCTGCATGATGCGCAGTAGCTATAAAATCAAATTGATTTTCTTCTGTAAGTTTTTGAAACCAATTGTATCGTAGTTCTCTAGCTGCTAGTTGGGTAGATAGTTTTTTTTCTTCAGCGTAATTAGTTGTATCAAATTGAGTGCTGAAGATAGTAACATTCAAATCCTTTGCTAATTCTTTTACAAAAATTTCATCGCCATTACTTTCTTCACCTCGTAATTGAAAATTACAATGAGCCAGTGAAAAAGAGATATGTAATTGATGAAATAAATGAGCAAGCACAACACTGTCTATACCTCCAGAAATAGCAAGTAAAACTTTCTTATCTAAAAGAAAAGGAAAGTTTTGATGGATATGTTGTGTGAACTTTTCTAACATCAAGTACTTGTTTAATTGTAATTATAAATGAGAGTTTAACCAATTAGTTACATCTTGTAAAACTTCTTCTTTACAAAGATCATTATGTAACTCATGGTAACCATTTTCATATAGTTTTACCGTAGCTAAAGGTGTGTTCTTAGCAAAATCAATAGATCCTTTATAATCAATAATTTTATCACCTGTACCATGAATTAATAATAGAGGTACGGTTAATTTGTTAGCATTTTTAATTGCCCACTCACCAGCATCTATAAACGGTAAGGAAAAATTAGGACTCACTTTGTCATGTACCAGCGGATCAGCAATGTATTTGTCAACTTCTTCTTTGATACGAGAAACATCGTTAGGATCAAGCTCATTACCTAACGTGATGGACGGAGCAATTTTCAACATCATCTTACCTAAAAACATTTTCCATGCTGGTGGCTGAAACGCTAATCGTAAAAAGGCACTTGAAGCGATTACTCCTTTAACTTCGGATTGTCTTCTCAATACATAATTAATAACAACATTTCCCCCCATAGAATGCCCATATAAAAATATAGGTTTGTTAGGGTAGAGTTCCTTAGCTTTTTCAATGGCAGAAGCAACACTATTTAATACGGCATCATAACTTGGAGCATGACCTCGTTTTCCTTTAGTTTTGCCATGACCAAAATGATCAAAACTTACGACAGCAATATTATTTTCAATCATTTTAGGAACTACGGAAGTGGTATATCTTGTAGAATGTTCTCCCATACCATGCACTAAAACAACCACTACTTTAGTGGTTTCAGGTTGCCAATACTGACCAAAGAAATCAATGTTGTTTAATTGAAAAGTAAATTCTTGATGCATCATTTTATTCTCTAGTAATTTGACCGTTTTCTAAAATATTAAATTTAATAGTGGATGGATTTTCAGAAATATACTCAGTCAAAACAATACTATCTTTATATATTGTTGAAGTTGTTTTTAACATACTTTCAGCAATTTCATCATAAGCTAACATTTGACTGTTAATGATATTGAATTTTTCATCGTAATTAACCAACATAACCAATAATTCTGATTGGTTTGGGTAGAGATAATACACAACCGATTGATAGTTTTCTGAAATTTTTGGGAGGTAAGAAATTCCTACTTTAGTGTTTTCACCTTCCAACTGACCTTCAAAAATTACAGGTAATTTTAAAAGCTCTTGCTCTTTTTTGCTTAATAACTTCCCTTCAACATGATTGCTAAAGTTTGTGCTATCAATAACCGGAACAGTTTTTACAGGATAATTACTTAAAAAAGAATATTTATTGGTTTTACAAGAGGTAATTGCAGTTACTAAAACAACGATTGCCATTAAGTTTTTAATTTTTCTCATCGTATAAATATAGTTAAGTTTTTAAAGGTTAGAATTTAAAAGTACATATTTCATAGCTTTTGCTTTAAGCAAACATTCTTCATACTCTTTTTCGGGAGTAGATTTGGCGGTAATAGCCCCACCTACCGAATAGGAAACGTATTTTTTTTCTTCATTGTATAAAATACTTCGGATAATTACGTTGAAATCAAAATCACCCTCAGGAGTAAAATAGCCAACAGTACCGGAATACAATCCACGTTTGGTTTCCTCTAACTCTTCAATAATCTGCATTGCAGAAACTTTTGGAGCACCCGTCATACTTCCCATAGGAAAAGTGTCTCTGATAACATCAACAGAGTGAGTCGTGTTTTCAACTTCTGAAACAATTGTTGAAATCATTTGATGCACTTGCTTAAATGAATACACTTTACATAACTCCTCAACTTTTACCGATCCTTTTTTGGCAGTTCTTGACAGATCATTACGAACCAGATCAACAATCATAATATTTTCCGATCGCTCTTTTTCATCTCTAGCCAAATCAAACGCAATTTTATCGTCTTGAATAGTATCAATTAACCGTTTTGCTGTCCCTTTAATAGGTTGTGAAATAATTTTGGATCCTTGTTTTCTGATATAGCGCTCTGGCGATGCGGATAGCAAATATTTCTCATCAAATTTTACAAAAGTAGCAAAAGGAGGTTCAGATATTTCGTTGAGTTGTTGATAGATTTTATACGGATGAATGGTTGTGTTTTCAGCAAAAAACTCCTGACAAAAATTGGCTTCGTAAATATCACCTCGATGAATATGTTCTAAAACTTTACTTACTTTTTCATGGTATTCATCTTTGTGAATACGAAGTTTAATTTTAATATCTTTTGTTGATTTTAATGTGATCTCGGGTAGCACATTCGGATTCGTTTCAAAAATATCTTCAAAATCTTCTTCCAACTCATCATCTATCATTTTTAAATAATGAAATTCTGCTTTGTCACCTTTAATAAAGATGATTTTTTGAGGTTGAAAAAAATGTAGATCGTCAAATTCTAAACCATCAAAATTATTAGAAGTCAGCTTTTCTACATCATTTTTTACATCATAACTAATGTAACCAAAAATATAATCTTTGCTAAATGATTGATATTCTTTTAGCTTATCAAAGGCACCATGATAATCCGTTTTGATAGAGGTAAACTCTTCTACAGCTAAAGCGCAATCAAATGATGAATAGGTTTGATCGTATTTGTTAGAATCTAACCAAACCACAGTTTCAAATTGTTGCGCCCAAACCAATAATTTTTCTTTAAAGGTTTGTGGATTATCGATTGCAAAAGATTGATGTGTTCTTACAGACATGTAGCAAAAATAAGAAACCCGATAGAAATTAAAACTATCGGGTTTTGCTTTATTGTTGTTATTGATTTATTCTACTTTTTCAACATCTACTTTGATCTCTTTGGTAACCGTTTCAGCTTCTTTTTTAACATTTACTTCTACGATTTCGCCCTCTTTCTTAGCTTGTGCTTCGATTTCTTGAACAGTACCTTCTAAGTTTTTAACTTCTGTAGTAATTTCACCATCTTTTGTTGTGGTAGTGGTTATAGTAGCTTTAGCTAATTCACTATCAGAACCTGAAATTTCTACTTTTACTTCTTTTTTAACTTCATGTGTAGCATGACTTTCAGAACCATGTCCGCTTCCTAAAATAGGAGCGATTACTAAACCTACTAAACATGTCAGTTTAATTAAAATATTCATCGAGGGGCCAGAAGTATCTTTAAAAGGATCTCCAACTGTATCACCAGTTACAGCTGCTTTATGAGCGTCACTTCCTTTATACGTCATTTCCCCATTTATTTCTATTCCAGCTTCAAAAGATTTTTTAGCATTATCCCAAGCACCACCGGCATTGTTTTGGAAAATAGCCCACATAACACCACTTACACAAACACCTGCCATATAACCACCTAATGGTTCAGCACCAAATAATAATCCGATAATAATAGGGGTGATGATAGTAATTAATCCAGGTAATAACATTTCTTTTAAAGCAGCTTTAGTTGAAATGTCTACACATTTAGCATAATCAGGAGTTCCGGTTCCTTCCATAATCCCTGGGATTTCTTTAAACTGACGGCGTACTTCATGTACCATTTCCATGGCAGCTTTACCAACCGATTCCATAGCTAAAGCAGAAAAAATAACAGGAATCATTCCACCAACAAATAACATTGCTAATACATCGGCTTTAAAAATGTTAATTCCGTCAATTCCTGTAAATGTTACATAAGCAGCAAATAAAGCTAAAGCTGTTAATGCTGCAGAGGCAATTGCGAAACCTTTACCAACTGCTGCAGTCGTATTTCCAACAGAATCTAAAATATCTGTACGTTCACGAACATGGTCTTCTAATTCACTCATTTCAGCAACACCACCTGCGTTATCAGCAATTGGGCCAAAAGCATCAATAGCTAATTGCATTGCAGTAGTAGCCATCATAGCAGACGCTGCTAATGCAACTCCGTAAAATCCAGCTAAAGCATACGAACCAAAAATGGCCGCAGCAAATAAAATAACCGATAAAAATGTAGATTTCATCCCAACCGCTAAACCAGCAATAATGTTAGTGGCAGCTCCTGTTGATGAGTTTTGAACAATATGCAATACTGGTTTTTTACCTAAACTGGTATAATACGCAGTAACTATCGAAATTAAAGCACCTACCGCTAAACCGATGCATGCAGCAAAAAATACATTCATTGATGATACTTCTCTAAAACCTTCTCCGAAGAATTTCATGTTGATGGTTTCTGGCAACATCCATTTGATTAAAAAGAAACTTGCAGCTAGCGTTAATATGATTGATACCCAGTTACCCAAATCTAAAGCCGATTGTACCTGAGCTTCTTTTGCGTTATTATCTTTAATTCTCACTAAAAACGTTCCGATAATAGAAGCTACAATTCCTACACCAGCAATCACTAATGGTAATAAAATAGGTCCCATTCCGCCAAATTCATCTGTAAATGAACTGTTCACCGACATGTCTCTGATTACATAATTTCCTAATACCATGGCAGCTAACACGGTAGCAACATAACTACCAAATAAATCGGCCCCCATACCAGCTACGTCACCCACATTATCACCAACGTTATCAGCAATAGTTGCTGGGTTACGCGGATCATCTTCTGGGATTCCTGCTTCTACTTTTCCTACTAAATCAGCACCTACATCAGCGGCTTTGGTGTAAATTCCTCCACCTACACGTGCAAAAAGAGCAATAGATTCAGCACCTAATGAAAAACCTGCTAGCGCTTCTAGAGCCATGGTCATTTCGTTGTAAAAGTCGCCTCCATTGGTTACAAACATTTTTAGAAATAATAAAAAGAATAAACTTAATCCTAAAACCGCTAAACCCGCTACGCCAAGCCCCATTACAGTTCCGCCTCCAAAAGAAACTTGCAAGGCTTTTGGCAAACTCGTTTTTGCGGCTTCTGTTGTGCGAGCATTAGCATCGGTTGCTATACGCATACCAATGTTTCCTGCTAAAGCAGAAAAAAAGGCACCTACTATAAAAGCGATTACAATAATCCAATGCGTGGTGGGGACTATAGTTGAAATGATAAAAAGAGCTATAGAAGCAACAATTGCAAATACAAAAAGTAAACGGTACTCTGCTGATAAAAATGCTAAAGCACCATCTTTTATGCTTTTTGAAATGGATTTCATTTTATCTGATCCAGCGTCTTGTTTTTTTACCCAAGACATTTTAATGAACATAAAAATCAATCCTAAAACGGCCAAAATAGTTGGCACATACATTATGTTTGTAGTCATAAGTTTGTTGTTTGATTAGTTAATATTGATGATAAATATAACAAAATCAACAACTAAACAAAAAGCTCGTTAGAATATTCTAACGAGCTTTTTGTTTTTATAGTAAAAACTTAGATTTTAAAATCGTCTGTTTTTTTATTTTCACTATTAGCATAACGTTCTATACATTTATCTAAAATGTCATAAGCTTCATCTGCATTACCCCAGTCTCCAATATCAACTTTTTTCTTCTCTAGGTCTTTGTAAACTTGGAAGAAATGTGTAATTTCTTTTTGACGATGAGGGTTTAAATCTGCAATGTCATTATATCTATTCCAGATAGGGTCAGATACGGGTACGCAAACAATTTTTTCGTCTGGACCCTTTTCGTCTGCCATATGGAAAACCCCAATAGGTTTTACTTCCATAACACACATTGGAAAAGTAGGTTCTGCACCTAAAACTAATACATCTAACGGGTCACCGTCTAATGCTAAAGTTTCTGGAATAAATCCATAGTCTCCTGGGTACATCATTGATGAGAATAGCATTCTATCAAAACGAATTTTCTTTAATTCGAAATCGTATTCATATTTGTTTCTGCTTCCTTTAGGAATTTCAATTAAAACGTCTACTGTTTTTTTCTCTTTTGCAGTCATATTTTCGTTCTTCGTTTCTAAAATCGGGAGGCAAAAGTACGGAATTTTAACGTTTTTTTACTAAAAAAGTTAGGTTATTTTAAGGTTAAATTAATGGATTACAATCCAGGACGTATTCCTAATCGAATAGCAAATGTTGGTGTTGGTTCAGCAATACTGCCAGGAGCGGGTGTATAATCGCTTCTCCAAATGGCATCAATTCTTAAAAAACGTAAATTTCCATAACCAATATTTTCAAGACCTACACCATATTCGTAATATACTTTATTTGGCGCATTATAATTTAAATTTGATTGATTAATGTCAATGTTTTCATCAGAAATAGTTCCGTAAGCAGCTCTAAATGTTACTAAACTTCTTAAGTTGAGTTTTTTTAGTAATGGTATTCTGTTTAGAATAAAACCATTAAAATGATGCTCTAAATGAGTAGCAGCATAAGTATCTGTAACAAAATCATAATAATTCATTAGAGCAAATGTGTTTTTTACTAATGAAAATGATTGATTAGCAGGAATTGGACTTAACAACGAAATAGGAACTGTTCCAAAAGTTTTACCACCTTCTATAGTTGCATCTAATAGTCCAAATTTTCCTAATAAGATTGGTTGACTGTATTTAATTTGAACTTTATCATAATCATGAGTTCCTCCAAAAACTCCTTTATAACCATGACGATAGTTTACAACTATACTTGGAAATATATTCTTTCCAAAACGTTGTTGAACTCCTAACCCATATACAAATCGTCCAGGAGTAAATGACATGTAAACATCTGATGCTACATTGGTAACGGAATTTTGTAGGTTACCATTATCATCAAAATAATTAATAGAAAAGTATTCTTCAGTAGTAGCAGATTTTATTTTAGATCGAGTAAAATTAAATCCGATATGAAAATTATTATGAATAGCATAGTCAAAGTTTGCTGCATATTTAACAACACTCGATAAAAAATAGTTGTTACCTCTTGAGAGGATAGCAGATGAACCAAATGACCTTCCTAATAGTTGATTGGTGTTTAAAAGAGTACTACCTAATTGTTCAATATCATCTTGATAAGCAATATTTGTGGTAATTCTGGGTTTATAAGAAAGAAGGTATTGTGCTTCGGCACCATAGTTTACTTTTTTATTGCCAAAACCATACGCAACATGACCGGAAATTCTGAACCTGTCATCTTTTGTTTTGAAGGAACGGAAGCCTAATTTAGTTCTGAAACCTTCAACCTCATTGTATGCAAAAGCTGTCCATAAAGGCCCTAGTTGCAGATTTAGAGGTAGATTTACATATCCACTTGCTATGGTGTTTATTAATCCTGTAAGCTTTTTAATTTTCTTTTTTCCCTTAACGGTTTCAATGAGCTGATAAGTAGATTGAGTATCTGTATCTTGATGATTATTCCAAAATTCTTGATTTTTTTGAAATTGATCAGGTCTTATTTTTACCTGTTCAATATCGTAGAAGTTTGCCGGTTTTGGGGTATTTAAAATGTAGTTTTTAAAACCTACTGTTTTTTTGATAGTTAGTCCTTTGTTACTATCACTTTTATCAACTAAAGTAAAATCACCTGCATATGCGTTTTTTGTAGGTAAATAAATGCTGTCATTTTTTACTTCAAATTCTTTATCAAAAGTTAAACCACGAACAAAATTTAAATTAGCGCCTTTGGTAACTTGCATTTTAATTTTTTTGATAGCAAAATTTTTATCAGCTACCCAAAAATTACCTTTAAAGGCTAAATCTTGATTTCTTATAGGGAAAAAGTAAATATTATATAACTTTTTATCATTTTCAACTACACTATCATATAAAACATAATCATAGGTAGCGAAACCATCGGTAGATAAGGGGCTTACAAATGCTTTGTTTAATAAAGTAATGTTGTTTTCAAATACATCAATATTATTAAAAGTGTTAGACATTCTATCAAAAATAAAGCCTTGAGCACCTAAGCCTTCTTCTTTTTCTGCTTCTATATCTTCTTTTATTTGATTGGTATTATTATTACCATATACTTTTGAAATTTTTTCAGAAAGATATATAGGTATATAATAGTTTATTCCATCACTATCGTAATTAATTTTTGAGATTACTTCATTATATTGTCCATTAAAAATGGTTTTTATAAAAGCTGTATCTAAGTTATTTAACCCAATTTCGATTAATTCATGCTTTTTATATTGATAATGATCTACTAAGGCTACTCCATTTTTGCGTTTACGTTTCCAGATTTCTTTTAAGATTCTATAGGCAGGATTTTCTTTCTTTTTTAATCTTTTTTTTGGTTTTGTAACTACAATTACTTCTTCTAAAACATTAGAACCTTCTTTTAAAACAATGTTTAAAAATTTTGTTTTGGGAGTTACTTTTAGGGTTTGTGTTTGAAAACCTATAAAAGAAACCTCTAAAGTTCCTCTTTTTTTCTTCATCCAGAATGAGAAGCGACCTTCATCATCAGTAGTGGTTCCGTAAGGAGTTCCTTTTATGTATACATTTACAAAAGGAAGAGGGTTTTTAAATTCGTCAACAACCTTTCCTTTTAGTGTTAATTGTGCTTGAATTGTGGTGGTAAGCAGCAATAATAAAATAGCAAATTTTAATTTCATGGGAGGTATTTAAGTCAAAATCCTTTTGGTAAAAGAGTATTACCAAAAGGATTTATTATTATTTCATTGATTAAATTAGTTTTTTAAAGATATAGTACCTCTTTAACTGCTTTAACAACATCGTTGGCATTAGGTAGCCATTTTTCTAATAACACTGGAGAATAAGGAGCAGGTGTATCTGCTGTGGTTATTCTTTTAATTGGAGCATCTAAATAGTCAAATGCTTCGTCTTGTACTCTAAATGTAATTTCTGAAGCTACACTTCCAAATGGCCATGCTTCTTCTAAAATTACTAACCTATTTGTCTTTTTTACAGATTCTAAAATTGTTTTATGATCCATTGGACGTACGGTACGTAAATCGATAATTTCAATAGAAATTCCTTCTTTAGCTAACTCATCGGCAGCTTTGTATGCTTCTTTGATTATTTTTCCAAAAGATACTACAGTAACATCTGTACCTTCTCTTTTAATGTCTGCTACTCCGATAGGAATAATATATTCCCCTTCTGGAATTTCCATCTTATCTCCATACATTTGTTCCGATTCCATAAAAATTACCGGATCATCATCTCTAATAGCTGCTTTTAACAAACCTTTAGCATCGTATGGGTTTGAAGGAACAATCACTTTTAATCCAGGACAGTTAGCGTACCAACTTTCAAAAGCTTGAGAGTGTGTAGCTGCTAATTGACCAGCCGATGCTGTTGGCCCACGAAAAACAATAGGGCAGTTAAATTGACCACCACTCATTTGACGAATCTTTGCTGCATTGTTTATAATTTGATCAATTCCAACTAAAGAGAAGTTAAAGGTCATATACTCTACAATAGGGCGGTTACCATTCATAGCAGACCCTACTGCAATACCACCAAAACCTAATTCGGCAATAGGAGTATCAATAACTCTTTTTGAGCCAAATTCATCTAACATTCCTTTACTGGCTTTATATGCACCATTATATTCGGCAACTTCTTCACCCATTAAGTAAATGCTTTCATCTCTGCGCATTTCTTCGCTCATTGCTTCACAAATAGCTTCTCTAAATTGAACTGTTTTCATTTGTTTTATAAAGTAGTTGTTTATTTAATTGGCAAAAATAATAAATTTAGTGGTAACCCCGAGGTTAGATATTTTAAAATTATCATTAAATGAATTTTTAAAAGCTTTTTACGAATAAAATTTATTATGCATGCATAATAAATTAAAAAAAATGTGTAAATTCGTCGCATAAAATTAAGTTTCTTTAAAACAACGATATATGAAAATATTAGTATGTATCAGCCATGTGCCAGATACCACTTCAAAAATTAATTTTACAGATAACGATACAAAGTTTGATACTAACGGTGTACAATTTGTTATTAATCCATATGATGAGTTTAGTTTAACACGTGCTATGTGGTTTAAAGAAAAGCAAGGAGCGTCTGTTACAGTAGTAAATGTTGGTGGACCAGAAACCGAACCAACTTTACGTAAGGCATTAGCGATTGGGGCAGATGATGCAATTCGTGTAAATACTCAACCAACTGACGGTTTTTTAGTAGCAAAAGAATTAGCAGAAATAGTTAAAAATGGAGGATTTGATTTAGTATTAGCTGGAAAAGAATCTGCTGATTATAATGGACAAATGGTTCCAGGGATGTTAGCTTCTTTAGTAGATTTTAACTTTGTAAACGCTTGTGTAGGAATTGAAGTAGAGGGAGCAAATGTTACTTTAGAAAGAGAAATTGATGGAGGAGAAGAAAAATTATCTTCAACTTTACCAATAGTGGTAGCAGGACAAAAAGGAATTGTAGAAGAAAAAGATTTACGTATTCCTAATATGCGTGGTATTATGATGGCACGTAAAAAACCTTTAAGTGTTGTTGAGCCTGCGGGAGCAAATGCTACTACAGCAACTCAATCATTTGAAAAGCCTGCACCAAAAGGAGCAGTAAAATTAGTGGATAATGTGGATGAATTAATTAATTTATTACACAACGAAGCAAAAGCAATTTAATTTAAAAACCATACATTTTAGATGATATATCATTTAAAATCAAAAAAATATTAAAAATATGTCTGTATTAGTTTTTGCCGATTCATCGGAAGGAAAATTCAAAAAAACAGCTTTTGAAGTTGTTTCATACGGAAAAAAAGTAGCAGAACAATTAGGAACAAACGTAGTTACTTTAACAATTAATGGAGGCGATGCTTCTGAATTATATACATACGGAGCCGAAAAAGTAGTAGAAGTAAAAAATGAGTTAGCTTCTTTTAATGCAAAGGCGTATGCTTCAATTATTAAGCAAGTTGCAGATGCCCAAGAATCTGATGTAGTTGTAATAGATTCATCTGTAGATGGATTAACAGTTGCGCCATTAGTAGCTGTTGAGTTAGAAGCGGGTTATGCATCAAACGTAGTTGCTTTACCAAGTAGTACTAGTCCGTTTGTGGTTAAACGTAAGGCTTTTTCTAATAAAGGGTTCAATAATACTGAAATAACTACAAACAAAAAAGTAATAGGAGTTGCTAAAAACTCATACGGAGCTCATGAAAATGTAGTTTCAGGTTCAGCTGAAAGCTTTGATGCAACTTTACCAGAAATGGGAGTAAAATCTGAAGAAATCAGTAGAGCTAAAGGAAAAGTAACAATTGCTGATGCAGATATTGTTGTATCTGCCGGTCGTGGATTAAAAGGTCCTGAAAATTGGGGAATGATTGAAGAATTGGCAGAGGTTTTAGGAGCAGCAACAGCTTGTTCTAAACCTGTTTCTGATTTAGGATGGAGGCCTCATAGTGAGCACGTAGGGCAAACAGGTAAGCCAGTAGCATCTAACTTATATATAGCCATTGGTATTTCAGGAGCTATCCAGCATTTAGCAGGAGTTAACGCTTCTAAAGTAAAAGTGGTTATTAATAATGATCCAGAAGCTCCTTTCTTTAAAGCTGCTGATTATGGTATTGTTGGTGATGCTTTTGAAGTAGTACCGCAATTAATAGAAAAATTAAAAGCTTTTAAACAGTCGTAAAAAAAGCTTAAAAAAATAAAATATAAAACCTCGAATTGAAGTAATTCTTTCGAGGTTTATCTTTTTTAAGAATAAAATCATACAAACTCATAATTTTTAGTAAATTGTGCCACCTTTTGAGCTGTCTGAATAAGGCGGTTTTTTGTATGATGAATAGATAATGAATGAGCCTAATAAGATTAACGATTAAAGGAATTTCTTACAGTCAAACCCAAAGCGGAGCCTATGCATTGGTGTTAAGTGAAATGGAAGGTACTAGAACTTTACCAATTATTATAGGTGCGTTTGAAGCACAATCAATAGCCATAGCACTTGAAAAAGAAATTCGCCCTCCTAGACCACTTACCCACGATTTGTTTAAAACCTTTGCTGATACTTTTAAAATTGAAGTAAAACAAATTATTATTCATAAGTTGGTAGATGGTGTTTTCTTTTCTAGCTTAGTTTGTGAAAGAGATGGCGCAGAAGAGGTAATTGATGCCCGAACTTCAGATGCTATTGCTTTAGCTGTACGTTTTCAAGCGCCAATTTTTACGTATGAAAATATTTTAGATAAAGCAGGAATTTATTTAAAAATGGATGAAGAACTTCTAGATGATGCACAAGAAGAAGAATTAGAGGAGGAAGATGAATTAGAGATTGATTTTGAGCAAGAATCTTCTGTAAGTGATTTTTCTACACTATCATTACAAGAATTACATAAACAACTTAATGAGGCTGTAACAAATGAAAACTACGAATTAGCAGCCAAAATTCGAGACGAAATTAGCAAACGCTCTTAATTTAATATATATAATAATGAAGAAGTTACCTATCTTGCTATTACTTTGTATGTCAGTATTTAGCTTTGGACAGAGTATAGAAAAGAATTGGAATTTTATATCGGTAAAAGATACCCAAGGGAACGAAATTTTTACCACTTCTAAAGAAGATACATTTAATCTATCTAATGGTCAATTTAATTATTTATTAAAAGATAAAGATAGTTTTGAACTTTCAGGAACCTACATTCATCAAAATAATTTATTAATATTTAATCAGACACAACCCAAAGATACAGTTAGGTATTTTAATGTAGTGGAACTATCTGATAACAAACTGACCTTGTCAGAAAAAAATAATATATATAACTTCACAACTCAAGAAGTAATAAATTCATCTATTATTGATTCTGTAGCAGATAATGCTAGTGAAGTAAAAGTTAAAGAAAGTAAAATAATTCCAAGTCAAGGATTTTCTTTTAGTAGTCTATGGAGAGGAATTTTAGGAATGATAGTCCTTCTAGCTTTGGCCTTTTTATTTAGTTCAAATAGAAAAGGAATTGATTGGAAAACAGTAGGTGTAGGTTTAATATTTCAATTATTAATTGCTATTGGAGTATTAAAGGTGCCTTTTATTCAAAAAGCATTTGAATTCATAGGAGGACTTTTTGTAAGCGTACTTGATTTTACAAGAGCAGGTAGTAAATTTCTATTTGAAGGTTTAGTTGTTGATATGGATACTTTCGGATTTATCTTTGCGTTTCAAGTATTACCAACCATTATATTTTTCTCAGCGTTAACATCATTGTTGTTTTATTTAGGTGTTATTCAAAAAGTAGTAAAAGCGCTAGCTTGGTTACTTTCAAAAGGATTAAAAATATCAGGAGCAGAAAGTTTATCAGTAGCAGGAAATATTTTCTTAGGTCAAACTGAAGCACCATTATTAATTAAAGCCTACTTAGAAAAAATGAACCGATCTGAAATTTTATTAGTAATGATCGGAGGAATGGCAACAGTAGCAGGAGCTGTATTAGCGGCTTATATAGGTTTTTTAGGAGGTGATGATCCAGAAATGCGATTAATGTATGCGAAGCACTTATTAGCGGCATCTGTTATGGCAGCACCGGGTGCAATTGTAATTTCTAAAATGCTATATCCACAAACAGAAGAGGTAAATACAGAAGTAAAAGTTTCTTCAGAAAAAATAGGGTCAAATGTGTTAGACGCTATTGCTAATGGTACTACTGAAGGATTACAATTAGCAATGAATGTAGGAGCTATGTTATTAGTTTTTGTAGCATTTATAGCTATGTTAAACGGAATATTAGGATGGTTTGGAGATATAACTTCATTAAATGATTGGATTGCAGTAAACACCCCTTACCAAAAATTTTCTCTTGAAGCTGTTTTAGGATATATTTTTGCGCCATTAATGTGGTTAATTGGTGTAGCTACAGAAGATATGGCTTTAATGGGACAGTTATTAGGAATTAAATTGGCAGCGAGTGAGTTTGTTGGATACATTCAGCTAGCAGATTTAAAAAATGTAACCAACGTTACACATTTAACTTATAATAAATCAATTATTATGGCTACCTATATGCTATGTGGTTTTGCTAATTTTGCTTCAATTGGAATACAAATTGGAGGAATTGGATCATTAGCGCCAGGGCAGCGTAAAACGTTGTCAGAGTTTGGAATTAAGGCACTAATTGGAGGTACTATTGCTTCATTGATGTCAGCAACTATTGCAGGTATGATAATAGGATAGATTAAATTAAACCTATTTTGTTGTGGAAGCTGTAATTGTCTTTTTAATTGGTTTAACGGCTGTTACAATATATGATATTGTAGGTTCTATAATGTCTAGAGTTTTAAATTTTCAATATGTATGGCTAACTTTTGGTTCTTTTATTATTTACGGAGCCATAGCGTTATACTTACAAAGTTATGCTGGTTTTTTGATGGCTATTGCAGGTAGTTTTATTGTTGGGGTTTATGATTCTACCATCGGTCTCTTAATTTCAATAAAACTAAAGGCAAATATTAAAGAAGAAGATTTATATGTAGTTAGAATTAGGCCTTCGTTGGTTTTAAGAATGGGACTTTTAGCTTCAATAATTGGATTTTTGAGTATTGAGTTATTTAGTTAATAACTTATGAATATAATTTTAAAAAGCATCAACAATTTTTGTTGATGCTTTTTTATTTTTACCAAAATCAAGATTGAAAAGATGAAGCAGTATTTAGATTTAGTAAAACACGTTTTAGAAAACGGAAATGAAAAAAGTGATAGAACAGGTACAGGTACTAAAAGTGTTTTTGGGTATCAAATGCGATTTGATTTAAGCGAAGGGTTCCCTATGGTAACCACCAAAAAATTACATTTAAAATCCATTATTTATGAATTATTATGGTTTATAAAAGGAGACACTAATGTTAACTATTTACAAGAAAACGGCGTAAGAATTTGGAATGAATGGGCAGATGAAAATGGTGATTTAGGTCCAGTTTATGGACATCAATGGAGAAATTGGAATAGTGATGAAATTGATCAGCTGCAAGAAGTAATAGAAACATTAAAAAAGAATCCCGATAGCAGACGTATGTTAATTTCTGCATGGAACCCAAGTGTTTTGCCAGATACTTCAAAATCATTTGCAGAAAATGTAGCCAATAACAAAGCGGCATTACCACCATGTCATGCTTTTTTTCAGTTTTATGTAGCAGATGGTAAATTATCTTGTCAATTGTATCAACGAAGTGCAGATATTTTTTTAGGAGTCCCTTTTAATATTGCTAGTTATGCATTGTTTACTATGATGATTGCTCAGGTATGTGGTTATGAACCGGGAGAATTCATACATACCTTTGGAGATGCACACATTTATAACAATCACTTAGAGCAATTAGAGTTACAGCTATCAAGAGAGCCAAAACCGTTGCCAACAATGAAAATAAATCCGAAGATAAAAAATATTGAAGATTTTACTTTTGAAGATTTTGAATTAGTAGATTATGATCCGCACCCACACATTAAAGGTGTGGTTGCAATATAATTTAACTTTATTTTTTGCAGTTTGTTTAGTAAATTAGTAAACTAAAATAAAAGCTATAAAAATGACTACACAAACAGATATTATTAAAGATACTATTTATGAGAGAATAGCTGAAATTAATGATGAAAATGTATTAAATGCTATTAAAACATTGATAGACAATTTAGAAAATCAAGCAATAAATCAAATAACTTCTAAAAGAGACCTTACAGGTTACATTAAAGAGTGGGTAAAAAGCATGTAAATGCTTAAAATTGTTCCTTTACAATAAAATATGATTACAATTATTGCTGCAATAGGTAAAAACTACGAATTAGGAAAAGATAATGACTTAATTTGGCACTTACCTGCAGATCTTAAAAGGTTTAAAAAAATTACATCGGGTTTTCCTATTTTAATGGGACGAAATACTTTTGAAAGTATAGGAAAACCTTTGCCAAATAGAACTAATATTATTATAACATCTCGTGATGATTATTTTGTAGATGGTTGTTTGATTGCAAACTCTATTAAACAAGCAATAGAACTGGCTGATAATGATACTATTTTTATTATAGGAGGTGCGCAAATATATAAACAAGCTATTAAAAACAATATAGCAGATAGGTTAGATATTACCATTGTACATTCTTCTTTTAATGCAGATGTTTTTTTTCCAGAAATTGATGAAAATAATTGGAAAGAAGTTTCAAGAGAAGATTTTAAAGCCGACGAAAAAAATAAATTTGACTATAGTTTCGTTACTTACGAAAGAATACAATAAAATTGCTATTCCTATGAAAGTAGGAATCTCATGAATCATATAACGAATACTTTAAAGATTCCTGCCTTCGCAGGAATGACAAAGAAAATGTCTATACAACTTACCCAAATATCAAAAAACTACGGAGAACAAAAAGCTGTTAATCAAATATCATTTTCAGCTAAAAAAGGTGAAGTAGTTGGCTTTTTAGGCCCAAATGGAGCAGGAAAATCTACAACTATGAAAATCTTAACAGGCTTTATCAAACCTACGGAAGGATCTGTTTTAGTTAATGATGTAGATGTAGTGGTAAATCCTATTGAAGCTCAAAAAAATATTGGGTACTTGCCAGAGCACAATCCGTTGTATTTAGATATGTATGTGAAGGAATATTTGCAGTTTAGCGCAGCTATTCATAAGATAGATTTATCAAAAATAGATGAGGCTATTGAAAAGGTTGGCTTGGAGAAAGAAGCTCATAAAAAAATAGGACAACTTTCTAAAGGATACCGTCAACGTGTTGGGTTAGCTGGAGCCATTTTACACAATCCGGATGTGCTGATTTTAGATGAGCCTACTACAGGGTTAGACCCTAATCAATTGGTTGAAATCCGCCAGTTGATAAAAGAATTAGGAAAAGACAAAACTGTATTGTTTTCTACTCACATCATGCAGGAAGTTGAAGCGGTATGTGATAGAGTTATCATTATTAATAAAGGAGAAATAGTTGTTGATAAACAATTAAAAGAGTTAAAAGAAAGCAATAAACAGGTAATTACAGTTGGCTTTGATTATAAAATTGAAGAACAGTTTTTACAACGATTACCAAATGTTGATTCTATTAAGAACAATTATGATAATTCTTGGACCATAACTTTTGTTTCAAAAGAAGATATGCGCCCAAAATTGTTTGATTTTGCTCAAGAACATGGATTAAAAATCCTTGAGCTTAATTCTGAAAACAAGAATTTAGAGAGCTTGTTTAGAGAGTTGACACAATAATTTTATTTTCTTCTTAAATCCTCAATAATGAAAGAAATTAAACTTTATAAATCAAAGAAAAAGGCAATACAAATGATGTTGCTTTGTACGCCATTTGTATTGATTGGAATATGGATGATTCCTGAAAAACCAATTTTAGGTTGGTTGAGTATTGCTTTATTTGGTTTGGCTTATCCTTTTGGAATTTTCAATTTATTTGATAAAAAACCAATCATAATTATAAATGAAATTGGTATTTATGATAGAAGTACAAATACCGATTTTATAAACTGGGAACTAATTCAAGATGCTTATCCGCTAGATATAAACGGACAAAAATTTGTGTGTTTAGTTATCGATGAAAAATACAAGCCTTCAAATAATAAAAGTTCATTATATAAAAACGCAGTAAAGCTTAATGAAGCTATTGGAGCTCAAGAACTGAATATTCATTTAGGGCAAATTCAAAAAATAGATGAAGTTAAACTAACTCAATTTATTCTTGAAATGTCTAAAGCCAATAAAACAACCAAAGCAGAAATGATTAAAATGCTGCCAAAGAACAAACAGTTTTTATAACTTGAAAGTTAGATGAAGCTTAATTCAATTTATAATTTATAAACTGATCGTCTAAAGCTTTTAAAAAGCCATTGGTTATATTAACTTTTGTTGTTCTGCTTGGTACTTCTAGCTCAATTTTTTCTTCCACATCGTAAATCACAAATTTTAAAGTATGTGATCCGCCATTGGTAGCAAAAATGTGTTGAAGTTCTTTTATTGTGTTTTCCTTTACGTCTTCTAATGGTAGCTTAACCGTAATTTTTTTACACATCTTCTCCATGATATCATGTAAAAGTAAAAATTCTGTAAACTGAACTCTAGGTTCGCCTTTAACACCATCTTTATTCGTCCAACCGGGTTTAATAGTAGTTTTTACATACAAAAACGAGTTAGGAACCAAAAAGTGTTTGAATTTTAAGTAATCTTCTCCAAAAATCCTGAATTCAAAATTATCATTGTAATCTTCCATGGTAAAAGCAGCCCATCCTTTTCCTGCTTTAGAAACTCTATGTTGAACGTCGGAAATAGTGCCGCCAAAAGAAAGTCCCATTCCTTCATATTTAGCCAAATCTTTAAAGTGACTTAAAGTAGCATTACAAAACTTTAATTCGTTCTTAAAATCATCTAACGGATGCGCAGAAATATACATTCCTACCATTTCTTTTTCTTTGGCAAGAAGTTCCATGGTTCCCCAATGTTCGCAATCTGGAATTGGAGGTTCTGGTAAATCAACTTCAGAAGCTTCTCCAAAAAGAGAAACTTGAGAAGAATTCTGATTTTCTTGAAACTTATTACCGAATCTTAAGGCTTTTTCTAAAAAGGTTTGTCCTTTCTCGTCAGTTACATAATATTGAGCTCTATGAGTATCTGAAAATGAATCAAATCCGCCGGCTAACACCAAACCTTCAAAAGCTTTTTTGTTGGCTACACGTAAATCTACACGTTTAGCAACATCAAAAATAGATTTGTAAGGGCCGTTTTCTTTTCGTTCGTCAATAATTGCTTTAACAGCTGCACCACCAACTCCTTTAATAGCAGCCATTCCAAAACGAACAGCTCCATCTTTGTTAACAGAGAATTTAGAGTAGGATTCATTGATGTCTGGACCTAATACTTCTAATCCCATACGTTTGCATTCTTCCATGAAAAAAGACACCGACTTTATATCGTTCATGTTGTTAGAAAGTACAGCGGCCATATATTCGGCAGGGTAATGAGCTTTTAAATAAGCAGTTTGGTAGGCTATCCACGCATAACAAGTAGAATGCGATTTGTTAAATGCGTACGATGCAAAAGCTTCCCAATCCTTCCATATTTTTTCTAGCTTTTTTTCATCATGACCGTTTGCTTTTGCTTGTTCTACAAACTTTGGTTTCATTTTAGCAAGAACAGCAGCTTGCTTTTTACCCATGGCTTTACGTAATACATCGGCTTCACCTTTTGTGAAATCTGCTAATTTTTGAGAAAGTAACATAACTTGCTCCTGGTAAACCGTAATTCCGTAGGTTTCTGCTAAATATTCTTCCATAGCAGGAAGATCATATTCAATTTCTTCTACACCATGCTTTCTGTTAATAAACGAAGGAATATATTCCATAGGCCCTGGTCTATAAAGGGCGTTCATGGCAATTAAATCTTCAAAAACAGTAGGTTTTAAAGATCTCATGTGTTTTTGCATTCCAGGAGATTCGTACTGGAAAATACCAACAGTTTCTCCTCTTTGGAATAATTCATATGTTGGAACATCATCCAAAGGAAAATTCTCAGGGTCTAACTCAACACCATGACGCGCTTTAACAATTTTAACCGTGTCTTTAATTAATGTTAAAGTTTTTAAACCAAGGAAATCCATTTTTAATAATCCTGCACTTTCTACTACCGAGTTATCAAACTGGGTAACGTACATGTCAGAGTCTTTTGCTACAGAAACCGGAACAAAGTTGGTAATATCATCAGGAGTAATAATAACCCCACAAGCATGAATACCAGTGTTGCGAACAGAACCTTCTAAGACGGAAGCTTGGTTAATGGTTTCGGCTTCTAGACCAGTGCCTTGAGCAATGGAGCGAAGTTCTTCAACCATTTCTCTTTCTTCGGAACGTAGTCCTGCAACTTTTCCTTTACTTTTATCATCTTCACCAAAAATATTTCCAAGTTTAATTCCGGGAATTAATTTGGCAATTCTATCAGCTTCAAATAAGGGTAAATCAAGTACACGAGCAGTGTCTCTAATAGAAGATTTAGCTGCCATTGTACCATAGGTGATAATTTGAGCCACCTGATTTGCACCATATTTGTTGATTACGTAGTCCATCACTCTACCGCGACCTTCATCATCAAAATCGATATCAATATCGGGCATGGATACACGTTCAGGATTTAAAAAACGCTCAAAAAGTAAGTCGTACTTAATAGGATCAATATTGGTGATCCATAAACAATATGCAACTACACTTCCTGCAGCAGATCCACGACCGGGACCTACTGAAACATCCATATTTCGGGCTTCTCGGATAAAATCTTCAACAATCAAAAAGTATCCAGGATATCCAGTTTTAGCAATTACATCCAGCTCAAAATCTAATCGTTCTTTAATGCTTTCGGTTATTTCACCATATCTTTTTTTTGCACCTTCGTAGGTTAGGTGTTTTAAATAATTGTTTTCTCCTCGTTTTCCTCCGTCTTCTTTATCAGCTTCATCTTGAAACTCTTCAGGAATATCGAAAGCAGGTAATAATACATCGCGAGCTAAGGTGAACGCCTCTATTTTGTCAACTATTTCTTGAATATTACTGATAGCATCAGGAGTATCAGCAAATAGTTTTTTCATCTCTTCAGATGACTTGAAGTAATATTCGTTATTAGGTAATCCATATCTGTAACCACGACCTCGGCCAATTGGGGTTGCTTGTTTTTCTCCATCTTTTACACAGAGTAAAATATCGTGGGCATTAGCATCTTCTTTCTCTAAATAAAAAGTATTATTAGTCGCAACAAGTTTTACGTTGTGTTTTTCTGAAAACTCAACTAAGGTTTTGTTAACCACATCTTCATCCTGTTGCCCGTGGCGCATTAATTCAATATATAAATCATCACCAAATTCTTCTTTCCACCACAATAAGGCTTCTTCAGCTTGTGCTTCCCCAACATTTAAAATTTTACTAGGAACCTCACCATATAAATTTCCAGTTAGTACAATAATATCTTCTTTGTACTTTTTGATGACTTCCTTGTCAATACGTGGAACATAATAAAATCCATCTACGAAAGCAATAGATGACATTTTTGCCAAATTGTGATAACCATTTTTATTCTTTGCAAGCAATACAATTTGGTATCCGTTATCTTTTCTTGTTTTGTCAGTATGGTCATCACAAACAAAAAACTCACATCCTACTACGGGTTTTAAAGGTTTTTCTACGGATTTATTATAGTTATTAACCGCAGAGGTAAAATGAAAAGCGGCCATCATATTACCAGTGTCAGTCAAAGCTACAGCACTCATATTGTCTTTTGCAGCAGCATTTACTAATGCGTTTATTTGAATGGTAGATTGTAAGACCGAAAATTGTGAATGATTATGCAAGTGAGCAAATTGTACATCTTTTAAAACAGCTAAACCCTCTGAAGTAGAAATTGTATCAGCATCTTTTGTTTGTTTAGCTATGCGAGTACGAATTTTGTCACTTTCAGCTTTTAAGTTTAGGTGTTTTAATCCAATAAGCTGAATTGGCATCGGATTTTCTTCCGAGTATTTTTGAAAATAATCTTCCGTTACATCTAGCTGTTCTTTGGTATAATGTTTTAAACGAACAAGTTCTAAAAAACAACGTGTAGTTGCTTCAACATCGGCAGTAGCATTGTGTGCCTCGTTAAATTCACTTCCAAATAAATGACTATGTAATTCGGTTAGGGTAGGTAGTTTGAATTTTCCTCCACGCCCTCCAGGAATTTGACATAATTCAGCAGTTTCTTCAGTACATGTATCTAAAACAGGTAATTCAGTTAAATTGTTTTCAACACCTAAACGATGGAATTCACATCCCATAATGTTTACATCAAAGCCAACATTTTGCCCTACAATAAATTTGGTTTTACTTAAGGCTTCTTTGAAAAGTTCTAACCCTTCGATTAAAGTAATTCCTTGTTCTTGGGCAAGTTCTGTTGAAATACCATGAATTCTTTCTGCATCAAAAGGAATGTTAAATCCATCTGGTTGAATCAAAAAATCATTATGCTCCACCAAATTACCCATTTCATCATGGAGTTGCCATGCAATTTGAATGGCTCTTGGCCAGTTGTCAGTATCAGTAATTGGAGCATTCCAACTCTTAGGTAAACCTGTAGTTTCGGTGTCAAAAATTAAATACATGTAACGTGTAAAGTTGTTGAGATTTATGCTGAAAAATAGAATGTAAAATTACGCTTTTTAGTTGGTATTTTTTTAGGAAGTTATTAACTATCTATTAAAAAGTAATATGGAAATAATGAAAAACTATTTTATAATAAGCGACAGTATTTGATTTTTTTAAATCAACAATTAAGAATTTAGTGGAAACCAAAAAAATAAAAATTATTTTTCTCAAAATGAGCAGATAACAAATTTTAAGTGTACCTTTGTTTTTTTTAATTTAATATTTTTTATAATGAAACAAGGAACGGTAAAGTTCTTTAATGAATCTAAAGGATTTGGATTTATTACTGAGAAAGGTACGAACACAGATCATTTTGTACACATTTCTGGATTAGTTGATGATGTAAATGAAGGTGACGAAGTAGAATTTGAGCTAAAGGAAGGGAAAAAAGGATTAAACGCTGTTAACGTTAAAGTAATTTAATATATATCAAAGATTTAATTTTTTTAAGCATCTGTTTATCAGATGCTTTTTTGTTTAAATAAGGTGAATTTTTGTATCTTTTTATCAAAAAGATTTTATACATTTGCGCCCACTTACTACGAGATGGTAAGATTTTTAATAATCAAGGTCGCGTACCTTAAAAAATTAATAAATTATGTCTGTAAAAATTAGATTACAAAGACACGGTAAAAAAGGAAAGCCATTTTACTGGGTAGTAGCAGCAAATTCAACTGCTAAAAGAGACGGTCGTTTCTTAGAAAAAATTGGAACGTATAATCCAAACACGAACCCTGCAACTATTGATTTAGATGTTGATGTTGCTGTAAAGTGGTTACAAAATGGTGCTCAACCAACTGATACTGCAAGAGCAATCTTATCTTACAAAGGAGCTTTATTAAAGAATCATTTAGCTGGTGGAGTAAGAAAAGGAGCTTTAACTGAAGAGCAAGCAGAAGCTAAATTTAATGCTTGGTTAGAAGAAAAAGCAGCTAAAGTTGCTGGTAAAGCAGATGGTTTAGCAAAAGCTGAAGCAGAAGCTAAGGCAAAAGCATTAGAAGCTGAAAAAGCAGCTAATGAAGCACGTATTGCAGCAAAAGCTCCTGTAGCTGATACAGAAGATGTAGCTGAAACTGCTGGAGATAGCGAAGAATAAATTCGTTATACGATGATGCAACTTAAAGATTGTTTTTATCTTGGCAAAATCGTAAAAAAGCATAGCTTTAAGGGTGAGGTTATCATAAAATTAGATACCGATGAACCCGAATTGTATAGAAATATGGAATCAGTATTTGTCGAATTAGGCAATAATCTGGTTCCATTTTTTATTGAAAAATCTTCTTTAAGTAGAGGTACTATGCTTCGTGTTAAATTTGAAGATGTTGACACGGAAGAAGATGCTGAGGCAATAATGAAATCGGGTATATACTTACCACTCGATTTACTTCCAAAACTAACCGGAAATAAATTTTATTACCATGAAGTAATTGGTTTTACAGTTGTAGATGCCAGTTATGGTGAAGTGGGAAAAATTACCAACATTAACGATTCTGCTGCGCAACCCTTGTTTGAAATTGATAGGGATGGACGAGAAGTCTTTATTCCTATGATTGATGATTTTATCAAAAAAATAGATAGAGAAAATAAAGTGGTTGAGGTAGAAACTCCGGAAGGATTAATAGCGTTGTATTTAGAATAATACAATCATAAAATTACAAAATGAGTTTATTACAAGAGTTACAAGATAGAAGCAGTAATCAATGTGAGTTATGTGCTTCAAAAGATAATTTAAAAATATATGAAGTACCCCCTATTTCAACAGGTGGTGTAGATGGAAGTTTGTTGGCTTGTGAAACATGTATTGATCAAATTGAAAATCCGGAAAATACAGATGCTAATCATTGGCGATGTTTAAATGATAGTATGTGGAGCGAGTTTAGAGCAGTGAAAGTAGTGGCTTGGAGAATGCTAAACAGGCTAAAAAAAGAAGGTTGGCCTCAAGATCTGTTAGACATGATGTATTTAGAAGATGAAGAATTGCGTTTTGCTGAAGCTACCGGTGAACATTTAGATGAAAGTGAAAAAGTAATTCACAGAGATAGTAACGGAGCTATTTTACAAGCGGGTGATAATGTAGTATTGATTAAAGATTTAAAAGTAAAAGGATCTAGCATGGTGGCAAAACAAGGTACCGCTGTTAGAAGAATTTCATTAGACCCTGAAAACGCAAAATATATAGAAGGTAAAGTAGATGGACAAACCATTGTAATTATTAGCGACTACGTTAAGAAAATGTCTGAGAAAGAGTAGTTTTTTAGTCTCAAAGTAGCAAAGGTTCAAAGAATAAGATTTAACTTTTGCTACTTTGCTACTTTGCTACTTTGCTACTTTGCTACTTTGCTACTTTGCTACTTTGCTACTTATTTCTCAGCGTTATAATACACTTTGTAGTATTTCATTTTTTTCTCTTCATCATACCCTCTTTCCATATATTCTGAAGCGGCATCCGGCGCATCCACATCAATTTTTATTTGAATGTTAGTGTCGAGTTTTATTTCCGTTTTAAACTTGCTTTTTTCCTTTTTTAATACAATGTCAGAAACTTCAAAATTGTTTCTAATTAATACATCGTTCAGTTTTTCAAAGTGTTTTTTATAGTCATCAAACAAGTCACGATGTTTGTCTTCTTCAAAAATTTCATCTTTAAAAGTATGATAATCTACATTTTCATGCTCTTTAAAATAATCAACTGTGTTAGCTAAAAAGTTACTTTGTTCGTGTTTTCCGTATTCAGGTTTAATCACTTCTTCAGAGAATTCTTTACACATTTCTAAATAATTTTGTGTGTGTAAATTTCGATCATCAGCAAATTTTACACTTAAAAAATTCTTAATCCAATATTGAGCATCATAATTGTTGTTATCTACCGATAATACAACGGTACCTTCTGTATCAGAAGAATTTAAAATCAAACAACCTTTATCCAGTTTATTAGTTGAAATTCCTTTTTGAACCACCACGTCAAAACTATCCTCATCTAAATAAGTTTGAAAAAAGTCTACTTTACTTTCAATTTTAAAAATACCAACAGCTTCAGTTAGTACATCTTTATATTCAATTCCTTCAAACAATACTACTAACACATCACCTGTTTTGATTTGTGCAGAATTTGATTGTTCGTATAAATGATTGACGATGTTTTTAGAATGATCAATAAACGTATTTTCATCTTCAAAAATATCTGAAGTATACTTGTTAATTTCATTTAATCTAACATCGGCATGATGACTAAAACGATAACTTTGAGTAACCGTACCAAAGGGTTTTAGTAAAAAAGGTAGCAATAACTCATAACTTTCCTCATCAAAACGAACTAAATTCTCTGATAAGGAATTACTTCCGCTATTGTACTTGTTAGCCACTTTATGAATGATACACTTCGTTATTTCGGCACGAGTTCTTTTTATCATGATAACCAAATTTAGATGGCAAAAATAGAAAAACTAAAATTCCAATTTTAATTGCTCGGGTAATAATTTAAAAGATTTTCGATGATACTTAGTAGCACCAAACTCTCTTATAGCATTTCTGTGTTGTTGGGTAGGGTAACCTTTATTTTGTTTCCAGTTATATTCAGGATGTTCTTGATGAATTTTTTCCATAAACTCATCACGATAGGTTTTTGCTAACACTGAAGCCGCAGCAATACTCATGAATTTAGCATCACCTTTTACAATGGTTTTATGTTCAATATTTGGATAGGGATTGAATTTATTTCCATCTACAATAATAAACTCCGGAATAATTTTTAATTGTTGGATAGATCGATGCATTCCAGTAATTGAAGCTTGCAAAACGTTAAGTTCATCCACTTCCTCATTATGAATAAAAGAAACGGAATATGCCAACGCGTTTTTTTCAATAAACGGACGAAGTTCTTGTCGTTTTATTTCTGAGAGTTGTTTTGAATCATTTAACAAAGGATGTTCAAAATTTGCAGGTAAAATAACTGCTGCCGCTACTACTGGTCCTGATAAACATCCTCTGCCGGCTTCATCAGTACCTGCTTCTAAAGTAAATCCGCTATAGTTTAGTGTAAGCATGCAACAAATTAACAGTTTTCAAAGTTATTATTCACATTAATTTTCGTTTTAATGTTCTATTTTTGTTTTTATGAAGAAATTTTTTGTCCTGTTAATAATTGCAGTAACTCCAACACTTGTTTTATCGCAAATTAGACAATTAGATAAAGGTTTAGGTAGTTTTGGAAGAACAAATCAAAATCAATCTTTAGATTCCTTATCCAATGATGAAATTAGTGTGAAGTTGAGCGGTAAAACAAAGTATACTGATTATAAAATTATCAGTCATAAAAATGACACAACGTATATTGACACTACCTTAACTATTCAAAAAGAATATAAATTTAACTTTAGAAGAAAGGATAATTTTGAATTGTTACCTTTTCATAACCAAGGACAAACATTCAATAATTTAGCGTACGATTTTAATAGCTTATCTCAATTTCCAGATATTGGTTTTAAAGCCAAACAATTCAATTATTTAAATATTGAAGACATTAATTATTACCATGTTCCTACACCTACAACAGAAATTATGTACAGAACTGGGCAGGAACAAGGACAAGTGTTAGATGCGTTATTCACTTTGAATTTTAACAAAAGATTGAATTTTAGCATTGCTTATAAGGGGTTACGATCTTTAGGACAATATCGTCGTTCGTTGGCAAGTACGGGGAATTTTAGAACAACGTTTACTTACAGTACACCAAAAGACCAATATGCAATTAGAGCACATATAGCTACACAAGATTTTACCAATCAAGAAAGTGGAGGATTAACAGACGTAGCTTTACAAAATTTTATAAATAATAATCCTAACTTTACTGATAGAGGAAGACTTGATGTTAACTTAAATGATGCCGAAAATGTTTTTGAAGGATCTCGCTTTTACGTGGATCATAATTACAAACTTTTTTCAAGTAAAGATTCAACCCATCAAAAAGATTTTAGTAATTTAAAATTAGGACATGTTCTTTTGTATGAAAAGAAAAATTACAATTTCAAACAAACCACAACAACTACTTCATTTTTTGGAGATACTTATGGTGTAACGGGTAATGTTAATGAAACTTCAAATTATAGTTTAACAAATAATCAAGCTTATTTAGAATTCAATTCAAAATACATTTTAGGGAGATTCAAAGCTAAAGTTAATTACACTTCAGTAATGTATGGTTATGATAGTTTAGTGAATCCTTTTTCGGGTATTGACAAAGTAAAGTTAAAAGGAAAAGCGGTTTCAGTAGGAGGAGAGTGGAGAGGAAACATAGGTAATTTTCAAGTAAATGCAGATGCTGTATTAACTCCAGGAAGTGGTCATTTAGCAGGGAATTATTTAAACGGGGAAGCATTTTACAAAAAAGATAGTGTATTTACATTAAAAGGAAGTTTACATATATCATCAAAAGCCCCCAATTTTAATTATCAACTTTTTCAAAGTAGGTATAATGAATATAATTGGAGTAATGATTTTAATAATGTTGGAACTAGAAATCTTGGTTTTTCTTTTCTCTCTAAATGGGGAAATGCCTCTGTAGATTTTACCAATATTGAAGATTATACATATTTTAATGAGAATAATAAGCCTCAACAATCAGATGAAGCTGTAACTTATGTAAAAGTTAAGGCAAATAAAGAATTCAAATTCTTTAATAATTTTGCTTTAGACAATACATTGATGTATCAAAATGTATCAAGCGGAAGTAGTGTGTTTAGAGTTCCTGAATTTGTAACAAGAAATACTTTGTATTATACAGGAGAGTGGTTTAGAGGAAAGCCACTGTTAGTACAAATAGGAGCAACATTCAATTATTTTACAAAATATAAAATGAATGCATACAATCCGTTGTTAGCAGAATTTACTTTACAAAATGATTCAGAAATTGGATATCCGACCTTGGATGTATTTTTTAATGCAAGAGTGCGCAGAACCAGAATTTACTTTCAGTTAGATAATGTAACCTCTAGTTTTGCTAAGAAGAATTATTTTTCAGCTCCTAATTATCCTTATAGAGATATGTCTATTCGTTTTGGAGTTGTATGGAATTGGTTTATTTAGAGCAATAAAAAAGCGTCTGAAAAGACGCTTTTTTATTATTTTGTTATTTCTCTTATTTTAATTCTTAAAGCCGCAAATAACAAGGTCATAAACGGGCTTAAATAATTAAATACGGCATACATAAAGTATTCACCTACACCAACTCCTAAAACACCCGATTGATATGCGCCACAAGTATTCCAAGGAATTAATACGGAGGTTACGGTACCTGAATCTTCTAGGGTTCTACTTAAGTTTTCAGGAGCTAAATTTTTATCTTCAAAAGCTTTTTTAAACATTTTTCCAGGTATTACAATTGCTAAATACTGGTCAGAAGCAATGGCATTTAATCCTAAACAACTTACTACAGTACTTGTAAATAAACCAAAAATTGAAGTAGCAATAGATAATAAAGCATTAGTTATTTTTGCTAAAGCACCAATAGCATCCATAATACCTCCAAAAACCATGGCACAAACAATTAAAAAAATGGTCCAAAGCATACCATTCATTCCTCCGGCACTAAATAATTTTTTAAGTTGTTTTATGGTAATTAATTTTTCTACACTTTCTACCTTACTATTAATAACGTCTTGTGTATAAGTTTCTGAAGAAAAAAATGAAGTTAATTTCTCTTTAGAGAATACTCCTTCCAAATCATTATCGGTAAATAAGTTTTTTAATTTACTATCCTTATTTATATTAACAATATCTTCTTCAGTAAGTTGAGCAATATATTCTGAATTATCAATAGGAATTGAAGTGTCTGTGAAAACTGAAGTTATAATTGTTTTTGTGCTGGATTCTGTTAATGAGTTAATTAGTTTAGGTTGAAAAACTAAAGCAAAGATTCCGGCAAGAACAACACCAGACCCAAGAGCAACCAAAGGTTTGGTTTTTAATAATATCATACCTATAACTACTAAAGGCACTACAAATAACCAAGGTGAAATTTTAAAATATTTATCTATGGTTTCTAATATAAATGAGGTGTTAGCCGCATTTCCTGTAGTATCTATTGTTCCGCTTAAAACCGTAAAAACAATAAGAGTAATAATAATTGTAGGCACTGTGGTATAGGCCATATATTTGATATGGGTAAAAAGATCTGTTCCTGCCATAGCCGGAGCTAAGTTTGTTGTATCTGAAAGCGGAGACATTTTATCGCCAAAATAGGCACCTGAAATTACAGCTCCGGCAATCATTCCTGAAGGAATTCCTAAGGCGCTACCAATACCCACTAAAGCAATACCTACCGTTGCAGAAGTGGTCCATGAACTTCCTGTTGCTATAGATATGATGGCAGCAATAATTACTGAAGCAGGTAAAAATATTGCTGGACTCAAAACTTGCAATCCGTAGTAGACCATAGCAGGTATAATACCACTTACCAACCATGTTCCTGCAAGAGCACCTACTAAAAATAAAATCATAATAGGAATAAAAACACTTTTCCAGTTTTCCCAAACCTCACTTACCATTCTTTGAATAGAAACCTTGTTTAAAAAACCAACAATTGCAGCCACTAAACCTCCAATTAATAATATAAATTGATTAGAGTAATCTCCTAACCAAGCACCATCTTTGTAAAAAATATTATAGGCTAATAAACCCATTAATATCACTACAGGAGTTAGGGCTTCCCAAATATTTAGTTCTTTATTATCAATGATTTTCTGATTATCAATATTAATTTCAGAGATATTGTTGCTTTCTTGCATATTTCTTGGTTTTTCGAGGTGTAATGTTACGATTTTGAAAAGAATTACACAAATGAAAACCGTTTGCTACTTTTGCCATGTATGGATTCATTAACTCAAATTGTTTTAGGTGCTGCTTGTGGGGAAGTAGCTTTAGGAAAGAAAATAGGAAACAAAGCCTTGTTGTTTGGTGCTATTGGAGGAACCATACCTGATTTAGATGTAATTTTAGGGAGTCTCTTTTACTCGAATTCTCTAGATCAATTAGCTTTTCATAGAGGTTTTATGCATTCTGTAATGTTTGCTTTTATAGCTTCTTTTGTTTTAGGAATGGGAGTTTATAAGTTGTATGATCTTGGGAAAAAGAGAAAAAATACAACCACTCAAAAAGATTGGATTTGGCTTTTCTTTTTATCGATTTTTACACATCCTGTTTTAGATAGTTTTACTCCTTATGGAACGCAATTGTTTTTGCCTTTTTCAAACTATAGAGTTGCTTTTAACAATATAGCAGTAGTAGATCCATTGTATACATTCCCTTTTTTATTTTGCTTAATTATAGTGTTGTTTTATAATCGAAAATCAAATAAAAGAACGTGGTGGAATAGAGTAGGGATTTACATTAGTTCAGCTTATATGATTTTAACTTTGATAAATAAATTATATGTTGATAGTGTATTTAAAAAATCATTTAAAGAAGCAAAGGTTAATTTTAGTCGATTTTCTGCTCAACCAACTATTTTTAATAATATTTTATGGTACGGAATAGCAGAAACAAAAGAGGATTACAAGATTGCTTTTTTTTCATTGCTAGATGATACTGACCCTTTAGAGAATATTATTTCTTTGCCTAAAAATCATCATTTATTAGATATTGAAAATGACGATATAAAAACCTTACGATGGTTTAGTAATGATTATTTTAATGTGCATCAAGTTGATAGTTTAGGAACTTTTCGATACAATGATTTAAGATATCCTTTATTAAATCCTGAAGATAAAAATTCATCTATTTTTAGTTTTAGGTTACAAAAAAATGGCAATCGCTGGGAAGCGTTGCCATTATATGATAGAGCGCCTAATAAAAAGGATTTACAAAAATTTTGGGAGCGTATTAAAGGATTATAAAATACCAACTTCTTTCATACACGATTTCATAATTTCATAAGTGCGTTCTATATCATTGTCAAGCCCTATAGAAAAACGAATCAATCCATCACTTAAGCCCATTTCTTTTTGTTCATCTTCTGGAATTTCTGATGAAGTGGATGAACCAGGAGCAGAAAATAATGTTTTGTAAAAACCTAAACTTACAGCCAAATAACCTAAATTTTTCTGTTGCATTAGTTCCATTAATTCATTGGCTTTATCTAAAGAACCTACATCAATAGTTAACATGCCTCCAAAGCCATACTCTTCATTCATCATCGATGTAAACAATTTATGAGATGGATGAGAAGGTAACCCAGGATATACTGTTTTTAAACCTACTTTTTCAAAACATTCAGCTAAATACATTGCATTTTTACTGTGTTGTTTCATGCGGATATGTAATGTTCTTAAATTCTTTAAAATAGAGGCTGCTCGTAAACTATCCATAGTAGAACCTAATAACATACATGCTCCGTCATTTACATTTCGTAAATCATCAATAAATTGCTGAGCTCCACAAACTACACCTCCAACAGTGTCAGATGAACCGTTAATAAATTTGGTTAAACTGTGAATAACCACATCTGCACCTAATTTTACTGGTGAAATTGATAATGGTGAAAAAGTATTGTCAACAATTAATTTTAAGTTGTGTTTTTTAGCAAGAGCTGCTAAACCTTTAATGTCTGCAACTTCTAATAAAGGATTGCTTACACTTTCACAGTATAAAACCTTAGTGTTTTTATTGATGGCTGCTTCAACAACGTCTAATTTAGTAATATCAACAAAAGAGGTTTCAATATTTAATCTAGGAGTAAAGTTTTTTAAGAAAGCGTATGTGCCACCGTAAATTGTTCTACTAGAAACAATATGATCTCCAGCTCCGCATAATTGTAATAAAACAGGGGTAATGGCTCCCATACCGGAAGCGGTAACATTAGCAGTTTCTGTTCCTTCCATTTCTGCCAATGCTTGTCCTAAATATAAATTTGAAGGAGAAGAATGACGAGAATATAAGTAACATCCGTCAGCATTTCCTTCAAAAGTATCAAACATGGTTTTTGCGGATAAGAACGTATAGGTAGAAGAATCTGAAATAGATGGATTAACTCCACCAAACTCACCGAAATACTGTAAGTCTTGAATTTTGTTTGCAGGTTTGAATTTCATGGTTGTTAGTTTTTGTTCTTCAAATTAATGTTTTAAATGAATAAAAATCAATTTTTTTTGATTTATTCAGAATAATATTCTGTTTTTATGTGTCTTTTTGGATTAATAATTTGTTCTTTTGTTAAAACCAATCAATAGATAGAAATATTTTCATTATGAAGTTAGATGTTATAGATAGAAAACTAATTAACTTACTACAAAAAGATAGTAAACAAACTACAAAGCAGTTGTCATTACAATTAGATTTGTCGGTAACAGCGGTGTATGAACGTATAAAAAAACTAGAAAAAGAAGGGGTAATTTCAAAGTATGTTGCTTTAATAAATACAAAGAAAATTAATAAATCTTTTCAGGCTTTTTGTCATGTGAAGTTAATACAGCATTCCCGTGAGTATTTGTCAGTTTTTGAGCGTGAAATTTTAAAACTTGATGAAGTTGCGGAGTGTTTTCATATAGCAGGAGATTATGATTATCTTTTAAAGATTTATGTAAAGGATATGGAAGAGTACCGTGAGTTTATGGTAAATAAATTAACTACCATTAAACATATAGGTAGCACACAGAGTTCTTTTACTATTGGAGAGGTAAAAAATTCTACAGAGATATTGTTATAGAAAAAGACGAGCATTTGCTCGTCTTTTTTTGTTTATGAGTTGTCTTTTACCAAAACAATTTTTTCTGATTGCTTAGAAACCATTTTTGCATAAAACTCTTTTAGTGTTTGATAATATTGTGGAGAAATGATTGATTCATTCACTTGTAAAAGTGAATGTATACTTAATTTATTACCCGACTGAACTGCTTTGAATTTAAAAAAACCAAGATCATCGGGTAGACCAATAGCTATAGTTTCAGGAATAAAATCAACTTTATAGCCATCTGGAATAGATATTACTACTGAACTTTTATCTTTCCAAGGAGCGGTAAAATCTACCGGAAATTTTCTTTCTGTTGATTTAAAAGGGTTTTCTGTGTTTGCTAAAAACAATAAAGGATGTATATATAATTTACTATTTATTTTTTCAATTAGATTGTCACTATTAAATTTGATACTTACACTTATAGGTTTATATATTTCGTTTTGATTTAAAATTTTATAATCTTCGATTTCAATTTGAAATCTTTCTTCTAAATTAGATAATATTGATTCTTCTTCAAGACTGTTGTTTTTTAATCTATAATTCAAAGCGTTTAAATTATCATATGAGGTTTTAATAAGGCCTTCTAAAGTATTTTCAGGTGTTATTTTTGCATATATCTTATTGTCTTCAGTTGAATGTTCAGGTGGAGTTAGTTTAACCCAAGAAGAAGAGCCATCTTTTGTTACTTTTCTTCCATTCCAATTTAGTGCTCGTGCTGGTAAAATATTAGGAACACTTAAAGGTTCGGTTGCATCTAAAAGAATATATGAATTATCTGAAAATTCTACCATAGAAATAACATAATTAAAACCATCTATAGTAGGAAAAAGTGGAATTCCGTTATTTTTAGAACTTACTAAAACAGGATTCGCATTTAAGCCAGCTTCACGTAACATTGAAGTTAACATTAAGTTTATGTCAGCAACATTTCCAACACCTTCTTTGTATGCTTTTCTTACACCTGAATCAGTATATTTCCCATAATAACCATTCCATTTTATTTTTGATTTAATAAATTGAAAAATAGTAAAAGTTTTATCGATATCATTCTTAGTATTTGCAATTAGACTAGTAAGGTCTTTTTTAAAGTATCCGGTTTTGTTTAATTCGCTTCCGAAGTTTGTGTATTGATATATTTTTTTACTTACATCTTCCCAAGTTGTAGCATAGTGCTCTCGAATTGAATTAGGAAATTTAACTGAGGATAATTCAAAAGAAATACCTCCTCTGTAGTTTTTTATATTACCAACAAAAGGCTCATTATCTTTCAAGGCAGGTATATCTGTAGCGATAAATGTGTTATTTTCTGTTTTATAATCTACTTTTGAGGTCTCCCAAGTTGTATTATGCCCAGGATTCCTGTTTTTTGAAGAGAAATTTATAGATTTTACAGAACTAGACTCTTCTGGAGCTATATAATAAAAACCTTTAATATTTTTTCTAAAAACATAATATTCAGGGATTTGTATTTTGGTTGTGTAATTTTTTACAGGAATTGCAAATTGGAATTCAATATCATCTATCTGTTTTGTAAAAGGGGACTTTAATTCATATTTTAAATCGATGATAGATCCTACTTTTACAGTTGGCATTGCTATTTTTTTATTTCTTCTAAATTTTGATTTTTTTTCATCAAAAATATGTTTGTTTGATAGCTTTTCTTTTAAAATTTTCCCATTTTCTAGATTAAAAGTATATCCTTTGATACTATTTATTTTTTGTTTATCTCCATTTTCTGGTTTGTAATAAGATATTATTTTGTTTGCATAGTTTAACCCTTCTTGGTTGTAAATTTTTATTCTTTCATAAACTTGAGTAATAATATTAAAACCATCATTTTGAGTATAATCATAATAGGTGCTTCTATATTTATATAAATAGGCAGCACTTGCAGTTGAGTCTAAAGGATAATGCTTTTCTTCTAATTCTTCTTTTGAGACTTTCCCGAATTTT
Source organism: Tenacibaculum sp. IB213877 (assembly GCF_034043975.1). NCBI lineage: Bacteria > Pseudomonadati > Bacteroidota > Flavobacteriia > Flavobacteriales > Flavobacteriaceae > Tenacibaculum > Tenacibaculum sp. IB213877. Next base: position 115,198 of record NZ_JAXCHH010000006.1, on the reverse strand, counting down.
ATTTCCTGTGAAAAAGAAGTGAAAAAAGAAAATATTAATAGTAGTGATAATGTGGTCTTTTTCATAATAATTAGTTTTTAGAAGTTGTTTTTTCTAATTCAATAGTACTTTTTTGTGTTTTTATAATTTGATTAAAAAACTCTTTTAAATATGGGTATTCTTGTGCAAAAAATGTCTTTCTATCTATTTGATACTTTATATAAATAGAAATACTATTTTCAGTACTATTAACTTTTAAAATATATTTTCCACCCTTATTAGGTAATGAAATAGCTTTATTGTTAATAGATTTAGTTACTTTAAATCCTTCAGGAATTTTAATGTTTATTAGATAAGTATCTGACCAAGCATAACCAAAATCAACAGGGTAATTTCTTTCGTTTAATTTGAATGGATTTTTAGATATTCTGCTTATTAAAAACGGGTTGAATTTGATTTTTTTATTTGAATAATTAATGTCGTCTACATTAACTTCATAAATAATTTTTAAAGGTTTTTCATTATCAGTGTCATTTGAAATTTCAACATTATCAACCTCTATATTGGGGAACTTAGTTTCAAAATAGTCTAAATATTCATCTGTATTTTTACCACTAATGTTTTTTCTTTGCGTTAAGGCATAATAGCCCTTGTCTATTGATAGAATTTCTCCAGACAATGTATTGTCTTCATTAAGAGTTAATTGAATTTTTGTTCTTGAAGCATTTCTAAATCTTGATTTAATTACCTCCCAGTAACTACCTTTTTCAAAGTCTAAAACTCTTCCTTCACCATTTAAACATCTTACAGGGACTTCTCCAAAAGGTAAAAATTTATCTGTAGCGTCTAAAAAGTAATTTTCATTATTAATAACAGCTTTAACTAGAACATAATTAAAATCGTCAACAACTGGGTGAAGTTTTGTAGGTAAACCATTGTTTCTGGTTGAGGCCATTACAATATAGCTTTCAATACCTCCAGCTTGCAGAGCATTAAATAGAGTTAAGTTTATAGCGTCAACACTACCTGTTTTTTCATTGTATATATTTTTTACTTTTAATTTTTCTGAAGTCCAGTATCTTTCGTTCCATGACATTCTATCTTGGATGTGATAATAAATGTCCTTAGCTTTTTGAAATTGATTAGGATTGTCTAGGATATTGAGAGGCAAATTTTTCCTGAAATAATTTTTTTTAGAAGTTTGTCCATCTAAAAAGTTTCTTTTTAATGTTTTATCTGCGTCTTCCCAAGTTTTAGTGTATTTAGTAATAACCCCTCTAGTATTGGTAAAAGAAATTAATTCAAATGCTAAACGGGATAAAAAATTTTCTTCTGAAAGCATATAGTCTTCCTTTTTAAAAGTAGGAACATGATCCATTCCATACTCTAATGCCGCACAATCACCTTCACCAATACCTGGTATGTATATGCAACCTTTTTTTACAGAAGAGTTTTGTCTGTCTAGTTTTTTATAGCCTATTTTTCGTATGCTATATTTCCAATTACCAGGAATAGAAGAAAAATAATCACTTTTTAGTTTAGGGATATCGGATTGAAAATACCAATCATCTAACCTTGAATAAGGAGAAAGTACGCTGTATTTATATTCAATTACAGATCCTTCTTTGACGTTTGGCATTGTAAATGAAATCTCTTTGTAATTTTCTGAAATTTGTTTAGTGTAGACTTTATCATCTGAAAGAAAAATCTTTTTACTGTTTTCTCCAACTAAGTTATAGGTTGTGGCTTCAACATTTTTTACAAACTCATCTTTATATAAGCGAAGTTTTATTGTAGCTCTTTTGTATTCTTCCTTATTGAAAATTTTTATTCGGTAGTAATAATCTGTTCTAAATTTGTAATTGTTTTTTTCATCGATATAAACATTAGCATGTTCATATAATACTAAAGCATTGGCAGTAGAATCTTTATCGTAAATTCTGAGTTTTAATTCATCAATAGTAGCTTGTCCTAACTTTAAAGTTTTTTCTTTTTGAGCATAAGTTGTGTTAAATAATAGGAATGCAGATAATAGTAGAGTAAGTTTATTTTTCATTATTATTTTTTGTGATAGCAATTCTTGAATTTTCGTGTTTTACAATGCTTTTTAGGAATTTTCTGTAATTTTTATATTCTTCTTTTGGGTAGATACCTTCTTTTAATAAAAATCGTTTTTTGTATAATAAGGTGCTATTATCAATCTTCTCCAGAGAAATTTTATACGATCCAAATTTAGACTTGATTTCTTTTGGTTGTGGTAAAAAACCGATTGTGTAGTTTTTAGGTATTTTAATAGTAAATTCATCAACATCTATAAAACCACGCTCAACGACTAACGGTTGTTTTCTATTTCGGTATCTTTTAGGGATGTAAGAAAATTTATTAAAAACATTTAATCGAAAAATGTATTCATTTTGAGTTATAGAGGCATATTCACCTATAGTAGTTTCAATTTTTTCTGAGAAAACAACATTTTCTTTGTCGTTAGTAATATCAATTGAAGCTATTTCAAGATTGTTATTATAATCCCATACTTGAGATTTATAATATTTTTTTAACTCTTTATCAGATTTACCTTCAATACCAAACTTATTATCATATTGAATACCTTTAGAAACACGATTAACGTTTGCTTTTAAGTTGCCATTTTCATCTAAAATAATATCCACTTTTGTTGTTTGAATATTTGTTTCATCTTTATAAGCAGGTGTTCTTTTAATTACACCTCCTTCTGGAGTTACAACTAAAACATCTCTATCATCGGTAAAATCTCCTAAAAACCCAAAAGGCATAGTTTGGTTTGTACACTCTAACCATAAATCATCACCATTATTAGGAAGATTAAGAATTACATGATTCCCTTGAATTGAAGAGAAGTTTTTGTCTATATCTCTTCTGTTTTTTGCATATACAACTGTATAATATGATTCAACCCCAATAGCATCTAATAGAGCTTTTGTATAATTAGTTAATCCTTTACAATCACCATATCCCATTTTATCAACTTCGGAAGCACTTATAGGTTGCCACCCGCCAATATCAATTTGAACACTAATATATCTTGTACGGTTTTGAACATAGTCGTAAACGATTTTCGCTTTTTCAATATCATTTTTTGCGTTTTTAACTAGTTCTTTTACTTCATTTACTGTATTAGTAGGTAGTTGATTTCTTCCTAGTAATAGTTTATCGTACATCCACTTCCCAAACTCTTTCCAGTTCTCACCAGTGCCTTCTATTCCTTTTAATGTGAAGTGATTTAAAGCTAAAGCTACACTTGGCATAAGTTCTGCATGTGGTAAACTGTATTTTTCATATTTAGTAGCTGGATGATTCTTTAATTCATAATGGAAATTTCCATTTTTAGAAAAATCGTTTATTGCTAAGTTTTCAAGCTTTTTTTCTCTTTTTCTAATAGTTAAGTTTTGAAAGTTGTTGACTTTATATGTACTTTTTTGAATTGAAATACTATAGTTCTCAATAGGATACCAAGGATAGATAAATCCTGTTGAAGAGTTTTCAATTTCACTTTCAAAAACAACAGTATAAGGATAGGTTGTAGGAGTGTATTCAACATATTTTACTCGAGCATCTGAGTATAGAGTACCTCTACTAACAGCATTAATATCTATGAACTTATTTTTAGAAAACTTTTTTAACAGATTACCAGTTCCATCATAAACATGCACAGAAAGTTCATTTATTTTAGTGTCATTATTATAATGTTGATATAAATCAATTTGATCATCACCAAACTTATTTAAAACAGTTACTATTTTTCTATTTTTAATGGTTTGCTTATTAAAAGATTCAATGTTTATTTCCAGTAAACTTTCTCTAAGAACAGCATTTGCATTTGTTGTTAAACTGTCGGGAATTAAATAAGCGGCTAATTCTGTTTTTTGGGCAAAACCTGTTATACTATATAGGAATAATAGTAGAAGTAGGGGATAATTCTTTTTCATGCAATAATAATTTCATTGCAATTATAAAGAAAAGGAATTAAATAGTAAAATACTTATCTATAGTGTTAGAAATCATTTATAAAATATCTTGTTGATTTTTATAAAAAGAATCTGCTTGCAATTTCATAAGGTTACGAGCTATTTTTTGTTTGTAATTGTATAGTTCTTCTTCTGTTTTTAAATCAGAATAAATTCTATTGTTGAGTTCTACATCAGTTTTTAAAATAGCTTCTCGTTGATGAACTTGTTGTTGTATCCAAGTTTTAACCAATGATTCCTGATTTTCTAATTTATAATCATATTCACTTTTTGAGCTTATCAATTTTGCAAAAATTGGTGCTGTTTCAATAGCTAAAAACAATAAAAAAATAAAAAAGGATGGTAGCCAAGGTAATTTGTTTAAAGCATTCACTCGAGCCATAAGTCCGTCGAAATTAGAAATAATAGGTTGTGTTTTTGTTTCGTACTCTTTTTGCTGCTGAATTAAACTCGTAATAGCATCTTCTTTAGATTTGATTTTTTCAACATTGTCTTTTTTAAGCTGACTTAATTCTGCTAATGCAGCATCATGTTTTTCTCTTTTTTCTTTATAAACAGGACCTTTCCCTAGTAGTTTTGTTCCTTTTCTACCTTCTGCTTCTGCAATATACGTTTCATACAAAGTATTTACTTCATTTTCTTTGTTTGTAATCTCTTCTTTTAAAGAATTTATTTCTGTGTTTATTTTTTCAATTTCAGGAGTGAATTGTTGTGCAATCTGTGTTTTGTTGTCGAGTGTCATCTGATTTTTTTCCTTCAACAAAACCTGATTGATTTCTTTTTCAAAGATTTTTAATTCCAACGGTTTTGAAATTACCACTGCTATTATCATGGCCAAAATCAATCGTGGAATAACTTGAATAATTTCTTGACGTTTAGAATGTCTCTTTTTAATGGTAGAAACAATGAATCTGTCGAGATTAAAAATCAATAGTCCCCAAAGAATTCCAAAGAAAATAGAAGTAAAAATGTTATCAAAAACAGTATATAAAGCGTAACTGCTGGCTATGGTTGCCATTAAAGCAGTAAAAAATACGGTAGCACCAATACCAGCGTATTTATTTTGTTCTCCGTTTGAGCAATCTTTAATTAAATTTTGATCAACTCCAGAACAAAGAAGGAAAAAATCTTTAATCATTTATATAAGCTTATACTATAAGAACGAAAGGTTTAAATAAATGTTACAAATTGTTTGTTTATAAATGAGATATTAACAAAACATTATAAAACCGTGGAATGAAAGTTACATTTTATAAATCGTTATTTTTGATTTAAATATCAATTGAATGAAAAGAATAATTATTTCCTTTTTACTACTTCTTTTATCAGGTTTTTCAGTGTTTTCACAAGTAAAATTTGAAAAAGAATACAGAGTATCTTCAAGTGAAGTTCCTCAGAAAGCTTCAGAGTTTATTTCTCAATGTAATTTTAAAAAGAAAGTAAAATGGTTTACAGAAGAAAGTCAGGATGGAAAGACTTTTGAAGCGAAAGCATGTCATAAAAATCATAAGTTAAGTATTGAGTTTTCTGAAAAAGGAGATTTGATTGATGTTGAAAAAACTGTCAAATTCTCAAAATTACCAAAGGAAGAAAAGGAGCTGATCAATTCAGTTTTTAGACAACAGTTTTCAAAATTTAGGATAAAGAAAGTTCAACTTCAGTATACTGGTTCAGATGAAAAAATACTGAATATTATTCAGAATAATCAACCATCAGAGTATAATTTTGAAGTTGTTGTAAAAGGGAAGAAGACTAAATCATATACATTACAGGAGTTTTTAATCAATCAAAAAGGAGAGGTTGTAAAAGAACTAAAATTTGTTCCTATGAATTCAGACAATTTAGAGTTTTAATATGAGGAAGTTTTTATTTGTTCTACTATTGATTCCTCTGCAGTTTTTTAGTCAATCAGATACTAATTTTGGTTGGTTGCCAAAAATCAATTTATCTTCAAGAATAGCTTCTGAAATTAAATGGGTGAATAGTATTGAGGTTAGAGAAGTTTTGTTTGATGAAGAATATCAATTTACTCATAATTTGTTGGATGTTTCATCAATTGTATCTTTTAAAACTAATTTAAATCAATCGTTCAATATTGGTTATATTGTTCGTTTTGATAAAAAAGAAACTGTTCACAGATTTGTTCAGCAGTACAATTTTATAGGTAACATAAATAGTTTAAAATTAGCTCATAGATTAGGGTTCGAACAGCATTTTCCGTCTAAATCAAAATCATTTTATAGAGCTAGATATAGGGCTACATTACAAAAACCACTAAACGGAGAAAAAGTTGATGTTAAAGAGTTTTATGTAAAATTAGGAAATGAATATGTATATAATTTTACCGATGAAAATTTAGAAATTAGAGTATCTCCTTATTTAGGGTACAGATTAAGTGAAAAAGATAAACTTGAATTTGGACTTGAATATAGAGGAAGTAGTTTAGTTGATGAATTTAATAAACACAGACTTTGGTTAAGAACAACTTGGTATATATCGTTATAAAAAAATCCGCTCTATTTTGAGCGGATTTTTGTTGTTATTTAGATAATTCAGTAAAATATTGATAGAAATAAGGAATGGTTTCTATTCCTTTTAAGTAGTTCCAAACTCCAAAGTGTTCGTTAGGAGAGTGAATAGCATCGCTATCTAATCCGAACCCCATTAAAATAGTTTTACTCTCTAACTCTTTTTCAAATAAAGCTACAATAGGAATACTTCCTCCACTACGTTGCGGAATAGGTTTTTTACCAAATGTTTGTCCATAAGCTTTACTTGCTGCTTGGTACCCGATATTATCAATTGGAGTCACATAACCTTGTCCACCATGATGAGGTTTTACTTCCACTCGAACTCCAGCAGGAGCGATACTTTCAAAATGTTTTTTAAACAATTGTGTGATTTCTTCCCAATCTTGATTAGGAACTAATCGCATAGAAATTTTAGCATAGGCTTTTGAAGCGATTACCGTTTTTGCACCTTCGCCAGTATATCCACCCCAAATTCCGTTTACATCTAATGTTGGGCGAATTGAATTACGCTCGTTAGTAGTGTAACCTTTTTCACCATACACATCATCAATATCTAACGCGTTTTTATATTTTTCTAAAGAAAAAGGAGCTTTAGCCATTTCATCTCTTTCTTCTCTTGATAATTCTTCTACATTATCATAAAAACCAGGAATAGTAATATGATTGTTTTCATCATGTAATGAAGCAATCATTTTAGTTAATACGTTAATAGGATTTGCTACTGCACCTCCGTACAAACCTGAGTGTAAATCACGATTTGGACCTGTAACTTCCACTTCAACATAACTCAATCCACGTAAACCTGTTGTAATTGATGGAATATCATTAGCAATCATTCCAGTATCAGAAATTAAGATAACATCGTTAGCTAATTTTTCTTTGTTTCTAGGTACAAACCACGCTAAACTTTCAGATCCAACTTCTTCTTCACCTTCAATCATAAATTTTACATTACAAGGTAAATTTCCAGTTGAGGTCATGTATTCTAAAGCCTTTACATGCATATACATTTGTCCTTTATCATCACAGGCACCGCGAGCATAAATGGCTCCTTCAGGGTGTAAATCTGTTTTTTTAATAACAGGCTCAAAAGGAGGAGAAGTCCATAAGTCAATTGGATCTGCAGGTTGCACATCATAATGTCCGTACACTAAAACAGTTGGTAAATTTTCATCAATGATCTTTTCTCCATAAACAATTGGGTAACCCGGAGTTTCACAAAGTTCTACTTTATCGCATCCAGCTTTTTTGAGAGAGTTCATAACAGCATCGGCAGTATTTAAAACATCTTGAGAATAGGCTGGGTCTGCACTAACAGAAGGAACTTTTAATAGTTCAATAAGTTCGTTTATAAATCGGTCTTTGTTTTGAGAAATATAAGATTGTATGTCTTGCATTATTTTTAAATAAATGTTAAGCGAATTTAGGGTATTTTTTTAGAAAGAAATTTTTACAGTATAAAAATATAAAATTAAATGGCTATATTTCTAGACAAAGAATTTAAAAAGAAGATCAAAAACATAAAATGCACTTATGAAAAAAATTATTTTATTACTACTGTCTTTTGTATTTCTTTCTTGTTCAAAAAATGATGAAGATATGGAGTCTAGAGGAGGAATTACAGAAGAAACAATAAGTTATTTACACAATAACAGTTCTAAAAAATGGAAAATAACGCATTATTATTCAAATTATGAAGAACAAATATTGGATGAAGCGCTAACCAACTGTATGAAAGATGATGTGTACATTTTTTATTTTGATAGTAATGAGTGTGAAGTAACATTTGGAGATAGCAGTTGTTACGCTAACTATACAGATGTGGTTGCTGAAACAGCAGCTGCAGAATATAATTTTTATTCTAGTCAGAAAAAATTGTATCTGAGTTTTGGTAGAGGAGCTTATAATGATCTTAATGTTCAAACTTCATGGTCAATAACTACTTCATGCTTATTGCTAAACCCCGAGAAAATGATTTTTACTAATGGAAAAGATAATAGTGGTGTAGGAATAGTTTTTGAGAGGATATAACTTGCTGATATTTAAGCTTAATAAAAAGTTACTTATTTTTTAAGACTCTTTTATGTCTTTTAGATATGTAAATTAAATAGTTTGTGTATATTTGCACGCACAATTCAAAAACACGCGGGTGTGGTGGAATTGGTAGACACGCTAGACTTAGGATCTAGTGCCGAAAGGCGTGGGGGTTCGACTCCCTTCACCCGTACAAAGCCGAAGTAACTTCGGCTTTTTTTATTTTCTTTTTTTAAAAACAACTGTTTTTTTGGGTATATGAATGGTTTTATATACATAGGTTAAAATTTATATTATTTTTTAATCTTTAAACAGGCTTCTCTTAAATTTAAACTACTTTTACATAGAATTTTTCAAAAAAAATATGAAAAAAATATCGAAAATTATTGCTTTTTTATTGGTAAGTATTTTGTTATTAGGATGCTTTACTGTAAAAAAAGAAAGAAAATATACTATAGGCTTTTCTCAATTGACAAATAAAAATGATTGGCGAAAAGCAATGAATAGGTCAATGCAAATTGAAGCAGGATTCTACAGTGACACACAACTTATTATTAGAGATGCTAAAGCGAATGTAGATAAGCAAATTGAAGATATTGAAAAATTTATAAAAGAAAAAGTAGATGTTATTATAGTATCACCCATAGCGCCTAAGCCCTTAAAAGGAATTCTTGATAAGGCAATAAAATCTGGAATACCAGTAGTTGTTTTAGATAGAAAAATTAGCAATATAAATTATAGTTCTTTTGTAGGAACCGATAATAAAGAAGTGGGTGTAAATGCAGCTAATTTTATAGCTAATAAAAATATAAAGGCAAATATACTTGAAATAAAAGGATGGGCAGGAACTACCCCCACTTTATTAAGAAGTGAAGGTTTTGAGTTAATTGTAAACAACAACGCAAATCTAAAATTAGCAGGTTTTATTCAAGATAGGTATGATAGTCCGGGGATAAAAGAAGCTTTTGAAAAATTTATTAAATCAAACCCAGATATAAATTATGTATATGCTCATAATGATGATTTAGCGTTTCAAGCATATGAAGTAGCTAAAGAATTGCAATTAACCAAATCACTTAATTTTATAGGAATAGGCGGGGTAAATGTTGAAAAAGGCGGACTGTCATATGTAAAAAAGAATATCTTAGAAGCCTCAGTTCTATATCCTACTGGAGGTAAAGAAGCTTTTAAAGTTGCTATTGATTTGTTAAACAATAAAAAAGTAAAAAAAGATATCATTTTACCATCTGTTGTTATTAGCTCATCAAACGTAGATCTTTTACTGCGTCAAGCAGAATTAATCACTAACCAAGAAGTTGATATAGAAAAGCAACAAGCTAAAATTGATGAACAAATTAAATTATATTCTTCTCAAAAGAATTTTTTAATTGCAACTTTAATATTTCTAGCAGTCATTGCTCTTTTACTATTTTTTACATTTAAAGATAAAATTAAACTTAGTAAACAAAAAAAATTATTAGTTGAATTAATAGATCAAATAGCAAACCAAAAAAATGAAATAGAAAGAATAGCGGAGGATTTAAGAATAACTAATGAAGCTACAAACAATTTCTTTACAGGAGTTTCTCATGATTTTAAAACACCTATTTCGCTTATTTTATCATCTACAGAATCATTGCTTACCAAAGACAATGAAAAAAAGCCAATAGAATTTAGTTTAATTTATAACAACTCTAAAAGGTTGTTAAGAATGATTAATCAACTGTTAGATTTTAGAAGGGTTGGTAGTAAAAAATTCAGATTAAAAGCATCTAAAACCAATATTTTTAATTTTGTAAACTCAATTTATCAAGATTTTAAAGCAGAAGCAAATAAAAAAGAAATTGAGTTTAAATTAACAACCAATACAGAAAGTACAGAACTCTACATAGATAGAGATTTGTTTGATAATGTATTGTTTAATTTACTATCTAACGCTTTTAAATTCACTCCAACTAAAGGAGTTGTAACAGTAAATATCAAAGATCAAGAAAAAGATGTTGTAATTTCTGTCAAAGACTCAGGAATAGGAATTCTTCCATCAGAAAAAGACAAAATTTTTAATCAGTTTTTCTTAGGTTCTAATAACAAGCAAACCAGTTCAGGAATTGGATTGTATTTGACCAAAGAATATATAAAGCTTCATAGAGGTACTGTTGAAGTACATTCAAAAGAAGGAGAAGGAGCAGAATTTGTAATTACAATTCCTAAAGGACATGAACACTTTAAGGCAGATGAAATTATTGTAAGTGATGAAATAAAAGCATCTGAAAGTATTGATTTTAAAGCAATAATTTTTGATGAAACAACACCTAATACAAACACAGATGAAGAAAAAGAAAGTGTTTTAGTAATTGAAGATAATACAGATTTACGTAACTTTTTAGTAGCTAAATTATCAGAACAATACAACGTATATGAATCTGACGGAATTAATGCAATTAATAAAGCTTTAGAAGTTATTCCAGATATAATAGTAAGTGATGTTAACTTGCCAGAAAAGAATGGATTTGAAATATGTGAAGCCCTTAAAAATGATGTAAGAACGTCTCACATACCTGTTATCATTTTAACAGCTTTATCTTCTGATGAAGCACATTTACAAGGCTTAAAATCTGGTGTAGATATGTTTTTAACTAAGCCATTTAATCTCTCGGTTTTAAATCAATCGTTAAAAACACTTTTATACAACCGAAAAAAACTTCAAAGATTTTATAATGAACATCTAGCTACGGTTATTCCTACAGAAATTGTAAAGAAAAAAACAACTAAAAAAACAGAGAAAAGAAAAGATATAGAAAGAGAGTTTCTTGAAAATATAAATTCTCTAATTTTAAAAAATCTTGATGATTCCACTTTTACCGTTGAAATTCTTGCAGAAGAATTAGGTATTTCTAGAGTTCAGTTATATCGAAAAACAAAAGCAGTATTAGGATTAAGTATAAGCGATCATATGCAAGGTATTAGGTTACAAAAATCTAAAGAAATGTTACTAGATGATTCATTAAGCATTGCAGATGTAGCATATTCGGTTGGTTTTTCATCTCCTAATTATTTTTCAACAGCATTCAAGAATAAATACAACAAATCTCCAAACCAATTCAAAAAAGATAAACAATAAAAATTTTGGTAACAAAATTAAATAATGATTAGTAATTTTTTGATTTACAAGGTTTTTTTATTTCAAAAAAATGTAACATTATTGAAATAATAATTTATTCAAAGCAATTATTTTTGACAAATATCTTTCTATTACAAAGTAGTAAATCATAGGGGATTTAAAACTTTTAAAAAAGCTTAGAAAAAAGTTTGTAGGGGATTTTTAGTATAAGCTTTATCTGTAAAGAAAGACATGTAAATATGAGCGTAGTGTTTAACTACGCTTTTTTTATTGTATAAATTTTTATAAAAAATACGATGTTACATATTTAAAATTTAAAAGAAAACATGAATCATAATATATTGATAATGAATTATTTAATTTTTTTTAGTATTATTGTAACAATATTAAAATTGCATTGTGTTTACTCAATGTATATTTGTAGAGTAATTATGAAGCGTTGAAATTTTTGGGGGATTATTTCTATACGTTCATATTTACAAGGAAGTAAATAAAAAAGCAACTCAATTGAGTTGCTTTTTTATTTTTTGGGTGTCCCGTCCTGAAATAAGTCTTTTTTATGTCAACCTATTTCAGGACGAATTAGGATAATTTTATATTATCTAAACGACCAGTTTTTATAATTGCTAGAAGCCTCTAGTTTAGTTTCTATGTTATCAGGTAATTCAGGAAAGAAGTCAATATTGGTTTTTTCTTCCAATTCATCAATAGATACTACAAACTCATATAAAGGTCGGTTACTCTCTTTATGAGGCAATAAAAAAGCAATCGCTTTAATTTCAGGCTCTGTGTAATCCAATAAAATTTTATAAAAAGTATTAGGCACAGAAACTTTTTCTTTGCCAATTTTTTTTAAGGATTTTTCTGTTAAAATTCCACCCGTAACTACATATAAATGCTTGTATTTTTTTGCCCAATAGCGAGTTTTTTGTTCTAATAAATTCCAAATACCCGAATTAAAATCATGGTTTTGAGGAGAAACATTTGAAGTGTAAAAAGTTTCATCATATAATTTTTTAGTAGCTCTTCTATCTCCAGCAGGACATAAATGACCTTTGTCATAACCCGATTTTTTGTAATTTCTCCAATCTGCCGATTTACTTCTCACTTTAGGGTCTTCAATAAAAAAAGGACGTTTTCTATTCGTATAAGAAATATCATTTATACTTAAAGAATAAGCCACCCATTCAGCTTGTTCATGTTCTTCATTATAAGATAAACTATATCCGTTATGATGAATAATTTGTCCGGTAGTGGAAGTAGGGTAAAAGTTAAAATCAGAAACAGATACTATATCACCTGAAGAAACAAAAACACTAGATGCTTTGTTTTCTCGTTGATTGATAAAATAAGCAACAATTACAATTAAAAGACTTATTATAGATAGTAACTTCCTTTTATTTATCACTTCTTAAAATAATTTCTTCGAAATTTTCTGTTTTATCTGCGCTATCAAAAATATGCTGAAACTTTGCAGGTGGCACAGTTAATTTACGCTTTATCAAATCTAACCAAGCTCCGTATACCGTAATAATTGCTGATAATTTTCCTTGTCCGTTAAAAACTTCATGTTGAATTTTCCAACGTTCCCCTTGGCTAGATAATCCTATAATTTTCAAGTTAACACTAATGTCTTCACCCATGTGAATTTCTTTTAAAAAGCGAGTGTTTTCTTCAAATAAAATTGGCCCTACTTTTTCCTTGGTAAAATCATGAATCGTAATTCCAAACTCATTAAAAAAACGCAAACGTGCCTCAGCACAGTAATCGTTATATGCTGTATGACGCATATGAATGTTGGCATCAAAATCTGCCCATCGTGTAGTAAAATTTACAATAAAACTCATTAAAAATATTTTTAAGAAGAAGCGAAGTTACAAATTTCTTTTGGGCGTTCCCACCTTGTGGTCGCGCTTTTCACTATATCTTTTACAAAAGTTTAGTTTAAACTTTTGTAAAAGGATGTCGTTGCAATCGCTAACGCATTAGCTTTTTACATCCAACGCATCTCTTAACGTGTTTCCTAAGAGCATAAACGACATTACCAAACTCATAATAGCAATACCGGGAATCAAAGCTAAAAAAGGCTTTCCTAAAATAATGTAGTTGTAATGATTTTTAATCATCGCTCCCCAAGACGGAGTAGGAGGTTGCGCGCCAATACCCAAAAAACTGAGTCCACTTTCAATTAAGATAGCTGCGGCAAAATTAGCAGCCGAAATCACAATGATCGGAGCAAGAATATTAGGCAAAATATGCTTAAAAATAATTCGTATGTCCGAAAAACCTAAGGCTTTGGCAGCTTCAACGTATTGTTGTTGCTTGGTGGAAATTACCTGACCACGAACCACACGTGCCACTTCAACCCACATAGTTAATCCCACCGCTATAAAAACTTGCCAAAATCCTTTTCCTAATGTAAGGGTAATGGCAATTACCAATAATAAGGTTGGAATGGACCATGTAATATTAATGATCCACATAATAAAAGTATCTATTTTTCCTCCAAAATAACCGGCAATTGCACCAATAGGAATGCCAATTAGTAAAGAAATAAACACAGCAATAAACCCGATAAAAAATGAAATGCGTGCGCCAATTAACAGTCTGCTTAGTAAATCACGACCATATTTATCGGTTCCAAAATAAAAGGTTTTGTGTTGAATGAACTTTTCTGGATTATTATTGAATTGTTGCAAATCAAATTCTTTAGGCAATCCATCAGCATATTTTATAACTTCTAACTTGTTATTTTCTATAGAATATGATTTTATAGGAAGTTCACTATCTGTGGTTTGTTTACCGTGTAAAAAAACCGAAAACCACGATTGTTTGGTTTTGTCTAAATTCGGAATTTGTAACATCTGAATTGAAAAACCAGGTGGTTTTGAATGAATTTCTAAATGCATTTGATTAGCTGAATTACTATTATCAGGAGCTAAAACATAACAAAATACAGCAATCAATCCGCAAAAAACAATAAACCAAAAACTAAACATTCCTGTTTTACTTTTTTTGAATTTTATAAAAGCAAGCTTCCATAAAGATGTAGATTGATTATTTTTCAACAGTATTTTGATTTTTTAAATTTATGATATCTACACTTGAAGGATTTTGAAAAACCTCTAAGTCAAAATATTTTACTGAGGCTAAAATATGATCAAAAATATTGGCCATAACACGTTCATAATCTTGCCATACTTTTTCCCTGCTAAACGCATATATTTCTAAAGGAATTCCATCTGGAGTAGGCTCTAACTGACGAGACATTAATAACATATCTTGATTTATCTGCGGATGGTTTTCAATATACTTATCTAAATACACTCTGAATGTTCCAAAATTGGTAAGATTCCTACCATTTAGTTGTATAGATTTATCAATATTGTGTTTTTCATTATACTTCTTAACATCGGTGCTGCTTTTTTCAATGTAGTCAGAAATCAAATGAATTTTTTTATAGTACTCAATATCTTCTTCAGTTAAAAAACGGATACTATTTATTTTGATTAAAATAGCTCTTTTAATTCTTCTTCCACCAGAGCTGTTCATAGTTCTCCAGTTTTTAAAAGAATCTGAAGTTAAATAGTATGTTGGAATACTTGAAATGGTATTGTCAAAATTTTGAATAATTACCGATGTTAAATTGATTTCCACTACATCACCATCAGCACCATATTTTTCCATTGTAATCCAATCTCCAATTCTTACAGTATCATTTATAGAAACCTGAATACTTGCTACAAAACCCAAAATAGTGTCTTTAAAAATCAATAAAAGAACTGCAGAAAAGGCACCAAGAGCAGTTAAAAATTTAATAAGAGGTTTGCCGGTAAGTATAGAAATTGAAGAGATAACAGCAATTAACCAAATAACCACCATAAATATTTGTACATAACTCTCTAAAGGTTTGTCCTTAAACGTGTTTATGGTTCTTAAAAAGTCTTTGGTAGTCATCAAAATACTTTTAATAAACCAAATAGTAGAAAAAATTATGGCAATTGTTATAATTCGCTCAGCATAGTTGAGTAGATCTGGAAAATCAATAAGAATACCTTTTAAAGAATTGTAAATAATAATAAAGATTACAATTCTTGATAAGCTTAAAAAAACGCGATTCTTGATAAGGAGGTCATCAAAACGAGTTGAGGTTTTTGATGCCATTTTATTTACTATTTTTCTACCAAAAAAACGAAATACTTTAAATAATATATAGCCTAGAACAACAAATACAACAAGGTTAAAAATAAGATTCAGGTAAATAGAATTTGTTTCAGAAAAGGATAATTGATTTTTAAAAAAACGATAAAAAAACTTGTTTAGCATAGGTTGTTATTTCTTATAAAAGTTTTATTTCTTCTCCTATTTTTAGATTGAATTTTCTTCTAAAAATATATACCAGTCCGTATAAAATAGGTGTATCTAAAGCGGCAATAATTATTTTAAATAAAAATCCGCTTGCCAATAAACTCAAAAATAAATTCCAAGGAATTATTTTAAAAGAACACAATAAAAATAAAACTGTAAATGTGTCAATAAATTGAGAGGTAAAAGTAGAGAAATTATTACGCAACCATAAGTGTTTACCTTTAGTTAGATCTTTCCAAAAATGAAATATTTTTATGTCAACAAACTGAGCGAACAAATACGCTAGCATAGATGCTAAAACCGCTAAAGGAGATAGTCCGAAAACTTTTGAAAAAGTTTGATTATTTACAGGAGAATTATCAATAGCAGGAACAAAATCAGCCACAAGAATTATTAACATTGAAAAAAAGGATGCAAAAATACCAGCTATTACTACCTGATTTGCTTTCTTTTTACCGTAAATTTCTGAAAGAACATCTGTAATTAAAAAGGTAATCGGATAAGGTAAAATTCCGACTGAAATTTCAAATCGAAACAAACCAAACGGATTCCAATAAAAAAACTTCTGAAATATTAAATTAGAAGCTACAAGTGATGCAATAAATAAAGCAGCCAATATCAAATAGACATTTAACGCCAGTAGTTTGTTTTTCTCGGTCATGAAAACGAAAATAACAAAATTAAAATTGATTATGTTTGCAAAATAAAACAAACAGCAAATTATTTTTTTAGATGAAAGCATATATTTTTCCGGGTCAAGGAGCGCAGTTTACAGGAATGGGATTAGACTTATATGAAAAATCACCATTAGCACAAGAATTATTTGAAAAAGCCAATGATATTTTAGGGTTTAGCATTACAGATGTAATGTTTGAAGGAACGGATGAAGAATTAAAACAAACTAAGGTTACACAACCGGCAATTTTTTTACATTCTGTAATTTTAGCAAAAGTTTTAGGGGATGATTTTAAGCCAGAAATGGTAGCGGGACACTCTCTTGGAGAACTATCTGCATTAGTAGCTAACGGAGTTTTATCTTTTGAAGACGGTTTACAATTAGTTTCAAAACGTGCTTTAGCAATGCAAAAAGCTTGTGAAATGCAAGAATCAACCATGGCTGCGGTTTTAGGTTTGGAAGATCAAGTAGTAGAAGATGTTTGTAATGAAATCGATGGAGTAGTAGTGGCAGCAAATTATAATTGTCCTGGTCAGTTAGTAATTTCAGGTGAAATTGAAGCTATTAACAAAGCTTGTGAAGTTTTAAAAGAAAAAGGAGCTAAAAGAGCATTAGTTTTACCGGTAGGAGGGGCTTTCCATTCACCATTAATGGAGCCTGCAAGAGAAGAGCTAGCTGCAGCTATTGAAGCAACAACTTTTAACGAGCCTACATGTCCGGTATATCAAAATGTAACTGCCAGTGCAGTAACTAGTCCGGAGGAAATTAAAAAGAATTTAATGGCGCAATTAACAGCTCCGGTACGTTGGACACAATCTATTCAGCAAATGATTGCTGATGGAGGAACAGAATTCGTTGAAGTAGGTCCAGGTAAAGTATTACAAGGATTAATGCGTAAAATAGATAGAAATGTAACTGCAAGCGGAGCTAGTTTTGAAGAGTAAAACTTAGAGGATTGATACATAATAAAAAGAGCGACTCAACGGAGTCGCTCTCTTTATTTGTTAAAGTGTTTTCGGTAGTAAATTTTTTGCAATTGCCTTTCAATTATTAGTTCAGCAAGTATAATTCCAGCAGACCTATTTTCAGGATTAGTAGCTAAGGCTTTACTTATTTTATGTTCGTCAACATCAATTCTATATAAAATATTCAAAACTTTATTAAAGTCTGATTGAATGAGCTCATTTAGTTCTTCTGAAAGAATTTTTACCAGCTGTTCATAAGTAATATTTGCATCTTCAGGTTTTTGAAGATGCAAAGAATCAAAAGCCAATAAAGCAGCTTCTTTTTTCATTTTTATTGATTTTTCTGCCATTCCCAAGCTGACTTTAGTGCTTCTTCTAAAGTTTTTTCAGCTTTCCATTTCAATTCTTCATTTGCAAAAGTTGTATCGGCATAAATTGCTGCAATATCGCCTGGTCTTCTATCAACGATCTTATAATTCAGTTTTTGGTTAGTGGCTTTTTCAAAAGTTTTTACAATTTCTAAAACCGAGCTTCCTTTTCCTGTTCCGATGTTAAACAATTCAAAGTTCTGCTTATTTTGTTTGTTTAGTAATCGTTGTAAAGCAATTATATGTGCTTTGGCTAGGTCTACTACATGAATGTAATCTCTAATAGCGGTGCCATCTTCTGTTGGGTAATCATTACCAAAAACAGATAGTTGTTCTCTAATTCCTGCTGCTGTTTGCGTAACAAAAGGAACTAAATTTTGTGGTACTCCGTTAGGTAATTCTCCAATTTTTGCACTTTTATGAGCACCAATAGGATTAAAATAACGTAAGGTAATAGCATGCAAGTCATACGCATCACAACTTTCTTGTATAATTTCTTCTCCTATTTGCTTGGTGTTAGCATACGTTGATGCTGCTTTGTTAGAGGGTGTTTGTTCTGTTATAGGTAACTTTTCCGGAGTTCCATAAGCCATACAAGATGAACTAAAAATAAAATTATCAATATTTTTATGTTGCATTTCTTGTAAAAGATATACCAAACTTCCAATATTATTTTCATAATAGTCTAATGGCTTTTTAACACTTTCACCCACAGCTTTAAAAGCGGCAAAATGGATAATACCGTCTATTTTATTCGTGTTAAAAAAATGAGTTATATCTTGTTTGTTGCGTAGATCAATTTGGTAAAAATCAGGTTTTATTCCTGTTAAGGAAGTAATATTGTCCAAGACTTTTATAGACGAATTTGATAAATTGTCGATAATAACCACATCAAACCCAGAATTTTGTAATTCAACAACGGTATGCGAGCCTATAAAACCTAAACCTCCTGTAACTAATATTCTTTTCATATTGCTAAAATAGAAAAGCTCAGTAAAAACTGAGCTTTATGTTATTTTACAAAATCGTTAACTGTTTTAGTGATGAATTCTAATTGCTCATCATCTAATTCTGTATGCATTGGTAATGAAATAACAGTGTTTACTAATTGGTTGGTCACTTTAAAGTCATCTTCATTATAGCGCTCATCAGTATACGCTTTTTGTTTGTGTAACGGTACTGGATAATAAATAGCATTTGGAATGCCGTTATCTAATAAATGTTGATGTAAAGCATCGCGTTTTTCATTGGTAATTTGTAAGGTGTATTGATGAAAAACATGTGTAGTAAAATCACTAATTTTTGGAGTGATAATATGCTTGTTGTTTGCAAAAGCATCTGAATAATAGGCAGCCGCCTTTCTTCTTGCGTCACAATATTCGTCTAACAAAGGAAGTTTAGCTTTTAAAACTGCTGCTTGAATACTGTCTAGTCTTGAGTTTACACCAACTACATCATGGTAATAGCGTTTATACATTCCGTGGTTTACCATTCCACGAAGCGTATGTGCTAATTCATCATCATTGGTAAAAATAGCACCACCATCACCATAACAACCTAAGTTTTTAGATGGGAAGAAAGAAGTGGTACCTACATTACCCATGGTTCCTGCTTTCTTTTTTGTTCCGTTACTAAATGTGTAATCAGCACCAATAGCTTGTGCATTATCTTCAATAACATATAAATCATGTTCTTTTGCTATTTCTAAAATAGCTTCCATATTAGCACATTGACCAAATAAATGAACAGGAACAATCGCCTTAGTTTTTGGAGTAATGGCTTTTTTTAAAGCTTTAATATCTATATTAAACGTATCTGGTTCAACATCTACTAAAACCGGAGTTAACTTTAATAAACCAATTACTTCAACTGTAGCGGCAAAGGTAAAATCGGCAGTAATTACTTCATCACCTTGCTCTAAACCAAGTCCCATCATTGCAATTTGCAATGCATCGGTACCGTTGGCACATGGTATTACATGTTTTACACCTAAATATTTTTCTAAATCTGCTTGAAATTCATGAACATAAGGACCGTTTATGTATGCAGATGAGTTTAAAACTTCTTGAATTGAAGTGTCAACCACTTCTTTTATTTTTTGATATTGACCCTGTAAGTCAACCATTTGAATTTTCTTCATGAAAATAAAATTTAGTGGTTCAAAAATACGAACAATCTTTCATTGTATAGGTATAGCTTCTGTAATAAATATGATTTAATAAGCACTTTTACAATCGAAGTTAATATCTTTATATTTGAACAAATCTCTAATCTAATGAAACTACTTAAAAAACTTTTCAAATATCTTTTTTTGCTTGTTGTTCTTTTACTAATTGTAGCTTGGTTTGTGGCTCAAAGCATGAAACCAAAATACGATGGTGAGCTGGAATTAAAAAATCTATCAGAAAAAGTAACTGTTTTTTATGATGAAAACGGAGTTCCTCATATTTATGCTAACAATCAAAAAGATGCATATACAGCGTTTGGTTATGTACATGCTCAAGATAGATTATGGCAAATGGAATTGGTTAGAAGAATTGCTGCCGGAAGATTAAGTGAAGTTTTTGGAAAAGATCTGGTTAGAGTTGATAAGTTCATGTCAGGTTTAGGAATTGAAGAAGCTGCCTATAAAACCATTGCCGATTTAGATAAAAATGAACCTTCGTATCAATATGCAATGGCGTATTTAGATGGAATCAATCAGTTTATTGAAGAAGGAGCAACTCCGTTGGAATTTAGATTGGTGGGATTAAAAAAAGAAAAATATACTATTAATGATATTTATAACGTATTTGGGTATATGGCTTTTAGTTTTGCTGCGGCTCATAAAACCGATCCGTTGCTGAATGAAATTAAAGAGAAATACGGAGTAGAATATGTGGAAGAATTAGGTGTGCCGATGGAACATTCTACTTTAATGAAAAACACAAAAAGACCTGAAATTACAGCAGAATTTACAGCGGCTATTAATGAAGTTATGGACAAACTTCCTGTGCCAAGTTTTATAGGAAGTAACTCTTGGGTGTTAGGTCCTGATAAAACCAAAAACGGAAAAGTAATTTTTGCGAATGACCCGCATATCAACTATTCTCAACCTTCGGTTTGGTATCAAAACCATATTAAAACACCCGATTATGAAATGTACGGATTCAACTTGGCGTTAACTCCGTTCCCGTTGTTGGGTCACAACAAACATCATGCATATGGATTAACCATGTTAGAAAATGATGATATTGATTTTTATGTAGAAGAAAATAATCCGCAGAATGATTTAGAATATAAAACGCCAGAAGGCTATACGCGTTACAAAACGTTTGATAAGCATATTAAGATAAAGAATGGTAACGATACTGTTTATCAAATAAAAGAGAGTAAACACGGACCGGTAATGAACGGTTTAATTGACTTTTTACAAGATGAAAGACCTATAGCAATGCAATGGATTTATACGCAGCTTCCTAATCAGTTATTAAAGGTGGGGTATGAAATGTCTCACGCTACTAATATTACTGAATTTAAGAACGGAGCTGCTAAAATTCATGCACCAGGTTTAAATGTTATGTATGGAGATGCTAACAATAATGTTGCATGGTTTGGATCTGCAAAATTGTATAAATACAGAGATAGTTTAAGTACCAAAACGTATTTAAACGGAGCATCTGGCGAAGATGAAATTGTTAGGTATTTAGATTTTGAAGAAAATCCGCAGGCCATTAATCCGCGATGGGGCTATGTATATTCAGCAAATAACCAACCCGATTCTACTGCAAATATGTTATATCCTGGTTATTATTTACCGGAAGATAGAGCTAAGAGAATTGTAGATTTGGTAGAGCCGAAATTCGATTTTACCAAAGATGATGTAGCAAAAATGATTTATGATGTAAAATCTCCTGTGGTTAATCAAGTTATAGCAAATACTGTTGAGGTTATCAACACTAATGATTTGTCTATTTCAGAACAAAAAGCTTTAGAAATATTGAAAAAATGGCATGGAAACTATTTTAAAACAGAAGTAGCGCCAACCATATACAACCGATTTATCTATGAATTTTTTGTCAATACATTTAAAGATGAAATGGGTAAAGGATTTACGCAGTTTATGAGTGGAGCACCACTACATAAAAAAATGATTGCTGTACAAATGAGTAAGTTGCAATCGGTATGGTGGGATGATGTTACTACAGAGAATATTGTGGAAGATAAGAAAGCTATTGTAAACAAATCATTTAAGAATGCGGTGACTTTTTTGACTAACCAACTAGGTGAAAATGTAGAAGGATGGACATGGAATCGTGTGCTTTCTGTAGAACATGAACACGCTATAGGAAAAGCAGGAGGAATTTTACGTACCATTTTTAACGTTGGGCCTTTTGAAACCAGAGGAGGTAATGAGGTGTTAAACAATCATATTTTTGATTTAGATAGCACGGGTTATTACAAGGTAAAAGGAGGTCCATCTACTCGTAGAGTAATTGATTTTTCTGATATTGAAAATAGTATTGCTATTTTACCAACTGGACAAAGTGGTAACCGATTTAGCGAGTTTTACAAAAATCAAGCAGATAAATACGTAAATGGTGAGTTTGTAAAAATGAAACTCAACAAAACAGAAATTCAACAATCAGAAAATAGGTTGGTGTTTTTGCCGAAGGAGTGAATGAGTTTGGAAAAATTTTAAAAAGGAATGAAAACCATCTTGTATATATTAGTCTTCATAATTTTTTTTCAATTTACATCTTGTGTCAAAAAAGTGAACATTCAGGTTATAAAAGATTTATCATTTGAAAGAAAATTAGAAAAATATATTAATGAATTTCCTATTACTTCAGATATGATAAATTTACCTCATGGTAAGATTGCCTACCCCTCTTATCATGCTTTTTTTA
Organism: Tenacibaculum sp. IB213877; assembly: GCF_034043975.1. Lineage (NCBI taxonomy): Bacteria > Pseudomonadati > Bacteroidota > Flavobacteriia > Flavobacteriales > Flavobacteriaceae > Tenacibaculum > Tenacibaculum sp. IB213877. The sequence goes on along the minus strand of NZ_JAXCHH010000006.1, from coordinate 92,263 downwards.
ATATATTAGATAGAGATACGATCATTACTTTTAAACTTTTGCCACATTTAACATCTTTTAATATCTTGGAGATTTCAGACTCAACACATAGTGATGATTTTATTCATAAAGAAAATGCTGATATTAAATTTTTCTTATTCAAAAAGCATCCTGTAATTATAATTGACCCTAATAAACTTAGTAAGAATATTATAGATGTGAAAAAGTTAATAAAAGAAATACCTGATAGTTTAAAATATGATTTAGATAAAATATCAAGCCATATTAAAAGTAAAATAGTTAGTTATAAGTTTAATAAAGGTGAATATAAACTATATGTCCAAAGTCATCATGATACAAATCTTTAGATAAACTTATTAAAGAATTAGGTATTAGGAACTTAAACCTCCTTATACACCTCTTCAAAAGGAATTCTAAAACGTTCGCCATATACACCTTCGGGTTTTCTAATTCCGCAAGAAATAATCATATTTATTTCAGCAGAAAAAGGTAAGCCTAAAATGTTTTTAACTCTGCACGTGTCAGAACCTTCCATTGGGCAAGTGTCGTAGCCCATAGCGGCCATACTTACCATAAAATTTTCAGCAGCTAAAGCAGCACTTTTATGAGCTACAATTCTCATATCGCTATTACGCACTTGTCGATAAATAGGCCTGAAAATTCCAGTAATACTCACCATTAATAGTTTTAACCAACCAAAAATTCCTAAAAAATCAGCATAGGTAAACGGAATGAGTTTTCCGTAGTAATTACGCACCATTTTTTCTCTACCACTTTGTTCAGATTTTGGATTGTTTTTACCGTACAAATCATCAACAAAGTCCAAGTTTGCTTTAGCTCGTTTGCTCCATAAATCTTTTCTAACCACTACAACTACCAACTGTTGTGCAGTTTTAGCAGCATTTTGGTTAAAACACAACGGAGCAATTTTTTTAAGAATATCTTTAGAAGTAATATGATAAAACTCCCATAATTGCATGTTACTACTATTGGGTGCTAATACAGCTTGTTCTATACATTTTTTAACAACTGAGTTGTCAATAGGTTGCTCAGGATCGTACACACGTACCGATCTGCGATAATGAATTGCTTCTGAAACAGTTTTTTCTTGCATGTTTAGGGGAAAAATAAGGTTATCCAAACTTTAGCAATGTACGTAACATTTTTAACTTTCCTTTATAAGGAGCATAACGAGTGGTAATATCTAACCAATTATAGCGTTTTACCACACCTTTACTGTGTGAAAAAGTATCAAAAGTTTGCTTACCGTGGTAACCACCAATGCCGCTTTCACCCACACCACCAAAGGGTAGTCTATCATTAGCAAAATGTACGGTGGTGTCGTTAATGGTTCCGCCACCAAAAGAGTATTTTTTAATGATTTTTTTAGCAAAATCATTCTTTGTAGTAAACACGTATAAAGCTAATGGTTTTTCATAGTTGCTGATGATTGCATCAATTTCTGCTTCTGTTTCATAAGATATAACAGGTGATATAGGTCCAAAAATCTCTCCTTTCATTACTTCACTATCTAAACTTGGTTCATCAATTAGCGTAGGAGCAATATAACATTCTTCACGGTCGGTTTCACCGCCTAATAGTATTTGCTCATTTTCTAACATTTTAGCAAGTCTATCAAAATTTTTGGTGTTCACAATCCTTGGAAAATCTGGTGAGTTTTTAGGAATATCACCATATGCTTTTTGTAACTCGATTTTAAAAGTATCTACTAGTTTTTGTTTTACAGATGAATGAACAAGCCAATAATCAGGAGCAATACAGGTTTGACCTGCATTAATACATTTACCCCAAACCAACCTTTTAGCAGCTAATTGTATGTTGGCAGTTTCATCAATAATACATGGGTTTTTTCCTCCTAATTCCAGTGTTACCGGAGTTAAGTATTGAGCTGCTGCTTTGGCCACAATTTTACCTACGGTTACACTTCCGGTAAAGAAGATATAATCCCAACGTTGTGCTAATAGTTCTTGAGAGGCTTCAACTCCACCTTCAACCACAGTAACGTGATTTTTATCAAATACAGCTTCAATAATCTCTTTACTGATTTTACTCGTATTTGGAGTTAATTCAGATGGTTTTAAAACCACTGTATTTCCAGCAGCTACAGCACCAATCAAAGGTGAAAAACCTAATTGATACGGGTAATTCCATGGCGCAATAATCAATGTAGTTCCAAAGGGTTCTTTATAAATTTTTGCAGAAGAAGGAAAATTCAATAATGATGGAAAAACATACTGAGGTTTTGCCCACGAATTAATGTTTTTAATCGCTTTTTTTAACTCGGAAATTACAATTCCGGTTTCAGTCATTACACCTTCATATTCAGATTTTTTAAAATCAGCATATAAAGCTTTTAAAATATCCTCTTCTCTCTTTATTACTTCTTTTAATAGTTTTTGTAAACTATTTTTTCTGTAGTTGATATCTTTGGTTTGTTGTGTTGCAAAAAAATCTTTTTGCGATTGCACAAGTTGTGAAATGTTCATACAATTAAATTTCTTGAAGTTTTTTATTCATCAATTTAAACCATAACGGCGGAACTAAAGAAAGTAGCATCATTCCCGGATATCCTGTTGGCATTTGCGGACTCTCAGGCAATGATTTTAAAATCTGATAGTGTTTACTTCCGTTATAATGATGATCTGAATGACGAGACAGATTGAATAATACTAATTTACCAATTACATGGTTAGAATTCCAAGAATGGATATGTTTTACGCGTTCATATCTGCCACGTTCGTTTTGCTTACGGAGCAATCCGTAGTGTTCAATATAATTGATAGTTTCTAATAATACAATACCAATAATTGCTGCTGCTAAAAAAGCAAAAAGCACATTCAATCCAAAGAAAAAATAAATAGCACTTAACAAAATAAAATGACAAATGGTATAAATAATCATTTTGTTTTGTGGATGAAACCAGCTTCTTTCAGAAGTTTTCATGCGTCTGTTTTCCAGTTGCCACGCTTGAATATAGCTCATAATTTGTGAGCGAAACCAAAAAACATACACAGGTTCATTTTTTCTTGCAGTTGCAGCATCGTTTGGAGTAGCTACATTAAAATGATGGCCTGCATTATGATATGGTAAAAAATGAGTTTCTAAAGAAGTCATTAAAAGAATTTCGCCTAAAAGTTCTTCTAATCGATTGTTTCTGTGTCCTAATTCATGACCAACATTAATACCAATAACCCCACACATAATCCCCATAGCAAAAATTCTTCCTGTATAATCAATAAGGCTAAGTCCGCTTTCTTGAATTACAAAAAAGAATCCTATTAAAAAGCCTATTTGTGTAGGTAGAGTTAGGTATAGTATATAGTTGTATAGTTTATTGTTTTTTTCAATTTCTTCTTGTTCTTTGTTAAAATTGGATGCATCAACAGCTAAAAATAAGTCAGAAATAGGAACAACAAAAAAAGTATAGATTAGAGGTATGTATGTCAACCATCCAGTGGAAGTAAAAGAAATATATACTGTAATTGGAATAGTAAAAACTAGTAAATATTTTAGTGCTTTCATTTTTGAGGGTTGAAAGGACTAAATATACAAATTACTTGCATGCTTCCCAAATAGGATCTTGAGGTGTTGGTGCGGTTATTGCTACTTTTTCTTTGCTTACAGGATGAATAAAGCTAATTTTTCTTGCGTGTAGGTGAATGCTTCCATCTTTATTGCTACGCGGAAAACCATATTTTAAATCACCTTTTATAGGAAAACCAATAGAAGAAAGTTGACAGCGGATTTGATGATGACGACCGGTTTCTAAATCAACTTCCAGTAAAGAATAATTATCAAGTTTTTTTAGTAGTTTATAATGTAATATTGATTTTTTGCTCCCATCAATTTCTTTATTGTAAGCAGTAGATTTATTGTTCTTCGGATTTTTCTTCAGGTAATTTAGTAGAGTTTCAGAGGTTTTAGAAGGTGTTCCTTTCACTACTGCCCAATACGTTTTTTGTATAGTTTTATCTCGCAACATTTTGTTGAGTCGCTCTAAAGCTTTAGAGGTACGAGCGTAAATAACAATTCCGGTAGTGGGGCGATCTAATCTGTGTACAGTACCTAAAAAAACATTTCCGGGTTTTTGATATTTGTCTTTGATGTATTCTTTAACCACATCACTCAAAGGTTTGTCTCCAGTTTTATCACCTTGAACAATGTCTCCTGCACGTTTGTTAACGATAATTATATGGTTGTCTTCAAATAAAACCTGAAGATTTTCTTTGGTAGAGTGCATCAAAATTTATTTAAAATCGTCAGCAACGTCTTTATTAACTTGATCTATAAAATCCAAAAATTCATCACGTCCCATACCTGTAGAAGATGAGGTTACGAACGATGTTGGAACTTCTTCCCAAGTATTTAATAATTTCTTTTTATACGAAGTTATTTGCTTATTTAGTTTTGAGCTACCTAATTTATCTGCTTTTGTAAAAACAATACAAAACGGAATTTGATTTTCTCCTAAAAAGCGCATAAACTCAAGGTCAATCTTTTGTGGATCATGACGAGAGTCAATTAAAACAAAAGTGCAAACTAATTGTTCACGTTCTTTAAAATAGTTTTCAATAAAATATTGAAAAATTTGTCGTTTCTTTTTAGAAACTTGTGCGTAGCCATACCCAGGTAAATCAACCAAAAACCATTCATCATTAATTTTAAAATGATTGATTAACTGTGTTTTTCCTGGTTTTCCAGAAGTTTTTGCTAAATCTTTACGCTCCATCAGCATATTTATCAAAGAAGATTTACCAACATTTGAACGTCCAATAAAGGCGTATTCAGGTATTCTGTCTTTTGGAGCTTTTGTAACATTGCTGTTACTCATTACAAATTCAGCACTTTTAATTTTCATGTTTAAATATTACGCTCTTTAAACCAATTTTCTAGTATAGAATTGAACTCAGCAGGATGCTCCATCATGGCTGCATGACCACACTTGTCAATCCAAAATAAATCGCTATCAGGCAAAAGTTTATGAAAATCATCAGCTACCTCTGGCGGAGTAACAGTGTCGTTCTTACCCCATATAATACAAGTTGGTTGTTTCATATTAGGTAAATCTTTAGCCATATTGTGGCGTACAGCACTCTTGGCAATTGCTAGTGTTTTTACTAATGTATTTCTGTCATTAATAACATCGTACACTTGGTCTATAAGTTCATCTGTAGCAATAGCTTTGTCATAAAATACTTCTTGTGTTTTTTTGCGAACAAATTCTTTATCTCCACGTCTTGGGTAGTTGTTACCCATTGAATTTTCATACAATCCAGAGCTTCCAGTTAAAACCAAAGCGGCTACATCTTGCGGATAATGTTTTATGTAGTATAAGGCAATGTGCCCTCCTAAAGAATTCCCTAATAAAACAACTTCTTCCAATTTTTTGTATTCAATAAAATCATGTAAAAAACTAGCAAGATTTTTAACGTTTGTCTTAAGTAATGGAAGGGTGTATAAAGGGAGTTCTGGAATTAAAACTTTGTACCCGTTTTCTGAGAAATGCTTGAAGGTTTCATCAAAATTACTCAATGCTCCCATTAATCCATGTAGTACAATTAATGGCCTGCCTTCACCAGCTTCGGCGTATGTAAACTTTCCTTCTGTTTTTAAAAAATCAGTCATTAGTTAATAATTGGCTCAAACGCAAAAGTAATTCTTTTTTATTAGAAACCAATTTCTTTTAAGGTAGATGGTTTTTAACAACACTAAGTACTTGAACTGTTTGTTTTTACTTCTTGAAGAAGAATTTATTAACAATGTGGTAAAAAGTGGTAAAAAGTGGTAAATATTTTTTATTTTTGACACAAAACTATATAATTTAAGAGTGGTAAACCTAATTGGGACATATGAATGTAAGGCAGATGCTAAAGGTAGATTGATGTTGTCTTCTCCTTTAAAAAAGCAGCTGGACGCAGTGTTGCATGAGGGTTTTGTACTTAAAAGATCTGTTTTTCAGCCTTGTTTAGAGTTGTATCCAATGCAAGAGTGGAATTTGATGATGGCAAAAATCAACAAGTTAAACAGGTTTGTAAAAAAGAATAATGATTTTATCAGACGCTTTACGGCAGGGGTAAAAATGGTTGAAATGGATGCTTCGGGTAGAATTTTAATTCCGAAAGATTTATGTGTGTTTGCTGGAATTGAGAAGCAAATTGTATTGTCTAGCGCGGTGAATATTGTTGAGATTTGGGATAAAGACAAATACGAAAAAGTTATTGAAGATGTTTCTGATTTTGCTGATTTGGCGGAAGAAGTTATGGGAAATTTTGATGTAGATGAATTATCATAAGCCGGTTTTATTAAAAGAAAGTGTTGATGCGCTCAATATAAAAGAGGATGGAGTGTATGTAGATGTAACCTTTGGAGGTGGAGGGCACTCAAGAGAGATTTTAAGTAGGTTGGGAGAAAAAGGAAGGTTGTTTGCTTTTGATCAAGATCCTGATGCGCAGCAAAATAAAATTGATGACGAACGATTTGTGTTGATTGGGGAAAATTTTCGCTATATCTCTAGGTTCTTGCGTTTTTATGGGATAAAAAAAGTGGATGGAATTTTAGCTGATTTAGGAGTTTCATCACATCAGTTTGATGAGGCAGAAAGAGGTTTTTCTACTCGTTTTGATGGTGATTTAGATATGAGAATGAATCAGAAATCAGAATTGTCAGCAAAAAAAATCATCAATAAATATGGTGAAGATGAGTTGGCGGATGTCTTTTATTTGTATGGCGAATTAAGAAATGCTAGAGCTTTAGCAAAAACAATTGTGGATGCTAGGGTGAAAGAAGAGATAAAAACCAGTTTTCAGTTAAAAGAAGTGTTGCAAAGACATTTGCCAAAGGCTAAAGAGCATAAAATATTAGCGCAAATCTATCAGGCAATTAGAATAGAAGTAAATGAAGAGTTGGAGGTGTTGAAAGAGTTTTTGAATCAAGTACCAGAACTGTTAAATGAAAAAGGGAGGTTGAGTGTGATTTCATATCATTCTTTAGAAGATAGATTGGTAAAGAGGTTTGTACAAACAGGTAAGTTTACTGGTGAGGTAGAAAAAGACTTTTATGGTAACACAAACGAGCCGCTTAAAAAAGTTGGGAAATTAATTGTGCCAACTGCGGTTGAAATTAAAGAGAATAATAGAGCTAGAAGCGCTAAATTAAGGATAGCAACGTTGAAGAAATGACAAAATCAGGGGTTTATGATATTTTAAGAGGGAGCTTTCTTACCGATGATTCGGCAATGAAAAATTGGCGGATTATCATTTTTATTGTAGGGCTGTTATTGGTAATGATTTGGAGTGCACATTTAGCGGATGCTAAAGTGGTGAAAATAGCAAAGTTGAATAAGATTAAAAGGGAGTTAAGGGCAGATAATATTGATACCAGTACTAGACTTATGAGGATGAAGTTGGAGAGCTCGGTCAGGTATAAGGTTCAAAAAATAGGGTTGGCGCCCTCAAAAACTCCACCACAAAAAATTAAAGTTAAACTAAAAGAATAATACATTGGCAACAGCAAAAAAAAGCATATTAAACAAACTTTACGTAGTTGCGGTTTTAATGACGCTTTTTTTGGTTGTTATAGCGGTTAAAATTTTTGATTTACAGTATGTAAGTGGAGATAAGTACCGAAAACTAGCCAAAGAAACTACTGTTAAAAACGATACTATTTTTGCACATAGGGGTAATGTGTATGCTTCTGATGGTAATTTGTTAGCAACATCTATGTCTAAATTTACAATAAGAATGGATGTTGTAGCGGTAGATGATAATGTTTTTGAAAAGAATATTGCAGACCTTTCTAAAGAACTTTCTAAGTTATTAGGGAATACGCCTAAATACTATCAAAATAAGCTTCGCGATGCTAAAAAAAGACGAAATCGTTATTTGTTGTTGGCGCGTAATGTTGGCTATAATGATTATGTTAAAATGAAAAGCTTTCCTATTTTCAATTTAGGGGTGTATAGAGGAGGCTTTATAGCCGAACAACGAACAGTTAGGGCGCATCCTATAGGTAAAATTGCTGAAAGAACCATTGGTTATGATGATCATAGAGGTGGGGCTGGAATCGAAGGAGCTTTTACGGATTTTATGGATGGAAAAAACGGTTGGAGATTGAAGCAGAAAATTGCAAAAGGTCAATGGAAACCAATAAATGATGTAAATGAGCAAGAGCCGGAAGATGGGATTGATGTAATTACTACTATTGATGTGAATATTCAGGATATTACACATCATGAATTATTAAAACAATTGGAGCTTTTTGAAGCAGATCATGGTTGTGCTGTGGTAATGGAGACTGAAACAGGAGAAATTAAAGCCATTTCGAATTTAGGGAGAACTTCAAGAGGCAAATATTACGAAAAAAGAAACTATGCTGTTTGGGAAAGTCATGAGCCAGGGTCAACTTTTAAATTGGCAAGTTTGATGGCTGCTTTAGAGGATAAAGTAATCGATACGTCTACAGTGGTTGACACAGAAAAAGGAAGGATTTTTATCAGGGGAAGAAAGGTGGAAGATAGTGAGTATGGTGGTCATGGAAAAATTTCAATGGCACGAGTGTTTGAAGTGTCATCAAATGTTGGAATTGTAAAGGCTATTCAAAAGCATTATGATAAAACTCCTGAAAAATTTATCAAAAGAATAAAAGAGTTTGGATTGGATCAGCAAACCGGAGTAAAAATTAAAGGAGAAGGAAAACCTTTTATTCCAACTCCTGATGCTAAACAATGGAGTCCTATAGCATTAGAATGGATGGCTTGGGGTTACGGGGTGTCATTAACACCGTTACAAACATTGGCCTTTTATAATGCAGTGGCTAATAATGGGGAATTGGTAAAACCGCGTTTTGTTAAAGAGCTTAGAGCTGGAGGTAAGGTGGAAAAAAGTTTTGGGAAAGTAGTTGTAAAAGAAAAAATTGCTTCTCAACAAACAATTGATAAGATGAGAAAAGTAATGGAAAATGTGGTGAAAAGAGGTACTGCAAAAGATATTTATTCACCTAATTTTTCAATGGCAGGAAAAACAGGAACTGCTAAAAAATACATTCCAAGATATAAAAATGATAAAGGAGAATATGAAGGAGGGTATTATTCTAGTCAACAGTATGTAGCGTCGTTTGCAGGTTTTTTTCCGGTAGATGAGCCTAAATATTCATGTATAGTGGTAATTCATAACCCTAAGAAAGAAAAAGGGTATTACGGGTCAACGGTAGCTGCACCAGTTTTTAAAGAAATAGCACAAAAAATCTATACCACAACACCAGTTAATATTCAGTCAATTACAGATTCAACTTCCATAGCAAAACTAAATAAAGATTATGATAATTATTATGGTTTGTTGAGGAAGTATAAAACCATTATGCCAAATGTGCTAGGAATGAGTGGTATGGACGCAGTTTCTTTATTAGAAAACATGGGGTTGAAAGTGAAATTTTCAGGTGTGGGAAAAGTTACTGAGCAATCAGTTAACAAAAGTGAAAGAGTACAAAAAGGAGCAACAATTTATTTAAAACTATCATAATTGAAAAAGTTACGAAACATATTAGTAAACATACCGGTTATTTCTGTATTTGGGGACATAGATGCAGGAATTAACCGGTTAGTTTTCGATAGTAGAGAAGTGTCAACTAATGATGTATTTGTAGCTCAAAGAGGAGTGCATGTTGATGGGCATGCTTACATTGATAAAGCAATTGATGTAGGGGCAGCAGTAATTGTTTGTGAAGAGCTTCCTTCTGTGATTAAAGATGAAGTAATTTATGTGTTGGTAGCAGATGCCAATGTTGCGTTAGCAATGTTGGCATCTAACTACTATGAAAATCCATCATCAAAGTTAAAATTAGTAGGCGTTACAGGTACAAATGGTAAAACAACCATTAGTACATTATTGTATCAATTATTTAAAAAAGCAGGTTATAAAGTTGGACTGTTATCTACAGTGAAGGTAATGGTTGATGATAAAGAATATCCAGCCACTCATACCACGCCAGATTCTGTTGCTATTAATAAGTTTTTAGAAGAAATGGTTGATGCTGGGGTCGAATATTGCTTTATGGAAGTCAGTTCTCACGGAATTCACCAAAAACGTACTGAGGGTTTGCATTTTGTTGGGGGAATATTTACCAACCTGTCTCATGATCATTTAGACTATCATTCAACATTTGCAGAATACAGAGATGTAAAAAAATCATTTTTTGATCAGTTGCCAAAATCAGCATTTGCTCTGATGAATATTGATGATAAAAATGGTTCTGTGATGGCGCAAAACACCAAAGCAACCAAATATTCATACGCCTTAAAAACATTAGCTGATTTTAAAGCAAAAATATTAGAAAAAAGCTTTTCAGGGACATTGGTTGCTATCAATAATACTGAGGTGTGGACTAAGTTAATTGGAGAATTCAATATTTATAATCTTTTAGCAATTTATGGTACTGCGGAATTGTTAGGGTTAGAAAAAATGAAAATTTTGACTTCTATTAGTGAATTGGAGAGTGTAAGCGGTCGTTTTCAATATGTAGTTTCTAAAGAAAGTGTAACTGCAATTGTAGATTATGCTCATACACCAGATGCTTTAAAAAATGTGTTAGAAACAATTAATGATATCCGTACCGGAAATGAAAATGTTATTACGGTAGTAGGTTGTGGTGGAGATAGAGATAAAACCAAAAGACCAAAAATGGCGCATATTGCTTCGCAATTAAGTAATCAAGCCATTTTTACATCAGATAATCCAAGAACAGAAGATCCTCAGTCTATCATTGATGAAATGGAAGATGGGGTTTCTGCTGAAAATTATAAAAAAACATTGTCGGTTTTAGATAGAAGACAAGCTATTAAAACAGCTTGTAAGCTAGCAAATCCTGGAGACATTGTTTTAATTGCGGGAAAAGGACATGAAAATTATCAAGAAATTAACGGAGTTAAACATCATTTTGATGATTTAGAAGAGGTTTCTCTGTGTTTTAATCAACTAAAAAACTAAAAGAATGCTGTACTATTTGTTTCAATATATAGAAAATGAGTTCCATTTAACAGGAGCTAGTGTATTTCAATTTATCACATTTCGTTCAGCGTTGGCGTTTATTTTATCATTATTGATTTCAACAATATATGGTAAAAGAATTATTAACTATTTGCAAAAACAACAAGTAGGAGAGAGTATTCGTGATTTAGGGTTAGAAGGACAAGTGCAAAAAGCTGGAACTCCAACAATGGGAGGAGTCATTATCATTTTAGCAACCTTAATTCCAGTGTTACTATTAGCAAAACTTGAGAATATTTACATCATTATTTTGTTAATTACCACAGTATGGATGGGCTTAATTGGTTTTGCGGATGATTATATCAAAGTATTTAAAAAAGACAAGCAAGGATTAAAAGGAATTTTTAAAGTAGTTGGGCAAGTTGGTTTAGGATTGATTGTGGGGTCAATGTTGTATTTCCATCCAGATGTTGTTATTAAAGAACAATTACCTGTAAAACAACAAATAGTTCAGCAAGATGGAAAGAAAAAAGTGTTTGGAGATGAACATAAATCAACAAAAACGACAGTTCCTTTCTTTAAAAACAATGAATTAGATTATTCAAATGCACTTAGTTTTTTAGGAGATGATTACCAAAAATATGCATGGCTTATTTTTATTCCTATCGTCATTTTTATTGTGACTGCTATTTCAAATGGAGCAAACTTAACAGATGGAATTGACGGATTAGCAGCAGGTTCTTCAGCTATAATGGTAGTGGCGTTAGCGGTTTTTGCATGGGTGTCTGGTAACATCATTTTTGCTGATTATTTAGATGTAATGTATATCCCAAAATCTGGTGAAATGACTGTATTCATTTTGGCTTTTGCAGGAGCGTTAATTGGGTTTTTATGGTACAACACATATCCAGCACAAGTGTTTATGGGGGATACTGGTAGTTTAACTATTGGTGGAATTATAGCAGTTATAGCCATTGCAATTAGAAAGGAATTATTGTTGCCAATTTTAGCAGGAATTTTTGTTGCTGAAAATTTTTCAGTGGTATTACAGGTTGGATATTTCAAGTATACAAAAAAGAAATATGGAGAAGGAAGACGTATATTTAAAATGTCGCCATTACATCACCATTATCAAAAGTTGAATTACCACGAAAGTAAAATAGTTACACGTTTTTGGATTGTGGGTATTCTACTTGCGGTATTTACAATAGTAACGTTGAAGTTAAGATAAATGAAACGATTGGTAATACTTGGCGGAGGAGAGAGTGGAGTTGGTACCGCCATTTTAGGTAAACAAAAAGGATTTGAGGTGTTTGTTTCAGATAAAGGAGCAATTGCCGAAAAGTATAAAAAAGTTCTTGTACATCATAAAATTGATTTTGAAGAAAAACAGCATACAGAAAGTAAAATTTTTAATGCTGATGTGGTGATGAAAAGTCCAGGGATTCCTGATAAAGTTCAGTTAATTCAAGAATTGAAATTGAAAGACATTAAAGTTATTTCAGAAATTGAATTTGCTGCACAATATACAGAGGCAACCATTATTGGTATTACAGGTTCTAACGGTAAAACCACCACGACTATGTTAACACATTATATTTTGAAATCAGCTGGTTTTAATGTGGGAGTTGGAGGAAATATAGGTGATAGTTTCGCACAACAGGTTGCGGAACAAAACTATGACCAATATGTGTTAGAGTTGAGCAGTTTTCAATTAGATGGAATTGAAAAATTTCGTCCGCATATAGCAATCATCACCAACATAACACCTGATCATTTGGATAGGTATGAGTACAAATTTGAAAATTATATCGCTTCAAAATTCAGGATTACACAAAATCAAACTAGAGATGATTTTTTGATCTATGATGCAGATGATGAAGCTATTCAAAACTGGTTGAAGGATCATAAAGTAGAAGCAAAATTAGTTCCGTTTTCAATTGAAAAAGAAGTAGAATACGGAGCATTTTTAAAAGAAGATAAAATTATAACAAGATTAAATTCAGAAGAATATATAATGAGTATTTCACAATTATCATTACAAGGAAAACACAATACTAAAAACGCAATGGCGTCTATGTTAGCCTCTAAATTATTAAAGGTTAGAAATCAAACATTGGCAGAAAGTTTAGAAGATTTTGAAGGAGCTGAGCATCGTTTGGAAAAAGTGTCAAAAGTTAATGGTGTACAATATATAAATGATAGTAAAGCAACTAATGTTAATGCTACTTTTTATGCCTTAGAATGTATGGATACCCCAACTGTTTGGATTGTAGGTGGAGTGGATAAAGGAAATGATTATACAGATTTGATGCCATTGGTTAGAGAAAAGGTAAAGGCTATTGTTTGTTTAGGTTTAGACAACCAAAAAATCATGGATACTTTCCAAAATGTAGTGGATGTTATTGTGGAAACAGCAGGAGCTGAAGAGGCGGTTAAAGTAGCACATAAAATAGCAAAAAAAGGAGATACAGTGTTATTGTCGCCTGGGTGTGCAAGTTTTGATTTGTTTGAAAATTATGAGGATAGAGGAAATAAATTTAAAGAAGCGGTAAGAAATATTTAATTTTTTAAAGTAGATGAAAAGCATTTTTCAACATATAAAAGGAGATAGAGCTATTTGGGCTATTGTAGCTATTTTAGCAATATTCTCATTTATGCCTGTGTACAGCGCAAGTACAAACTTGGTGTATGTGGTGGGAAATGGATCTACTTTTGGGCACTTAATAAAACACATTGTTCTGTTAATTTTTGGTTTTGCAATTATTTACGGAACACATAAAATTCCGTATAGATATTTTAGTGGAGGATCGGTATTAATGATTCCTGTGGTAATTGTACTTTTGTTGTTCACCTTAGCTCAAGGAACAATTATTGGAGGGGCAAATGCCAGCAGATGGATTAAAATACCCTTTGTAGGAGTTGGTTTTCAAACATCTACTTTAGCAGGATTAGTACTTATGGCATACGTGTCAAGATATCTGGCTAAAAACAAAGAGAAAAAAATAGAGTTTAAAGAAAGCTTAATAAATCTTTGGTTGCCTGTAGGGCTTATTCTTATTCTCATTTTACCAGCAAACTTTTCAACTACCGCTATCATCTTTAGTATGGTGCTAATGTTAGCTTTTATTGGTGGATATCCATTAAAATACATCGGATACATTTTAGGAATGGGTTTATTTGGACTCATGTTTTTTGTATTGGTAGCAAAAGCATTTCCAGGGGCAATGCCTAACCGTGTAAATACATGGCAGAGTAGAATTGAAAGCTTTTGGAAAGGAGATGCGCAAGAAGATTATCAGGTTGAAAAAGCAAAAATAGCTATTGCTACAGGAGGTGTAACAGGTAAAGGTCCGGGAAAAAGTGTACAAAAGAACTTTTTACCACAATCTTCATCCGATTTTATTTATGCAATTATTGTGGAGGAATATGGTCTTGCAGGAGCATCAATAGTTATATTCATCTATTTTTTATTGATGTTCAGAATACTAATAGCAGCAAGAAAAGCAACCACCATTTTTGCAACACTATTAGTTATTGGTGTGGGCTTTCCTATCATTTTTCAAGCAATAATCAATATGGCGGTAGCGGTAAATTTATTTCCTGTAACAGGGCAAACGTTACCTTTAATAAGTAGTGGAGGTACCTCTATATGGATGACTTGTTTTGCACTGGGAATGATTTTAAGTGTAAGCGCGTCGAAAAACGAAACAGAAGAAACTATAATGGATGATAATCCTTTAGATATTTTACATGAAACAATCGATTAATGTCATAATTAGCGGTGGAGGAACCGGAGGACATATTTATCCGGCCATAGCAATAGCTAACGAAATAAAGTTGCGCTATCCTGAGGCTAATATCTTATTTGTGGGTGCTAAAGATAAAATGGAAATGGAAAAAGTACCACAAGCAGGATATGATATTAAAGGGGTATGGATATCTGGAATTCAGCGTAAAATAACAGTTGGTAATTTAATGTTTCCGTTCAAGTTGTTAAGTAGCCTGTGGAAAGCAAATAAAATTATAAATAAGTTCAAGCCAGATATTGCTATAGGCACCGGTGGTTTTGCAAGCGGACCTACTTTGTACGTAGCAAACGCTAAAGGAATTCCTACAGTTATACAAGAGCAAAACTCATTTCCGGGAATAACCAATAAATTATTGGCTAAAAAAGCAAAAGCAATTTGTGTTGCCTATGATAATTTAGAGCGCTTTTTTCCGGAGGATAAAATTATAAAAACAGGAAATCCTGTGCGTCAAGATTTGTTGTTTATTCACTCTAAAATAGAGGAAGCTAAAGAGTTTTTTAAGTTAGATGAAAGTAAAAAAACAGTATTAGTTATAGGGGGAAGTTTAGGAGCAAGACGTGTAAATCAATTGGTAGAAATGCAATTAGATTTCTTTAAAAAACAAAATATACAACTGATTTGGCAATGTGGTAAGTTGTATTATGATGAATATAAAAAGTATGATGAAAGAGAAGGTGTTCAACTGTATCCTTTCATTCAGCGAATGGATTTAGCGTATGCAGGTTCAGATTTTATTATTTCTCGTGCTGGTGCAAGTTCGGTATCAGAATTATGTATTGTAGGAAAACCAACAATTTTTATTCCGTCGCCAAATGTGGCAGAAGATCATCAAACAAAAAATGCAAAATCTATTGTAGATAAGCATGCTGCAATTATGGTAAAAGAATCTGAATTAGAGTCGTTTCCAATTGTATTTGAAACATTGTTAAAAGATAAAGGCAAACAAGAAAGTTTGTCAGAAAATATAAATGCATTGGCGTTACCAAATGCAACAAACAATATAGTTAACGAAATAGAAAAGTTACTTAATTAGTGAAGCTTAGTAGTATACATAACGTTTATTTTGTGGGTATTGGAGGTATTGGTATGAGTGCCTTGGCGCAGTACTTTGCCAAAAATGGTAAAAAAGTGGCAGGGTATGATAAAACTCCTACACCCATTACGAACGCATTGAAACAATCCAATATTGAAGTTCATTTTAAAGATGAAGTAAAAAATATTCCTATTTCATTTTTAAATGAAGAGCAAACGTTGGTGGTGTATACTCCAGCAATACCTAAAGATCATTTACAGTTAAACTATTTTCAACAAAATGGTTTTACAGTGATGAAAAGAGCTGAGGTTTTAGGGAAAATAACTGAGAATACTTTTTGTTTAGCTGTGGCAGGAACTCACGGAAAAACAACCACTTCTTCTATTTTAGGACACATAATGCAACCGTCAAAAGCAACCGCTTTTTTAGGTGGAATAGCTGAAAATTATAATTCAAACCTGATTTTAGGTGAAGATAAGATATCGGTGGTAGAAGCTGATGAGTTTGATAGATCGTTCTTGCAATTATCACCAAACATTGCTTGCGTAACTTCCATGGATGCTGATCATTTAGATATTTATGGTGAACATGAAATGTTGTTGCAATCGTTTAGGGATTTTGCAGGTAAAGTGTCAGATACGTTAATTGTTGCCAAAGGGTTGCCTTTGGAAGGATTAACTTATGCGGTTAATGAAAATGCCGATTATAAGGCATTTAACGTGAAAATAGTTGATGGAGCTTACATTTTTGATGTGCAAACACCCACAGAAATTATAGAGAATATAGAATTCCGGTTACCAGGAAAACATAATATGATGAATGCTTTAGCAGCATTAGCCATGGCAGATGTTTATGGAGTATCATCACAACAAATAAAGGAACAACTATCAAGTTTTGATGGAGTGCAAAGAAGATTTTCATATAAATTAAAATCTGAAGATGTAGTGTTGATTGATGATTATGCGCATCATCCAACAGAAATTGCAGCTGTTGAAAATTCAGTCAGAGAAATGTATCCAAATGACAAGGTAGTAGCAGTTTTTCAACCACATTTATTTAGTAGAACTAGAGATTTTGCTGAGGATTTTGCTGCTGCACTTTCAAAATTTGATGAAATTATTTTGTTAAACATCTATCCAGCCAGAGAATTACCTATCCAAGGAATAACTTCTGAATGGTTGTTAGATAAAATTGAGAATCCAAATAAAAAGTTATCAACCAAACAAAATTTGATAAAAAATATACAACTCTCTAATTCAAAAGTAGTTGTAATGATTGGAGCCGGAGATATCGGTTTGTTAGTAGACGATGTAAAAAAAGCATTAGAAAAAAGAAGTTAAAAAGAGTATGAAAAAAGTTACAACATACTTATTTTTGCCGCCCTTAATTGGGTTGTTACTGTTTGTGTATGGATTTTCTTTAGATAGAAATCAGCATAAAAAAGTAAAAAATATTGAAGTAGAATTTGACGCAGGTACAAATTCATTTTTAACGCATGAATCGGTTAATAAGTTGTTAATACAAAATGAAACAACAGTTAAAAATCAGCCGAAAAGTGTTATAGATTTATACAGTCTAGAAAATAGCGTGTTATCTAATCCTTATGTTGAAAAAGCAACCGTTTTTTTAACACCCGACGGATTATTAAAAACACAAATAAAACAGCGCGAGCCAATAGCTCGAATTGTTGATGTAAAAGAAGATTTTTATGTTGACAAGCAAGGGGGAAAAATGCCATTATCAATAAATTTTTCGGCAAGAGTGCCTTTGGTTTCTGGCGTTAAATCATCAGAAGAAATTAGAGAATTAACCCAATTGGCTAAGGTTATTTCTGAAGATGATTTTTTGCATAAAGAAGTTGTGGGTATACATAAAACAACCTTTAACGAGTACGTTTTTAATGTGAGGAGTGGTGATTTTGTAATTGACTTTGGAAAATTTGATCATGTTGATGTAAAAATTAAAAAACTTAAAGCATTTTATAACAAAGCGTTGTCAGACAATACAATTAAAGAGTATAAAAAAATTAATGTAAAATATCACAACCAAGTGGTGTGCACAAAACAACAATAGGATGGAAAACAATAAAATAGCAGTTGGTTTAGACATTGGTACCACCAAAATTGTTGCCATGATTGGTCGCAAAAATGAATACGGAAAAATTGAAGTTCTAGGTATTGGTAAAGCGAAAAGTTTAGGTGTTAAACGAGGTGTGGTAAATAACATAACTCAAACAATTCAGTCTATTCAGCAAGCAGTTGACGAGGCAGAAAGTGTTTCGGGACAGAAAATTGACGATGTAGTTGTGGGTATTGCAGGTCAGCATATAAGAAGCTTGCATCATAGCGATTATATTACACGTCCGAATGCAGATGAAGTAATTACGGAGAGTGATATTGAAGAGTTGGTAAACCAAGTTCATAAACTGGTAATGTTACCTGGTGAAGAAATTATTCATGTATTACCGCAAGAATTCAAGGTAGATAGTCAACCAGATATTAAAGAGCCAGTAGGTATGTACGGTGGCAGGTTAGAAGCTAATTTTCATGTGGTAGTTGGTCAAGTTTCTTCTATCAGAAACATTGGTAGATGTGTTAAGAGTGCTGGTTTAGATCTTTCAGATATTACTCTAGAACCACTGGCATCTGCATCCGCAGTATTAAGCCAAGAAGAAAAAGAAGCAGGTGTAGCTTTGATTGATATAGGTGGAGGTACAACGGATTTAGCAATTTTTAAAGACGGAATCATTCGTCATACAGCGGTTATCCCTTTTGGAGGAAATGTAATTACTGAAGATATTAAAGAAGGATGCTCAATTATTGAGAAACAAGCGGAATTACTTAAAATTAAGTTTGGTTCTGCGTGGCCTGGTGAAAATAAAGATACTGAGATAGTTTCTATACCTGGACTAAGAGGTAGAGAACCAAAAGAAATTACGCTTAAAAATCTTTCAAAAATAATACATGCACGAGTACAAGAGATTATTGAGCATGTGTATTTAGAGATTAAAAATTACGGTCACGAAACCCAAAAAGGAAAACTAATTGCAGGAATTGTATTAACAGGAGGAGGATCTCAGTTAAAACATTTACGTCAGTTAGTAGAATATATCACAGGTATGGATACTCGTATTGGTTACCCAAACGAGCATTTAGCTGGTGATAGTGATGATAATTTGTCAAGTCCGGCATATGCAACGGCAGTTGGGTTATTAATGGAAGGCTTAAAAAGGCAGGATAAATATATTGAAGAGCCTGTTTTTGTGCCTAAGCAAACACAAACCTCTTTTGAAGATGAATATTTTGAAGATGATGAAGAAGAAATAGCTGAGAATGTAGCTAAAAAAGAGGTATATAAACCTAGAAGGAAAGACAAATCATTTTTTGAAAAGTTTACAGAACGGTTCAAGGAATTTTTAGATAACGCAGAATAAAGAAAAGAAAGTGTCCAAAAGTTAAATCCCCATTATACAAAGGACAAACCATAAAAAAGATTAAAACTTAAAAAAGAAAGTTATTATGAGCGCAGAATTTGATAACATTTCATTTGATTTACCAAAAACACAATCCAATGCGATTAAAGTTATTGGTGTTGGTGGGGGTGGTAGTAATGCAGTAAACCACATGTATAGCAAACAAATTCACGGAGTAGATTTTGTTATTTGCAATACAGATGCACAAGCATTAGAAAACAGTCCAATCCCTAATAAAATTCAATTAGGAGCACATTTAACCTCTGGGTTGGGTGCTGGAGCAAATCCAGAAATAGGAGCGCAAGCAGCAGCAGAGAGTATTCAAGAAATTCAACAAATGCTGAATACACATACCAAAATGGTTTTTATAACTGCAGGTATGGGCGGTGGTACTGGTACAGGTGCGGCACCTATTATTGCTAAAATTGCTAAAGATATGGATATATTAACGGTAGGAATCGTTACTATGCCATTTCAGTTTGAAGGAAGAATGCGCTCAAAACAAGCTCAAAAAGGAATTGATGAATTACGTAAAAATGTAGATTCTTTAATTGTAATTAATAATAATAAATTACGAGAAGTTTACGGAAACTTAGGTTTTAAAGCAGGTTTTTCAAAAGCAGATGAGGTTTTAGCAACAGCGGCTAAAGGAATTGCAGAAGTAATTACACATCACTATAAACAAAACATTGATTTACATGATGCTAAAACAGTATTGTCTAATAGTGGTACAGCTATTATGGGGTCTGCAAAAGAAACAGGAGCCAATAGAGCAAAAAATGCTATTGTTAAAGCATTAGATTCTCCGTTATTAAACGATAATAAAATTACTGGAGCCAAAAATGTGTTGTTATTAATTGTATCTGGAGGCAATGAGGTAACCCTTGATGAAATAGGTGAAATTAATGATTATATTCAAACAGAAGCAGGGTTTGATGCTAACATCATTATGGGTATTGGTGAAGATGAAGCTTTAGAAGACGGAATAGCAGTAACAGTAGTTGCTACAGGTTTTGCACCCGACCAGCAATCAACAATTACAAATACAGAGGTGAAAAAAATTGTTCATACTTTAGAAGATGAACAAAAAGCAACGTATAATTTTGATACTACTCCATTAACTACAGCCAAAATAGTTGATGAACCTATAGCTACAAATAAAAAAGTAGTGCATGTTTTAGATGTAGAAGAGGAAACAAAACCTAAACAAGACCTCATAAAAACTACTGAAGCAATAAGAAATATTAATGTAACTTTTGAAGAGGTTGATATTCATAATGTATCGGAAGAGGATTTTGTTATCACAAACATAACACAAGTTGTTGAAGAGGAAAAGATTGAAGCTCCAATTCAGCAAGATCTATTATTTGACTTACCATTAAATTCTTATGAAGAAATAAAACCAAATAGCAATTTAATAGATACAACAGATGATATAAAAGATATTGAAGTAAAAGCAGAAGAAGTTGTAGTACAAAAATATGAAAAACGTTATGTGTTAGACGATTTTGATGTACAGCCTACTATAGGAAAAAGCTCAACACCATCCATAACTAAAGAAGTTGAAGAAGAATTACAATTTGAGGTCAAAACTAAAACAATAGACGATTCTTCTAATATTGAGAATGGTCAAGAAGCATCACCATTAAGTTTAACAATTTCTGAGTTACAAAAAAGAGCACAAGAAAGACGTGAAAAAATGAAAGGATTCAACTATAAATTTACCGATCAGGTAAGTAAAAATATTGATGAAATTGAGCGTCAGCCAGCATATAAACGTTTAGGTGTAGATTTAGATGTTAACAGTAAAATTAGCGAAGCAAAGACTGCTTTGAATAACAATGAGGAGGATATCCAATTGCGATCAAACAATTCTTTTCTTCATGACAATGTCGACTAATTTTAATACATTCATTCATGGTAAAAATTCCTGAGAAATCAGGAATTTTTTTATTGGTATATTTGAGTTCAAAAACAAAAATTATGAGCATTCAACAACAAGTAACGGATAAAATGAAAGAAGCTATGAAGTCTAAAAACACAGTAGCTTTAACTGCTTTAAGAGCCTTAAAATCGGCTTTTATGTTAGCTCAAACAGAAGCTGGAGCTGGAGATTTGTCTGAAGAACAAGAATTAAAGATTGTTCAAAAGCAGGTAAAACAAAGAAAAGACAGCGCCAAAGTATTTCAAGAGCAAGATAGAGAAGATTTAGCAGAACCAGAATTAGCAGAAGCAGCCGTATTAGAACAGTTTTTGCCAGAAGCTCTAAGTGATGAAGAAATTACAGAAGTAGTTGAGCAAACTATTGAGAAAACAGGTGCAAGCGGAATGAAAGATATGGGAAAGGTAATGGGAATTGTGTCTAAGCAATTGGCAGGGAAAGCAGATGGGAAAACTATTTCAGCAATTGTAAAAGAAAAATTGTCATAACTTTTATTATGGCCCCATAGTTCAACTGGATAGAATATCAGATTTCGGCTCTGAGGGTTGGGGGTTCGAATCCTCCTGGGGTCACAAAAAAATAAACCTCGAAGCTTACTTCGAGGTTTATTTTTTTATTAGTTTATGATGGATTTCAAATTTGCAATTGTGGCAGTAGGATCTTCACTTTTAAAAACAAAGCTTCCAGCTACTAAAGCATCTGCTCCAACTTCTATTAGTTTGTTAGCATTTTGATCGGTAACTCCTCCGTCTACTTCAATTAGCGTATCAGTTTCACTAAATTCAATTAAATTTTTTAACTGCTGAATTTTTTTGTACGTATTTTCTATGAATGATTGTCCGCCAAAACCAGGATTTACACTCATAATAAGTACTAAATCTATATCATTAATAATATCTTCTAAAACAGCAATGGGTGTATGCGGATTTAAAGCTACACCAGCTTTCATACCCGCAGCTTTTATTGCCTGAATAGTTCTGTGTAAGTGTGTACACGCTTCGTAGTGAACAGTTAAAATATCTGCACCTAAATCTGCAAAAGTTTGAATGTATCTATCAGGATCAATAATCATTAAATGTACATCTATTGTCTTTTTTGCGTGCTTAGTAATTGCTTTTAAAACGGGCATTCCGTAAGAAATATTCGGAACAAAAACTCCGTCCATAATATCAATATGAAACCAGTCGGCATCACTATTGTTTACCATTTCAACATCACGCTGTAAATTGCCAAAATCTGCAGCTAAAATTGATGGGGCTATTAGTTTACTCATTGTATTTTGTTGTGTTGTTATTTTGCGCGTAAAAGTACAATATAAAAAAGAAAACTCTCAAAAAATTGAGAGCTTTCCATTCATTAATCAAAAAACGAATAGTTGTATAACTATTTGTTGTGTTTGTATGTTTTAACCTAAATAGGTCATTAAAATTTTACTTCTAGAGGTGTGTTTTAACCTTCTAATTGCTTTTTCTTTAATTTGACGAACACGCTCACGTGTTAGATCAAATGTTTCACCAATTTCTTCTAAGGTCATTGGCTGATGTTCTCCCAATCCAAAGTATAATTTAACTACATCGGCTTCACGAGGAGTTAATGTTTCTAAAGCTCTATTAATTTCAATTCGTAAAGATTCATGTAATAAAGTTTTATCTGGGTTTGGAGATTCTCCAGAGTTTAATACATCGTATAAGTTAGAATCTTCTCCTTCAATTAAAGGAGCATCCATTGATACGTGGCGCCCAGAGTTTTTCATTGATTCTTTTACATCGCTTACAGTCATATCTAACTTCTTCGCAATTTCTTCTGCACTTGGCGGACGCTCATTTTCTTGCTCTAAAAACGCATACATTTTATTGATTTTGTTAATAGAACCAATTTTGTTTAATGGTAAACGTACAATACGAGATTGTTCAGCCAATGCTTGTAAAATTGATTGACGAATCCACCATACAGCGTAAGAAATAAATTTAAAACCACGAGTTTCATCAAAACGTCTTGCGGCTTTAATTAACCCTAAGTTTCCTTCATTAATTAAATCAGGTAAGGTTAATCCTTGATTTTGGTATTGTTTAGCTACAGATACTACGAAACGTAAATTTGCTTTGGTAAGCTTTTCTAAAGCTCTTTCATCACCTGCTTTAATTCTTTGTGCTAATTCTACTTCTTCATCAGCAGTGATAAGATCTACTTTTCCTATTTCTTGCAAATATTTGTCTAAAGACGCGGTTTCTCTATTAGTAACCTGTTTTGTAATTTTAAGTTGTCTCATGTACTTAAAAGGTAATTTAAATTAATTATTAATTGACCTGCATTACTTTATACGTTTAAAAAACAATGAATGTTACAAAAAAGTAAAGTTTTTTTCTAAAAATATTTTTATTGTAATAATTAATACTAAATTTATAAACAGTTTAAGTACAAAAAGTGACTTACTATTATATTGTGTGTCTAATAAAATATATCCTACTTAGTAAGTAATTGCCTTTGAAAACTATCGATGCTACAAAATTGAGCGATGAAGAGCTTGTTAAGAAAATAGTAGAAAATAATGATACTCATTTATTCGCTATTTTATATGACAGGTATGGTCGTGTAGTGTATAATAAATGTTACGGATTTTGTAAAAGTAAAGAAGAAGCACAAGATTTGGCACACGATGTTTTTGTACAACTCTTCGTTAAAATAAGAATGTTTAAAGGAAAGTCTAAGTTTTCTACTTGGTTGTATTCCTTTACTTATAATTTCTGTGTAAATTACGTTCAAAGAAATAGCGCCAAAAAGAAAGAAAAGAATACCATAGTAACAGATGTTATTAAAGATGAAGATATTAATGACAACCAAATTGATGATGCATCTTTATTTGAAATGAAGTCTGATTTACTTGCTAAAGCGCTTGAAATAATAGATCCGGCAGATAAAATGATCTTATTAATGAAATATCAGGATGATATGAGTTTAAAAGAAATTCAGGAATCTTTAGATCTGAAAGAAAGTGCAGTGAAAATGCGATTAAAAAGAGCAAAGGAAAAAGTAGTTAAAGCGTATAATGAATTATTGTAATTATGGATAATCCGTTTAAAAAAATATTACATAATGAGGAGTTGCCAGAAGTACTCAAGGAAAGAGTGCTTAACGATGTGGCAATGATCAAATTGTCTATAGATATGGCGGATTTATTTGTAGTTAAATATCCTAATACTATAGGAGATCTTCTTACTGGAGGAGAAAGAAACGACAAGAAAGAAAACTAAACTAAACTAAATAAAACTAACTTAAGCTTAATACCATGTCAGATTTTAAAAATGAAATTTTAGCACCCTTTCAAAAAATATTTGAAGATATACTTAATGCACTACCAACGTTATTCAAGTTTTTAGCATTTGTAATTTTTGCATGGTTATTTATAAAAATAGTTATTTATGTAATTAGAAAAATATTATCAAAAACAAATATTGATCAATGGTCAAAAAAATTAAGTGAAACTAAAATTTTTGGAGATACTACTATAAACATAGTGTTAACCAAAGTAATTTTAGGAGTATTAAAATGGTTTTTGATTTTCATTTTTGTAATGGTGGGAGCAGATATGTTTGGTATGGATGCTGTTTCTGATGGAATAAGAAGCTTTTTTGCTTATTTACCCAAACTATTAACTGCTTTAGCAATTTTTGTTGGAGGAGCTTATTTAGGCACTGTTGTAAAAAAAGCTATACAGTCTACTTTTAAGTCATTAGATTTAACAGGAGGAAATTTGGTAGGTAATATTGTCTTTTACATTATTGTAGTTTTTTTATCCATTACAGCATTAGATCAAGCAGAGGTAGATACTTCTATTATTAAAAGTAATGTTACTTTATTATTAGGATCTATTTTATTAGCTTTTACCATAGCCTTTGGGTTGGGAGCAAAAGATGCTGTTGCAAGATTATTATTTGGTTATTATTCAAGAAAAAATATTGAAATTGGTTCAGAAATTAAAATTGGCGAGGTAGAAGGAGTAGTGGTGGCTATTGATAATATTTGTGTAACCGTTGCTACAGCTAAGGGAGAGAAAATAATACTACCTATTAAAGAAGTTGTTGATACTAAAATAATTATAAAAAAATAAAGCGGATTTAAAAAAATAACTATATTTGTTATATAGTTTATCATAATGGACTTGTTTTTAATTCAATTTGAATATACAAATTCAATTAAAACCAAAATACTAATTGGTAGATTTCGGGGGACTTCTATCTAATTTGCTGTAAGAAATTACAGCCAAAAAGGGTTGCTTTAGCAACCCTTTTTTTATTCGTTTTACTCAAAAGCAAGATGGATGAAAATACCTCGAGTTCCCATAAAATCAATTGGATCTGTCCAAGCACTCGGACTTCTATTGTCATATTTTAACTCGTTATTAATAGCAAAAATACCACGAATAGATGGTGAAAATTTAAAGTAAGGCAGGTAAAAATCCATTCCAATACCTAATTCATACATGAAGTTGCTTGATTTTTGTCTGAATTCACCAGAAAAATTATCATCCTGATTACCTTCATTGCTTGAAAAGTTGTAATCATATGAAATACCACTTAAAACATAAGGTCTAACATTGTTTAATCTATTTGTACTAAACTTAAAAATTAAAGGAACGTGTAAATAAGTGTTTCCTGCTTCTCTTGTACCTTCATTTTCGTTAGCAATATGCTTAAAACGGAGTGTTTTAGTGTTTGATATCAACCCAGGCTCAAAACGTAGGTTGATATTGTTGTGTAAACGCAAATCAGCAATTAAACCAACATTAAAACCAACAGAAGCTTCAACTTCAACTTCAGGATTTGTTGTTATGGTTGTTGGTTTGTACGCTACTTTAAAATCATTTTTATTCAAACCCAAATAAAAACCGTAATGAAACAAAGGCTTGTCAAAATTAGGAAGGTTTAAAACTTTTTCTTTTTGAGCAAAAGAGTTTTGTATAACTAATAGTAAAAAACTGAATAAAAAGATTTTCTTATGCATATTACTTGGTTGATGTATAAATAGAGGCAACTCCAAAGGTTACCGGTAAATTCTTTGCATTCTTAAACCCGTTTTTTTCTAAAATATTGTTAAATGCTTTTCCAAAAGGGAAAGAATTTGCACTTTCAGATAGGTAAGAGTATGCAACTTTGTCTTTTGAAAACATTTTACCTATGGTTGGTAGAATAAAGTTTGTGTAGAATTTATATCCCTGTTTAAAAGGAAATTTTGTTGGATTCGAGGTTTCTAATACTACAAATTTTCCTCCTGGTTTTAATACTCTATGTATTTCGGTAAGTCCTTTATCTAGGTTTTCAAAGTTTCTAACACCAAAAGAAACAGTAATAGCATCAAAAGTATTGTCTTCAAAAGGAATATTTTCGCTATCACCCACAACCATTTCAATAGTGTCTGATAAATTTGCTTTGGCAATTTTTTGTTTTCCAACCTCTAACATTCCTTGAGAAATATCTAATCCAACTATTCTGATAGGATGTAAAGAAGCCATCATAATAGCCAAATCACCAGTTCCTGTAGCAATATCTAAAATTTGTTTAGGATTGTTTTCTCCAACAAGTTTTACTACTTTTTTTCGCCAACTAACATCAATTCCTAAAGATATTACACGATTTAATTCGTCGTAATTTTCAGAAATATTATCAAACATTTGAGCTACTTGCTCTTTTTTACCTAGTTCTGAGTCCTTGTACGGTTTAACTTGTTTACCCATTAATTGCTACTACTTCGTTTATTTGGTTTGGTAACATTTCTTTTAACATGGTTTCAATACCATTTTTTAAAGTGATGGTAGAAGATGGACAGCCACTACATGCACCTTGTAATATTACACTTACTTTTTTACTATCTGTATCGTATGCTTTAAAAGCAATGTTTCCTCCATCAGATGCTACAGCAGGTTTAATATATTCATTTAAGATATCAACAATTTTTGCAGAAGTGTCATCAAGGTTCTCTTTAGAGATTTCAACATTTTGTTCAGTTTCCTTCTTCGGTAGTTCTGCTATAATTGTTTTTCCTTCTTGAATATAATTACGAATAAATGTACGAACTTCTTGATAAACGTCATTCCAATCTACCATGTCATACTTAGTAATAGAAATATAGTTCTCAGAAATAAAAACTTCTTTTATAAAAGGAAAGTTAAATAACGCGGTTGCTAATGGAGATGATTTGCTAGCCTCATCAATATTTTTATATTCAACATCTGTTTGAGTTAAGGGCTTGTTAGTGCCAAACTTCATAACTGTTGGGTTTGGCGTTACTTCTGCATACACTTCAACAGCTTCTTTTTTAGTTGCAGCCTGTTCATTAACAACTGCATTGCCATCTTGTAAATAAGCTTCTATTTGTTCTCTAACTTCTTCTTCTACATCATTCCACTGTACTATATCATAGCGTTGAATTGCTATAAAATTAGCTGTAATAAATACCTTTTTTACAAAAGGTAAATAAAATAATTGCTGTGCTAAAGGAGAGTTTTTAGCTTCGTCTATGTTATTATATTCATAACTACCGCCATTTATTAAAATAGTATTGCTTATAAATTTTAAAATAGTTTCGTTGGCAGTTTCTTGTATATTAATTTTAATTGTACTCATAAAAAATAAATGAACGACAAAATTACGGTAAAAAACTGATATTTTAAGGTATAAAAAAATCCTGTTTTAAACAGGATTTTTTTATTCTTATAGGTTAAATGTGAGAGTTCCGGATATTCTTGAGGTATTATTGTCTAAAACAACATCACCATTGTTATACAAAGAATAGAACTCTTTGTTTTCTGAATTTGTATATCCTAAATCGAATTTAACATTACCAAAATTATAACCTAAACCGGCTGAAAAACCTCTAACATTATCTTTATTAGTATTACCCCCTGCTAAAAGATTAGGATCTTTTTCGTAGTGGTATCCTGCTCTTACTCTCATTTTGTCAAAACGCCATTCTGCACCGATGTTTAAAGCGTGAGTTCCTCTATAATTATTTGTAAAGTTTGAGTTTTCTTGTTCAAAACCTGGATCTCTATATTTTATATTCTTGTAATCTTTATAAGTATAGTCAACACTAATCAAACCATCTTTACCAAAAATATAAGCACCACTGGCAGTAAGTCTACTTGGAGATTTGAATTTATATACATATAAATCAGCAATAAAAGTATCATCATAGGTTTCAAGATCTAAATTTGACACACCGTCCATTGTTAATCTATTTGCATAATCCTCAACAATCTCTTGATACCATGTTGGTGTTTCATATGCTAATCCCAAACGTAAGTTTTGGTCGAATTTATAAATAAATCCAAAACTTAAAGAAAATCCACTTCCATCATAAATAATATCTTCAACTTCTGCAATATCTAATATATTACCATCAACATCATCATTTATTTCATTTAGGTATGCAGTTTGATGATATCTCAAGTCATGAAAATTTAAGGAAGCACCTACAAATAATTTATTTTGATGTACTGCGGAAAATCCAACATTAAAAACGCTTGTTTGACCGCTTGTTGAACTTTCAGCATATTGGTCGATACTTCTATCAAATTGAGTTGGTGTAGCACTATTATCAGAAAAGTGTTCTGGGTAGAATAAAGCCCCACTGTTACCTTGCACTGAATAATACCCATCAAAGTCTTTTTTCATTCTATAGTTAAAGGTAAAAGCAAAACGGTTCCAATCAGAATTATAGGCTGTATCAAAACTTAAAATTCCACCTGCTTGTGAAATATTAAAATAATCATCTTGGAAAGCAGTATTGTTTCCGTAGTATGAAGAGGAGTAATCTGTATTTCTGTTATTTAAAGTAATAGAAAATTTATTGTTAATGGCAACAGCACCACCTGCTGGGTTAATTCCTGTTGCAGAAACATCTCCACCTAAGGCTCCAAAAGCACCGCTCATGGCTTCAAAACGAGCTGTTCCGTAATTGTCATCTTTAGAGAATAATACTCCTAAATCATTATAACTTAATGATTGAGCAAAGGACGTAAAAGTCACGGTAGCTAAAGCTACAAATGTTAAAACTTTTTTCATTTTGCGTTTTTATATTAGGTGTTTGTTATCTTCTTGATCTTGAGTTTCTTGATGATGATCTGCTTGAAGAACTCCTGTTTGAGGCAGAATTTCTGGAAGAACTACGATTACTTGAGTAGCTTCTGTTATTACTTCTCGAAGAGCTTCTATTAGAATAGTTACGAGAAGAGCTATTATTTCTGTTAGAAGACTTGTAAGATTTAGTTCTGCCACTTTTTTCTGTTGAATAACTTCTGCGAGTTCTTTTTGTAGTTTCTTTTGTAGAACGTACTTTATCAGAAGTTGAATAGTTATTAGCTTCACGAGTTTTTACTCTTCTTGAATCATTTACAGTTTTATAACCTCCTGTAACGTAGTGAGATCTTGTTCCTCCACGAGTAGATCTTATAGTTCTAGTACCTCTTGTGCTTCCAGAACTTCTACTTGGACTGTAAGTTCTGGTTCTAGAACCACTTCTGTCAATTCTTGTTGCTCTTTGAGAACGAGTTGATGGAGTAGTAGATCTTCTGTAAACATTAGATGATCTTCTTGAGGTTGTAGCTTTTCTATAAGTTGATCTTCTCGAACTTGTTCTTGCAGTTACTGAAGAGCTTCTTCTGTATGGATTTGCTCCTCTGTATACATTTCTTCTATAATATCTATCATTATAATATCGGTTGTATCTGTATGGATAACCGTAATTTCTGTAGTAAGGGTAATAATAAGGATTGTAATAACCTGCACCAACATAAAAACCTGTATTCCAATAGTAAGGAGAATGATATGGGTGCCAGTAAGGATTGTATCCCCAACTATAGCCCCATCTAGATCTCCAAGGACGATACCAATAATAATCGCTCCAGTAAGGATCGTAGTAATTCCATCCATTATAACCACCAAAAGTGTTAACGTTAATTACCACATCCGTACCTGAATTATAACCCCAAGGTTCGTTTGTATTGTAAGTGATTTGTGTTTCAGGTTCTTGTTCTTCTATAACATCATCGTATTCATATTCACCTGAATTATAATCTTCAATGTCTGTTAAGATATCAGTACCATTCAATTCATCCAAACGCTCTAATTCTTTAGTAAAGTAGTTATCATTGTATTCTTGATATTCCCTTTGATCGGTAACAATTACCCTACGCTGCGGTTGTTCAATGTCGTCGGCATAAATTCCATCATCACTACCAGTAACCGTTTGAGCTGTTCCGCAAGAAACAAGTAGCGTTACTAAAAGAAATGATAAAATATAAAGTGGAAGTTTGGCGTTGGTGTAATATGACTTCATATCTTAAATAATTTAGGTTTGAATTTATTCATTTTGTAAATGATATGCAAAATTTAATTTCTTTGTTGGGCTTATTACCTTTTTAACGTAGTTTTGCAAACACAATTTACGCATAAAAATACACAATATTTATGCCAAACTTTTGATTATGAGTAAACATTTAACAAAAAGAGCAGAAGACTATTCAAAATGGTATAACGAGCTAGTTATAAAAGCTGATTTAGCTGAAAACTCAGCTGTTAGAGGGTGTATGGTAATTAAGCCCTACGGATTTGCAATTTGGGAAAAAATGCAGGCAGAATTAGACAGAATGTTTAAAGAAACCGGTCACCAAAATGCGTACTTTCCTCTTTTTGTGCCCAAGAGTTTGTTTGAAGCTGAAGAAAAGAATGCAGAAGGTTTTGCTAAAGAATGTGCGGTAGTTACTCATTATCGTTTACAATCAGATCCTGATAACGAAGGAAAATTAAGAGTTGACCCAGAAGCTAAATTAGAAGAAGAATTAGTAGTAAGACCTACTTCAGAGGCTATTATTTGGAATACATACAAAGGATGGATCCAGTCATACCGAGATTTACCATTATTAATAAATCAATGGGCTAATGTAGTAAGATGGGAAATGCGTACACGTTTGTTTTTGCGTACAGCAGAATTTTTATGGCAAGAAGGGCATACTGCTCATGAAACTAAACAAGAAGCATTAGCAGAAGCACGCCAAATGCAAGAAGTATATGCAAATTTTGCTGAAAATTTTATGGCAATGCCAGTAATTAAAGGAGCCAAAAGTGAAAGTGAACGATTTGCAGGTGCCGATGATACGCTTACTATTGAAGCCTTAATGCAAGATGGAAAAGCATTACAAGCAGGAACATCTCACTTTTTAGGTCAGAACTTTGCTAAAGCATTTGATGTTAAATTTACTTCAAAAGAAGGAAAACAAGAATATGTTTGGGCTACGTCTTGGGGAGTTTCTACACGTTTAATTGGAGGGTTAATTATGACACATTCAGACGATGCAGGATTAGTTTTACCACCAAAGTTAGCACCTATTCAGGTTGTAATTGTTCCTATTTATAAAGGAGAAGATCAATTAAAAGTTATTTCTGATAGAGTAGATACTATTGTTAAAGAATTAAGAGCAAACGGAGTTTCGGTTAAATTTGACGACAGAGACACTATGCGCCCTGGAGCAAAATTTGCTGAGTATGAATTAAAAGGAGTGCCTTTACGTATTGCTATGGGAAATCGTGATTTAGAAAATGGCACAGTAGAAATAGCAAGAAGAGATACATTTGAAAAGCAAACTATTGATCAGGATGATATTACTAAAACAGTAATTAAGCTTTTAGATGAAATTCAAGAGAGTTTATACAACAAAGCTTTAAATTACCGTAATGAGCATATTACAGAAGTAAACACATTTGAAGAGTTTAAAGATGTAATCAAAAACAAAGGTGGATTTGTATCAGCACATTGGGATGGAACAGCAGAAACTGAGGATAAAATTAAAGAATTAACCAAAGCAACTATTAGGTGTATACCTAATGATGTAAAAACTGAAGAAGGAGTTTGTGTGTTAACAGGTTCTAAATCAACTAAGAGAGTTTTATTTGCAAAAGCGTACTAAAAAAAATAAAAAAAGTTGTTGTGCAAATTAAAAACAGTTTTTATATTTGCACCCGCAATTGCAAAAAAGCAATGGTCCGTTCGTCTAGGGGTTAGGACGCCAGGTTTTCATCCTGGTAACACGGGTTCGATTCCCGTACGGACTACAAGTTCTATAGCTTCGAAATTAATATCGGAGCTTTTTTTATCAAATTGATAATTAAAGAAATAAAAATGTTGCAGATATAAAAAAGAGTTGTATATTTGCACCCGCAATCAATAAGATTGTACTGGTCCGTTCGTCTAGGGGTTAGGACGCCAGGTTTTCATCCTGGTAACACGGGTTCGATTCCCGTACGGACTACAAAGGTTTTTATAAACAATTAAGAATTTTACAAAATGGCAAATCATAAGTCAGCATTAAAAAGAATTAGAAGTAACGAAACGAAGCGCTTAAGAAACAAGTATCAGCATAAAACTACACGTAATGCTGTTAGAAAATTAAGAGCTACAACAGATAAGAAGGAAGCAGAAGGAATGTTTTCGTCAGTTGTTTCTATGCTAGATAAATTAGCAAAAAACAACATTATTCATAAGAATAAAGCAGCAAACTTGAAGTCTAAGTTAGCTAAACATGTAGCTGCTTTATAAGAGTTTTAAGGTTAGTTAATATAAAAAGCATCACATAATAAATGTGATGCTTTTTTGTTTTATAAATATTTTAATTACTTGGCTTTAATTTTCTTATAAAATTACCAATCATATTTTTTGTGTGCGTCTAGTCTTATAAAAATAAATAGAAGTAATGTAAATCCCCATAGACCTGATCCTCCATAACTAAAAAAAGGCAATGGAATTCCTACCGTTGGAAGCAAGCCTATAACCATACCTATATTAACAATTATATGAAAAAAGAGGATTGATGCTAAGCCGTATCCATATATGCGTCCAAATTTGTTAGTATGTGTTTCAGCAAGGTAAATAATTCTGTAGAGTAGCCCCATAAATAAAATAATTACTAAGCTGCTTCCCCAAAAACCCCATTCTTCACCTACAGTACTAAAAATATAATCGGTGTGTTGTTCGGGTACAAAATGCCCTTGAGTTCTATCTCCTTGTAAGTATCCTTTTCCCCAAAAACCTCCAGAACTAATAGTTAATTCTGATTGATAAGAATTGTATCCTATGTTTTTGGTATCAATTTTTCTACCTAAAAGAACATCAAAGCGATCTCTATGTCTTTGTTCAAATACACTATTGTAAGCAAAACCTACGCCATATACAAAAAGACCTACTATTGCATATATAGTTAGGAAGCGTAAAAGGTTAAATCTTAAAAACTGTCTTTCTTTATACATTCCATACAGCAATGCTAATGTAATTAATATAAAACAGGCTAGTAATATGATTTTAGTGCCAAAGTAGAGGGTTAATATAAATAGTAAAATAGCTAAAAAGCCTAAAATGATATATGATAATGTTAAACCTTCTCTATTTAATACAAAAAAGAAAGAAAGATAAATAAGTGCAGATCCTGGGTCTGGTTGTAAAGTAATTAAAAAGGCAGGAGTAAAAATGATGATAAAAGCTTTTATCTGATTTTTAATTAGTTTTAAGCTATATTGTCTATCGCTCATTAATTTAGCAACTGCCAAAGCAGTAAAGGCTTTAGCAAATTCTGATGGTTGTAAACCAACTCCGCCAAAATTATACCATGATGTTGCTCCGTTGATATTTTTTCCAAAGAGAAAAAGACCTACTAGTGAAGTTAAAGATATTAAATAAAGCACGCTTGCAAAGCGTTCGTAAAATTTTGAATTAAAAAAGAGAATAAATATAATTAAAGGAAAACTTAAAAAAATCCAAAGAATTTGTTTACCATATTTAGTTGAAAAATCAAACACTTCTCCAGAGGTATTGGTTGATGAGGCTGCATATATATTCATCCAGCCAAAAGCCACAAGTATAAAGTACAATAGAATTAAAACCCAATCAAGGTTTAAGAAGATGTTGTTTTTTTCTTGTCTCAAGAGAGTCTGTTTTTTGAATTTGTTTATCGTAAATATTTTGTAAGCTCATATTAATCATTCGCTCTTCAATATGTTTTCTAGAAATATCTCCTTTCAAATATTTTTCAATCATTAAACTAGTAATGGGAGCAGCAATAACAGATCCGTAACCGCCATTTTCTACAAAAACGGCCATAGCTATTTTAGGGTTTTCTTTAGGGGCAAAAGCCACGAGTATTGAATGATCTTCAAGTTGCACTTTTTCGCCATTTACTTTCATGTAATTTTCTACCGTACCTGTTTTTCCGCAAATTTCAATACCTTTAACTTGACTCCATTTACCGGTTCCTGTTTTAAAAACTTCAAGCATTGCCTCTACAGCAGGGGTAAAATATTCTGGATCTATACTTGTTTTTTTTGCTATGGTGTATTTAGTATTTTGAATTTGATTATTACTTATTTTTTTTACAATATGCGGTGTGTAATAAAAACCTCTGTTAGCAATTGCTGCTGTAGCATTTGCTAATTGTATAGGAGTAGTTAGCACTTCTCCTTGACCTATTGCGTTAGATATATTAGTGGTTGGGCCCCACCCAAATTTATACCAATCATTATAAAATTTAGCATCGGGAATATAGCCTTTTTGCCCAACAGGCAAATCGTATCCTAAATAATTACCTAAACCAAAGCTTTTTACATGATTACTCCAATTATCAAAACCTATTTCTGTTTTGTCTGCTTTGTCGATTATTTTTCTGTATACCGTTGCAAAATAACTGTTGCAAGATTTTGCAATTGCAGTTTTAAGGCGGATGGGTCTGCCATACGTACCGCAGTGACAACCCATGAATTCATGTGGTTTTTTACCATACCTATATCCTCCATAACAGCGAACGGTAAACTTTTCATCTATCACTTTTTCTTGTAGTCCTATTAATCCGTTAATTATTTTAAAAGGAGAACCAGGGGAATATACACCTTGTAAGCC
Organism: Tenacibaculum sp. IB213877; assembly: GCF_034043975.1. Classification (NCBI taxonomy): domain Bacteria; kingdom Pseudomonadati; phylum Bacteroidota; class Flavobacteriia; order Flavobacteriales; family Flavobacteriaceae; genus Tenacibaculum; species Tenacibaculum sp. IB213877. The sequence goes on along the minus strand of NZ_JAXCHH010000006.1, from coordinate 57,069 downwards.
TCTGTCATAAGTTGGGTTGTTAATAGTGTCTCCAAATAATTTTACGGAGTTTGCAGATCGTTCTCTACCTACCATCATATTTGGATCGTAAGAAGGAGCAGTAACTAATGCTAAAATTTCACCGGTAGAAGGTTCTATGGCAACAATACCACCTCTTTTTCCGGCCATTAATTTTTCACCATATTGCTGTAATTCGGTATCTATGGTTAACATCAGATCTTTTCCGGGAACAGCAAGTGTATCGTACATTCCATCTTTATATGAACCAGTAATTTTGTTGAGGTTATTTCTTTTAAAATGTTTCTTTCCTTTTATTCCGCGTAAAACATTTTCATATTCTTTTTCAACACCCCACCAACCAATAAGTTCGCCTTGTTCATAATAGTCGCTATTTTTAGCAACTTGTTCATTTACTTCACTAATATAACCTACTACATTGGCAGCTGATTTAATAGGGTAATTTCTAATGATACGTTTTTGAATATAAAAACCTTTGTATTTATGTAATTTTTCTTGTAAAAAAGCAAAATCTTCTTTAGCTAATTGTTTTACAAAAACAGAAGGCAACCAGCGAGCATATTTTTCTGCTTTTTTATATTTTTCTTTAAATTCTTCTTTGGTTATTTTTAAAAGAGAACAAAACTCTAGGGTATCTAAAGGCTTAACATCTTTTGGTGTTACCATTACATCGTAAGAGAGTTGGTTGGCAACAAGCAATTTTCCTTTTCTGTCATAAATATATCCTCTTTCAGGATAGTCATACTCAATTTTTACGGCAGCACTTTGCACCGGATTTGTTTTACTACCTATAATTATTTGTAGTTGAAAAAGCCTTCCTATGTATATAAAACCTATTAAAGTAATTAAGAAAATAAGTAAAATGTTTCTTTTCACAAACTATACCTTTCTACTAAAAATGAAACTTCCTAAAAAATAAAGCAATAATGTAAACATACTTGATAAAATAGTGTTTATAATTACTTTTGAAAAATTATGAAAGCTAAAATTAATTAAACTATATAGAATAAAATGATGAATAAAAGTTAAAATTACAATGTAGTTAAAAACCTTACCAAAACTTTCTTGTTCTAGTTTAAAAAACTCAAAATCGCTCTCGGTTTTTTGAAAAACCACTCTAAAGAAATACAAACGTAAAAAAGCTATAGTTAGTGTGGCAAAGGCATGAATTCCTCCTGAGTTTGAAAAAAAATCAATAATTAGTCCTAATAAAAAAGCATAAGTTAAAAAAGGAAAACGATTTTTACTTAACGGAAACTGAAATATAAAAACGATATATAAATACGGATTTACATACCCAAAAAGTAATACATTGTTTAATATTAGTACTTGTAATAATATTAAAAAAGAGAATAAAAATATGTAGTAAAGACTTTTATTCATTAGGGGTTTGTAGTTTTTTTATTTCCTCTTTATCAAAGTTTTTAATAATATAAACAGTGCTTAAGTTACTCATATCATTAAATAATTTGACATTAATAGTGTTTAATGCAGATGTGTTTTTTGGAACTTCCATTACCGTTCCTATCAATATTCCTTCAGGAAAAATAGTTGATTTACCTCCAGTAATTATTGTATCTCCAATAGTATATGTGGCTTGCCTTGGAATGTCTGTAAGCTGAACTGTATTAAAATCATTTCCATTCCATGTTAAGGTACCAAAATGAAAACTGTTTTTAAAACGAGCATTTATTTTACTATTTCTGTTTAAAATTGATTGAACTCTTGCGTATGAGTTTGAAACATTATCAGTAATTCCAATAATACCTTTATTGTTTACTACAGCCATTTCAGAAGTTATCCCTTGTTTTATACCTCTATTAAGGGTTAAAAAATTATAAGGTTTATGAAATTCATTATTTATAATTTTACCATTTATGTATTGGTATTGCTGCTTATAGTTAGTAGTGTCTGTAACTTTTATTGTTACAATTGTATCTGAATAATAATGATATTTCTCTAAAAGGTTCTTTAGTTTATTATTTTCTTCAACAAGAATTTGATTTTGAGTTTTTAAATCAAGATATTCAGATAATTCTGCTCTTTTTTTATAAAGCCCACCAGTAATAAAATTTGTAGAGCTTATAAATTTGCTCTTATGGAAGTTATGGTTATTAATAATTAAAACAAGAGCAATAAACTGTAACAGCAAAAAATACAAGAAGTATTTATACTTCTGAAGAAAATAAATGAGCTGTTGCATGTTTAATTATTACTTAATCAATACACTTTTATATCTGTCTAAATCTTTTAGGGCAATACCAGTTCCTCTAACTACAGCTCTTAGTGGGTCTTCAGCTACATAAACAGGTAAATCTGTTTTTCTTGATAAACGTTTATCTAAACCGCGAAGCATAGAGCCGCCTCCTGCTAAATAGATACCAGTATTATATATATCTGCAGCTAATTCTGGAGGGGTTTTAGATAGGGTTTCCATCACTGCATCCTCTATACGTAAAATAGATTTATCGAGGGCTTTAGCAATTTCTCTATAAGAAATTTGAACCTGTTTAGGTTTTCCGCTTAACAAATCACGACCTTGAACCATCATATCTTCTGGTGCATCGTCTAAATCTTCAGTAGCAGCACCAATTTGAATTTTAATTTTTTCAGCAGTTGTTTCTCCCACATGAAGATTGTGTTGTGTACGCATATAATACATAATATCACTTGTAAATAAATCTCCTGCTACTTTTACAGATTGATCACAAACAATACCAGCTAATGCAATTACTGCTATTTCTGTTGTACCACCTCCTATATCAATAATCATGTTTCCTTTAGGCTCCATAATATCAATACCTACACCAATGGCTGCTGCCATTGGTTCATAGATAAGGTATATTTCTTTGGCATTCATATGACGAGCAGAGTCAATTACTGCACGTTTTTCAACTTCTGTAATACCAGAAGGAATACAAATGACCATTCTTAAGGAAGGAGGGAATAGTTTTTTTCTAATATCTGGAATTTGTTTTACAAATTCTTTAATCATTTCTTCAGATGCCTGAAAATCAGCAATTACTCCATCTTTTAATGGGCGAATGGTTTTTATGTTTTCATGGGTTTTTCCTTGCATTTTCTGTGCCTCTTTACCAGTGGCAATAATTTTACCGGTAACTCTGTTACGAGCAACTATTGAAGGGCTATCAATAACAACTTTACCATTATGAATTATAAGTGTATTAGCTGTTCCTAAATCGATGGCAATATCTTCAGTTAAAAAATCGAAAAATCCCATATAATTATGTTAATTATTTTATTCTTTATAAATGATGTATTCTCGCAAATCTATGAAAAAATGTAAGAAATTACATCATAATTCTTAATGTTTAAAATGTCTGGTTCCTGTAAATACCATTGATAAATCATGTGTATTACAATAATCAATACTTAATTGATCTTTTATAGAGCCTCCAGGTTGTATTACGCTTTTGATTCCTGCATTATCTGCTATTTCAACACAGTCTGGAAAAGGAAAAAAAGCATCACTTGCCATAACTGCTCCGCTTAAATCAAAATTAAAGCTTTTTGCTTTTTCAATAGCTTGACGCAAAGCATCTACACGACTTGTTTGGCCTGTGCCACTTGCGCATAATTGTTTGTTTTTTGCTAATACGATAGTATTAGATTTTGTGTGTTTGCAAATTTTTGATGCAAATAACAAGTCCTCTAACTCACTTTCAGAAGGTTTATTGTTAGTTGCATATGATAAATCTTCAAGTTGATCAGTTTTATTGTCTTTGTCTTGAACTAATACTCCATTTAAAGCAGTTCTTACAGTTTGAGTTGGCAGCTCAACATCTTTTTGAATTAAAATGATTCTATTTTTTTTGCTTTTTAAAATTTCTAATGCATCTGCATTAAAGTTAGGGGCAATAACCACTTCACAAAATAAATTATGAATCTCATCCGCAGTGGACTTATCAATAGTTGTATTAGCAATTAAAATTCCTCCAAAAGCAGAAACAGGATCTCCGGCTAAGGCATCAACATAAGCTTGATGAATAGTTTTGCGTTGTGCAAAACCACACGCATTGTTGTGTTTTAAAATTGCAAAAGTTGGATCTTCACCTGTAAATTCATTCATTAAGTTTACAGCTGCATCAACGTCTAATAAGTTGTTGTAACTAAGTTCTTTTCCATGCAGCTTATCAAACATGCTATCTAAGTTCCCAAAGAAATAACCTTTTTGATGTGGGTTTTCACCATATCTTAAGGTTTGAGAAGTTTGTTCGCTTACTTTATAAACTGTTTCTTCTTCATTAAAATAAGTAAAGATAGCAGTGTCATAATGAGACGAAATGTTAAATGCTTTTGCAGCAAAACGTTTTCTGTCAGCAATAGTAGTTTCTCCTTTATTTTCAGAAATTATATGTAAGAATTCATCATATTGTTCCATTGAAGAAACAATGAATGTGTCTTTAAAATTTTTTGCTGCTGCACGAATTAAAGAAATACCTCCAATATCAATTTTTTCTATAATATCTTGTTCAGAAGCACCTGAAGCAACTGTTTTCTCAAAAGGATATAAATCTACAATTACTAAATCTATTTGCGGAATATTGTATTCTGTTAATTCAGCAATATCATTCTCGTTTTCTTGTCGGTTTAATATACCTCCAAATACTTTTGGATGTAATGTTTTTACTCTTCCTCCTAAAATGGAAGGGTAGGATGTAACATCCTCTACAGGAACTACATCAATACCTAACTCTTTGATGAATTTTTCTGTTCCGCCTGTAGAGTATATAGTAACTCCTAAATCGTTAAGTTTTTTAGCTATTGGTGCTAATCCGTCTTTGTGAAAAACAGAAATTAAAGCAGATTTAATGGTTTTTTTTGTGCTCATTGTTGTGTTGTTGTTGAGCAAACAAACTTACTAAAACTAAAGTCGGTGTGCAATACAATTTAACAAGATCGTCAACAAAAAAATCGGAAAAGTTTATTGCTGTTTATAGCTCACTTTTCCGATTTTTTTCCGACGCTTCAAATAACTTTTATTCTGCATTTTCTAAGAAATCACGAAACCAAAGTGCAAATTTTTGAAGAAAGGTCAATTTTTCTGTTTGGGCTGTATTGCCCAAAACTTCGTAAGAGGGGAATTGCTTACTCATGTTAATAGGGGATTAAAAGAGTTAGTAAATAATTTTTGTGCTAACAAATATATACAAAAAAACTTAACAACCAAGTGTTTACCTATTTTTTTACAAAAAAACTGCAATTTCCTTACAAATGTACTCTAGTAACTCTTCGTCTTTTTTAGTAAAAGGATTAATTGTATGAGAATCAATATCTATTTGACCTATGTTTTCTCCATTTACAAAAATGGGAATTACAATTTCTGATTTTACCTTCCAACCACAAGAAATATAGTTGTCTTGTTCGGTTACATCTTGAACTACAAAGTTTTCATTACTAACAGCAACTTGACCACAAATTCCTTTACCAAAAGGAATAATAGTGTGTTCTGTAGGTTCACCAGCAAATTGAGCTAATTTTAATTCTTCTTTATTTCCATTTTTAAAATAAAAACCAACCCAATCATAATAAGAGATTTCTGATTTTAAATAATCACAAATAGCTTGTAGTTTTTCTTCAGTTGTAATAGTATTGCTTAGAATACTATTGATTTTAGTTTTAATAGATTCAATATTCATGAGGGATAATTAGATCATTTTTAAATTGTTAATTTCTAATTGAGTTAATTCTCTCCATCTACCGCGAGGCAAATTCTTTTTAGTTAATCCTGCAAAAACCACGCGATCTAGTTTAGTAACATTGTAACCAAAATGTTCAAAAATTTTACGTACAATACGGTTTCTGCCTGAGTGAATTTCTATTCCAACTTCATTTTTCTTCTGACCTTCTACGTAGGAAACAGCATCAATAAATACTTTTCTTCCTTCAATAATTACATCGCCTCTTAATTTATCTAGGTCAGAAAGAGTTAATTTTCTGTCAAGTGTAGCGTGGTATAGTTTACGAACATTGTGTTTAGGGTGCGTTAACTTTTTAGCCATTTCACCATCATTTGTAAAAAGTAAAAGACCTGTAGTGTTTCGATCTAATCTCCCAACAGGGTACACACGTTCTTTAGTAGCATTGGCAACAAGTTCCATTACAGTTTTTCTCCCTCTGTCATCTTCCATTGTAGTGATGTAATTTTTGGGCTTGTTTAATAAAATATAACGCTTTTGCTCTAAAGAAATTTGAGTTCCGTCAAAACGTACTTCATCGGTAGGTTGTACTTTGTAACCCATTTCTGTAATCAACTTACCATTAACGGTAACGCTACCTTGTTCAATGTATGTATCTGCTTCCCTACGAGAGCAAATTCCTGAATTGGCAATGAACTTGTTTAAACGAACACCTTCGTTTTCCTTTTTTTCAATGGGTTTATTGTTTTTTAAAGGCTTTTTAAAGTCTTTTTTGAATTGATTTCTTTGAGGAGATTTGCTGTTTTTACCAGCTTGTCGTCCTCTCGACGAGTTATTTTTGTTCATTTTGAATGTCTTTTTTAAAAAATGTGTGCAAAGATACGTTAAATGTTTGATTTTTAATCTAAAACCTCAACTACTTTGTCTAAAATTAATGTTCGATCTATAAAGAGTAAGCTAAAGACACCTATTAAAAGTAAGATTTTTAAAATATTATGTAATAATCTGTATTGATTTTTATGGGTGGCTTTATGTATATATATACCAACAAATACAAGCACAAAGCCTGCTAAGTAGAAGTAATATTTCATGTATTGTATGGCAGGATAGTTAAAAAGAATTGTAACAGGAACCAATGTTAACACTAATAATAAGACAATAAGTTGTTTGGTTTTTTTTTCGCCATAAGCAACAGGAAAAGTATTGTAATTATTAGCAATAGCACCTTTTATGTTTTCTAGATCTTTTATAAACTCTCTAACCATAATTACTAAAAACAAAAAAAAGGCATGCACAAAAATTACTTTTGAGAAGTTTTTATAATGTACAAAAACAACAAAAAAAGGTAAAAGCGTTAATATGGTAGCTGTGATTGAACCAGTAAGTGGATATTTCTTTAGTTTATGAGAATAAAACCAAATTCCAAAAATATAAACTGAAAAGAAAAGAGCAGCTCTCCAAGAAACTAACCAACCAAATCCAAAACCAATAAAGTTTAGAGTAAAATACAACATCAGTTTAGTTTCTTGCTTTACATAAGCGTCTAATCCTGATTTTAAAGGACGGTTAATCCGATCAGCTTTTACATCGTAAAAATTGTTGATAATATAACCAGAAGCTACTACGCAAACGGTAGCTAAAACTAAATAGAGTAGATGCCAGTCAAAAAGAATAGGTTTGACGGATTTTTTTTCTGAGAAAATGAAAATAGCTGCCAAATATTGAGCAGCTATTAACACTAGTATATTGTAACCTCTTACAACAGACAGTAGGCTAAAAAATTTGTAGAATATACTTCTGTTGTTAGTATCCATTAAAATCTATAAACTACTTCTAATTTATAATCTTTTAAACTTTCTTGTGCTTTTTCAAAATCTTCTGCAAAACCTAAAATATAGCCACCGCCACCAGATCCGCAAAGCTTTAAATAATAATCATTGGTTTGTAAACCTTGTTCCCATACTTTATGGAAAGCGGTAGGAATCATAGGTTTAAAGTTTGTTAAAACTACATTAGATAGTTTTTTAACATTACCGAATAATGATTTTACATTTCCTTTTAAGAAATCATCAATACAAGCATCTGTATACGTAGCAAACTCTTCACTGATCATTTTTCTAAAACCTTCATTTTTCATCTTATTCATAAAGATGTTAACCATAGGTTCTGTTTCACCAACTTGTTCAGAGTCTAATAAGAAAACAGCTCCTTTTCCTTCTTTTTGAGATGGAATGCCGGCAGGTTCAATATTTTCTGTAGAATTGATTAAGATAGGTAAGCTTAAATAAGAGTTTAAAGGGTCTAAACCAGAACTTTTTCCGTGGAAAAAAGATTCCATTAAAGAAAAAATTTGTTTAAGCTTTAAAAGTTTATCTCTAGTTAGGTTTTCTAGTACAGTTATTTTATCGGTAGCATATTTATCGTAGATTGAAGCAACTAAAGCTCCAGAACTACCTACTCCATATCCTTGTGGGATGGATGAGTCAAAGTACATACCATTATCAATATCTCTTTTTAATTCTTCTAAATTAAAAGAAACTATATCAGTTTCTAAATTTGATAGGTATGAATAAAATCTAGCTAAACTTTCATTTGATTTTTGTGCTTCTCCTGTTAAGTTTTGAGCCGATTTTAATGCTCCTTTATATGAGTTAAAAGGAATTGCTAATCCTTTAGAATCTTTAATAATTCCATACTCACCAAAGAGCAATATTTTTGCATAAAATAAAGGTCCTTTCATTTACTTTTTTTAAAATGCCAAATTTACACGAAAAAATAAACTGAAAATCAATTAGTAAACATTTTTGTAAAAAGTTTTCCAAACGCCAACTTTTTCACCGTCTCTGTATTTTCCTTTTGTTTCTATTTTTCCGTTTTTATAATAGGTTTTCCAATTACCTTCTTTTTTCCCATCTACATAATTTCCTTCTTCTTTAAGTTCGCCAGTTTCAAAATACACTCTTCTTAAACCGTCTAACTTACCATTTTTATAATTAGCTTTATGATAAGGCTTTCCGTTTGGGTGATAATAGGAAATCAAACCTTCAAACTCTTCTTCTAAAGGAGTATTGGTAGTGCTTAAACCTTCCATTTGAATTTGACCATCTTTGTAATAATCTACAATCCAATAGCCATTTTCTACTTTTTTAGGTTTTGGGCGATAATATTCACCATTGTTTTTTGTGGTTATTTGCCAATTGGCATCAAACCAAACGGTGTCTTGTGCTACTAATGTACTTGTTGTTAAAAAACTAACAAACATTGCTATAAGTAATGTTGAAGTTTTCATATTTTGAGGGTTTATAGGTTATAGTATTTTTGCGCCATAACCTGATTTATCACAAATATACTGATTTTTTTGGCAGTATGCTGCTAAAGTATTCTTAATAAACTGATTAATAGCCTCTTTTTCAGATGCTGGATAAAGTACATGAACATTGGCTCCTGCGTCTAATGTAAAACAAATATTACTGTCGTTTTCTTCTCTATATTTCCATATTTGATTTATGATTTCCAGAGTGTTAGGTTTCATTAAAATAAAATACGGATTACTTGTTAACATCATCGCATGAAGCGTTAAAGCTTCACTCTCAACCAAATTGATGAATTGTTTCATGTCTCCACTCTGAAGAATTTTAGAAAGCTTAGATAAATTTTCGTTAGCTTGTTTAAAACGGTTTTCTGCATATGGATGATCATGCATTAAATTATGACCAACGGTACTTGAAACTTGCTTTTCTCCTTTGTCAACTAATAAGATAGCGTCTTGATAATCTTCAAAAATAGGGTGGACTTTGTATGGGAATTTTACTCCGAATAGATCTGAGCTTCCTTTAATTTCTGGATGCTCTCCCCAAACTACTAAAGGGCCTTCAATACTCCTGCTAGCGCTACCAGAACCCAAACGAGCTAAAAAAGAGGCTTTTTTATTAAAATGCTCAGTAGTTATTTCAGGGCTCAATTCTTTTTCTAAACTTAATAAGCACATAGCAATAGCACTCATGCCACTTGCAGATGAGGCTATTCCGCTACTGTGAGGAAAAGAATTTTCTGAATGTATTTCCATTTTGTACTCCAAAATATAAGGACAATATTCTTGAATTCTTTCAAAGAATTTTGCAATTTTAGGTTTAAAGTCGTCTTTTTTCTTTCCTTCAAAATATAGCTCAAAATCTGCTTTTTCAACTTTATTAATTTTAGAAAAATTAATTTTTGTGGTAGTATGGCAGTTGTTTAGTGTAAAACTAATTGAAGCATTTTTTGGAATTTGCGGATCGCTTTTTCCCCAATATTTAACTAAAGCAATATTGCTTGGTGTTTGCCAAGTAAAACTTGCACTATCAATTGCTTTATCTTTAGTTATAAATAAAAATTCTGAAGTATTCAATGGTTGAAAATTTGCACAAAGATATAACTTTGCAATATGAACAGAAAAATAAAATTGATTTGGGATTTTAAAGGTCCAGATGGATATGAAACCGCCAAACATCATTGTATTCATTTAAGAGAGTTTGCTGCAATTGATAATTTACCGTATCATGAGGTGGATGCTAAGCAATTAAATCCTTTCCATACAGTAGCTTATATTGTAGTTGATGAAGAACATATGAAAACTTTTAGAGATGCTCTAAAACCTCATAGAGGTGAATTGGCTTAATTATTTGGAAAAATACACTATATTACAAACATAAATTATCCTGTTATGAAAGTAAGCGTATTTTTTTTAACGCTTTTGTGTTTAGTGTCGTTCACTGGTAAGGCACAATATAAATTCTCATCTTATGCTGCCCATAATTCAATTAAAGAAGCAATAGGAGTGAGCAGTGATATTATTAAAGCACGAACTCTAGATTTTGAAAAAAAAGCAGATGATAAGCCGTTAATGTTTCATCAGGTGAAAAAGAAAATAGGTGAATTAAATAGGCTTTCTAACAATCTAGTTGGGTATATAGAAAAAATTCAAAAAGAAGTTGACTCAGAGCGGGTTTTATATGAGTTGATTGATGATGATTTTTATGAAAATTTACTTTTTACCTCTAGAGGTGATTTAAGTTCTAAAGGGGAGAAATTAAAAATTAAAATAGATAGTTTATACAATTTTTCATCAACCATAAATATTCATCGTTTAACACATTTAGATAATTTTATAGACGAACATTTTAATACAAAAGGAGTTTTTTATGCAGATGAAAGAGAAATAGATTTTTTCGAATATCTGTTTTACGATAAATCTAATTACGGTATGATGATGACAATGAATTATTTGTTATTGGATGTAAAGACTTTTCAGCTTTTATATTTCGGTACAGTAATGAGTTATTAATTTTTTTACTCAAAACTATTCTAAAATTTGTAACTTACACTAAAATTTACAAGCTATGTATTTAATTAACGCACACGCAGTTCCAGGAAAAGAATCAGAGTATTTTAACGAAGTAAAAGGCGCTTTTGTAAGCGTTTATATTAACTATGCAGATGTAGAGGGAGCTTTACAATTAGCTAAGTTTTATATTGAAGATGAGGGTTGGAAAGTTGAAAGCATTGATGATGATTACTATGTAATTGATGGGGAAGAAGAATTGGATGAAGATTTAAGAGAATTTTATCAAGAAGCAAAAGAGTACGGGTATTCAATCATTTTTAACTGCTACGAAGAAGGTGACGAGGAAGAATAGTTATTCTTCTGCTAAAGCATTTGCACAAATATAGCCACCGGTCCAAGCATTTTGAAAGTTAAAACCTCCTGTTACGGCGTCAATATTTAAAATTTCGCCAATAAAGAAGAGGTTTTTATGTAGTTTACTTTCAAAACGTTTAAAATTGATTTCTTTTAAATCAATACCACCGGCAGTAACAAATTCTTCTTTAAAAGTAGATTTTCCTTCCGCTTTAAAGGTTGCTTTTGTAAGTTGGGTTGCTAGCTTTTGAAGTTGATTTTTATTCAAATCTGCCCAATTCTGATTTAGTTTTATAGAGGAAGCAATTAACAATCGTTCCCATAATCTTCGTGGAATCTCAGTAAAAGGAGATTTTAACCCGATTTGTTTCTTTGCGTTGGTTTTCTTCAATTGATTAAGTTCTTCTAAAACCTCTTCAGAAGATTTTGATAACCAATTAACTTCCACTTCGTATTTGTAGTTTTTCTCCGCTAAAATTCTAGCGCCAAAAGCCGATAATTTTAAAATTGCGGGTCCACTTAATCCCCAATGCGTGATTAACAACGGACCGTAGTTTTCTAATTTTGTATCTAAGATATTAACAGTAGCATTTGGTACTGAAATTCCACCTAAATCTGTAATTCTTTCATCTTTAATGTTGAAAGTGAATAAGGACGGAACTGTGTCAATAATACTATGTCCCAATTCTTGAGACATCTCCCATATTTTCTTGCTGCTACCAGCTGCAATAACTAATTTATCAGCAATAAATTCTTCATTTTTTGTGTTAATAACCCATTTTGAGTCTTGTTGATAAAATGAAGTTACTCCGCGGTTTGTTAACACTTTAATATTGAGGTTTTCAACAGCTTTTTGAAAGCAATCGATAATGGCTTGAGAAGTATTTGCTTCGGGAAAAACTCTATTATCATCTTCAATTTTTAACGGAACACCTCGGTTTTCAAACCACTCAAAAGTATCACCCGTCATAAACTGATGAAAAGGTCCAAGAAGCTCTCTGTTTCCTCTAGGATAGAATTTTGTTAGTTCTTTAGGGGCAAAACAAGCATGCGTAACATTACAACGACCACCACCAGATATTCTTACTTTCTGTAAAACATCTTTTCCTTTTTCGAGAATAGTTATGTCTAAATCAGGATTTAATTCTTTCGCATTAATTGCAGTAAAAAAACCAGCTGCACCACCACCAATAATAACTATTGACAGCCCCCTATCACCCGAAGGGGGGACATTTTGAGTTTTTTTATATGTATCGTTGTTTTTCAATGTTTTATAGTTTATGAAGTGTTATCTCCCTCCTTTTGGGAGTATTTGGGAGGGTTTCACCATTTCTTTGTAATTCAAAATTGTATTGAATCCTTTTTCTTTAAAATATTTGGGAGTGTCGCTGTTTCCTGTTGCCAACACAAAATCTCCACCCCAAGCACCTAAACTTTTTACTTCACCAAAATAATCGGAAAATAAATTGTTTTTTACGGGGTCTAATTTGATGATTGAACTGATAATTCTTTCATGCTCAACAATAATTTTATTCAAATCGTTGGCGGATTTTGCATTCACAAATTCATCAGATAAAGTAGAAATATCATTGATGTCACCTAGAGCGGAGTCGAGAGGTCTCTCTTTTTGATATTTTCGGTATTGTGCAATTCCCTCTCTACTATTTTGTTTTTGATTTAAATGAATAAAAAACAATTCATCTGCAAAACTCGGATTGAAATCTATTGTTTCAATTTTTGGTTTTTTATCTTCTAATTGATAAAAAATAGGAGAATTATTTTGGGCACAAGCAATGTCATATCCACTTCCAGAAAAAGCATTCCAAAGTAAGTCAAACCGATTTACGTTTGCCCAAGAAGCAATATTATTGATTAAAGTAGAAGAACTACCTAATCCCCAATTTTGAGGAAAAGTCAAATTTGTTTTTACCACAAAACCACTTTCAGTTTGTAAAAAATCAGTCCCGAATTCTCGGGATAGTTTTCTGGCTTCTAACAAAATGTTTTGTAAAGTTTCTGCAATAAATTCGGCACTTCCTTCTTTATCAGAATTAAATGTTGCTGAGGTTAAACGAAGTTTAGGTAAATCGAAAGACGCTTCAAACCAGCAGGTTCCTTCATTAGTGAAACTTCCCCAAATAAGTTGAGGTTCTTTAATAGGTTCAACTACTAAATCTTGTCCAAATTCTGTTGGAATTGCTAATGATTTAGCACCATCTAAAACCACATATTCTCCTGTGAGTAATAATTTTCCGTTAGAATAAAAGCGCATTATACTAATCCAAACTGTTTAAAGTGATGCGTAAAATGTTTTACTTGAAATTTTTTCCAATACTCATAATCTAATTCTCCAAAAAAAGGATGAACTACTGTTCTAGTTGTATCTTCAGTAAACACTTTTACAAAATGATTGACTTGTTCAATTAAATCATCAATTGCATCATCCATTGAGTTAAATTGTAATGGAGTAGGATCTTCTGATAAAAATGGAGCTCTAAAGCCTACTTGTAATTCACTATCAGTATTTAAAAAAGGTTTTCTGCGAGCTGTTTTTTCATCAGAAACATACGTGTCAACTTTCCAATTTCCATTGGCAATTTGAGTTACTACACTTAAATGTTCCACCATTTGCTGCCCGTTCATTTTACCAAATAAAGGTTTTGCATCAGTACTTAGTTTAGAAAGTCTATTTCTAACTTCAGTTTCATTTAAAAAATCAACCCAATTTATTGTAGGTTTTCTTAATGAATTTAGTTTTTCAACTACAGCGCTATGAGAAACAGTCCTTTTCTCAAAATACTTTACAACTTCTTCTTTTTCTTGCTCAGTCGCATGGTGTTGATTCAAGATGTTTTGCAAGTGCATTTTCATATGTCCGTGTTGAATTCCTTTGGTAGTTAAAGCTTTTAAAGCAGCAAAATTTTGAGCTAAACCAGCAGCAGCAATAATTTGCATTAAAGTTCTAGCACTTGGTTTTTGCATCATATCTAATGATAATTTTGCCATAGGGTGTAAAGCTGTTAATCCGCCTACAGTACCTAAAGCTAAAGGAATTTCAATCCAAAATCTAAAAATCCCATCTTTTACCTCACAATGTGTTAAACTAGAATAACTTCCGTTTTTACAAGCGTACGCATGTGCTCCAGCTTCAATAGCTCTAAAATCGTTACCAGTTGCTAAAACTACTGCGTCAATACCGTTCATAATTCCTTTGTTGTGCGTTACAGCTCGGTACGGTTCAATTTCAGCGATTTTAACTGCTTGCTCAAATTTATGCGCAAACTTTTCAGGATGTTTTCCGCCTAAATCTTCCACTTTACAACTCACTTCTGCCTTCACCAAACATTCTGGAACGTAGTTAGAAAGGATACTCATAACAATTTCGATATCCTCTTTTTCAAACTTTTTAGCAATAGCCTCTAAACACGAATTGATAAAATTCGCACCCATACTATCTTTAGTTTCAAAGGTTACATGAAGTTGATAGTAGTTATCAAGTTTATCAGTTTTATCAACTAAAACAATATCTAAAATTCCACCACCACGTTTTTCCATGTTTTTAGTAATGGAAGCTGTTGCAGCATATAATTCTGTTTTATTTTGATTGAAATAATTCTCTAGATTTTTTTTGTCACCAGCATATAAAAAGTGAACCTGACCAATTTTTGTGGTTGAAATCACTTTGGTTTTAAATCCACCTCTTGTACTCCAGTATTTTGCCACCTTTGAAGCTGCTGCAACCACTGAGCTTTCTTCAACCACCATAGGAATTGCGTACTCTCTGTCATTAATAACAAAGTTAGGGGCAACACCGTAAGGCATGTAAAAGTTAGAAATGGTATTTTCTATGAAATCGTCATGGAGTTGTTGTAATTTTTCATCAACATTCCAATATTGCTTTATAGTTTCTGTAATTTTGGGTTGGTTATTAAAGTAATTTTTAGCCAACCATTCAATTTTTTCTTCTTTAGTAAGTTTTGAAAATCCTGAAATAATTTTCGACATTTATCTTTCTGTTTTATACGGCAACAAAGATAGTTTATTACGCTAAAATGGCTTTGTTAAATATAGTTTTCTGTTAAATAACGGTAAAGTTTCCTATTTTTTACGTAAACTTGGCAGT
The DNA here is from genome assembly GCF_034043975.1 of Tenacibaculum sp. IB213877. NCBI lineage: Bacteria > Pseudomonadati > Bacteroidota > Flavobacteriia > Flavobacteriales > Flavobacteriaceae > Tenacibaculum > Tenacibaculum sp. IB213877. Next base: position 41,591 of record NZ_JAXCHH010000006.1, on the reverse strand, counting down.
TATTTTTTAATAAAAATTTATATCTGATGAGAATAATATGCTATTTGGCAATTTTTAGTATCTTCTTAACTTCGTGCAAAACCGAAACCAAATCAGCAACTAACTTCACTACCGGGACTAAAGAAATTACCTTAGAAGAAATTTGGAACGGAACCTTTTCTCCAAAAAGGATGAATGCGTTGAATTCTATGAATGGGAATTTTTACTCTTTATTAAATTCTGATAAAGAAACCGGGGAGATTACAGTTGATAAGTACAATTACCAAACATTAGAAAAAGTTGAAACTATTGTAAATAGTAAAGACTTAAAAGGGTTAGAAAGTTTTTCTTCATACAATTTTAATAATGATGAAACTCAATTGATTTTGGGTGCTAACTTTAAAAAAGTGTATCGTCATTCTTTTAAAGGAACATTCTACGCTTACCATATTGCTACTAAAAAATTAACCTTATTAGGTGAAGATATTCAAGAACCAACTTTTTCTCCAGATAGCAAAAAGGTAGCTTATACAAAAGATAATAATTTATTTATCAAAAATTTAGACAACGGGCAAGTTACTCAGGTTACTAAAGATGGTAAAATAAATGCTATCATTAACGGAACAACGGACTGGGTGTATGAAGAAGAGTTTGGCTTTGTACGTGCTTTTCAATGGAATAAAAATAGTGATTATGTCGCTTTTTTACGTTTTGATGAAACAGATGTTCCTGAGTTTTCTATGAACGTAACAGGAAACGATTTGTATCCTTCAATGCAAACCTTCAAATACCCAAAAGCAGGAGAAAAAAACGCAAAAGTTAGTTTGCACTTATTCAATTTAAACACAAAAAACACATCAAAAGTTAATGTGGGTTCATATGAATATATTCCAAGAATTCAGTGGACAAACGAAGCCAATACTTTGTGTGTAACTACCTTAAATCGTCATCAAAATGATTTGAACTTATACTTTGTAAATACCAATGGAAATGCAAAAGTAGTGTTGAATGAAAAGGATGATGCATACGTTGATATTCAAGATAACCTTACCTTTTTAGATGATAATAGCTTTATTTGGACGAGTGAGCAAGATGGTTATAATCATATTTATCATTATGATAGTAACGGAAAACTTATCAATCAGGTTACTAAAGGAGATTGGGAAGTAACCAATTACTATGGATTTAATAAAGACAATAACCGAATTTATTATCAATCGGTAGAAAATGGATCTATCAATCGTGGAGTTTATTCTATTGGCTTAGACGGAAAAGATAAAAAATTATTGAGTAATGAAGTTGGGCAAAACACAGCTTCTTTCAGTAAGAATATGCACTATTTTATCAACACACATTCAACTTCTGAAGTGCCTCCAATATATTCTTTATATAATGGAGAAGGAGAGATGCTGAAAGTGATCAAAGACAATACTAATCTGAAAGAAGAATTAGCAGAGTACAAAATGAGTCCGAAAGAATTTTCAACGATATCAGTAAACGGAAATGAGCTGAATATGTGGATGATTAAACCTGCTGATTTTGATGAGAACAAAAAATATCCGTTGTTAATGTTCCAATATTCAGGTCCGGGATCACAACAAGTGGCTAACCGTTGGAATGGTAGCAATGATTATTGGCACAATATGTTGGCGCAAAAAGGAATTATTGTGGCTTGTGTTGATGGACGCGGAACAGGTTTAAAAGGACGCGATTTTAAGAAAGTAACTCAAAAACAATTAGGTAAATACGAAGTTGAAGATCAAATAGCAGCGGCAAAACAACTTGCAGAAAGAAGCTATATTGATAAAGAAAACATAGGAATTTGGGGTTGGTCTTATGGAGGATTTATGAGTACCAATTGCATTTTGAAAGGAAACGATATTTTTACCACAGCTATTGCAGTAGCACCAGTTACTTCATGGCGTTTTTATGATACGGTGTATACAGAACGTTATATGACAACTCCACAAGAAAACGCTGAAGGGTATGATGATAATTCACCAATAAACTATGCTGATAAATTAGAAGGAAACTATTTATTAGTGCATGGTTCGGGTGATGATAATGTGCACCAACAAAACACGATGAGAATGGTAAATGCTCTGGTAGAAGCCAATAAACAATTCGATCTATTCATTTATCCAGACAGAACCCACGGAATTTATAAAGGAAAAAATACACGTTTGCATTTATTTACAAAGATGACCAATTTTATCGAAGAAAATTTAAATGTGAACAAAAACAAACCAACTAAAATAAAAGGATAGTTATATATGTCTGAAATTATTAAAAACACTGAAGAGCAACAATTATTTGGCCATCCCAAAGGGCTATTCTATTTATTTTTTGCAGAGTTGTGGGAGCGTTTCTCGTTCTACGGAATGAGAGCTTTATTAACGCTTTATATGGTGCAAGAAATTTTTAAAGCAATAGTTGAAAGAGATGCAGCAACTGCTGTTGTTTACGCTTCTTACGGCTCATTAGTATATGCATCAACAGTTATAGGAGGTAGAATTTCTGATAAAATTCTAGGCATGCGTAGTTCTATCTTTTTAGGTGGAATTTTAATGGCAATTGGCCATTTTGTATTAGCTATAGAAAATAATACAGCATTCTTTTTAGCTCTAGCCTTTATTGTGGTTGGAAATGGTTTTTTCAAACCTAATATTTCAACTTTTGTAGGATCTTTATATGAAGATGGAGATGATAGAAAAGATTCAGGTTTTACCATTTTCTATATGGGAATTAATATTGGTGGTTGGATAGCGCCACTTTTATGTGGGTGGTTAGCGGCCGAATATGGTTGGCATTACGGATTTGGATTAGCAGGAATTGGAATGTTAGCTGGACTAATTTTCTTTTGGAGCGGAATTAAAAAGAACGTTTTTGGTAATAAAGGTTTACCACCAAATCAAGAAGTATATGAAAAACCTGTTTTAGGAATTCCACAAAAAACTGTAATACCAATAATTGCTGTTTTATGTGTGCCTCTTATCGCATACATTCTATCTTCTTATAAAGCTATTGCAGGTGGAGAATCATTTTTAGGAGATGAGACCATTGTTGGTTTAATTTTTAAGATTATTGGTGTAGCAGTTGTTGTCTTTTTAGGAAAGATAATGTTAGAATCTACTCCAGATGAACGCAAAAAACTGTTTATGGCAGTTTTAATTACATTTTTTATGACGTTGTTCTGGGGATTCCATGAATTGTCAGGAAGTGTAATTACGTTGTTTGCTTCAAGAAATGTTGATTTAAGTGGTATTATGACTGCGAGTCAAACCAACTCATTAAACTCAATGTTTATTATTTTATTAGCAATTCCAATTTCTTTATTATGGGCATTTTTATCAAAAAGAAATTTAAATCCAAGAACACCATACAAGTTTGGTTTAGGATTGTTATTTGCAGGTTTAAGTTTTTATATTTTGAGTATAAGTAAAGGAAGCGCAGATGAAAACGGAATGGTACCTTTTATGTATTTATTTGCTATGTATTTTATTATTTCTGTTGGAGAATTATTTATGTCGCCAGTAGGATTGTCAAAAATCACCGATTTATCACCTAAAAGAATTGTAGCTTTTATGATGGGAATTTGGTTCTTATCTTCAGCATATGCGTTTCAAATAGTAGGTTTTATTTCTAAGCAATTAGCTGTAGAAAGTACAGATACTAATGTAGGAGGGTTGCAAACACTAGAAATATATACTAATGGGTTTGAACTAATTGCTCATTATGCAATTGGAGCAGGAATATTAGTTTTATTATTTTCGCCGCTAATGAAAAAGTTAATGGGTAACGTACACTAATTATTAAAAACACTAATTTAATTTCATATATGAATACAGACATAGAAAATCTATTTAAAGATAAAGTTTTAGGGCATCCGGCAGGATTGTTCGTGTTGTTTTTTACAGAAATGTGGGAACGTTTTTCGTACTACGGAATGCGAGCTCTATTGGTTTTATTTTTAATTACATCTATAAGTAATGGAGGCTTTGGATGGGAAAAAGCCGAAGCATTGTCATTATACGGAACCTATACAATGGGAGTTTATTTAACGCCAGTTTTTGGTGGTCTGATAGCAGATAAATTGTTAGGTTATAGATGGGCAGTTATTTTAGGAGCATTGATAATGACTTTAGGGCATGCAGCAATGGCGGTAGAAACTCCTTTATTTTTGTATATAGGTTTAGGATGTTTAATGTTAGGGAATGGTTTATTTAAACCAAACATGACTTCCATTATATCAAATATGTATAAAGATCATTCTGATAAAAAGGATGGAGCGTATTCTATTTTTTATATGGGTGTAAATGCTGGAGCCTTTTTAGGAATTATGTTATGTGGTTATATTGGAGAAAACTACTCTTGGTCTTGGGGATTTGGTTTAGCTGGAGTTTTTATGTTTATTGGAATGTTACAATTCTACTTCACGCAGAATATTTTTGGAAATATAGGTTTATCACCAAAAAAAATACAAGAAATTACAGTAGCACAAGTAGGTGCTGATGGAGACCAAGATTTAGTAAATGTAAATGAAGAAGAAAATACGCCTAAAAATATAATTGTAGATAGATTATTTGCAGTAGGTATATTTTGTGTTTTTACTGTTTTTTTCTGGGCTGCTTTTGAACAAGCAGGTGGTTCTATGACTATTTTTGCTGAAGAATATACTCAAAGAAACTTAACTGGTACTTCTGGAACTTTATTTAAGTACATAGATGCTTTACTAACCATTTTACCTTTAGGTATAATTACTTATGTGTTATACTTATTATTTAGAAAGACATTTGCTAAATATGCAATAGGAAACATTATTCTGTCAATTAGTTTTATCATAATTTGGGGGATTGTTGGTTGGAAAATTCAACGCGATTTCTCAAAAGAAAGTGTTGAGGTACCAGCAACTTGGTTTGGTATTTTAAACTCTTTATTCATTATTACATTAGCTCCATTGTTTTCTAAATGGTGGGAAAGTAAATACAATATGTCTGGTCCGTTAAAATTCGGATTTGGGTTGTTGTTATTAGGTTTAGGGTTCGGATTTTTATCGTTAGGATCTCAAGGAATTGTTGCTGGAGAACCCGTAATGAAAGTAAGTATGTTTTGGTTAATTGCAGCATATTTATTCCATACAATGGGTGAATTATGTATTTCACCGGTAAGTTTATCATACATCAGTAAATTAGTTCCTGCTAAATGGATTGGTTTTATGTTTGGCGTATATTACTTATTTATTGCAATGGGGAACAAGTTGGCAGGTACAGTAGGTAGTTATATTGAAGAGATTGAGAAAGCTTACTCTATTTCAGGTTTCTTTTTGATTTTTACCATCATTCCTATTGTTGCAGGATTAATTATTGCAGGTTTAAATCCTTTAATGAGAAAATTAATGCACGGAGTGAAATAACGGCTCTTTTTATTTAAAATAATATCAAAACCTGTCTCGTTTTTAGTAAACTGACAGGTTTTTTTGTAAGTTTGGAACACTTATTGAGACCATAACAGATATGAAAAAAATAATAATAGCAGCTTTTTTTGTGTTAACTTCAATAGTTACCAGTGCGCAAGAGATAAAATGGCTTTCTTTTGAAGAAGCTTTCGAATTGAATAAAGCAAACCCCAAACCAATTTTAGTTGATTTGTATACAGATTGGTGTGGTTGGTGTAAAAAAATGGATGCCACTACTTATAAAAACGAAGTAATAGTAAAATACATTAATGATAATTACTATGCTGTTAAATTAGATGGAGAAGGGAAAGACAATATCAATTTTAAAGGAAAAACATTTAAATTTGTTCAAAACGGAAGAAGCAAATACCACGAATTAGCAGCAGCTATTTTAAAAGGAAAAATGAGTTATCCGTCAACAGCTTTCTTTAATACTGAAGAGCAATTCTTACAAGCTGTACCAGGATATTTATCAAAAGAAAGATTTGAAAAAATATTAGCTTATTTTAGAGGAGATGCTTATAAAAATACTCCGTGGCGAGATTTCGAAAAAAACTTCAAGAGTTCTTTTTAAAAGGAATTACTTAATACTAAAAGCACCATTTTGCCCTGTGTAGTGAAATGGTGTTTTTTGTTGCTCACAAGTCAACTTCCACCTTTCTATATAGCTCTTAAAGTTTGTCCCGTCAGTAATAATTATTTTAGGTTTTACATCATTAATCAATCTGTTAAGGTTGAGTTTAGGAGAATATTGTAATACAACCGTTGGATTTTCTAAAGTTTTAGGATAAACTCCCAAACTATCGATAAACAAAATGTAACTATTGTTATGTGTAAAAATAGCAGGCTTATCTGTATTTAATTTCGGAAGTATATTTTCACCAATTACATAAGAAGTTAATAGTTTTTCATTTTTGATTTTCACCGAATCTAAATCATGGTAAATTTGTAAGTTTTCTCCATTTCTATTTCCAATTACCGATTGCCTACTTTTATGAAAAACAATAAACTCTTGTTTTATGTTTCTAACATATTTTTCAGCTATATAAACGGACTGAACCAATAAAACAGCTGCTAAAACATAGAGGAATCGTTTTGCAGTTCTTTTGATGATAAATCGAAAGGTGAGTATAATAACAACATATAAAGCAATCATCAACCAAACCGACATGGAAATATGAGTGAATAAAAAATCTTCTTTAGATGAAATCCATCCTACAAATGAATTCATCATATTAATAACAATTCCATAAGCAGAGGCTAGGAATTGAGGTAGTAAACCGACTAAAGCCAAAACAATAACGGTAATGCCACCCACTAAAATTGCACCTAAAAAAGGAATAATTGCCAAGTTTGAAAGAATAAACAAACTAGGAAACTGATGAAAATAATATAAACTAATAGGTAATATTCCTGCCTGTGCAGCTACCGAAACAGTTAACAATTGCCAACATTTGTTTAAGAACCATAATTTTGGTTTCCAAATGTTGTAGAGTAGTGGTTGTACCCAAACAATACCAAAAACAGCCAAATAACTTAGTTGGAAACCGACATCAAATAAAAACATTGGATTGACCAATAAGATAAAAAACATAGATGTTACTAGTGAATATTCTACTGACTGTTTGCTGTTAAAAGATTGCCCGATAGCCACAAACGTAAACATGGTTACGGCTCTTACTACCGATGCCGATAAACCTGCTATAAAAGCAAACATCCACAGTAAAAGGACAATCAAAAAAGTTTTTATGAGTTTTCCTTTAGGTAGGTTTTCAACGGGTTGTAATAGATACGTTAATAACAGTAATAAAATACCAATGTGTAAGCCTGAAATAGCTAAAATGTGTATAGCACCTGCATTGGTATAATCCTTTAATAATTCTTTAGATATTTCTTGTCGCTGACCTAACAACAAAGCATTGATCACTGCAAATTCATCCTTTGAAAAATTATATTTTGCTAATGATTGTTGAATTTTCTCTCGCACCATGGCTGATAAACCTACCAGTGAAAAAGTGCGTTTATCAACAATTTTGAACTGTGAGTTATCAACAAAAACCTGATGTTCAATTCCTTGTTTAGCTAAGTAGTTTTTATAATCAAATTGATGCGGATTTAATGGCGGAATCAACTCCTTAAACGTTGGTTGTAATAGCAATTTATCATCAACCTTCAAATTGTTAATAAATGAGTCTTTTTGAATGTTGAGAAGTATCTCCCCGTTTGTTTTAGTGGTATTGATTTGTGAAACCTCTGCTTTGTATTTGTCATAATAATTCCCGGGTTTTAAAATGGTGTTGATGGTCAAAACTACAACTTCATTAGTATTGAGGTGCTTGCTATAATGATTGTTATAATTTTTTGAATTATGAATATATACTGATGAAATACCAACAAAAATAAATAACAAACTAGTGGTAATTATAAATAGCGTTTTCTTTTTGTAATTATGAAAAACAACTAACAAAAGCAGAAAACCAGCTAAAAGAAGAAACAAACTCACAAACCCAAATTGCCATAGTTTAGTGTAAAATTGAATACAGATACCAACAATGGTACATAGCAAAAAATGACTAGGTAAGTAGTTGATTAGCTTTTTCATAACCTTTTAAAGGTATGAAAAAAGAAATAATAAAAAATTTACAGCTATAGGTAAGGTTAATTTACGTTGCGCAAGCACTAAGGTAACTAATTTGGTAGAACATAGTCAGTGATCATAGCCATCACAATAAATCAGCTGCAATGTTATTTTAGTACATTTTTAGGGCTTTTATTTTTCAATTACTATTGTTTTAGTGAAATTAGTTTTTTCCATGTTTACTGCAACTATAGTGTATTTCATTATCAATTCAGGAAGTTCTTCAACATCTTTGTCGATTTCTAAACAAATTTTATCTATATCAAACTCTAAATTTTGATATATAATTATATCTTGACTCCCAATATAGGTGCTTGATTGGGGCTTATGAGGTAAAGCTTTAGTGTGAAAGATACCAATTGTCCCATTTCCATCTAGACCAAAATTTGAAAATTTATATGGAGTATTTATACTAACTATAACCAAGGGCGCTTTCGCATAATTTTTTCCTTTATTCATTAAAGATAAGGTCAGCTCTATTCTTATTTGATTTGAATGAATAGTATTAATTTTTTTATCTTTTAGATTTAAATCAAGTTGCGCTGATTTTTTTCTTTGAAACATATCTTTGATATCGAAATGTTCGCATATATAAAAACTATCACCACTACGTTTATAATAGTGTTTATTTGAATAATTAGCCATGTGAGGTGCATAATCGCTTGAAGGAACATAGGTGATTATATATCCAGTATCTTCTTCAATTTCAATTTTTTTATGCTCAATACCAGTTATAACTGGAGTAACGGACTGCCCTTCCAATCGATTTAGTGTATTAAAGAATCTTGTTAATTCCTTAATAGGTTTTTTTGTAGTTGCTATATCTTGTTTTTTTTCGTTTTCTTTTGCTTTTATTCCCCAAACAATTATACCTCCATTTGAATTAGAAAATCCTGATAACGTCTTGCTTAAGTTTTTTTTGTCATCTTCTCTATTATGCTGATTATAGTTTGGGTGTGAGGTAGTTTTGAACTCAAGATTTAGATTTTCTTCTTGTCCTTCAATTATAAACCTATTTATTTCGTCAAGGTCTATTTTTTCAAAATATTCTTTTAAATTCAAATGAATAAATTTAATTGTTTTGTCCTAATTACTCACAATGTTAAGATGTCCGTTGTTTTAATGACAGCTATCGTCCAGGAGCTAAGTTAACAGAAAATAAATTAAGAGTCAAATTAAAAAAGCAACCTACTTCGGCTACGCTCAGTAACCAAAGGGTTGCTTTTTAAACTTTATTCTATAATACAGTTTATACGATCTCCACAAACAAACCAGCGTCAGTTTTTTCAACTTTAGCTAGGTTGTGTTTAGTTAAGCCTTTAATGGTTTTATCCCATTTTTTATTACTTAATCCGCTTTGTGTTTTTAACTCGGTTAAATCAATTTTTTCAGCTTTTTCAATCAGGGTTAATAAAGCTTTCTCGTCATCGTTCAACTCAACAGACGGAGCCTTACGCTCAGGTTTCATTTGAGGGAAGAATAATACCTCCTGAATAGATTGATTATTGGTTAAGAACATTATTAATCTATCCATTCCAATTCCTAATCCAGATGTTGGAGGCATACCATATTCTAACGCACGTAAAAAGTCCTGATCAATAAACTCACCAGCTTCATCATCACCACGAGCCGCTAATTTTAACTGTGCTTCAAAACGCTCACGTTGATCAATAGGGTCGTTTAATTCAGAATACGCATTGGCAATTTCTTTACCACAAACCATTAACTCAAAACGCTCTGTTAATTCGGGATTGTCACGGTGTTCTTTACATAATGGCGACATTTCCTTTGGATAATCAGTAATAAAGGTTGGCTGAATGTAGTTTCCTTCACATTTTTCACCAAAAATTTCATCAATTAACTTTCCTTTACCCATGGTTGCATCTACTTCAATACCCATATCTTGAGCCGCCTTACGGATTTCATCTTCGGTTTTTCCGTTAATATCAAACCCGGTAAAATGTTTTATTGCATCTGCCATCGTAACACGTGCATACGGCGCTTTAAAGTCAATTTCATGGTCACCAAACGTAGCTTTGGTAGTTCCGTTAACAGCCATAGCACAATACTCTAATAAATTTTCGGTAAATTCCATCATCCAGTTGTAATCCTTGTAGGCTACATAAATTTCCATAGCCGTAAACTCAGGATTATGAGTTCTGTCCATTCCCTCATTACGGAAGTTTTTAGAAAACTCATACACACCATCAAAACCACCAACAATCAATCTTTTTAAGTATAATTCGTTAGCAATACGCATGTATAACGGAATGTCTAACGCGTTGTGATGTGTAATAAATGGTCTTGCAGCTGCACCACCAGGAATTGGTTGTAATATTGGAGTTTCTACCTCAAAGTAACCAGCATCGTTAAAAAACTGACGCATTGCGTTGAATAACTTTGTTCTCTTTACAAAAACCTCTTTTACTTTAGGGTTTACAACTAAATCAGCATAACGTTGGCGGTAACGTAACTCAGGATCGTCAAATTTATCGTGTATATTTCCCTCAGCATCTGTTTTTGGTAATGGTAACGGACGTAACGATTTGCTCAATAATTTAAAATCTTTTACCAATACTGTTTTTTCACCTACCTGAGTTGTAAATAATTCACCTTCAATACCAACAAAATCACCAATATCCAGTAGTTTTTTATACACTTCATTATACAAGGTTTTGTCTTCTCCGGTACAAATTTCATCACGGTTAAAATATACCTGAACTCTACCTTCACTATCTTGCAATTCAGCAAAAGAAGCTTTTCCTTGAATACGACGAGACATCAATCTACCCGCAATAACCACCTTTTTACCTTCTTCAAAATGTTGTTTAATTTCTTTTGAGTTAGCATCTAACGGAAATAAATCTGCAGGATATGGGTTAATTCCTAACTCGCGTAATTTTGCAAGTTTTTCTCTACGTACAACTTCTTGTTCTGACAATTGCATTTATAAAATTTTTTAACAGTTTAATTTAAAGGCGCAAAGATACAATCAATTGCATAATTAAGCAATGTTAAAATATATCAGGAACACAAAAAAAATAAAAAAAATATTTTGTGGTTTTAAAAAACGATGTATATTTGCAGGCTGTCAAATTTTAAATGGCAGCATTTAGTTGTGTTGTTAGGCACGAAAGTGCCTTGGTTTTGTTAACCAATGGAAAGCTTCCCTTAGTCGGGTTGCTTTTTTTTTTGCTCTTATTTTTAGGAGCTATTTCCCGCTTTCGGCAGTCGCTTTTTGCAGGTAAACTTGCAAAAGAGCTCCAACAAATGCCTCTATCGGGGCTATTTACGAGAAGAAAGCCTCTTTATATTCCCAAAATTTTAAAATAAATAGTACAAAGTACACACCAGCTATTGAAAACTTAATAGTTACCGATGCTAAAAAACCTATAAATGCACCAAATGATGCTTTTAAAGCACGGTTTGTATCTTTTCCGTCATACATCAACTCACCAATTAAAGCACCCAAAAACGCTCCAATCAATATTCCAAAGGGAATAGGAGAAAGCAATCCAAGAATTAAACCAATTGTGGTGCCATATACTCCATATTTAGTTCCTCCAAACTTTTTCGTTCCCATGGCGGGAATAAAGTAATCTAATATAAATATGATTAGGGCTAAGACAAAAGTGATTCCTAAAAATGTCCAATCCATTGGTACAACTTTAGTCAGATGTAACAAAAGTAAACCAACCCAACCTGTAATTGGTCCAGGTAAAACAGGTAAAAACGAACCTATTATTCCTAATCCAACAAATAAAAATCCTAATAAAAGTAAAAATATATCCATGTTATAATCTTCTAATTTAATTATTTGGTAAAATTCAAAAACTGAACCAAACCTTTATAAAATCTGTGTTTTTGTAATGATACGACGAATATAATTATTCTTTGTTACAAAACTTGTAACTAAAAAAATAGTTTAAACTAAAAATTTAGTTTATATTTGAAAAACTAAAAATCGATTTAAGTGATTATGGAAAAACAATTAACCAAAGCAGAAGAACAAATTATGCAAGTATTATGGCAGTTACAAGAAGCATCGGTAAAAGAAGTGATTGCCGAATTACCCGAGCCAAAACCTGCCTATAATACAGTTTCAACCATTATTAGAATTTTAGAAACTAAAGAATTTGTGGGGCATCGACCAAAGGGGAGAGGTTATGTGTATTTTCCGTTAATAGCTAAAGCCGATTATAGCAACCAAAGTTTACACAAATTAATGGACGGTTATTTTGGAGGTTCATTTAAGAGCATGGTTTCTTTTTTTATGAAAGAAAACAAAATGGATATAAATGAATTAGAAAGTATTTTAAAAGAGGTGAATAAGAAAGATAAAAAGTAATAATCATGATCAATTACATCATTCAAGTAATACTATTTCAAGTATTGTTTTTATTGGTATATGATTTGTTTCTGAGTAAAGAAACGTTCTTCAATAAAAACCGATTTTACTTATTAAGTACAAGCTTAGGTTCTTTTTTGTTACCGCTTATAAAGATTCAAGGCTTACAAAAATCAGTACCACAAGAGTATACTATTTTATTACCCGAAGTAGTATTGTCACCACAAAAAGTAATTCAGCAACAAGTGTGGTATCAGTCTATTAATTATTTAGATGTATTGTTTTGGGTAGGAGTATCAGTTTTTTTAGTTGTGTTTATTATAAAACTGATGAACATTCTACAATTAATTTTTACCCATAAAATCATTCAAGAAAAAGATTACAAACTGGTTTTACTGCCCAAAAATTCTAAAGCATTTTCGTTTTTTAACTATATTTTTTTAGGAGAAGAAATACCATCTGATAAAAAAGATAAGATTATTCAGCATGAATTAATTCACAGCAAGCAAAAACATACAATCGACTTGTTGTGTTTTGAATTCTTAAAAATTTTCATGTGGTTTAACCCGATGATTTGGGTATATCAACACAGAATATCTTTAGTACACGAATTTATATCCGATGATGAAGTTAGCAAATCAACATCAACAAAAACGTATATCAACAATTTACTCTCTGAAATTTTTCAAGTAGAGAGCATTTCATTCATTAATCAATTTTATAAACATTCATTAATCAAAAAGCGAATACGTATGATGACAAAAACCAAATCAAAACAAATCAAACAGGTAAAGTACTTGTTATTAGTACCCGTATTGGCAAGTATGTTGTTTTATACCGCATGTAGTGAAAATGAACCTCCTAATGAACAAAATATGGTAACGGAACATTCAACTAAATTTAAAGAAGAAATAAAAATTAGAAATAATAATTATTATCTAAAAGAAGAAGGAAATTTACTAAAAATATATAATGAAAAAGGGAAAGAGGGGCATCTTGAAGATTTGTATATGGAAAAGAAAATGGGTGAACTTGATAAAAACAGAATTGTACCATTTTCAATAGTTCATAAAGTTCCTAAATTTGTGGGAAAAGAAGAAGGAAAGGAGGCTTTTAATAAAAATTTAAATTTATTCATAAAAGAAAATTTTAATTCAAAGCTAGCTAATAGTTTAGGTTTAAAAAAAGGAGAAAATAGAATATGGGTTCAATTTAAAATAGATAGGGAGGGAAATATAATTGATGCGAAAGCACGTGCGCCACATTCTGCTTTGAAAAGCGAAGCTTTAAGGTTGATTCATAAATTACCAAAGATGGAGGCGGGAGAATATTATGGAGAGAAAGTTATAACATCTTATGTTTTACCGATTTCTTTTAATGTTGAATAAATAACCAATGAAAAAGAAAATTTTACTACTAATTACTGCTATGATTATTGTAAAAGCCGAAGCACAAACTTCGGTTTTTAAACAAATAGATAGTTTGTTGCAGTTTGGTCGTTATAAAATTGCTCTAAACCAATTAAAAGAAATTGAACCTAGCTTTAATTCTAATTTAAAAATAGCGTTGGTATATGATGCAATTGATGATTACAAACAAGCATCTTTATATTATCAAAAAGCGTTGAGTTTTAAAGATGATTATTTGACTAGAATTAAGCTGGCAAAGTCACTTAAAAAAGAAGGGAAGCTAAATGAGGCGATTGTCTTATACGAAGCAATCGATTCAAAAGATTCAGATAATTTATTAGCAAAATATCAATTAGGTAAATTGTATTTGCAAACCAAGAAATCAAACAAGGCTAAAAAGGTTTTTGAAAGTTTGATTGAGAAAGATCCGAGCAATGCAAACTATTCATATCAATTAGGTTTAGCGTTTGCACAGTTAAAAAAACGAAATCCGAAAATAAATCGTTTTTTAGATGCTTTTAGAAAAGATTCAACTCATTTCAAAGCAATTGAAATGTTAGCAAGAGCTTTTACAAAATTGCGTGATAAAGATTCAGCAAACATATTTATAGAAAAAGGTTTACATATCAATCCCAATCATATTGATTTGAATAAGTTAAAGATCAATAGCTTCTTCAGAAAAAAGAAATATGAAGAGAGTATAGTGCTGCTAAAACATTTAGATTCCTTGAGTCCTAATGAGTATTACACTCAAAAAATGTTAGCGAAATCGTACTATAATTTGAAGGATTTAGAAAAAGCAAAAAAGCATTTTTCGAAGGCAACTAAATTAGATAGAGAAGACTTTAAAAGTTATACTTATTTAGGGCATATTGCTTTTCAAGAGAAAAATTTTAATGAAGCCATGTACATGTATAAAATGGGAACTTTTGTAGGTAAAGAACCTAGAGATGAAGAATACATGGGGTTAGCAAAGGTATATTATGAAATGGAATTACCTAAAAGAGTAATAGAGAACTACAAAAAGGCAGTAGCTGAGAATTTTAAAAACCGTGAGGCTCTTTTTGAGTTAGCAAAATTTTCTAAAGATTATTATAAAGACAAAAAAATAGGCCTTGAACTCTACAAAAAATACATTGATAGATTTGAAGGGGAAGATGAAAAAGTTGATGAATATGTAAAACAGAGAATCAACACCATTAAAAAAGACTTTTTCTTAAAAGGAGAAATTATAGAGTAGTCAATTTTTTGTACTTTTCACTTAAAATTAAGTGAAGTGAATTTTAGAGTTGTACTTTTTTTATTCTTGATGATGATTTGTAGTTCCTGCAACTACTTTTCAGCGGATAAAAAAGTAAATTTTCAGCCTTTAGATACAATTGTCGATTTTTCTACTGTAGATGCAGCTCCGGCATTTAAAAACTGTGAAAAGCTAATTGAATTTAAAAGAACAGATTGCTTTAGAAAAACTATGCAGAATGTAATGGCTAAAAGCCTTGAAAATATTTCTTTAAAATTAAATGAGGAAATAACAGAAACAGTTATTGTTACTTTACATATAAATAAAATGGGTAAAGTATCCTTAAAAGAAATACATTATCCATTTGTGCTGAATAAAAATAGTCATTTTACTAATGAAATAGAACAAGCAGTACAGAACTTACCCATATTAAAACCTGCTATTAAAAGAGATATACCTGTTGCAACAGAATATAAATTACCCATTCAAATTTTTGTAAAATAAAGAATGTGAAAAATTATATTCATTTATTTTTTATACATAATATAAAAAAAATCTTGTTAAATTTAAAATGTGTTGTATATTTGCATTCAATTAATGAGCTGTTTTTCAGATGTTTTTAAGCTTAAGCAGAAAATAGTTTTTAATTTATATTTAGTTCCCTCACTAAATGAATATTTCCCTCATTAAATAAAACAATTACTTTTTTTCTCATTATTATACCCCCAAGTATTATAAAATATTAGGTAAATTTTTAATTTTTAAAAATGAGTAAAAATTTGTTGGTACTAATTATACTTTGTTTTTTTAGTACAGTGGTAGTTTCACAAAATAAACAGGTTTGTGTAGAGGAAACTCAAAATAGTTTAGATTTAAATTCTATAGGAAAGAAATGTGCAGCACAAGAAAATAGCAAAACTTTCATAAGTAAGAAGCAATCTTCTATAATGGTTAGCAGTAGTAGGGATCATCAAAAAAGAAGAATTTACAATGAGTTGCGCAACATTAAAGATGAAAAAATTATAGCTACTGAAAAAGTAGAACCTCAAACGGTTTCAACTATAAAAGGGATTACTTTATTTAAAAAGTAAGTGTGTAAATTGTTAAGAGATGCTATTGTAAGTTTTTAAGTTCTTCAATAAATTCTCTTTTATTGGAAAGCCGCGGCACTTTGTGCTGTCCCCCCAGCTTTCCTTTTGTTTTCAGCCAATCATAAAACAAACCTTCTCTAGCCTGATGTATTGTGGGCATAGTTAATGTCATATTATTGTAGCGTTTTGCTTCATAATCAGAATTGGTGTTTTTAAGAGCATCATCTAACATTTCTGTAAAGAAGCTTAAATTTTCTGGAGCTTTATCAAATTCAATAAACCATTCGTGTGCACCTTTTTGTTTTCCATCCATAAAAATAGGGGCAACTGTATAATCTTTTACTTGAGCTTGGGTTTTATCACAAGCCTTTTTTAAGGCCTCTTCTGTATTTTCAATAATTAATTCTTCACCAAAAACATTAATATGGTGTTTAGTTCTACCCGTTATTTTTATTCTGTGTGGTTTTATAGAAGTAAATTTAATAGTATCTCCAATTAAATAGCGCCATAAACCACCATTGGTAGTAATTACCATAGCGTAGTTTACATTTTCTTTTACTTCTGCTAACGGAATTGCTTTTGAATTTTCACCATCAAATTCACTCATAGGAATAAATTCATAGAAAATACCATAATCAAGAATCAATAATAATTCATCCGAATCATTTTTATCTTGAATAGCAAAAAAACCTTCTGAAGCATTATAGGTTTCATAATATCTAAAATCTTCCTTCGGAATGAGTTTTTTGTATTGCTCTTTGTAAGGGTTAAAATTAACTCCTCCATGAAAATAAACTTCTAAATTTGGCCAAACCTCCAAAATATTATTCTTGCCTGTTTTTTCTAAAACTCTGTTTAGTAGAACAAGCATCCAAGAAGGAACACCCACCAAACTAGTAATGTTTTCATGAATCGTTTCATCAATAATTGCCTCCATTTTGGTTTCCCATTCACCCATTAATGCTACTTCTTGCTTTGGAGCCGAACTGTAATCTGCCCAAAAAGGCATATTCTCTATAATGATTGCAGAAAGATCTCCAAAATAAGAATTGTTATCTTCATAAACAGCAGAGCTTCCTCCTAAACGTAACCCTTTTCCTGTAAATAATTTGGCATCTTCATTGTTGTTTATGTACAAACATAACATGTCTTTACCTGCTTTAAAATGACAATCTTCTAAAGCTTCATCACTAACAGGAATAAATTTACTTTTTGCATTGGTAGTACCACTGCTTTTAGCAAACCATTTTATTTTTGTTGGCCATAGCAAATTTTGTTCTCCTTTCCTGCAACGTTCAATTAAAGGCTCTATACTTTCGTATTGCTGAATGGGAACTTGTTTAGAAAAATCGGAATAATTTACAATAGAGATAAAATTATATTGCTTTCCAAATTCAGTGTTTTTCGCAGTACTTATTAGTTTCATTAGCAATTCATCTTGAACATCTACAGGGTATTTTAAAAATAATTCCATTTGATGTTTTCTTTTTTTTAAGAACCAAGAAATTATAGAATTTATAAATTGAAACGGCATAGTTTAACCTTGAATTTGTAAGTTTGTTTATCAGCTAAAAATAGTAAATTTTACGAGATGCAATATACGGGAGTTTTAAAAAAAATGAATACTGAAATTACTGATAAAGTTCAGTATTATTTAGATATGAAAACTGATTTTATAAATATTAATCAGTTACTTAATAAAGAAATTGAACTTAGGTTTGTTACGTATGAATGTTTAAACTGTCATTTAGAAAAAGAAATTTACCGCCAAGGTTTTTGTAAGTCATGCTTTTTTGACATTCCTACAGCGGGAGATTGGATAATGCATCCGGAATTAAGTAAAGCACATTTAGACATTGAAGATAGAGATTTAGAGTACGAAAAAAAGGTGCAATTACAACCGCATGTAGTGTATTTGGCAAATTCTAGTGATGTTAAAGTAGGCGTAACTCGTAAAAGTCAAATTCCTACACGTTGGATAGATCAAGGAGCACATGAAGCTATTGAAATTGTTGAGGTGCCTAACAGATATTTAGCTGGCATAACGGAAGTAGCTTTAAAAGATCATGTTTCTGATAAAACGAATTGGAGAACTATGTTAAAGAATGATATTAAAGATGAAAACTTAGTTGAATGGCGAGAAAAATTACATGAGTTTATTCCTGCAGAAGCAGAAGAATATTATATAGCCAACAATTCTGAAACCAATATTAATTTTCCCGTATTTCAATATCCGAAGAAACCTAAAAGTTTGAACTTGGTTAAAGAAGAAATGTATAAAGGAAAATTAGTTGGAATTAAAGGACAGTATTTAATTTTTGAAGATGATACTGTTTTTAATATAAGATCTAACGAAGGTTTAGTTATTGAACTAATAACTCAATAAAAAAAGCGACCATTTGGTCGCTTTTTTTATTGCTTTACAGCTATGTGATTATTATTCATTTTTAATTCACTTAGCACATTTAAGGCTTCATTCATATAAATATCCTTTTTCAGATTTTTATGCCATGCTTCTCGTTTTTCTTTTAATACTGTATCTTTTGTAAATTCAGATACTTCGTATTTAGGTGAGTTAAATGTTAAGTTAGATTCAAATTTGAAAATATCTTTATATTTTTTTCCTTCATTAACTCTGTCATCATTCTGTTTTTTGTAATCGTTATAGTTTAAAGAAAACAAATTATCATCTTGATTTTTCTTTAACCATTGTGCATATTCGTTAATAGAAACAAACTTAGGGTTATTGTTTATTCTTTCTTTACTGTTATTAACTACTTCATTGAAATTAGTGTAAGAATTGGTTTTTGTATAATTGGCTTGCGGCACCTTATCCCAAGGTAAAGCCCCATCCAAATCACGCTCTCCAAACTCCATATAGCTATAACGATCTGGCATCGCAATATCAGAGTATACACCTTCTATTTGTGTTGATCCGCCATTGATTCTATAAAACTTCTGAATTGTCATTTTTAAAGCTCCTAGATCATCTGGGTATTTACTTACATAGTAATTTAAAGGTAGTACATTTTGTACTGTTCCTTTTCCGTAGGTTTGTTTTCCGCCCATAATTACTCCGCGACCATAATCTTGCATTGCTGCAGCAAAAATTTCTGAAGCAGATGCAGACATTTCATTTACCATTACAACCAAGGGACCATTCCATTGTACTTTTGAATCGGTATCATTTTTAACCCTGGCAGGTTCATTTCTGTATTTTACCTGTACTATAGGACCTTTTTCAATAAACAAACCTCCTATTTCAATGGCAGTTTTTAAAGATCCACCACCATTACTACGAAGATCTACAATTAAACCTTCAACACCTTCTTTTTTTAAGCGTTCAATTTCTTGTTCCATGTCACTCGCAGCATTACGTTGCTTAACATCTTTAAAATCAATATAAAATTTAGGTAAATTAATAATTCCGTATTTTTTTCCATTTTTTTCAACTACACTCGATTTTACAAATGTTTCTTCTAATTCAACAACATCACGAATGATAGGAATTACAACAGTCGTACCATCTAATTTTTTCTTAACTGTTAAACGTACTTCTGTGCCTTTTTTTCCTTTGATGAATTTAATAGCGTCATCTAAACGCATACCTACAATATCTAGTGGTTCTTCATCACCTTGAGCAACTTTTAAAATAATATCTCCAGCTTCTAACTCACCTTGTTTCCATGCAGGTCCGCCTGAAATAAGTTCAACAATTTTAGTATATATACCTTCTTTTTGTAAACGAGCTCCAATACCTTCTAATTTACCTGACATGTCTTGATCAAAACGAGATTTGATACGAGGAGACATATAATTGGTGTGTGGGTCAAAAGCACTTACTACACTATTTAAAAAAGTAGAGTACCAATCAGAGTTTTCAAGTTCATCAATTCTAGCATATAAATCATCCATGTTTTTTAAAACAGTAGTACGAGCCTCAAGCTCCAACTCTTCAAAAGTTTTAGGAGTAATAGAGTTGTCTTTTTTTATTTTTTCAACCTGTTGCTCTTCTGCTTCTTGAATTCGGCTAACAATTTGTAATTTTAATTGCTTACGCCAATAATCAAGCAATTCATTTTGATTTTTAGCAAAAGGCACTTTGTCATAATCTAAATTAATTTGTTCTTTCTTTTTATAGTTAAATGGCTCAGAAAGTAAGGTTCTATATGTAATTTTTGCAAATTCTAATTTTTCTAAAAACCTATTGTAAACCAGTTTGTAAAAATCAATGTTAGAATCTTTAATTTGATTGTCTATTTCATATTTATATTGTGAGAATTCTTTTAAATCTTCTTGTGTAAAATAACGTTTGCTAGGATCTAATCCGTCAATAAATTCATTAAAAACATGTTCAGAAAAATCATCATCAATTTCTTTTTGAACATAATGTCCTTGAGTTAATATATTTTTTAAAATATAAATAATGATTTTGTCTTTATCCCCATCTTGGACAGGATATGTTGAAGTATTTGCTTTTGAAGCAAAGTTTAAAAAAAGTATGGTAATAAGTGATAATATATATTTCGTCTTCATAAATCGTCTTTCGGTTTAATCTAAATTAAGTTTTCAGGTCTAATGCTAAGCTACTAAAATAATGCCAATTTGAAGAATTTAGCTACTTCTTTCTTTTTTTTGGTTTTCGTTTTTCATGCAGAGTCTAAATTTTTATAGTATTTCAATTTGTTTTTTTTAAAATTGAGGAGGTAATTATTAAAAAAATAAATAATAAGCCTTACTTATAAAATTTAATATACTACAAGTTTACGTTTTTATAAAGCGTTTTTATCTTTACAAAATGTTAAAAAGCATCGTGAGTTTTTAATGTATATTTGTTTTAACAAGAATTTTAAATACTATGGGAGAAAGACCTTTAATACTCGTTACTAATGATGACGGAATTACCGCTCCGGGAATTAGAATGTTAATTGAAATAATGAACACTATTGGAGATGTTGTTGTGGTAGCACCAGATAATCCGCAAAGTGGTATGGGGCATGCAATTACAGTAAACAACGTTATACATTGTGATCCAACAACGGTAGATGATGGTCCGCAAATAGAATATAGTTGTTCTGGAACCCCAGCAGATTGTGTTAAAATGGCAAAAAATGAAATTTTAAATCGTACGCCAGATCTTTGTGTCTCTGGTATTAACCATGGATCAAACTCGTCCATAAACGTTATTTACTCTGGAACAATGAGTGCAGCTGTTGAAGCAGGAATTGAAGGTATACCGGCTATTGGATTTTCATTGTTAGACTATGAATGGAATGCTGATTTTAAACAGGCAAAAGATTACGTAAAAAAAATAGCATTAAATGTACTTTTAAACGGATTGCCAGACGGAGTTGTACTAAATGTAAACATCCCAAAATTAAAAAAAGAAGAAATAAAAGGCATTCGTATTTGTAGGCAAGCCAATGGAAACTGGAAAGAAAATTTTGATAAACGTAAAAGCCCGTTCGGTAAAGATTATTACTGGCTTGCAGGCGAGTTTGTAAATAATGATAAAGGTTTAGATACAGATATTTGGGCACTTGAAAATGGATACATTTCTATAGTACCAGTGCAATTTGACATGACAGCACATCATGCCATTCAAAAATTAAATACATGGGATTTATAAAAAAGGAAATACTTATTGGTTTTTTAGTTTCATTGTTTGCAACTTTTTGTGGAATGTTTATTTATTTACAATACGTTTCTCGTTTCGGGTTTTATGAAACTATAGAGATGATACAAGAAGGAGGTATTTTAGGTTCAGTAATTGCTTTAGCTGCATTGCCTAACCTTTTTGTTTTTTTTGTCTTTCTTAAAAAAAATCAAGATTACAGAGCACGAGGAGTTTTAATTGGTACTATTGTTATAGCTTTAATCACTTTTATTTTAAAGTTTTTTTAGGAGTATGAAATATTACATTTTGGCAGGAGAAGCTTCTGGAGATTTACACGGATCAAACCTAATGAAAGCTTTGTTAAAAGAAGACCCTGATGCAGAGATTCGTTTTTGGGGAGGAGATTTAATGCAACAAGTTGGCGGTACCTTAGTAAGTCATTACAAAGAACGAGCTTTTATGGGATTTGCTGAGGTGATTATGAACCTGCGTAAAATTTTTGGATTTATAAAATTCTGTAAGCAAGATATTGCACAATTCAATCCTGATGTAATTATTTTTATTGATAATTCCGGATTTAATCTTCGTATTGCAAAATGGGCAAAACAACAAGGTTTTAAAACCAATTATTATATCTCACCACAAGTTTGGGCCAGTAGAGCAGGTAGGGTAGAAAGTATTAAAAGAGACATTGATAAAATGTTTGTTATTCTTCCGTTTGAAAAAGAGTTTTATTTAAAGTACAATTACCACGTTGAGTTTGTAGGGCATCCGTTAATTGATGCTATTGCTGATAGAAAACAGGTAGATATTTATGCTTTTAGAGAAGAACATAATTTAGGAGATAAAGATATTATAGCGTTATTACCGGGAAGCAGAAAGCAAGAAATTACCAAAATGCTATCGGTAATGTTATCGGTAATAGATGATTTTCCAAACTACCAATTTGTGGTTGCCGGAGCACCGAGTCAAACCGATGAATTTTATCAGGAATTTATCAAAAATAAAAATGTAAAATTCATTACTAACAAAACCTATGATTTGTTGAGTTTATCTTCTGCTGCATTGGTTGCGTCGGGTACAGCCACTTTAGAAGCCGCTTTATTTAAAGTACCACAAGTGGTTTGTTACAAGGGTAGTTGGTTGTCGTACCAGATAGCAAAACGTATTATAACGCTTAAGTTTATATCCTTAGTGAACTTGATTATGGATAGAGAAGTGGTGACCGAACTCATTCAAAACGATTTTACCCGAAAAAATTTGGTACAAGAATTGAATGCAATTTTAAAAGGAACCAAAAAAGAGCAACTTTTTTTAGATTATTTTGAGCTAGAACAAAAGTTAGGAGGTAAAGGCGCATCTGCCAAAGCCGCTAAACTTATTGTTAAAGATTTACAATAAAAGCATTGTTATTGTAGGGTTGGTAAGATTATCATATGCATTTGAAATAACAAATTAGAATAATTTTTTATATTTATAAATCAAAGTACCCCAAATTGATGATTAAAAGACTACTCATACTCGTTGCAATTTCTGTGATGATCACATCCTGCGGATCTTCAAAACAAGTAACTACATCAACAAGAAATATAAAAACAACAAGAACGCGTACAGTTGCTACTCCAAAAACTGTCAATGAAGTAACAGTTGCTGATAAAATAGTATGGACTGCAGTTACTTATAAAGGAGTTCCGTATCGTTATGGAGGTACAAGTATGTCGGGAATGGATTGTTCTGGTTTAATACATACTTCGTTTACTGAAAGAGATGTAGATATTCCGCGTACTTCACGTCAAATGTATTATGAGGGATATCCTATTTCTTTAAAAGAAGTACAACGAGGAGATTTATTATTTTTCAAAACATCTTATAAAAGTGGAAAAATAAACCATGTAGGTTTGGTAACTTCAGCAGATGATGGAGATATTCGTTTTATACATTCTACAACTTCTAGAGGAGTTATTGTTACTTCTTTAGATGAGCCTTACTGGAAAAAAGCCTTTGTCAAAGCCAAAAGAGTATTATAGCATGTTTAAAAGAGTCTTTTTATTGTGTTGTATACTCGTGTTTATGGTGTATTCCATGATTAAAGTAACCAATCCGCATACCAAACAACAAAAGTTACGTAAAGTGGTTACGGTAGCAACTTCATTTAGCGGAATTCCATACAAACCTGGAGGAACCACTATTTCTGGAATGGATTGCTCGGGTTTGATACAAACCTCTTATAAAGAAATAGAGGTGATGTTACCCAGATCTTCTCAAGAAATGAGTAAAAAAGGAGAGACCATTACCGTTGATGAATTGCAAGAAGGCGACTTATTATTTTTTGATATTGACCGATTAAAAGGCGCTATTAATCATGTTGGTTTGGTAACCTATGTGAGCCAAGATACTATACAATTTATTCACTCTACCACCAAAAGAGGAGTGATGGTAAATACACTTAACGAAACCTATTGGGAAGATGCTTTTGTAAAAGCAAAACGGGTTTTGTAGCAAATTTTTGTTGTTGAAGTTAGTTATGATTTTATAGAGAAGATTAAGAAATACATCTTATTCCCTTCCAGTTATTATTCCAAACAATTCTATATCTTCCATATTGCTCAACCTTTCCATTAAGTATATCTATGGTTTTGATAGTCTTTGAATTATTTACTGATATTGTGCAAACAAGCGAATCAATTAATCCAGAATCTTTTAAATCTCTAATTCGGAAATCTTTTTCGTGAACCATTACTCTTATATATTCAGTTTTTAAAAACCTACCGTAAAGTTTATTAAGTTTTATTTTAGATTTTAATGAAGTATAATTTATTATTTTTTTAAAATTCTTTCTTATATATATAATATTTTCTTCATCTCTTGAAGAATTTTTTACAAGTACTCTAGTGTCTGAAATTACTATTGATTTATTCCTTCTATGATATTTATAAAAACGAATTTCAAAATTTCTTTTAAACTTATAATTTGTTTTTTCATGAAAATCTACCCAGGAGCTTTTTAATTTTAAAAAAACAGTATAATTTTTAATAGACTGAATTAAATGTGAAAAAATTTTATTTTTAGGAGCGAAGAATAATAAGTTATTAACAATTACATTTTTATAATCAAATGCATTATTACTATTTTTCAAGCGATTTTCTTTCAACACCTTTCCATCATAGCCTCCAAAACCAACCAAATTACTATGCTTAGATTTTAATGATAAAAAATATCTGTGATAGTCTGGAGCAAAATACTCAGCTAAAATTGCGGTTCTTAATGAGTAATAATTAACATCACGGTGCCTATGAGCATAATTTTTAATAAATATGTTTAATTGTTTTTGATTATTAATCATTGTATTTTCTAAACAATCAGATATTTTCCAAAATGGAGTATTTGCCAAAGCCGCTAATTCTTGGAGAAGGTAATTACTAGGTAGGGTATATTTTTTAGAAGCTAAAAATTCTCTATTTATAATTATAAAAATTTTAAAAGCTAAAGTCATTGAATTACAGATATCAACTAATGAATCAAATTTTTTAACAATTTGTTTCGTTCTAATTTCTTCTTTATTACCTCTTTTGTCTTGATAGATAATCGAATGTTCTAAATATTTTACTTTTCCATGAGCAATTCCATTTCTTATAGTATTATTATAGAAATTAGTTAAAGGCTTTAACTCGGTGTTTTTTAATTCTTGAACGCAATTAAAGGTGTCTAAGCCTGATGTAGATTTATTCTTATATATTCTTTGATAACTAGCTAATATTTTAAGAAAAATTGTATAAGTAGATTCTATTAGTTTCAAGAAATTAAAATGAATATTGTTTTCTATAAATTGTATTGTATATATTTTGTTATCATCAGGAATAATTATATCATGGATTTTTAATTGATTTATTTCGTTTATTTTTTTTAGTGCCAAATCAATTTCATGTTCATACTCATTTAATAGTCTAACAAGAGTATTAGGTTTTTCTAGTTTAGCCGTTTCTAAATGATTATAATAAACATGAAATGACTGTTCACAATAGAATTTTTGTGGATATTCTATGAGGTATTCTTTTAGAGATAGAAATTTTGAGTTAGAAATATTTTTTAAACTCGGAAATTTTTTAATAATTTTCTCTTTCCAATAATTGTTTTCTTGTCTAGTAATTGGACTTTCTTCTAAAAACATTATGGTGTTCTATAAGGTTAAATTCAATAACAATTGTGGACGATATGGTATAATTCTAAATTCTTAGACTCATCGATAGCTAATATCATAAATTAAACTAATGACCAAACTAAAAAAGCAACCTATGGTTACTGAGCGTAGCCGAAGTAGGTTGCTTTTTTAAATATTTACTGTGAAAAATGTTTAATTCAACATTTTCCAAAGTTTGTCTTTTAACTCGGTTAAACCAATTTGCGCTACTGAGGAAATAAAAACCACATCAACACCTTCCGGTACTTCGTTTTTCATTTCTTGTTGTAACTCTTCATCTAACAAATCGCATTTGGTTACAGCTAGTAATCTGTTTTTATCTAACAACTCAGGGTTGTGTTGACGAAGCTCATTTAGTAAAATTTCATAATCTTTTTTAATATCCATGGTATCTGCAGGAATCATGAACAATAAAATAGAGTTTCGCTCAATATGACGTAAAAAATAATGTCCTAAACCTTTTCCTTCCGATGCCCCTTCAATAATCCCTGGAATATCCGCTACCACAAAACTTTGATGATTTCTATACTCTACAATTCCTAGATTAGGTTTTAGGGTTGTAAAGGCATAATCTGCAATTTTAGGCTTTGCCGCAGTAATGACCGATAGTAAAGTAGATTTTCCTGCATTTGGGAATCCTACCAAACCAACATCGGCTAAAATTTTTAACTCGATACGATACCAACCCTCTTGTCCGTCAATACCTGGTTGTGCATAACGTGGCGTTTGGTTAGTTGATGATTTAAAATGCCAATTACCTTTACCTCCTTTACCACCTTCTAATAAAATTATTTCTTCTTGGTCTTCTGTAATTTCAAAAAGAACCTTATCAGTATCGGCATCTCGTATAATGGTACCCAAAGGCACAGGAACAATTATGTCTGCACCGTCACTACCAGTACTTCTGCTTGATCCTCCATCACCTCCATGTTCTGCTCTAAAATGACGTTTGAATTTAAGATGAAAAAGGGTCCACAAATTTTTATCTCCTTTTAAAATAACATGTCCACCACGACCACCATCACCTCCATCAGGTCCTCCTTTGGCAATATATTTTTCACGGTGTAAGTGCGCAGAACCGCGCCCACCTTTTCCTGATGATGCGTAAATTTTTATGTAATCTACAAAATTGCCTTCCGTCATTTTATTTAAGTGTCATTCCTGCGAAAGCAGGAATCTTATTTTTTAATTCTTGTTATTAAGAAATTCCTGTGTTTAGTAGGAATAATAAAATCTTATAATTTATCAAAAACGTCTGATAAACGTTGTGTGATTTCTTCAATAGAACCTACACCGTTTACTCCAAAGTAATTACCTTGCGCTTGGTAATACTCTTTTAAAATAGCAGTTTTTGTATTGTATTCGTTAAATCGATTACGGATTTTTTCTTCATCTGTATCGTCAGAACGTCCGCTTGTTTTTCCTCTTTCTAAAATGCGCTCTACCAATAAATCTTCTGGTACTTCTAAAGCAACCATACCGTTAATACGTTCATTTTTTTCAGCTAAAAACTCATCTAAAGCTTTTGCTTGTGATTCGGTACGAGGAAAACCATCAAAAATAAAACCGGCAGCATCCGCATTTTTATTTACTTCTGCTTTTAGCATATTAATCGTTACTTCATCCGGAACTAAATCTCCTGCATCAATATATTTTTTAGCTAAAAGTCCTAATTCTGTCTCGTTTTTGATATTGTAACGAAATACATCTCCTGTAGAAATGTGAACTAAGTTGTATTTTTCTTTTAATAAATTAGCTTGAGTACCTTTACCAGCACCTGGAGGTCCGAACAATACGATGTTTTTCATTTTAGGTTGTGTTGTTAATTGATAAATTGCAGGTAAGTTTCTTCCTAATCCGTTATAATCTAAACCGTATCCCACAATAAATTTGTCTTCTATACTTTTACCTATGTAAGAGATAGGAAGTTCTTTGCGGTATACATCGGGTTTAAAGAATAAACTTACTATTTTAAGTTCTTTTAAGTTTTTATGTTTAAAAATCTCATAAATTTCTTGCAAGGTAGTACCAGTATCAATAATATCTTCTAAAATGATAACGGTTCTGCCCTCTATATCTTCATTTAAACCTATTAGCTGTTTTACATTTTCTGTAGAGCTAGTGCCATTGTACGAGGCTAGTTTTACAAAAGATATTTCGCAGTCTCCTTTGTAATGTCTTATAAAATCAGCCACAAACATAAAGCATCCGTTTAAAATTCCTACAAAAATAGGAATTTCATCATCAGGCAAGTCTTGCTTTACTTGTTGTACTAATGTTTTTGTGATTTGCTGAATTTCTTGCTCTGAAATAAGCTCTTTAAAATATAAATCGTGAAGTTTTGTAATTTTCATGAGGCTGTAAAGATAAGCAATAAAAGAAAAAACCGTCTTGTATTACTGAACATTTTCAGCGCTTACAAAACGGCTTTGTTATTATTGTAAAGTTGAATTACTTTTCTTCTTTGTCTTCATTTTTTGTAGTGTCAAACATTACTGGTGTTGCCACGAATAATGATGAGTATGTACCAACAATTACACCTACAATTAATGCAAACATAAATCCTTTGATACTATCTCCACCAAAGAAGAAGATTGCTAATAATACTAATAATGTAGTTAACGAGGTGTTAATGGTTCTACCTAAAGTACTATTTAATCCTTTGTTTACTAAGTTAGAAGTGATTTTGTTCTTTCCTTCTGTAAACTCTCTAATTCTATCGAAGATTACCACGGTATCATTTAAGGAGTATCCTACTACTGTTAAGATAGCTGCTATAAACGATTGTCCAATTTCCATATCAAATGGCATAAACTTGTATAAGATAGAGAACACACCTAATACGATTAAAACATCATGGAATACCGCTGCTACTGCACCAATAGAGTAAGACATTTTTCTAAAACGTAATAAGATATATAAGAACACAACAATTAATGAACCTAAAACCGCCCAAATAGCAGATTGCTTAATATCATCTGCAATAGTTGGTTCTACTTTAATATAGCTCATAATTCCGCTTCCTTCTTTTTCAAAACCAGGTTTGAAATCTTCATAAGAAGCATCGCCTAAATATGATTTTAATCCGTTGTATAATGTGTTTTGTACTAATTCATCTACTTCTTTACCGTCTTCATCAATTTTGTAAACAGTAGTAATTTTTAACTGGTTATCTGCTCCGTATGTTTTAACCTCTGGTGCAGTACCAAAAGCGTCTTTTAATGTAGCAGCAACTTCGTTAGCTTTCATGGGTTGGTCAAAACGAACTATGTATGAACGTCCTCCTTTAAAATCAACTCCTTGTTTTAAACCTAAAGTAGCCATAGATATTAAACCAGCTATAATAATTCCTCCTGAAATCATATACGCTAACTTACGGCTCTTTAAAAATTCAAAGTTTAAGTCTTTAAACCAGTTTTTAGAAATGTTAGTATTGAAAGGTAAATCAATCCCTTTAGCAACCGCACTATCTACTAATAAACGAGTGATAAAAATTGCAGTAAATAAAGAAGTAGCAATACCGATCATTAATGTTAAAGCAAATCCTTTAATTGGTCCTGTACCAAAAACATATAAGATAATACCCGTTAATAAGGTAGTAATGTTAGCATCAATAATTGCTGATAATGCTCCTTTGATACTAAATCCTTCTTCTACTGAAGTTGCTAAACCTTTACCAGAATTCAATGCTTCCTTTATTCTTTCAAAAATAATTACGTTCGCATCAACCGACATACCAATAGTTAAGATGATACCTGCAATACCTGGTAATGTTAAAACAGAGTTGAATGATGCTAAAAAACCAAAAATGAATAAGATGTTAACTACTAAAGCAATGTTTGCGTACAAACCAGCTCTACCGTAGTATAAGATCATCCATCCTAAAACTAATAAAATAGCAATTCCGAAAGACCACATACTTGCGTTGATAGACTCTTTACCTAAAGATGGTCCAACAACTTCTGCTTGAATAATACGAGCAGGAGCAGGTAATTTACCAGCTTTTAATACTGTTGCGATGTCTTGTGCTTCGTTAACAGTCATGGTGCCTCCAGAAATTTGAGTACTTCCTCCGGTAATAGCTCCGTTAACAACAGGTGCAGTATATACATAATCATCTAATACTACAGCTACAAACTTACCAACATTTTCGCTAGTCATTTTAGCCCATTGTTTTGTTCCTACGCCATTCATAGACATAGATACTACAGGCTTACTTAATTGATCATAATCTTGTTTTGCATCAGCAATAACATCTCCTTCAATAGCAGGTTCATCATTTCTGTTAGATTTAATTGCATATAAACCGATTACTTCTGTAGTGCCATCTGCACTAGCCTGTGCTTTATAATCCCATAAGAACTTAGTATATTTTAAGTTTTCTGGTAATAATGATCTGATTTCTTTGTTAGCTAATAAGCTATTTACCATTGCAGTATCTGCAACTTTAGCTTGAGCTACTAACGAGCTTACTTGCTGTGGACTTTGAGCCACATTAGGGTATAAGTATGTAAATAAACTTTTTTGAGTATCAACTTTAGTAGAATCTGCAGATTCACCTAGTAAATCATCAATACTTTCAGTTTTTGTAGAATCCTTTGTTTGAGTAACGGCTGAATCTTCTTTTAATAAATCAGAAGCCTTAGCATTAGCAGCAAAGAAAAAGTTTTGAATATCAGCATTTGTAAATACTTCCCAAAACTGTAATTCTGCTGTACTTGTAATTAATTTAGTAACACGATCAATATCTTTAGCTCCAGGTAATTCAATTTGGATTCTTCCCGAGTTACCAATACGTTGAATATTTGGTTGTACAACACCAAATTTATCAATACGGCTACGTAATACTTCAAAAGAGGTGTTTACTGAAGAGTTAATTTCTTCTTGTAAAATTTCTTTTACTTCAGTATTTGTTTTGTTGAAATCGATTTTTTCACGTAACAATTTGTTACCAAAAATTGATGGATCACTTAATTTTACAGATCCGTTGCTTAACTTTTCAAATTCACTAACAAATAAATCTAAATAGTTTTCTTGACTGTCTTTTTGTGCTTCATCAGTTTTAGCTAATGCTTCATTAAAAACAGTATTTTTTGAGTCATTAGATAACCCAATTAATATATCTTTAACAGATACTTGTAAAATTGCGTTGATACCTCCTTTTAAATCAAGACCTAAGTTCATTTCTTTGTCTCTGATATCATTGTAGGTAAAACCAGCAATAACCTCTTTATTTGCAACGCTATCTAAATACTTTCTTTCAAACTTAGCAAGTTCTCTACCATTATTATCAGTAACATTAGATTTTGCATAAACTTTAGCATTGTTTTCTACTTTGTTTGCAAAAAATGTAAATGATAATTGATATAAACTCACCAACCCAAATAGGATTGCAAATAATTTAATAAGTCCTTTGTTTTGCATCTTCAATAATTTAAATCGACTTCTTTTTAAAAACGTGCAAATATAGTATAACAATCAACAAAACCCAATTTTTTATTGTTTTTCTACTAATAAAATACACGGAATAAAATGATTAAACAACCGTTAAAACTTTCTATGGCTATTTAATTATCTTTACGCCCAAAAGTAAACCTTTATAAGCAGAGGTCTTTAATTTTTTACTAAAAAATAAACAATATGTCTTATACTTCCGATATTGAAATTGCACAGTCAAAAAAACTTATTCATATAAAAGAAATTGCTAAAAAGCTGAACGTTAAGGAAGATGATTTAGAAATGTACGGTAAGTACAAAGCAAAATTACCATTGCATTTAATAAATAATAAAAAAGTAAAAGCAAGTAATTTAGTTTTAGTTACAGCATTAACACCAACACCTGCTGGAGAAGGAAAAACAACAACTTCTATTGGTTTAACTGAAGGTTTAAATAAGATTGGAAAACAGACCACAGTAGTGTTGCGTGAACCATCATTAGGACCTGTTTTTGGAATTAAAGGAGGAGCTGCCGGAGGCGGTTATTCTCAAGTAGTTCCGATGGAAGATATTAACTTACATTTTACAGGTGATTTTAATGCAGTTGAAAAAGCAAACAATTTATTATCAGCTTTGATTGATAATAACTTACAAAGCAGGACTAACAATTTAAATATTGATCCACGTACTATTTTATGGAAACGCGTCATTGATATGAATGATCGTTCTTTGCGTCAAATCACTATTGGTTTGGGCGGAACCGCGAACGGAATTCCTCGTGAAGACGGATTCAATATTACCCCGGCATCTGAAGTCATGGCTATTTTATGTATGGCAACTTCGTTTAACGATTTAAAAGAACGCTTAGGAAATATTTTTATAGGATTCACTTTTGATAAAAAGCCTGTTTTTGCTCGTGATTTGAAAGCACAAGATGCCATGGCTATCTTATTAAAAGATGCTATTAAACCTAATTTAGTACAGACTTTGGAAGAAAATCCGGCAATTATTCATGGTGGACCATTTGCAAACATTGCACAAGGAACCAACACCATTATTGCTACTAAAATGGGATTATCACTTTCTGATTACGTTGTTACTGAAGCTGGTTTTGGCGCTGATTTAGGAGCAGAGAAATTCTTAAATATCAAATCACAGTACGCAGAATTGAATCCGAAATGTGTGGTATTGGTAGCTACTATTAGAGCGTTGCGTCATCATGGAGGATCTTCAAGTGATGAATATAATACACCTAATTTAGAACGTGTACAAGACGGATTCAAAAATTTAGAAAAACATATTGAAAACATTCGTAAGTTTAATATTGAACCTGTGGTTGCTATCAATGCTTTTACTTCTGACACTAAAAAAGAAGTTGATTTTGTGATACAAAAATGTGCTGATTTAGGCGTGCATGCAGTTTTAGCTGAAGGTTGGGCAAAAGGAGGAGAAGGTATGACAGAATTAGCAGAAGCAGTTGTTGATGTTGTTGAAAATAAAGCAACGCAGTTTAAACCTTTATACGATTGGAAATCACCAGTAGTTGAAAAAATTGAAAAAATTGCCAAAGAAATTTACGGAGCGGTTGCGGTAGATTTTGATAACAAAGCAAAATTAAATTTAAGAAGAATTGACCGATTAGGGTTTAACGATTTTGCTATTTGTATGGCAAAAACTCAAAAATCATTTTCAGATAATGATAAATTAATTGGTCGTCCAGAAGGATTTACTGTTACAGTAAGAGAAATTGAAATTGCTGCCGGAGCACAATTTATTATTCCTATTTTAGGAAAAATGATGCGTATGCCTGGGTTGCCAGCTGTACCAGCATCAGAAAATATGGGTATAGATAATAATGGTGTAATTTCAGGATTGTCTTAAAAAGTGAAATTATGAAGCCAATTGTTGTAAGTAAAACAATTCATCAACCTGTAGAAAAAGTTTGGTTAGCAATTACAGATGTGAATCAAATGGTTTATTGGTTTTTTGATAATATCCCTGATTTTAAACCTGAAGTTGGATTTAAAACTTGGTTTATTGTTAAAAATGAAGATCGAATTTTTTACCATTTATGGGAAATTGCCGAAGTCAAAATCAACAAAAAAATTACAGTACAATGGACGTATCCTGATTATGTAAAAGAACCATTTCCTGTAACTTTTGAATTAGAAGATTTAGGAGAGAATCAAACAAAATTTACAGTAATAGCAGAAGGAATTGAAAAATTCTCTCATTTTAATCTTGTAGAGTTTGCTCCTGAAAGTTGTAGAGGAGGATGGGAGTATTTTTCTGACAGATTGAAAAAATATTTAGAGAATTAGACTTAATTCAACGGAATCATAATTCCTAATTGAAATCTGTCATAATCGAATTCGTCTGTATTTATATCAGTATTATAATCCCTAACATTTTTGTATAAAAATTCGATCATTATATTTTTAACAGGAATGGCAAAACCAAAATTAAAACTTGGATGTTTTGTTCCAAGGCTCGCCCCAATTTTAGCAACATGAAACGGACGAATATATACGCTAAATTTGGGTTGTATTGCTGGAGAATCAAATTTACCTAAAATAGTATCAAATCCACCAGACACTTCAAAAGATGAAAAAGCCAGAATAAGGTTTGTGAAAATACAATTTCCTAAAGAGGTATCATTTCCACAATCATGTGTATTTCCAAAGGTATTTATGTATAAAGAAATTTCATTGTCTAGAATAAAATTTCCTTGATTGATTCCAGAATAGAATCCTAAAGCATTTTTAGAATATAATTGATATTTTTTTTGTTGAGCATTTAATGAATAAATTGATAAAATAAATAAAAAAAGAATAGTTAGTTTTTTCATGAGTTAGCAATTAATTATAGAAACACCAAACTTATCAAAATAATATGAAAAAAAGCAACCTATGGTTACTGAGCGTAGCCAAAGTAGGTTGCTTTTTTAAATGTTTAAAAATGAATTACTTTTTATCTGCTATTAAACGAGAGTGAATAATAAAACGTAAACCTAAAGGAATCTCTAAAGAAAAGCTAGCACCTCTTCCTTCGGTTACATCAATGGTTAAATGTGTGTGTTGCCAGTATTCAAATTGATCTTTATTCATATAAAAATTTACACCAGCAACTTTACCCAACAAAACATCACTCTCATCTAAATACATGTCGTCTTTTTCAAAGATCATGGGAGAGGAACCATCACAACAGCCACCACTTTGATGAAAAATTAATTCACCATGTTTATTTTTTAGTAATTCAACTACTTCAGCGGCTTTTTTGGTTATAGCTACTCTTTCCATTTGATTTTTATTTTAAAAGAATCCTAATTTGTTTTTGTCATAAGAAATTAACATGTTTTTGGTTTGTCGGTAATGATCCATCATCATTAAATGTGTTTCTCTACCAAATCCTGATTTTTTATAACCACCAAACGGTGCATGCGCAGGATACGCATGATAGCAATTCACCCACACTCTACCAGCTTTAATAGCTCTTGGTATTTGATATAATTGATGTGCATCTCTAGTCCAAACTCCTGCACCCAAACCATACAAAGTATCATTTGCAATTTCTAAAGCTTCTGCTTCATCTTTAAATTTGGTAACACACACAACCGGACCAAAAATTTCTTCTTGGAAAACTCGCATTTTGTTATGACCTTCTAAAATGGTAGGTTTAATGTAAAACCCGTCAGAAAGTTCTCCTTTAAGTTTATTTGCTCCACCACCACATAATACTTTAGCGCCTTCTTCCTTACCAATATTTATATATGATTGGATTTTTTCATATTGATCATTAGAAGCTTGAGCACCTACCATGGTATTTACATCATAAGGGCTACCTTGTTTTATAGCTTCGGTTCTTTCAACCACACGCTTCATGAACTCATCATAAATATCTTCTTGAACTAAAATTCTTGAAGGACAAGTACAAACTTCACCTTGATTAAAAGCAAACAAAACAGCACCTTCAATAGCTTTGTCTAAAAACGCATCATCTTCATCCATTACACTGTTGAAGAAAATGTTTGGAGATTTTCCTCCAAGCTCCATGGTAACAGGGTTTAAATTTTTAGATGCATATTGCATAATTAATTGTCCGGTAGTAGTTTCTCCTGTAAAAGCAACTTTATCTATTCTTGAACTTGAAGCCAATGGCTTACCAGCTTCAGGACCAAAACCATGCACCACATTAATAACTCCTGGAGGAAAAACATCTGCAATTTTTTCCATTAACAAGGTTGCTGATGAAGGTGTTTGTTCTGCAGGTTTAAGAATAACACAGTTACCAGTTGCTAAGGCTGGAGGTAATTTCCAAGAAAGCATTAGTAACGGGAAGTTCCACGGAATAATTTGACCTACAACTCCTAAAGGTTCTTTAATATTCATGGATAAAGTGTTTGCGTCAAGTTCGGTTGCGGTACCTTCTTCAGCTCGAATACATGAAGCAAAATAACGCCAATGATCTATAGCTAAAGGAACATCAGCATTTAAAGTTTCTCTTATAGGTTTTCCATTATCACATGTTTCAACAATGGCAAACTCTTCTAAGTTTTCTTCAATTATATCAGCTACTTTATTTAATAAAGCTGCTCTTTCCGCTGCAGATGTATTTCCCCAACTTTCTTTGGCTGCGTTAGCAGCATCTAGAGCTAAATCAACATCTTCTTTTTGTGATCTAGGATATTTTGCAATCAAACTATTATCTATAGGAGAAGTGTTTTCAAAGTACTGTCCTCCTAAAGGCGCAACAAACTTACCATTGATAAAATTTTGGTAAGTTTCATTAAATTTTGGTTTAGAATAACTCATGTTTTTAAAATTAAGGTATTATACCTTTTAATTGTTTGGTTATTAAAGTTTTATTAAAAAATGCGTAACTTTAATAAATTTTAGTTTTTGGGGTATAATAATTAGTTAATTAATAATTTTTATAAAGTTATTTTTTCATATCCTAAAATTATTGCACATATTTATTATAAAATTGAACAAAACTATCATACTGTCAATTATTCATTACTTTTTAAGTATTTTTAAGCATGAGCCAATTATTAAGTCATCACAAAAGAACCAGAAAACTAACTACATTAGTAGAAAATAGAACTACCTATAATGCAGATTTTGCGGAGTTAAATATTTATGAAACTCATGAATATGCTGAGAAAGTAGCCTTAAAATTTGATTTCCCTATTATAGCTAGTATGCTTACTGGAAAAAAAGTAATGCATATTGATGGATTACCATCGTTTGATTTTTATCCGGGAGAGTCAGTTGTAATGCCTACAAATAAAGAAATGGTTATTGATTTTCCGCTGGCTAAATTTGATAATCCAACACAATGTTTAGCTTTAGGAATAGATTCAACCAAAATAATAGAAGTTGCAGAAAAATTTAACCATCAAGTTGCTATTGAAAATGAAAACAATGATTGGAAGTTAGATAATGACACTTCTCATTTAATTAATAATACAGATGTAAATCATCTTGTAGAAAGATTGGTGTATACTTTTACTCATAATAACAAATCTAAAGATGTTTTATTGGATTTAATGATTCAAGAGCTAATTGTTAGGTTGCTACAAACAAAAGCAAAAACATTTATTTTAAATGATACAGATGGTGTTTTTAATGATACCCGAATAGGAATGGTTATTAAGTTTATTAAAAATAACCTAACTAATAAAGATATTACTGTAGAGTTGTTGGCAGAAAAAGCATGTATGAGTACTTCTCATTTTCATAAGAAATTTAAAAATACATTAGGTATATCTCCAATTGATTACATCAATTCTGAAAAGATTAAATTTTCAAAGAAATTAATTAAAGAGTATAAAGATTACCGAATTTCAGAGATAGCATTCAAATCAGGATTTAACAACACAAGCTATTTTAACAGACAGTTTAAAAAAATGGAATTAATGACACCACAACAATTTAAAAATTCGGTATCTAGTAAAAAAGAAAAGCAACCTTTTTAGGTTGCTTTTCTTTTTATGTGATATATCCATTAAATTTATATGCCACGTTGTTTATTAATTTCGTCTTGTAATTGACGACGTAGTTTTTGTTCACGTTCAATAGCTTTTTTTCTATGTTGCTCAAAATCTTGTTCAACTTCTAGTAAACTCTTCTGAGCTTGCTTGGTTAAAATATTACTATTGTTAAATTTATATAGAAAGAAAAATAAACCACTTAGTAGAACTAAAATAATTCCCCAAACAATAGTGTTATATAAAACTTTAGTTAAAGGGATTCCTAAAAATGAAATTCTATCCTCTTTATCAATTGCTGAAGATAAATTATTGTTTAGTTCAGATATTTTAGTGTTTAGAGATGAGATGATAGCCTCTTGTTCATTAATTTTTACCAATTTAATTTTAGAGTCATTTTTGATTGTAGCTACACTATCTAACACATTTTTTTGAAAGTTTAAAAAGTTGGTGCGCTTAATCATTTTATATTCTTGCCAATTGCTGGCTTTCCTATAAACTTTTATAAACTGATTTTCTATAGTGTTTGGTAAAGAGTCAACTTGAGCTTTGGTTAGTCTAGTTTGAGCTATAATAGATGAAGTGAAAGTTAAAAGAATGATTAGTTTAATAAATTTCATTATAACAATATTTTTGGTTAAGGGTTAAAAAAACCCAAACGAAAAGTTTGGGTTTTTAGTATAAGCAAGGTTATTAAACTTATTTTACTGTATCAACAATTGCCTTAAAAGCTTCTGGGTTATTCATCGCTAAATCAGCTAAAACCTTACGGTTTAACTCAATGCTATTAGCTTTTACTTTACCCATAAACTGTGAATAAGACATTCCGTACTGACGTGCTCCTGCGTTAATACGCTGAATCCATAAAGAACGGAAGTTTCTCTTATTGTTTTTACGGTCACGGTATGCATAAAGCATTCCTTTTTCAACCGCATTTTTTGCTACTGTATAAACGTTTTTTCTACGTCCAAAGTAACCTTTTGCTTGCTTCAAGATTTTTTTTCTTCTATTTCTTGAAGCTACTGAATTTACTGATCTTGGCATAATTTTAATTTTTTTGTAGTAGGCGGCTTACGTAAAAGCACTTTATGAGCCTAACTCCACGGTTAATAATTAATTCCCGAGCAAACAATTATTTTAATAATAATTGTTGCTTAATACTCGTTTCGTCAGACTTGTGTACTAACGTTGAGTGTGTTAATGCTAACTTACGTTTTTTAGACTTCTTTGTTAAGATATGACTTTTAAACGCGTGTTTTCTTTTAATTTTACCAGTACCTGTTAACTTAAAACGTTTTTTGGCACTAGATTTGGTTTTCATTTTAGGCATCTTTGCTTTTCGTTTTTATCTTGCTTATATTTTTGTTTAAAAACTAAACAGTCATAGCTTAGTTTTATTTTATCTTTTTGGGTGCAATAAACATAGTCATACGTTTACCTTCTAATTTTGGCATTTGTTCAACTTTACCATAGTCTTCAAGTTCTTGAGCTAACTTTAATAATAAAATTTGTCCTTGCTCTTTAAAAACAATTGAACGACCTTTAAAGAAAACATATGCTTTTAATTTAGCACCATCTTGTAAAAATTTAATAGCATGTTTCTTTTTAAACTCATAGTCATGGTCATCTGTTTGAGGGCCAAAACGAATTTCTTTAATAGTTACCTTAGTAGCTTTAGCTTTTAAGGCCTTATCTCGTTTCTTTTGCTCGTACAAAAACTTTTTGTAATCAATAATTTTGCAAACAGGAGGTACAGCCTTTGGAGAAATTTCAACCAAATCTAACTCTTGCTCTTTAGCCATTTCTTTTGCTTTTGCTAAAGGGTATACTCCTTGTTCAACATTTTCGCCCACTAGACGAACTTCATC
The DNA here is from genome assembly GCF_034043975.1 of Tenacibaculum sp. IB213877. NCBI lineage: Bacteria > Pseudomonadati > Bacteroidota > Flavobacteriia > Flavobacteriales > Flavobacteriaceae > Tenacibaculum > Tenacibaculum sp. IB213877. The sequence goes on along the minus strand of NZ_JAXCHH010000006.1, from coordinate 2,323 downwards.
AACATATTTAATTTTTTCATTTATTCTATGTTGATCTTCCTTGATAATTCTTGCAGGACGACGCCCACCTCTTCTTTTAATTGCTATGACTTAAAAATTTTAAATTACTATTTTTTTAATTTCCGAAAGGCACTAAGGTTTTACTAACTTCTTTCTGTATTAGAGAAATGAATTCTTCAATAGTAAAGGTTCCTAGGTCTCCTTCTCCGTGTTTTCTTACAGATACCGTGCCATTTTTCTCCTCTTGTTCACCAACAATTACCATAAATGGAATTTTGCTTACTTCAGCGTCACGAATCTTTCTGCCTGTTTTCTCGTTTCTGTTATCAACGAGGGCGCGAATTTCGGAATTTTCTAACAAAGTTAAAACTTTTTCTGTATATTTTTGATATTTCTCGCTGATTGGCAGTATAATAACTTGTTCTGGTGTTAACCAAAGTGGAAAATTTCCTCCTGTATGCTCTAGTAACACAGCAATGAAACGTTCCATAGAACCGAATGGAGCACGATGAATCATTACTGGTCTGTGTAATTCGTTATCGCTGCCTTTATAATTTAGGTCAAAACGTTCAGGTAAATTATAATCAACCTGTATGGTACCTAATTGCCAACTTCTACCTAAGGCATCTTTTACCATAAAGTCTAGCTTGGGTCCATAAAAAGCAGCTTCACCAGCTTCAACTACATAATCTAAACCTTTGTCTTTTGCGGCATTGATAATTGCTTGTTCTGCCTTTTCCCAATTTTCAACAGAACCAATATATTTTTCTGGGTTATCAAGATCTCTTACAGAAACCTGTGCGGTAAAATCTTCAAAACCTAACGATCCGAATACATATAATACTAAATCGATTACATTTTTAAATTCAGAATCCAATTGTTCTGGAGTACAAAAAATATGAGCATCGTCTTGCGTAAATCCACGCACACGAGTTAATCCATGTAATTCTCCACTTTGCTCATATCTGTATACAGTACCAAATTCAGCAAAACGTTTTGGTAATTCTTTATATGAATAAGGTTTGTGGTTGTATACTTCACAGTGATGTGGACAGTTCATTGGCTTTAACAAAAACTCTTCATCTTCTTTAGGAGTATGAATAGGTTGAAAACTATCTTCACCATATTTAGCATAATGACCAGAAGTAACATATAATTCTTTCTGACCAATATGGGGTGTCATTACCATTTCATATCCAGCTTTTTTTTGAGCGGCTTTTAAGAAATCTTCTAAACGACCACGTAATGCAGCTCCTTTTGGTAGCCATAATGGTAAACCTTGACCCACTTTTTGAGAGAAAGTGAATAGCTCTAATTCTTTTCCAAGCTTTCTATGATCACGTTTTTTTGCTTCTTCTAATAATTCTATATATTCAGTTAATTGTTTTTGTTTAGGGAAAGAAATTCCATACACACGAGTTAACTGATTGTTCTTTTCATCTCCACGCCAGTATGCTCCGGCAACGTTCATAATTTTTACCGCTTTAATAATACCAGTATTAGGTATATGTCCACCGCGACATAAATCAGTAAAGTTACTATGATCGCAAAAAGTAATATCTCCGTCTTCTAATCCTTCAATTAACTCAACCTTATATTCATTATTTCTTTCTTTATAATATGCTAAAGCATCCGCTTTAGAAACTGATCGCATCTTAAATTCTGCTTTTTCACGAGCTCTTTCTAAAAATTGTTTTTCAATTTTAGCAAAGTCCTTTTCAGAAATTACTTCCTCACCGAAATCTACATCATAATAAAAACCATTATCAATGGCAGGTCCAATGGTTAATTTAGCCTCAGGATAAAAATCTAGAATAGCTTGTGCTAATACATGGGCAGATGAATGCCAAAATGCTTTTTTTCCTTCAGGAGCATCAAACGTAAATAAGATTAAGTTACCATCTGTGGTAAGTGGAGTAGTGGTTTCTAATGTGGTTCCATTAAAACTTGCCGAAATAATATTTCTAGCTAACCCTTCACTAATACTCTTAGCAACATCTAAAGGAGTGCTGTTCTTTTCAAACTCTCTGACGCTTCCGTCCGGTAATGTAATTTTTATCATTATATGTAATATGTATTAAACGTATTTCCCTACAAATGGAAATTTAGATGCGCAAAGATATTGCAAAACCAAATTTTGTACAATATATATGTATGCTATTTACATATTTATCTTTCTTTGGCTGTTTCCTTTGCTATTTCATAGCATCAGGTCGGGCTATTCGCGCTCGCTTTTTGCTTTAAAAAAGGATTTTTAGAGCAAAAGATCTCAAACAGCTGCTACTATCCCTAACAGGAATACCTTTGTCTGCATACTATTATA